>DAMCTY010000052.1:0-28875 GCA_032112995.1 Stenotrophomonas sp. | reverse complement strand
GGCGTCATCCCCGCGCAGGCGGGGATCGCTGCGGCTCTGGCAGTGCAGCGCAGGTAATACCGGGCTTCGGACGACCTTCGGGAAGTCCGAAGCCTTTTTCGCATCCGGCCTTGGCTGGGTGGCTACAGCAATGGATCTAGAGGTGAACCGGCGTGACTGAACTGCAACCCCAGCCCTGCGACCTGTTGATCGAAGCCGGCTACGTGGTGCCGGTGGAACCGCATGCGGTGGTGCTTGAAGACCACGCGGTGGCGATCACCGAAGGTGTGATCGTGGCGGTGTTGCCACGGGCCGAGGCGCGTGCGCGCTTTGCGGCCAAGCAGGTGGTATCGCGCCCGGAAGCGGCGCTGATCCCCGGCCTGGTCAATGCCCACACCCATAACCCGATGACGCTGCTGCGCGGCATTGCCGATGACCTGCCACTGATGACCTGGCTGCGCGAGCACATCTGGCCGGTGGAAGCGGCAGTGATCGGCCCGGATTTCGTTGCCGACGGCACCACCCTCGCCATCGCCGAGATGCTGCGCGGGGGCACCACCTGCGCCAACGAGAACTATTTCTTCGCCGACGTGCAGGCTGCCGTCTACAAGCAGCACGGCTTCCGCGCGCTGGTGGGTTCGGTGGTGATCGACTTTCCCAGTGCCTGGGCCAGGACTGACGACGAATACTTTGCCCGTGCCACCGAGCTGCACGATGCCTGGCGTGGCGACCCGCTGATCGGCACCGCGTTCGCGCCGCATGCGCCGTATACGGTGAATGACGCCAATTTCGAGCGGGTGCGGATGCTGTCCGACCAGCTGGATATCCCGGTGCACCTGCATACGCACGAGACCGCACAGGAAATCAGCGATTCCATCGCCCTGCACGGGCAGCGGCCGCTGGCGCGCCTGGACCGACTGGGTCTGGTCAATGACCGCCTGATCGCCGTACACATGACCCAGCTGACCGAGGCCGAGATCCATCTGTGCGCCGAGCGCGGCGTCAGTGTGGTGCATTGCCCGGAGTCGAACCTGAAGCTGGCTTCGGGTTTCTGCCCGGCCTGCGCGCTGGTGCGCGCCGGGGTCAACCTGGCCATCGGCACCGACGGCTGCGCCAGCAACAACGACCTGGACATGTTCAGCGAGAACCGCACGGCGGCCATCCTCGCCAAGGCCGTGGCGAATGACGCCACCGCACTGGACGCGGCCACCACGCTGCGCGCATCCACATTGGGCGGCGCCCGTGCGCTGGGCTTCGGCGACCGCATCGGTTCGATCGAGGTCGGCAAGCAGGCCGATCTGGCCTGCGTGGATCTGTCGGCGCTGGAAACCCAGCCGCTGCATCATGTGTTGTCGCAGCTGGTGTATGCCGCCGGCCGCCATCAGGTCAGCGACGTGTGGATTGCTGGTAAGCCCAAGCTGGTCCAGCGTCAGCTGGTCGACATGGACATCGCCGCGATCACCGCCAATGCGCGCCAGTGGCGCGACCGCATCCGTACCACCCGCGCCTGAGCGCGCACCCGGCCGCCCATGGTGGCCGCATGAGGAACCCGATATGAGCGCAGCTTCCACCTCCACCAATTTCGATCAGGCCGAACTGGACAAGTTCGCCGCCTTGGCCACCCGCTGGTGGGACGCCGATGGCCCGCAGAAGCCGCTGCATGCGCTGAACCCGGTGCGCCTGAAATACGTGGCCGACCGCGCCAGCCTGCGCGGTGCCAAGGTGCTGGATATCGGCTGTGGCGGCGGCCTGCTCAGCGAGGCACTGGCCAAGGAAGGGGCGCAGGTGACGGCCATCGACCTGGCCCCGGAGCTGGTCAAGGTTGCCCGCCTGCACAGCCTGGAGTCCGGCGTCAGCGTGGATTACCGGGTACAGGCGGCCGAAGACCTGGCGGCGGAGCAGCCGGGGGCTTTCGACGTTGTGACCTGCATGGAAATGCTGGAGCACGTGCCTGATCCGGGCGCCATCATCGCTGCCTGCCATCGTCTGCTGCGTCCGGGCGGCAAGCTGTTCCTGTCCACCATCAACCGCACCCCGGCGGCATTTGCGGTCGCCATTGTCGGCGCCGAGTACATCGCCCGGCTGCTGCCCAAGGGCACGCACCACTACCAGGAATTCATCAAGCCGGCCGAGCTGGGCGCGTGGCTGCGTGCCGCCGACCTGTCGCTGCAGGATGTCAGCGGCATGGCCTACGAGCCGTGGCGCAACCGCGCCCGCCTGAGCAGCCGCACCGACATCAATTACCTGGCCTACGCGGTCAAGCCGGAACAGGCATGACCCGCACCTCGTTCCCGGCCGCGGTGCTGTTCGACCTGGACGGCACCTTGCTGGACAGCGCGCCGGATTTCGTCGTCACCGCCAACCGCATGCTGCAGGCACGCGGCATGGGCGAGGTGACGCTGGAGCAGCTGCGGCCGGCGGTATCCAAGGGCGCGCGGGCGATGCTGACGGTCGCCTTCCCGCAGATGGCCGAGGCCGAACGGCACGCGCTGGTGCCGGAGTTCCTCGAAATCTACGAGGCGCTGATCGGCCAGTACGCGACGCTCTTCGATGGCGTTGAGACCATGCTGCGGGCTCTGGAAGAGGCAGGCACCACTTGGGGCATCGTGACCAACAAGCCGGAGTACCTGGCCCGCCTGATCCTGCCGCAGCTGGGCTGGGAGCAGCGCTGTGCGGTGCTGATCGGTGGTGACACCCTGGCCGAACGCAAGCCGCACCCCTTGCCGCTGGAAGTAGCCGCAAAGCGGATCGACACCGCCGCCAGCGCCTGCGTCTACGTGGGCGACGACGAGCGCGACATCATCGCCGCGCGCGCGGCCGGCATGCCGTCGGTGGCTGCGCTGTGGGGCTACCGCCTGCAGACGGACGACCCGCAGCGCTGGCAGGCCGACTGTCTTTACGAGCAACCGCAACAACTCTGGCAGCCCGCCGCATGGCCAGCTACCCAACCGGCTTCGGCCTGATTCAACAACGAGGTTTGATGTGAGCAGTGCGCTGGACAGCTTCCTGGACAAGTGGCGGGAGCGTTGGCCGGAATGGGCCTTCGTGGAGCGTTTTGTCGATGAGGCCGATCGTGCCCGCAGTGTGGCGTGGTTTGCGCTGTTGCAGGAATTCGATGACATGCTCAATGCCAGCGGCGACACCACGCCGCAGGATGCCAAGCTGGCCTGGTGGGGCGAGGAATTGCGCAGCTGGGACAGCCAGCGCTCGCGACACCCGCTGGGTCGCCTGCTGGAGCCGGTGCGGGCGCCGTGGTCGCAGCTGGCGGATGCCTTGCCGGACCTGATCCCGGCACGCGAACGCCCGGCCGACGCCGCGCAGGCGCGCAGCATGCTGGCGCGTTACGCCGCAGCCGTGGCGGCGGTGGAAGCGGCCATGTTCAACAGCAAGGCCTCGCTGGCGGCGGCCGATGCATTTGCCACGCAGACGCTGGCCCTGCGCGTGCAGGAGCAGGCAGCGGCGGTGCCACAGGCGTTCGCCAATGAAATGGAATGGGACAAGGCCTTGCAGGCGTCCTGGCCATCGCGCGTTGCCGGCCCGCGCCCGCGGCGTATCTATGCGGTGCTGGCACGGGGCCGCCAGCAGGCGCGCATCCGTGGTGGCGAATACCAGCCCAGCCCGGCCGGTTTGTTGTGGCGTAGTTGGTGGGCAGCGCGCGGCTGAGCCTCGCGCTGGTCAACGGAGCCGCTCCCTTCTCCCGCTTGCGGGAGAAGAGCCTGTCCCCGCGAAGGCGGGGATGCCCGAAGAGCCTGCCCCCGCGAAGGCGGGGGGCGGATGAGGGGGGCTTTGTGCTGTTGCTGTGCAAGCTTCGCGGCTTATGCCGCTCCCACAGGCCAACAGGCCGGTACGCAGGCTGGTAGAGCCGAGCCATGCTCGGCTGGGGCTCTACCGGGAAGGCATCTGCCGAGCATGGCTCGGCACTACGCCCCTCCCTTGCGCCATAGGCGAAGGGGAGGGCTGGGGAGGGGGCTTTGCGCTGTTGATCCATCAGCGTCGTGGCTTGCGCTGTTCCCACTGGTAGAGCCGAGCCGTGCTCGGCTGAGGCTCTACCGGTAAGGCATCTGCCGAGCATGGCTCGGCACTACAGGTGAAGCTTTTGCCGAGCATGGCTCGGCACTACATGCCTCGGGTTTATTTGCCGCGCTCCAGCACCAGCAGCGGGTCGATGCGGGTGTCGAACCAGTTCATGCCCCAGTGCAGGTGCGGGCCGGTTGCGCGGCCGGTTGCACCAACCGCGGCGATGGTCTGCCCCTGCTCGATCCTGTCACCGACCTTCACATCGATCCGCGACAGGTGCAGGAAGTTGGAGCTGATGCCATAGCCATGATCCAGTACCAGGGTGCCACCGGTCAGGTACAGGTCGGGGTTGGCAAAGGTCACCACGCCGGCTGCAGGTGCCTTCACCGGCGTGCCGGTGGGCACGGCGATGTCCATGCCGGAATGGCCGCTGCCCGGCTGCCCGTTGTAAACCCGCGCATTGCCGAAGCGGCCGCTGATGCGGCCTTGCACCGGCCAGATGAAGGTCTGGGTGAAGTCGGTACGGTTGTCGTCGCGCTTACGCGATTCGGTGACCAGCGCCTGCTCGCGGGCAATGCGTTCGGCGATGGCCGGCGGAGGATTGACGGTTTTCGGCGGCACGCCGTTGACCCGTTCTATCGGCCAGTCACGCGCGGTCACCGTAATGGATACGGTCTCGCTGCCGCCGTCCGGGCGCTGCACCTGCACCTGCAGCGGGCCCTTCTCGTCACGGCCGATGCCGAACACCACGCTGCCGTAGCTGCTGACCCGCAGCTGCCGGCCCGCATAGCGGACCGTGCTACCGGCCGGCACCTTGCCGATCACCATCGCGCCCTGCGAGGCACTGGCAGGGAACACAACCCGGTTGTCGAGCAGGTTGCCGATGCCATCCTGGGCCTGCGCGGGCAGGGCGGTGAGCAGGGGCGCTGCAAGCAGCAGCGCACCCATCATCAGGACCGAACGCATCAACGGTCGTAGGTCATGCGCTGGCCGGCGGGGCTGCCCACCAGCTTGCTGCCGTCCCATACCTGCTGGCCGTTGACCCAGGTGGAGGCAATGCGTGAACGGAAGGTGGTGCCCTCGAACGGCGACCAGCCGCACTTGGACAGCACGTCCTCGCGCTTGACCGTGAACGGCACGTCTTCCACCAGCACCAGGTCGGCGAAGTAGCCCTCGCGCAGGAAGCCGCGCTCCTCCACGTCGAACAACTGCGCCGGGGCGTGGGCGAACTTCTGCACCACCTGTTCACGGGTCAGCTTGCCTTCGTGCACGCGCTCCAGCGCGGCGACCAGCGCGTACTGCACCAGCGGCAGGCCGGACGGGGCCTGGGCGTAGGGCTTCTGCTTCTCTTCCCAGGTGTGCGGGGCGTGGTCGGTGGCCAGCACGTCGAGCACATCGTCGGCCAGCGCGGCGATGATCGCCTCGCGGTCGGCCACGTCCTTGATCGCCGGGTTGCACTTGATCAGGTTGCCCTTGGTCGCATAGTCCGGGCGCGCGAAGTGCAGGAAGTGCACGCAGGTTTCGGCGGTGATCTGCTTGCGGCTGCCGTCGGCGCGGATCAGCGGGCCCTTCTCGAACAGCGCCAGCTCGTCGGCGGTGGAGATGTGCAGCACGTGCAGGCGGGTGCCGTGCTTGCGCGCCAGCGACATCGCCAGCCGGGTCGACTTGATGCAGGCCTCGCGCGAGCGGATGTCCGGGTGCATGTCCGGGGTCAGCGCGTCGCCGTATTTTTCCTGGAAGGACTTCATGTTGGCGTCGATCATCGGCGTGTCTTCGCAGTGCGTGATGATCGGGGTAGGGCACTCGCGGAAGATCGCGTCCAGGGTTTCCGGGTTGTCGACCAGCATGTTGCCGGTGGAGGCGCCCATGAATACCTTCACCCCCGGTGCCTTCTTCGGGTCCAGTACGCGGATCGCTTCCAGGTTGTCGTTGCTGGCACCGTGGTAGAAACCGTAATTGGCCCAGGCGCGGCCCTTGGCCAGCGCATACTTGGCTTCCAGGATGGTGGAGTCCAGGGTTGGCGGGTTGGTGTTGGGCATGTCCATGAAGCTGGTCAGGCCGCCGGCCACGGCGGCCGCCGATTCGCTGGCGATGTCACCCTTGTGGGTCAGGCCCGGTTCGCGGAAGTGCACCTGGTCATCGATCATCCCGGGCAGCAGCCAGCGCCCGCCCGCATCCACTACCTGCTCGCCGTCGCGCGGGGTCAGGCCGCTGCCGATCTGCGCGATACGGTCGTTCTCGATGCGCAGGTCGCCGTCGAAGGTGCGACCTTCGTTGACCATGCGGGCATTGCGGATAAGGGTGGAGGACATGTCAGTGTTTTCCTGTGCAGCGGCAAGAGGGGGAATCGGCGCGCTCCGGGACCGGATCCAGTCCGCCCGGGTGGAACGGATGGCAGCGCCCCAGCCGGCGCAGGGTAAGCCAGCACCCCCGTAGCGGCCCGTGTAGGCGGATCGCGTCCATGGAGTATTCCGAACAGCTGGGGTAGAAACGGCAGCGCGGCCCAAGCAGGGGGCTGATGAAGCGCTTGTAGGAGCGCAGTACGGCAATGAGGAGTCGGCCGATCACCCCTAGATGATAAGCCACTTGGCAAGTGTCGAGGATTTGTCGCAGGATGGGCTAAGGCTTTGGCAGGTAATTGCCGGGCCCCGCCGGGGTGGTTGCGCCCTGGTTACGTTCCGAACTGCGCGAAACGGTCCGGTGACGCCACTGGACCTTTGCTGCATGGCTGGGGCTTCCGTTCATATACGGAACCCCGGCGCGGTTGCTGCTGCTGGTCGGGTAGGCTATAAAGGCCCGCTTTCCCGGGCCCCGGGGGAAACAAGGAAGAGCGTTTCGTGGCTGCTAAAAAACCTGCAAAAAAGGCCGTCAAGGTCGCCAAGAAAACCGCCAAACCTGTAGTCAAGAAGGCGGCGTCCAAGCCGGTCGCAAGCAAGCCGGTCGCCAAGGCGGTTACGCCGGCAAAGAAGGCTCCCGCCAAGACTGCAGTCGCCAAGAAGGCTGCGGCCAAGCCGGTGGCACCTGCCAAGAAGGCAGTGGCCAAGCCGGCCCCGGCCAAGAAGGTCGTCGCCAAGAAGGCAGCCCCGGCTGTCACCAAGGCGACAGCCAGTAAAACCGGCAAACCGGTCGCCGCTCCGGCGGTGAAGAAGGCGGCACCTGCAGCCAAGGCTGCGGCGACGCCGGCAAAACCGGTAGCCAAGAAGGCGGCGGTGAAGACTGCTGCTCCGCCCGCCAAGACTCCCGCCACCAAGCCTGTGGCCAAGTCCGTACCGAAGCCGGCCACCAAGCCGGTGACGGCCAAGCCTGTCCCGGCTGAAGTCGCCAAGACAGCTGCAGCACCGGCTCCCAAGCCGGCGGTTGTGGCACCGTCGTCAGCGGCCAAGGCCCCGCAACCCAAGAATCCCGTGCCTGTTTCGAAATCCCACGTCAAAACCCCCGTCAAGTCCGCAGCGCCTGCAGCCGTCCGTCCGGTCGGCAAGGTAGCCGTTGCCGTCACTGCCCGTTCCACCGCACCGGCGCCGCGCAGCAAATACAAGGTCGTTGAATACAAGACCGATGAGGCCTCCGGCCGTCCGATCCTGCCGGCAGGCTACAAGCCGACCGCGGACGAGGAGTACATGAGCACGCTGCAGCAGGAGTACTTCCGCCAGCGCCTGCTCAACTGGCGCGCCGATCTGGTCGAGGAGTCCAAGCAGACCATCGAAAACCTGCGCGACGAAGTGCGTGACATCGGCGATGAGGCCGAGCGCGCCACCCGCGAGACCGAGAACTCGCTGGAACTGCGTACCCGTGACCGCTACCGCAAGCTGATCGGCAAGATCGACAGCACGCTCAAGCGGCTGGAAGCCGGTGATTACGGCTACTGCGTGGATACCGGCGAGGAAATCGGCCTGGATCGTCTGGAGGCACGCCTCACCGCCGAGCGTACCATCGATGCGCAGGAGCGTTGGGAGCACCTGCAGAAGCAGCAGGGCGACTGATCGCTGCCTGTAGTGACATCCGAAAACCCCGCGCAGGCGGGGTTTTCCTTTTCTGGAGCCACTGATGTCGACACCTCAAACCCATATGCGGCGGGCGCTGGAACTGGCGCGGGCCAACATCACCGCCGGCGGCCGGCCGTTCGGTGCGGTGCTGGTGAAGGACGGGCAGGTGCTTGCCGAGGCCGCCAACAGCATCCATGCCAGCCATGACCCGACCGACCATGCCGAGATGCGCGCCATCCGCCTGGCCAGTGCGGCGCTGGCCAGTCCACGCCTGGAGGGCTGCGTGATCTACGCCAGCGGCCACCCCTGCCCGATGTGCCTGGCAGCCATGTACCTGTGCGGCATCGAGCAGGCGTGGTTTGCCTACTCCAATGCCGACGCTGAGCCCTACGGCCTGTCCACCGGCGCGGTCTACGCGCGTCTGGCGCAGGGCCCCGCAGCGCCCGGTTCGGGCTTGGCGCCGTTGTGCCCGGAGGGCGAGCACGGCCTGTATGCCGAATGGGCCGCTGCGCGCTGAAGCGCGGCTGGCCGGCGTGTTGTTCGCGTAGTGGCAAGCTCCGCGGCAGGCCTTGCGGGTAGCCCTCTTACGCGCACCTGAGCATCCGGCGCGTGTGGCGGTGTTGAGGTGCGTGTTGGGACCGAACCAACGCCGTGGGCTTGCGGGTGCGCCCATGTATTGGCTCTGCACGCGCGTGGTCAGCAGCAAGGCTGTACCCATTCCACAGTTTTTGACAAGCCTGGCTGGCGCTGGGTTTACTGCGGCGGCGTCGACAAGTCGCGTTCTTTTTGCGGCTTGCAGGTCTCATCCGGTAACGCAGATCGCAGCGTACGACCAGCGTGGTCTCGTTGCGGGAGCACTGCTGCGCGCTTTGCGCGGCATATGGATGAGTGAAGCCGGAATGATCGTGGTGGGAGTTGTCGCCCCGCCGACACAGACAAGGCTGGTGTGTTTCCGCAGGTCATCGGCGCCTTTGCGTTGTTGGCCTTTTCTCAGGTTGGGAGTGGAAGGCATGACGAAGTGGTGTTGGAAAAGCGTTTTTTGTGGTTGCAACGCATCGTTGTTCGTCATTTGCCTGCTGCTGTTTTCGTTGTTGGCACCGGCCTCGCCAGAAGGGCTGCTGGATGACAACGCGGAACAGGTGCAATCGTGGATTGCTGCCAAACCGCATTGTCAGAGCGACAATGACGTTGTTGCTCGCGTTTCCACGGCGCGCATCATCACTACGTGCGAAATATTGCTGCCAGGCTATCCCGGCGCACTGCGCATTGCTCTATCGCACTTCAGCATGACGGCATCGGTGGCTTATGCGTTGCGCGGCTTACACCGGCGCAAACGCGTGAGTCATGCGCGCCCCCCGCTGGTCACACTGTGGCATGCCGATGCAATGACCTTGCAGAGCCGGCGAATTTTCTCTTTCTGACATTGGTCGGCCCGGGTTGGGTGGCCAAGCAGACGTATTTCCCAGCGTGGGCGGCGCATTGCTGAAAGCAAGCGCGGTACCTGGCTGTCGCTCGTTCCAAACAAGCGCGCCAGGTGTACGTGGCCGCGTCAGTTCCCTGCAGACTTTGCCCCGCGTCTTACAGGGGCCCAACCCGGAGCACGCATCATGTTGATCAAAGGCAGTAGGAGAATGGTTACGCCCTTGTTGATCGGCGCGGCATTAAGCCCGCTGATTGTGCAGCCGACGCTCGCCCAAGTGCTTCCCCAGCTGGGAAAGGCACCGCTGGAGCAAGTGGTCGCAGCGCTGACATTGCAGGAAAAGGTCGCCCTGGTGACCGGGCAGGGCATGGCGTTTCCGGGTTTGCCAGAAGACATGCAGGCGCCGGCGGTGGGTTCCATCGAGAACAAGGTGGAGGGCGCCGCGGGAGCGACCGTGGCAGTGCCGCGCTTGGGCATTCCGTCGTTGGTGTTGGCCGATGGCCCGGCCGGGGTGCGCATCTCGCCCACCCGCAAGGATGCGCCGGGCCGGAGCTTTCATGCGACAGGCTTCCCCATCGGTACGGCGCTGGCCAGCAGCTGGGATCGAAGCTTGGTGCAGCAGGTAGGTGCGGCGATCGGCGATGAGGCCGCCGCTTACGGTATCGATGTGATGCTGACGCCTGCGCAGAACATCCATCGTTACCCGTTGGGCGGTCGCAACTACGAGTACTACGCCGAAGACCCGGTGGTCAGTGGGCAGATCGCGGCGGCACTGGTGAAGGGCTTGCAGGAGCGAGGTGTCGGCGCATCGATGAAGCACTATGCGGTGAACAACCACGAATGGAACCGGAGCACCATCAACGTCAAGGTTGATGAGCGGGCACTGCGTGAGATCTACCTCAAAGGTTTTGAAATCACTGCCCGCGAAGGCCAGCCGTGGACGGTGATGTCCAGCTACAACAAACTCAACGGGCCGTATACCTCGGAGAGCCATTGGCTGCTGACCGATGTGCTGCGCGCGCAGTGGGGGTATCAGGGCGTGGTGATGACCGATTGGTTTGGTGGCCACGATGCAGTGGCGCAGATGCAGGCCGGCAACGAGTTGTTGATGCCGGGCACCGGCAAGCAACGCAAGGCGATAGTGGCTGCAGTTGAGGGCGGTGAGCTGGATCCGGCGATACTCGACCGCAATGTTACCCGGGTACTGGAGCTGGTGCTGCGCAGTCGCGCGTTCAAGCAGCTGCCACATTCCGACCAGCCCGACCTGAAGGCGAGCGCGGTGTTGTCGCGCACGGCAGGTGCGCAAGGCATGGTGTTGTTGAAGAACGAAGGGGGTGCCTTGCCGTTGCCAGCAGCGGCCCGCCTGGCGCTGCTCGGCCATGGCAGCTACGAGATGATCGCTGGTGGCACCGGCAGTGGCGACGTCAACAAGGCCTATATCGTCGGCTTGCCGCAGGGCTTGGGCAAGGCCGGTTTCAGCAATGCCGACGGCCTTGAAGCGCGGTACGCCCGCTATATCAGCCAGCAGAAGGCCAAACTGCCGAAGACCGAGTGGTACTTGCCGCAGCAACGCATCCCCGAGCTGGAGCTGGCACCGGCGCAGCTGCAGCGTTTGGCTGCGGAGCAGGATGTGGCGGTAGTGACCATCGGCCGGGGCTCGGGCGAGTTTGTTGACCGCAGCACGGAAGGGGATTTCAGCCTGACCGCAGGCGAGCGGCAGTTGTTGCAGCAAACCGCCGACGCCTTCCATGCCCGCGGCAAGAAGTTGGTGGTGGTGCTCAATATTGGTGGCGTGATCGAAACCGCAAGCTGGGGTGCATTGGCCGATGCCATCCTGCTGGCGTGGCAGCCGGGCCAGGAGGCGGGGGACGCAATCGCCGATGTGCTGTCCGGTGCGGTAAACCCCTCCGGCAAACTGACCGATACCTTTGCCTTGCAGCTCAGTGACTATCCGGCCAGCAAGGGCTTCCCCGGCAAAGAGTTACTGGGGCCTGACCCCGATGCGCCTTCGCCCTTCGGCATCAGGACCGCCCGCGAAGCGGAGGTGAGCTACGACGACGGCATCTGGGTGGGCTACCGGCACTTTGATACGCACAAGGTGGCAGTTGCCTACCCGTTCGGCTTCGGCCTGTCCTACACCACCTTTGACTACGACGGTTTGACGGTGGATGCCAGCAGCGAAGGGCGGGTGCGGGCCAGCGTCAGGATCACCAACACCGGCCCGACCGCAGGCCGGGAAGTGGCACAGGTCTATGTCAGCGCACCACACGGCGCGTTGCAGAAGCCAGCCCAGGAGCTGCGGGCATTCGGCAAGACCGATCTGTTGCAGCCGGGGCAGTCGCAGGTGCTGCAGTTCGAGATCGATGCCAGGGATCTGGCTTCGTTCGATAGCAGTCGCGGACGCTGGGTTGTCGATCCGGGCAGCTACAGCCTGCGCGTGGGGGCGTCGTCGCGGGATATCCGGGTGCAGCAGGCGTTCGAGAAAGAGCAGGAGAGCGAATACGCGCCGTGACGGGGCTGCGGGTGTGATGAGGCCGTGCCGGGGCATCGCCGCCCCGGCACGTTGGTGTTTACAGGTCTTGCAGGTTGTCCAGTCTGCGTAGCTGCGGTGCTTTCCAGGCAGTGATGGCGGCCACGCCGAGCACCGCGCAACCGCCGATGACCACGGCGGTCACCAGCCCCAGCAGGCGCGCCATGCTGCCGCCGTAGAACGCGCCCAGCTCGTTGGAGGAGCTGATGAAAATGCCGTTGATGGAGGACACCCGACCGCGCATCTCATCCGGCGTCACCAGCTGCATGATGGTCGAGCGCACGACCACCGAGACGCCGTCGCAGGCGCCGTAGAACACCAGGATGGCGGCCGAGAGCCAGAAGCTGCGCGACAGCCCGAAGGCGATCACGCACAGGCCGAAGCCGGCGACGGCGAACAACAGCACGCGCCCAGCGTTGCGGCGCAGCGGGTGCCGGGCCAGCCATAGGCCGACCGCAATCGAGCCCAGGGCCGGTGCCGCGCGCAGGATGCCCAGGCCTTCCGGGCCGTAATGCAGGATGTCCTGGATGAAGGCAGGCAGCATGGCCACCACGCCGCCCAGCAGTACCGAGAACATGTCCAGCGCCATCGCGCCCAGCATGATCTGGTTGGACAACACGAAGCGTGCACCCTCGGCGATGCTCGCAAAGATCGGCGCGCGGGTCTGTGGGGGTGCCGGTTCGCTGACCTTGAGCGAGGCGAGGGCGACCAGTGCCAGCACCGCCATTGCCGCGGCCACGCCGTAGGACAGCCCTTTGCCACCTACGGCCACCAGGACGCCGCCCAGCGCGGGGCCGAGCACCATGCCGGCCTGGAACACCACCGTGCCAAAGCCGGCACCGCGCGCGAACTGCTCACGCCTGAGCACGCGTGCGAACAAGGCGTTGTACACCGGCGAGAGGAAGGCGCGGACCATGCCGGTCAGCGCGACGGCCAGGTAGATTGGCCACACGCCCTTGACCGGCAGCCAGCCGCTGGCGACGGCGACCAGCATCAAGGCGGTGGCGATCAGGCCAAGGCAGGCGGTCATGCCCAGCTTGCGACGCGGCAGGTGATCGACCAGGTAGCCGGCAAACGGCGCCACGCAGAAATACGGCAGCACCTCGGCCAGCCCGATCAGGCCCAGCGAGAATGGATTGCGGGTGACTTCATAGATATGCCAGCCGACCGTGACCGCGACGATCTGGTAGGACAGCATGCCGGCGATGCGGTACAGCAGCAGTCGGGTGTAGCCGGGTTGGCGCAGCAGCTCGCCGATGGAGCCGGGGGTGCTCACTGGCGGGCTTGGGCGGTGTCGCGGATGAAGGCCAGCATCGCGGCCAGGCCGTTGCTGCGGGTCGGCGAGAGGTGCTTGGCCAGACCGATGGCGGACACATAGTCCGGATCGGTGGCAAGGATCTCAGCGGCCGAGCGGCCGGAGTACACGCGCAGCGCCAGGTAGATCAGGCCCGAGACAATCGCCGAGTCGCTGATGGCGTGGAAGACCAGCTTGTCGGCATCGCCTTCGGGCACGATCCAGACCATGGACTGGCAGCCGAGCAGGCGGTGTTCTTCGGTCTTCCATCCTTCCGGGAAGGTGGGCAGCTTGCGACCGAGGTCGATCAGGTACTGGTAGCGCTCGGACCAGTCACCGAAGAAGGAGAACTCCTCGGCAATGGCGGCCTGGGCTTCGGCGGCGGTGGGTTCGAGCGGGAAGGGGGAGTTGGTCATTGTGGGTCCTGTGCTTGGCCGCTCGCTTTGCGGATGAGGGGCTTGGGGTGGGGCGGGGCGCTGTTGCCCCTTCTCCCCAACCCCTCTCCCGCGAGGGGAGAGGGGCTCAGTGCGCCGCGAGCCGACGCTGTAAGTGCAATTGCAGCTTTCGCTTAAGCCCCTCTCCCCTCGCGGGAGAGGGGTTGGGGGAGAGGGGGGAGGGGGAGCTTAGCCCCGCTTCCAGCGCACACCCTGCGGCGTGTCTTCCAGCACGATGTTTTCCGCCGCCAACTGGTCGCGGATGGCGTCGGCGCGGGCGAAGTCGCGTGCCTGCTTGGCGGCGATACGCTCGTCGATCAGGGCCTGGATGCGTGCGTCGTCGCCTTCGGCGGCGCCGCGCCCGAACCAGTCGGCCGGCGCCTGCTGCAGCAGGCCCAGGGCCAGGCCGGCGCCCAGCAGCTCGCGCTTCAGGCGCTGCTTGTCGTCGCCGGACTCGGCCTTGCGCGCCTCGCTGGCAATGCGTGCCACTTCGGCCAGGGCCAGCGGCGTGTTGAGGTCGTCGTCCAGTGCGGCTTCGACGCTGGCCGGAATGCTGGCAACAGCTTCCACATCGGCCAGATCACGCAGGGTGCCGTACAGCCGGTCCAGGGTGCGCACCGACTGCTCGATCAGCGCATCGGACCAGTCCAGCGGCTGCCGGTAATGGGCCGACAGCAGCGCGTAGCGCAGGGCTTCGGGCGGGTGCTGGCGCACCAGGTCGTGCACGCGCTCGATGTTGCCCAGCGACTTGCTCATCTTGGCGCCGCCGAAGTTGAGCATGCCGTTGTGCAGCCAGAAGCGGGCGAAGGTACGCCCGCCGTGGGCGCATTCGCTCTGCGCGATCTCGTTCTCGTGGTGCGGGAACTGCAGGTCGACGCCGCCGGCATGGATGTCGATGGTCGGGCCCAGGTGGGCGGCGGCCATTGCCGAGCACTCGATATGCCAGCCCGGGCGGCCACGGCCCCAGGGCGAGTCCCAGCCCGGCAGGTCGTCGCTGGAGGGCTTCCACAGCACGAAGTCGCCGGCATCACGCTTGTACGGCGCCACCTCGACGCGGGCGCCGGCCAGCATTTCCTCCGGGTCGCGGCGCGAGAGCTTGCCGTAATCGGCGAAGCTGGCCACCGAAAACAGGACGTGGCCTTCGGCGGCGTAGGCGTGCCCGCTGCTGATCAGCTGCTCGATCATGGCGATGATCTGCGGGATGTGCGCGGTGGCTTCTGGCTCGATATCCGGCGGCACTACGCCCAGCGCGGCCATGTCCTCGCGGTAGGCGGCGGCAAAACGGTCGGTGATGGCGCTGATCGGTACGCCCTGGTCCTTGGCTGCGGCGTTGATCTTGTCGTCAACGTCGGTGATGTTGCGGGCGTAGCGCAGTTTGCCGTAGCGGCGCCGCAGCAGGTCGGCCAGCACCCCGAACACCACCGGGCCGCGCGCATTGCCGATATGTACATAGTTATAGACCGTGGGGCCGCAGACATACAGGGTGGGGGCGGCGGGGTCGAGCGGAGCAAACGGCTCCAGCTGCCGCGTCAGGTTGTTGTGCAGGCGCAGGGTCATGGCAATCCGGGGGTAAGCGAACCTGACAATTCTAGCGGTCCGGGCCCGGCGGGGCATCCCTGGGCTGGGCAATACGCGTGCGGATGGGTAATGTTCAGGCCCGGGGCAGCCGGGCTGCCTACACTATCCCTACCCACCGAGCCCTTTGCCTCTTGTTGATGAAGCCCACTCCGTTGTTGTTCTGCCTGCTGGCTGCCGCCTCCGGGCCCGCGCTGGCGCAGGAAACGGATCTGCGAAACCGCGTGGTGATCATCGAGAACGTGCGCTATGACTATGCGCAGGTGCTCAATGTCGAGCCTGTATTCCAGACCCTGCGTGCCACCCGTACCGAGGAACATTGCGAGCCGGTGTCCACCCGCACGCTGGCGCCGGTGCAGGTGAAAGGCGAGGAGGAGAAGGGCGGCTTCCGCCGTTTCTGGGATTCGGTCAAAGGCATGTTCGGCGAGCGCCGCGACGAGGGCGAGGCCGAGCTGGTGCAGGGGGCCGAGTCGCGCGGCAACAGCGGCATTACCGCAATGCTGACCCCGGACTGCAAGATCGTCGAGGTTGGCCGCGAGTTCCGCCGGCCCATTGCCTACGACGTGGACTACGTCTACAAGGGCATCAAGTTCCGCTCACGCCTGCCCGAGGACCCCGGCAACCGGCTCAAACTGCGGGTGTCGATCACCCCGGATGTTGGCCAGGCGGTTGAAACCACCTCCACCGTTCCCTGATGCTGCACTGCGACACTTGCGCCGCCCCCGGCTGCGTGCGAGTATGCCCGACGATGAAAGCCACCAGCTTCCAGCACGAATCCAGCACCGCCCGGATGGCCTCCGGCATGACGTCCCGTGCCCGCCGACCGGAACCCCACATTTTCGCTGGGTAACCGGAGCTTCGTGCTGTCTGTTCGGAAAACCCAGCCCAGGCTGGGTTTTTTCGTTTCTGTTTTGGCAAAAGTTTCAAACGCAATGAGCCGCGCGCATGCGCATCCGCCCACCGGCGACGGTGGAACCCAGTACTAAAGGATGGATCGATGTCTCTGAAGCATTTTTTGAACACCCAGGACTGGAGCCGCGCCGAACTGGACGCGCTGCTCACCCAGGCAGCCTTGTTCAAGCAGAACAAGCTGGGTGACGACCTGAAGGGCAAGTCGATCGCCCTGGTGTTCTTCAACCCGTCCATGCGCACCCGCACCAGCTTCGAGCTGGGCGCGTTCCAGCTCGGTGCCCACGCGGTGGTGCTGCAGCCGGGCAAGGATGCGTGGCCGATCGAGTTCAACCTCGGCACGGTGATGGACGGCGATACCGAAGAGCACATTGCCGAAGTGGCCAAGGTGCTGGGCCGCTACGTCGACCTGATCGGCGTGCGTGCGTTCCCGAAGTTCGTGGACTGGAGCAAGGACCGCGAGGACCAGGTGCTGAAGAGCTTCGCCAAGTACTCGCCAGTGCCGGTCATCAACATGGAGACCATCACCCATCCCTGCCAGGAGCTGGCGCATATCCTGGCGCTGCAGGAGCACTTCGGCACCAGCGACCTGCGCGGCAAGAAGTACGTGCTGACCTGGACTTACCACCCCAAGCCGCTGAACACCGCCGTGGCCAACTCGGCGCTGACCATCGCCACCCGCATGGGCATGGACGTGACCCTGCTGTGCCCGACCGCCGACTACATCCTCGACGACCGCTACATGGGCTGGGCCGAGCAGAACGTGGCCGAGAGCGGCGGTTCGCTGAAGATCAGCCATGACATCGACAGCGCCTACGCTGGCGCCGATGTGGTCTACGCCAAGAGCTGGGGCGCGCTGCCGTTCTTCGGCAACTGGGAGCCGGAAAAGCCGATCCGCGACCAGTACAAGCACTTCATCGTTGACGAAGCCAAGATGGCGCTGACCAACAACGGCGTGTTCAGCCACTGCCTGCCGCTGCGCCGCAATGTGAAGGCCACCGACGGCGTGATGGATTCGCCGCAGTGTATTGCCATCAACGAGGCCGAGAATCGCCTGCATGTGCAGAAGGCGATCATGGCGGCAGTGATCGGCAAGTAATGCGTTAGCCCCTCTCCCGCCGGGAGAGGGGTTGGGGTGAGGGCAAAGCTCCTCACTCCAGATGCATCCTCATATACGCCTACCCCCTCCCCAACCCCTCCCCCGGCGGGGGAGGGGCTCAAGAACCAAAGCAGAGATTCCTTCCCCATGAGCAAAGACATCGTCCTCGCCTTCTCCGGCGGCCTCGACACCAGCTTCTGCGTGCCTTACCTGCAGGAGCGCGGCTACAACGTGCACACCGTGTTTGCCGACACCGGCGGCGTGGATGCCGACGAGCGTGACTTCATCGAAAAGCGTGCGGCCGAACTGGGCGTCACCAGCCACGTCACCGTCGACGGCGGCCCGGCCATCTGGAATGGTTTCGTCAAGCCGTTCGTATGGGCAGGCGAGGGCTACCAGGGCCAGTACCCGCTGCTGGTTTCCGACCGTTACCTGATTGTTGACGCCGCGCTCAAGCGCGCCGCCGAACTGGGCACCAACATCATCGCCCACGGCTGCACCGGCATGGGCAACGACCAGGTGCGTTTTGACCTGGCAGTGAAGGCCCAGGGCGACTACCAGATCGTCGCGCCGATCCGTGAAATCCAGAAGGAACACACCCAGACCCGCGCCTACGAGCAGAAGTACCTGGAAGCGCGTGGCTTCGGCGTGCGCGCCAAGCAGCAGGCTTACACCATCAATGAGAACCTGCTGGGCCTGACCATGTCCGGCGGCGAGATCGACAAGTGGGAAGCCCCGGGCGAGGGCGCCCGCGGCTGGTGCGCACCGCGGAGCGCATGGCCGGTGGAACCGCTGACCGTGACCCTGAAGTTCGTCGAGGGCGAAGCCGTCGCGCTGGACGGCAAGGCACTGCCGGGCGAGCAGATCCTGGCCAAGCTCAACAAGCTGTTCGCGCAGTATGGCGTGGGCCGCGGCGTTTACACCGGCGACACCGTGATCGGCCTGAAGGGCCGCATCGTGTTTGAGGCCCCGGGCCTGGTCTCGCTGCTGGCCGCACACCGCGCGCTGGAAGATGCGGTGCTGACCAAGCAGCAGAACCGCTTCAAGCCGGACGTGGCGCGCAAGTGGGTGGAGCTGGTGTACGAAGGCTTCTACCACGACCCGCTGAAGGCCGACATCGAAGCCTTCCTGAAGTCCTCGCAATCCAAGGTGACCGGCGAAGTGGTGCTGGAAACCCGTGGTGGCCGCGTTGACGCGGTGGCCGTGCGTTCGGAGCACATCCTCAACGCCAAGGGCGCGACCTACGCACAGTCGGCCGACTGGGGCGTGGAAGAAGCCGAAGGCTTCATCAAGCTGTTCGGCATGAGCTCCACGCTGTACGCGCAGGTAAACCGCTAAGCGCATGACGCTCGCCGCTTGAAGCCCCTCTCCCGCCTGCGGGAGAGGGGTTGGGGTGAGGGCAGCTTTTGCTTCTGTCGTTGTTCGCTCACAAGGCAGACAAGGCAAATCAAAAGCTCCCCCCATCCGCCCCCCGCCTTCGCGGGGGCAGGCTCTTCGGGCATCCCCGCCTTCGCGGGGACAGGCTCTTCCCCCGCAAGCGGGAGAAGGGACGCCCTCCGATCATTGCTGTGATTACCTGCTGCCCACCATGACCAAGCTGCTCCAATCCACCCTCGACCACCTGGAAAAGCTGGTGTCCTACGACACCCGCAATCCGCCGCGTGCCATCACCACCGGTGGCATCTTTGATTACCTGCGCGACAACCTGCCGGGCTTCAATGTCGAGGTGATCGACCACGGCGCCGGTGCGGTCAGCTTCTACGCGGTGCGCGGCACCCCCAAATACCTGTTCAACGTGCATCTGGACACCGTGCCGGACTCCCCGCACTGGTCGGCCGATCCGCATGTGATGCGTCGCCTGGACGACCGCGTGGTCGGCCTCGGCGTCTGCGACATCAAGGGCGCTGCCGCTGCGCTGGTGGCCGCTGCCAACCTGAGCGACGGCGACGCCGCCTTCCTGTTCTCCAGTGACGAAGAAGCCAACGATCCGCGCTGCATCGCCGCCTTCCTGGCGCGTGGCATCCCCTACGAAGCGGTGATCGTTGCCGAGCCGACCATGAGCGAAGCCGTGCTGGCGCACCGTGGCATCAGCTCGGTGCTGATGAAGTTCCAGGGCCGCGCCGGCCACGCCTCGGGCAAGCAGGATCCGTCCGCCAGTGCCCTGCACCAGGCCATGCGCTGGGGCGGCAAGGCACTGGACCACGTTGAGTCGCTGGCGCATGCACGCTTTGGCGGCTTGACCGGCCTGCGCTTCAACATCGGCCGCGTCGAAGGCGGTATCAAGGCCAATATGATCGCGCCCGAGGCCGAGCTGCGCTTTGGCTTCCGCCCGCTGCCATCGATGGATATCGACGCACTGCTGGCCACCTTCGCCGGCTTTGCCGAGCCGCAGGCCGCGCATTTTGAAGAAACCTTCCGCGGCCCCAGCCTGCCATCCGGTGATATCGCCCGCGCCGAGGAACGCCGTCTGGCTGCGCGCGACATCGCCGACGAGCTCGGCCTGCCAATCGGCAATGCCGTGGATTTCTGGACCGAGGCTTCGCTGTTCTCGGCCGGTGGCTACACCACCATGGTGTACGGCCCGGGCGATATCGCCCAGGCCCACACCGCCGACGAGTTCGTGACGCTGGAGCAGTTGCAGCGCTACGCCGAATCGGTGCTGCAGATCCTGCAACGCGGCGCCTGAGCCGCACGTGGCCCGGCGGCCTGCCGCCGGCTCCTTTCCGCGACGTATAACGTCGCCATGTAGATACAAGCAATGTCCCCAGCCATGCAGCCGCACCGCCAGACCCGCCAGACCATCGTCCGCCTGCTTTCGAGCATGGCCAGCGCGAAGGAGATCAGCCAGTACCTCAAGCGCTTCTCGCAGCTTGATGCCAAGCGCTTTGCCGTGGTCAAGGTCGGTGGCGCGGTGTTGCGCGACGATCTGGAAGCTCTGACCTCGTCGCTGTCCTTCCTGCAGGAGGTCGGCCTGACCCCGATCGTGCTGCACGGTGCCGGCCCGCAGCTCGACGCCGAGCTGTCCGCGGCCGGCATCGAAAAGCAGACCATCGATGGCCTGCGCGTGACCTCGCCCGAAGCGCTGGCGATCGTGCGCAAGGTGTTCCAGCAGTCCAACCTGAAACTGGTTGAAGCCCTGCAGCAGAACGGTGCGCGTGCAACCTCGATCACCGGTGGCGTATTCGAAGCCGAGTACCTGGACGTGGACACCTACGGTCTGGTCGGTGAGGTGAAGAAGGTCAATCTGGCGCCGATCGAAGCCAGTTTGCGCGCCGGTTCCATCCCGGTGATCACCAGCCTGGGCGAAACCCCGAGCGGGCAGATCCTCAACGTCAATGCAGACTTCGCCGCCAACGAGCTGGTACAGGAACTGCAGCCGTACAAGATCATCTTCCTGACCGGCACCGGCGGCCTGCTCGATGAAGAGGGCAAGCTGATCGACTCGATCAACCTGTCCACCGAGTACGACCAGCTGATGCAGCAGCCGTGGATTCACGGCGGCATGCGGGTCAAGATCGAGCAGATCAAGGACCTGCTGGACAAGCTGCCGGAAGAATCCTCGGTGTCGATCACGCGCCCGGCCGACCTGGCCAAGGAACTGTTCACCCACAAGGGCTCGGGCACGCTGGTGCGGCGCGGCGAGAAGGTGCTGAAGGCGACATCGTGGGACCAGCTGGACACCACGCGCTTGAAGGCGCTGATCGAATCCAGCTTCGGCCGCACCCTGGTGCCGGATTACTTCGAGAAGACCAAGCTGCTGCGGGCCTATGTCAGCGAGAACTACCGCACCGCGGTGATCCTCACCAACGAGGCCGAGGGCGTCTATCTGGACAAGTTCGCGGTGCTCGACGACGCCCAGGGCGAAGGCCTGGGCCGCGCGGTGTGGAACGTGATGCTGGAGGAAACGCCGCAGCTGTTCTGGCGCTCGCGCAACGGCAATCCGGTCAACCATTTCTACTATTCCGAGTCCGACGGCTGCTACAAGCTGGACCACTGGAAGGTGTTCTGGTTCGGCGCCAACGACTTTGACAGCATCAAGGGCTATGTCGCGCATTGCGGCGAGCGCAAGCCGAGCCTGCAGGGGTGAGCGTGGACCTGGCTACCGCCGGGCACTGGAGCCAGGTGCCGGTCCTGAAGGGGCGGCACGTGACCCTGGAGCCGCTGCAGCTGGCGCATGTGCCGGCGCTGCAGCGTGCCCTGGGTGAAGGCGAGTTGGCGCGCTGCTGGTACACCAATGTGCCTACGCCCGAGCATGCCGGTCATTACGTGGTTGCCGCACTGGAAGCGCAGTCGCAGGGCCGCGTGCTGGCCTTCGTGGTCCGCGATGCCGGTGGCGAGGTGGTTGGCAGCACGCGTTTCTATGCGCTGGAAGCCGATGTGCCGCGCCTCAACATCGGCTACACCTGGTACCACCCGCGCGTGCAGCGCAGCGGCTTGAACACCGAAGCAAAGTTGCTGTTGTTGCATCATGCCTTTGAAACCCTGGGTTGCATCAGCGTGGGCTTCGAGACCAGCTGGTTCAATCAGGCTTCGCGCAATGCCATTGCCCGCCTCGGTGCGAAGCAGGATGGCGTGCTGCGCAGCCACAAGCGTCATGCCGACGGATCGCGCCGCGATACCGTGGTGTTCTCCATCATCGACACGGAATGGCCGGCGGTGAAAGCCCACCTGCAATTCCTTCTGGATTCGCATTCATGACTGACAAGAAATTCTCGGTAGGCATTGTTGGCGCACGCGGTTACACCGGTGCCGAACTGATCCGCCTGCTGGCCGCACATCCGCGCATCGAGCTGGCCTTCGTGTCCTCGCGTGAGCTGGACGGGCAGCGCGTGGCCGACCACAACAGCGCCTATACCGGCGAGCTGCGCTATGAAAGCCTGGGCCCGGACGCGGTGGCGGCCAAGGGCGTGGGCGCGGTGGTGCTGGCCCTGCCCAACGGCAAGGGCGAACCGTTTGTGGCGGCGCTGGATGCGGCGGCGCCGGACACGGTGATCGTCGACCTGTCGGCCGACTACCGTTTCGACAACAGCTGGTATTACGGCCTGCCGGAACTGACCCGCGCGCGCTATGCCGGGCAGAAGCGCATCAGCAACCCGGGCTGCTATGCCACGGCCATGCAACTGGCGATCGCACCGCTGCTGAGCCAGCTGGCAGGGCCGCCGACCTGCTTTGGTGTCTCCGGCTGGTCCGGTGCCGGCACCACGCCGTCGGACAAGAACAACCCCGAGCTGCTGCGCGACAACCTGATGCCTTACGCCTTGACCAACCACGTGCATGAGCGCGAGGTGTCGACTCAGCTCGGCGTGCCGGTGGAGTTCATGCCGCATGTGGCCCCGCATTTCCGCGGCATCACCATGACCGTCAATCTGTGGCTGCAGCAGCCGCGCAGCCGCGAAGAGATCGTCGCCCTGTACGCGCAGCGCTATGCCAACGAGCCCTTGGTTGAAATAGTGGATGAGGCGCCGTGGGTCAGCCGCATTGCCGGCAAGCACGGTGTACAGATTGGTGGCTTCACCATGGCGCCGGGCAACAAGCGCGTGGTGGTGGTGGCGACCATCGACAACCTGCTCAAGGGCGCGGCTACCCAGGCATTGCAGAACCTCAACCGTGCGTTGGGGCTGGATGAACTGATGGCGGTTCCGTACTGATTCTGGTGGGTGGCGGCGGCTGGGAGGTTGTCCGCTTCGCGGCTTGCGCCGCGCCTACATGGCTGCATTGAGAGAGATCGACATGACAAATTTGCTTTGGCAGAAGCCCGGCGTTGCCGTTGACGCGAAGATCCAGACCTTCCTGGCCGGTGACGACGTCATCCTGGACCGTGAGTTCTTCCTGCACGACATCCAGGCCAGCACCGCACACGCCGAGGGCCTGCAGCACATCGGCATCCTCAGTGCCGACGAGTTGGCCGCGCTCAAGCGCGAGCTGGCCATCCTGGCCGAGGATTTCCGCAGTGGCAGCTTCGTGCTGGACGAGCAGTACGAGGATTGCCATTCGGCCATCGAGGCACGCCTGACCGAGCGTCTTGGCGATGCCGGCCGCAAGATCCATACCGGCCGCAGCCGCAACGACCAGATCCTGGTCGCCACGCGTCTGTGGCTGAAGGACAAGCTGGAGCGTGTGGCGCAGATCAGCGCCGAAGTTGCCAAGGTCGCCTTGGATCGTGCTGCGGCCGAAACGCTGCAGCCGCTGCCGGGCTACACGCATATCCAGCGCGCCGTGGTGTCCTCTGCTGGCATGTGGTGGGCCGGCTGGGCCGAGGCCTTCATCGACAATGCCATCCGCGCCCGCGACACCCGTGCGCTGATCGACACCAACCCGCTGGGTACGGCGGCTGGTTATGGCGTCAACCTGCCGCTGGACCGCGAGCACACCACCAAGGCGCTGGCATTCTCGCGCATGCAGATCAGCCCGATCTATGCGCAGCTTTCGCGCGGCAAGTTCGAGCTGGCGGCATTGGAAGCCTTGGGCGGCGCCACCCTGGACCTGCGTCGTATCGCCTGGGACCTGTCGCTGTTCACCACCGGTGAGTTCGCCTTCGTGGCGCTGCCGGCGCAGTACACCACCGGCAGCTCGATCATGCCGAACAAGCGCAACCCGGATGTGATCGAGTTGATGCGTGCCACCCATGCCAGCGTTGCCGCCGCGCGTACCGAGATCGAGCAGTTGCTGTCGCTGCCGTCCGGCTACCAGCGTGACCTGCAGAACTCCAAGGGCGCCATCGTGCACGGCTTTGGCCGCGGCCTTGCCGCGCTGGAACTGCTGCCGGCCTTGTTGTCGAACCTGGATTGGCGCGATGACAACATCCGCGCGGCGATTGATTCGGGCATGTATGCGACCGACGTTGCGGTGGAAGCCGCCGTGGCGGGCGTACCGTTCCGTGATGCGTACAAGGCCGCGGCGGCGGCATCGGATACGGCAGGGCAGGGACGTACGCCCGAAGGCAGCCTGGCGGCGCGTGTGTCGCCCGGTGCGGCCGCGGATCTTCGCCTTGAGGAGCTTGTTGCGCGCTGGAGCGCGTTGCAGGGCTGAGGTTTTGATACGGGCGCCGAAAGGTGCCCGTATTGGTTTTCGCCCCGGCTCTTGCTGTGGCTTTGGCTTCGGCTCTGGCTCTGGCTCTGGCTGTGGTTCTGGCTCTGGCTCTGGCTGTCCCTTCTCCCGCCTGCGGGAGAAGAGCCTGTCCCCGCGAAGGCGGGGATGCCCAAAGAGCCTGCCCCCCGCGAAGGCGGGGGGCGGATGAGGGGGCTTTTGATTTTCGCTTAGCTAGAAGCTTGCCCTCACCCCAGCCCCTCTCCCGCAGGCGGGAGAGGGGCTTAAGCCGAAGCCAAAGCCAAAGCCAAAGCCAAAGCAAGTTCCAAGCGAAAGCAATCGCACCATCTTCCGCTTCGGCGTGGTGTCATACGCAGTTATAGGAGAACGCAATGAAGCTCTATCTTGTACTGGCAATGCGCAAGCCGTCGTTCGACGATGCTGTGATTGCGCCGCACAAAGCCTTTCTCGATGCACTCAATGGCAAGGATCAGCTGCACCTGACCGGTGGCTTCAGCGACGGTACCGGCGGCGCCTACGTGCTGAAGAATGTCGACACCCTCGAAGCCGCCAAGGCCATCGTCGCCAGCGACCCTTTGGCTATCCAGGGCAGCTCCGAGCTGACCATCCACGAGTGGAACACCCGCTGATCCCATGATCCAGACGTCGTTCTCTCCGTTCGCCGAACAAACACTGCCGCAATGGCGCCGCGCCGTCCTCAAGGTCGGCAGCAGTCTGCTGGCGGCCGATGGTGGCGGCTTGACCCCGCGCTTCGCGCTCGGGCTGGCGCAGTTCGTGTCGGCCAATGTGCTGGCCGGGCGCGAAGTGGTGATCGTCTCCTCCGGCGCAGTTGCTGCAGGCCGCGCCATCGTTCCCAAGGCTGCCGAGGCCGGTGCAGCCATGGCCGCGCGGCAGGCGCTGGCTGCGCTGGGGCAGGCGCAGTTGATCGCCTTGTGGCAGCGCTTCTTCGAGCGCCCGGTGGCGCAGGTGCTGTTGACCCACGACGACCTGCGCAATCGCCGCCGCTATCTCAATGCGCGCGCAACGCTCAACGAGTTGCTGGCACTAGGTGCGTTGCCGGTGATCAATGAGAACGACACCGTGTCGGTGGATGAGCTCAAGCTTGGCGACAACGACAACCTCGCCGCCATCGTCGCTGCACTGGTCGATGCCGATGCCTTGTTCATCGCCACCGACATCGACGGGCTGTACACCGCCGACCCACGCAGCAATCCCGATGCACAGCCGATCAACCAGGTCGCCGAGTTGACCCCGGACGTCCTTGCAATGGCCGGCGGCAGCGGCAGCGCGGTAGGCACCGGCGGCATGCAGACCAAGCTGCAGGCTGCTGCCAAGGCTGGCGCAGCCGGCATCGACACCTTCCTGTTCAATGGCCGCAGCGCCGACGTGGTGCGTGGGCTGGCGCAGGGGCGCTTGTACGGCACCCGCCTGCATGCCGGGCAGTCACGCATTGCCGCGCGCAAGTATTGGCTGAAACATGCACCGCTGGAGCCGGGTGCGATCCTGATCGACGCCGGCGCGGCACGCGCATTGCGTGACAAGGGCGCTTCATTGCTGCCAGGTGGCGTGGTGGGTGCGGAGGGTGAGTTCCGCCGTGGTGACATGGTGGAGGTGCGGCTGTTCGATGCGCAGGGCCAGCAACGGGTCGCACGCGGCGTCAGCCAGTATTCGGCAGTCGATATCCGCCGCATCAGCCAGCACCACACCCGTGAGATCGAATCCATCCTTGGCTACAACTACGGCGACAACGTGGTCCACCGCGACGACCTGGTGTTGCTGTGAGTTTTCCTTTGATCATCGGCAGGACAGAACATGAGTGATATCCGCACCCTTGCAGTGCAGTGCCGCGATGCCGCGCAGCAACTGGGCCTGCTTTCCAGTCAGGCCCGCAGCGCGCTGCTGAAGTCGATGGCTGCCGCGCTGGAAGCCGATGCAGGCAGCATCCTCGCCGCCAATGCGCGGGACCTGCAGGCCGCACGTGACAAGGGGGTGGGCTCGGCCCTGCTGGATCGGCTGGCCTTGAACCCGGAACGTCTGCGCGGTGTGGCCGATGCGCTGCGCGAAGTCGCTGCCTTGCCGGATCCGGTGGGCGAGGTGACCCGGGACTACGACCGCCCCAATGGCATCCGTGTGCAGAAGGTACGGGTGCCGCTGGGCGTGATCGCGATGATCTACGAGGCGCGCCCGAACGTGACCGCCGATGCCGCAGCGCTGTGCATCAAGGCCGGCAACGGCGTGATCCTGCGCGGTGGCTCGGAGGCCATCCATTCCAATACGGCGATTGCTGCCAGTCTCAAGCGTGCGTTGCGCGAGGCCGGCTTGCCTGATGCGGCACTTACCTTGGTTGAAGACCTGCGCCGCGAGACCATGCTGGAGCTGCTGCAGCTCAATGACCTTATCGACCTCGCCATCCCGCGCGGCGGCGAAGGGCTGATCCGCTTTGTCGCCGAACACGCGCGGGTGCCGGTAATCAAGCACTACAAGGGCGTCTGCCACCTGTTTGTCGATGACAGCGCTGACCTGCAGTTGGCAGTGGACCTGCTGGTGGATGGCAAAACCTCGCGCCCGGCGGCCTGCAATTCGCTGGAGACCTTGCTGGTGCATGAGGCCATCGCGCCACGCTTCCTGCCGCTGGCCGCGGCCGCGCTGCGCGAGAGGGGTGTCGAACTGCGCGGTGATGCGGCCAGCCAGGCGCTGCTGCCCGGCATCGCCGCGGCCACCGAGGAGGACTACGCGGCCGAATACCTGGACCTGATCCTGGCCATCCGCGTGGTGCCGGACATGCAGGCGGCCATCGCCCATATCCAGGCGTATACCTCCGACCATACCGAGGTGATCGCCACCGGCGATCCCGCCCATGGCGAAGCCTTCGTGCGTGCACTGCGCTCGGCGGTGGTGATGGTCAATGCCTCTTCGCGCTTCTCCGACGGCGGCGAACTGGGGCTGGGCGCGGAGATCGGCATCTCCACCACGCGCCTGCATTCCTACGGGCCGATGGGGCTGGAGGCACTCACGGTGGAGCGCTTCGTGGTGCGCGGCGAAGGCCAGGTCAGGCATCCGCTGAAGTAAGTCCCCATCGTAGCCCGGGTAAGCGCAGCGCACCCGGGAACACGTAGCGTTAAGGTGCTGCAGGTCTTCGACCATTGCATTCCCCGGGTGCGCTGCGCTTACCCGGGCTACGTTGCTTGCGCGAATACGAAAAAGCCGCCGATTCACATCGGCGGCTTTCGTGTATCAACTGCAGCTTACTTCCAGTGGTCTTCCAGCTGCTGCGGCTTGCAGGCGAACCAGGCGCCGGTCAGCAGTACGCCCGAGCAGCAGGCCAGGAATACGAAGGACCAGGTCCAGCCGTTGCTCATGCCGTGCAGCCAGCCAAACAGCAGCGGGCCCAGGCTGGCCAGGCTGTAACCCACGCCCTGCATGAAGCCGGACAGCGCCGCCGAGCCGGCCTGGCTGCGGGTGCGCAGGTTGATCAGGGTCAGGCCGAGCGGGAAGGTGGACGGGCCCAGGCCGGCGATCACCGCCCACAGCAAGGGCGCGCTCATCGGTGCCCACAGCAGGCCAGCGAAGGCGATCATGTTCAGCACGAACACCATCACCGCGATCGGGAACGGATTGCGCATGCGCACCGCCAGGGCGGGCACCAGCAACGAGGGCAGCAGGCCGATGGCCGAATACACGGCCACCATCACGCCGCCAAAGGATTCACTGGCGCCGGCTTCCACCATCACCTTCGGCAACCAGGTGAACAGGGAATACGTGCCCAGCGAGGTCATGCCGAACATCAGCGCCATGCCCCAGCCCAGTTGCGTCTTCCAGACGCGGCCGGCGGCATGTTCGCGGGTGGCGGTGCTTGTTTCCGTGCGCGGGGCGCTGCGTGCCAGCAGCAACCACGGCAGCAGGGCGGCCAGCGACAGCAGCGACCACATGCCCAGTGAAATGCGCCAGTCGAACTGGTCGGCGACCGGTACTGCCAACAGCGCCGGCACCATCGTGCCGGCCTGCAGCACGGTGATGTAGATGGTGCTCAAGGTGCCTACACGGTCGGCGAAGTAGCGCTTCACCAACGGCGGCACCACCACGTTGCCCATGCCCATGCCGGCCAGGGCGATGGCGGAGCCGAGCAGCAGCGTGCCGACGTTGCCGGAGAATGCGCGCAGCAGCAGGCCGATGGTGGCCAGCAGCATGGTCAGTACGGCTGTGCGTTCCAGGCCGATGGCGCGGGTGATGCGCGGGGTGGCCAGGCCGAAGACGGCGAAAGCAGCGGTAGGCATCATGCCGAGCACGCCGGTCATGGTGCTGCCGAAATCGAAGATGTGGCCCAGGCGATCAAGCAGCGGCGTCAGCGAGGTGACCGCGCTGCGCAGATTGGCCGAGACCAGCACGATGGCGATGAATGCCAGCAGGCGGCCCTTGAACAGGGAAGAGGGCTGGGCGGATGTGGGCGATGACATGGCAACTCCGACGCGGCGGGTGGCTGTGCCTTGAAATCCGCCTAAAACAAAAGCCGGCCTAGGGCCGGCTTTTGTCGAATTGGTCGGGGAGACAGGATTCGAACCTGCGACCTCTACGTCCCGAACGTAGCGCT
>DAMCTY010000051.1:0-29729 GCA_032112995.1 Stenotrophomonas sp. | reverse complement strand
GGGGGGGGGGGGGGGGGGGGTGCTTCGAGGCTCTACACGTAGAGCCGGTTCGCTTTTTACGGATGCTCAGGCGACAGCAACTGCAAAAGCACCCCTCCCCAACCCTCCCCTGCGCGTTGCGCAAGGGAGGGGGTAGAGCGCAGCGCTGCGGCTATGCTTGTCTCTCTCCTCTCGGTGGCGCCGAAGGGAGGGGGCGGAGCACTCACCGGCTGCACAGCTTCACCGGCGTATCATCTGTGACAACTTATAGATGACACCCCCATGACCCCCATTCCCGAAACCAACCCGCCGGTCGAAGTCCGCATGGCGGAAATCGTCTTCCCCAACCACACCAACCACATGGGCACGCTGTTCGGTGGCCAGGCGCTTGCGTGGATGGACAAGGCGGCGTTCCTGGCCGCGGCCCGCTACTCGCGTCGCACCGTGGTCACCGCGCGCTCGGATCAGGTCGATTTCAAGCTGCCAATCCGCGTCGGGCAGATGGTGGAAACCATCGGCCGCGTGGTCCAGGTGGGCCGCAGCTCCATGCATGTCGAAGTGGAGCTGGTGACCGAAGACCTGCTGAGCGGTGAGCGCAAGCTGTGCACCAAGGGCACCTTCGTGATGATCGCGCTGGATGGCGAAGGCCACCCGACCAACGTGCCGGCACTGCCGACGCAGGCCTGACCGCGACGGCGATGACGCACTCTTCGGTACAGCTCGGGCGTTTGTCCGCAGCGGTGATCACCGAGCTGCCGGAGTTCATCGCCGGCCATCGCCGCCTGCTGGTACTCACCGGCGCCGGCTGCAGCACCGACTCGGGCATCCCCGATTACCGCGACCGTGATGGCCAATGGAAGCGCACTCCGCCGGTGACCTACCAGGCCTTCATGGGCGAGGAGGCAACGCGCCAGCGTTACTGGGCGCGCAGCTTGCTGGGCTGGGCGCGCTTTGCCCAGGCCCGGCCCAACGCCACCCATCGCGCGCTGGCGGCGTTGGAAGCCGATGGCCGCATCGAGTTGTTGCTGACCCAGAACGTCGACTGCCTGCACCAGGCAGCCGGTAGCCAGACCGTGATCGACCTGCATGGCCGGCTCGACCAGGTGCGCTGCATGGGCTGCGAGGCGCGCAGTTCGCGTGCGTCCCTGCAGCAGCGCCTGTGCGCGGCCAATCCGGGTTGGGATGCGCTGGAAGCGGGTATCGCGCCCGATGGCGATGCTGATCTGGAAACCGATTTTTCCGGTTTCAGCGTGCCCGCCTGTGAGCACTGCGGCGGCGTGTTGAAGCCGGATGTGGTGTTCTTCGGCGAGAACGTACCGCGCGAGCGCGTTGCCGCCGTGCATGAGCACCTGCAGCGCTGTGACGCCGTGCTGGTGCTGGGCTCGTCGCTGATGGTGTATTCGGGTTTTCGCTTCGTCGATGCCGCCGCCAAGGCCGGCTTGCCGGTGGCTGCTGTCAATCTGGGCCGTACCCGCGCCGATCACCTGCTGTCGTTGAAGGTGGAAATGCCCTGCGCTCAGGCACTTGCCTTCCTGTTGGACGGCACCAAGACGCAGTGATCCATCACGCCGGTTGAATCAGCGCTCGCTGCGGCGTGCAATGAGCGCCCCCACCGTTGATGGACGTTCCCCACGTGAGCCAGCTTTTCTCACCGTTGTCGCTAGGCCCGCTTTCCCTTTCCAACCGTATCGTCATCGCGCCGATGTGCCAGTACTCGGCCGAAGACGGGCAGGCCACCGATTGGCACACGATCCATCTGGGCCAGCTGGCGCAGTCCGGCGCCGGCCTGTTGATCATCGAAGCCACTGCGGTCGAGCCGCGTGCGCGCATCAGCTGGGCTGATCTTGGCCTATGGGACGACGCTACCGAGGGGGCGCTGGGCAAGGTGCTGGCATCGACGCGGCGCTGGTCGACCATGCCGATCGGTGTGCAGCTGGCCCATGCCGGGCGCAAGGCCTCGACGGCGCGGCCGTGGGACGGCGGGGGTGCGATTGCACCGGGGCAGGAACATGGCTGGCAGGTGTTGGCGCCGTCGGCGTTGCCGTTCAAGGCCGGTGAGCCGACGCCTGAAGCCCTGGACAGCGCCGGTATCGATGCGGTGGTGGCGGACTTTGTTGCAGCCGCCCAGCGCGCAGTGCGCCTGGGGCTGGATCTGATCGAGCTGCATGCCGCGCATGGCTACCTGCTGCACCAGTTCCTGTCGCCGCTGAGCAACCAGCGTGATGACGCGTATGGCGGCTCGCTGGAGAACCGCATGCGCCTGTTGCTGCGGGTATTCGATGCGGTGCGGGCGGTTGTGCCGGCCAATGTGGCCTTGGGTGTGCGCATTTCCGCCACCGATTGGGTGGACGGTGGCTGGGATGTGGCCCAGAGCATTGAGTTGGCCAAGGCGCTGGAAGCACGTGGCAATGATTTCCTGCATGTCTCCAGCGGCGGCCTGGACCCGCGCCAGCAGATTCCGCTCGAGCCCGGCTACCAGGTGCCGCAGGCTGCGGCGATCAAGGCCGAAATCGGCACGCCGGTGATCGCGGTGGGCCTGATCACAGAGCCGACGCATGCCGAGGAAATCCTCATCGACGGCAAGGCCGACGCAATCGGTATCGCCCGCGGCATTCTCTACGACCCGCGCTGGCCGTGGCATGCAGCGGCAGCGCTGGGCGCGCAGATGACGGTGTCGCCGCAATACATGCGCTGCGAACCCCATGAAGCGCGCGGTCTGTTCAAGCTCGACCAACGAGGCTGACGTCCGGCGAAGGCGCCAGCGGTGCGGCCGCTGGCGCTCAGGCGTGGTCGATGTCGATGCGCCAGGCCGGCGGTAGCGCATCGAGGACGTGCTGCAGCAGCGAGCGTACTTTCGGGGTCAGGTCGCGGCGGTCGCTGACGCACAGGAACAGACGCATCGGTTCTGGCGAGGCCCGCACATCGCTGCTGGCCTCATCCTGGAACAAGGCCTGCAGTTCACCGCGGGCCAGATAGGGCGCGGCGACGAAGGCAGCCAGCCGGGTGATGCCGCCGCCGCGGGCGGCCATCGCCGCCAAGGCATCAATGTCGTCGCTGACCAGGGCCGGTTGCACCTCGGCATCAAAGCGCAGGCCGTCGCGGACGAAGCCCCAGCGCAGGTAGCGCCCATCCAGCGGGTAGCGGAACAACAGGCAGCGATGCTCGCGCAGCTCATCGGGTGTACGCGGTGTACCGGCGACCGCCAGATAGGCCGGGGCTGCACAGAACACGAACGGTATCTGTGCGATGGGGCGTGCCACCAAACCCTCTTCCAACTGCGGCTCGATGCGGATGCTGACATCCACATCCTCATGGCCGTGGTCGACGCTGCGGTCGGCTAGCAGCAGCTCCATTTCCAGTCGTGGATAACGCTGTTGCAGGGCCGGCAGCAGGGGTGCAAGCACATGCCGGCCGAAGGCGACGCTGCTGGCGATGCGCAGGCGCCCGGCCGGCTGCGCATCGGGGTCGGTGACTGCTGCCTGCGCACGTTGCAGATCGCGCTCGATATGCCGCACCTGTGCCAGGTAGACGGCACCGCGCTCGGTCAGGGCCAGCTGGCGGGTGGTGCGGTTGAACAGGCGCACGCCCAGATGGGCTTCCAGGCGGGCGATGTTCTGGCCCACCGCTGCCGCACTGATGCCCAGGGTACGCGCGGCAGCGGCCAGGCTGCCGGCGTCGGCGGTGCGGATGAAGCTGCGGATGGCGTGGAGGATGTTCATGCCGCTCGGCATTTTCCGGGAGGATTGCAAAGCAAATCTTTATAAAGCGCCAAGCCGACGCGATCTAGCCGTCCCTCGGCTTGCCGACTATCGTGCCCGGCCCGCAGCGCCTGATTGCTGCATGCATGGATCCCGCTGGATGCCAGACCCCCGTTCCGTCGCCGTTGCCCGCTGGAAGTTGCATGCGCGCACCACGCCTGTTGTTTTCGCTTTCTTCATGGCCTCGATCATGGCCATGCTGATGTGCCTGGTGATCACCGCTGCCAATGCCGGCATTGACGGCCAGTTCCCGGCGCGGGTGCTGTCGGCTTACTGCCTGGCAATGCCAACCGCCTTTTGCTGTGTATTGGTGGTGCGGCCCTTGGTGGTGCGGCTGGTGGCACTGACCGTGCATCCGCACTGAGCCGGGGATAGGGGAACTGTGTCAGCTGCAACTGTCTTTGGCGGCGGGTGACCGGAACGGTTACTTTCCACGACCCGCCTGATGAACGTTGCTGGCCATGCGTCCTGATTTCATCCTCACCCTTTCCTGCCCGGACCGTACCGGCATTGTCTACCGCGTGTCCGGCCTGCTGTTCGAAGCCGGCTGCAACATCCTGGATGCCCAGCAGTTCGGCGACGAGGAGAGCGGGCGCTTTTTCCTGCGCGTGCATTTCGACATGGCCACGGCGGGCGATGAGCCGACGGTGCGTGCGCGGCTGCAGGGCCTGGGCGATGAGTTCGCGATGCAGTGGGAACTGCACGATGCGCGGCGGCGTGCACGCCTGCTGGTGCTGGTCAGCAAGCAGGGGCATTGCCTCAATGACCTGTTGTTCCGCACCCATAGCCGCCAGCTGAAGGTGGATATCGCCGCGGTGGCTTCCAACCACGACGACTTCGCCGGGTTGGCCGGTTCCTACAAGGTGCCGTTCCACCACCTGCCAGTGGGCGCCGAAAACCGCGAACAGCAGGAACAGCAAATCATCGACCTGGTCAAGCGCGAGCGCATCGACCTGGTGGTGCTGGCGCGCTACATGCAGATCCTGTCGCCACGGTTATGCGAGGCCTTGTCCGGGCGGGCAATCAATATCCACCACAGCTTCCTGCCCAGCTTCAAGGGCGCCCAGCCGTATCACCAGGCGCACGCGCGCGGGGTCAAGATCATCGGCGCCACCGCGCATTACGTGACCTCGGACCTGGACGAGGGTCCGATCATCGAGCAGGACGTGGCGCGCGTGGACCACGCCATGACGCCGCGTGACCTGGTGCAGTTGGGCAGCGATACCGAGTCACAGGTGCTGGCGCGGGCGGTGCGCCGGCATGTGGAGCACCGCATCCTGCTCAACGGCCACCGCACGGTGGTGTTCCGCTGAACCCCGATGGATTCAGGTGATCTGGACGCCTGCTTCGATCAGGGCAATGCGCGTGGCCTCGTCATTGGCGGCGGCCACCGGGCGGGTCAGCTCCCACAGGAAGCGCACGCGGAAACCACTGATGGCTGCGTCCTGCGCGCTCCACAGAACGCAGTAGTCGCGGGCCAGGCCACAGACGTGTACCTCGCGGATACCGCGCTCATGCAGCCAGCCGGCCAGCCCGGTGGGGGTACGGGTGGCTTGCGGGCCGATGTTCTCGCGGAACGCGCTATACGAATCCACGAGCCGTTGCGTGCCTTTGCGCAGGATAAGGTCGGCGTGCTTCCAGTCCACCCGCGCATCCAGGCCTGCCCCCTCACTGCCCTGGACGCAGTGGTCCGGCCATAGGGTTTGTGGTTGGCCGTGCAGTTCGATGGAATCGAATGGTTTACGACCGCCGTGCTGGCTGGCGAACGAGGCGTGATCTGCCGGATGCCAATCCTGGGTGGCAACCACGGTGTGATACTCGCGCGTGTCCAGCAACGCGGCGATGCCGGGTACGATGGCATTACCGTGCTGACAGGGCAGGGCACCACCGGGCATGAAATCCGGTTGCAGATCGATTACCAGCAACGCAATGTCGGTTCCGTACATCGACAACTTCCTCACGCGGGGAAACACAGTTTAAGCCAGTGGCGATGGAAGCAAGGTAGTGCCGAGCCATGCTCGGCAGGGGCGTTACCAGCAATCTCGGAGGTGCGGCGTAAGCCGCGAAGCAAGCAAAGCCAAAGCCAAAGCACCTCTCCCCAACTCTCCCCTTGCCTGCGGCAAAGGGAGGGAGCAACGGCGGTGGTGCCGAGCCATGCTCGGCTCTACCGCTCAATGTGCTGTTGAGCGTGAGAACAGGTTGATCACCAGCACCCCGGTGCAGATCAGGCCAATGCCGACGATGGCCGCCGCATCAAGCTTCTGCTTGAACACGAACAGGCCGATCAACGAGATCAACACGATGCCGACGCCGGACCAGATCGCGTAGGCGATGCCGGTGGGGATGGTCTTCATCACCAATGCCAACAGCCAGAAGCACACGCTGTAACCGAGCAGCGCACCCATGGTGGGCCATAACCGGGTCATTCCATCGGAGGCTTTCAGCAGTGAGGTGGCCGCGACTTCCAAGGCAATGGCGCAGGCGAGCAGGGCATAGGCGTTCATGGCGCAAGGACCGGTCGGGCAGGGCACTATTCTAGGCAGTTTCGTTCTTACGTCGGTCTTCTAGACTGGGCCAGTCACGCGGCTTGAGGCCGGTGGCAGGCGCCAAGGCAGTACCGGAACAGGGGGGCGGCTGTGCCGCAACAGCGGCAAAGCCCAGGCACTCAGGGACGAGTGCTGGCGCTTGCTGTTCCGCAGGGTGGATCCGTGCGAAGGCCTGGCCTTGGGACGGGGATTCTGCGCGATACCCGCTTTGCTGCCGTGTGACAGAAAATGCCAGACTCCACCCACGCCCCAACCCAAGCTGCAGATGGCCTACCACGCGCTGTTACAGATGTTTGCGTTGCTGCTCGTCGCTCACGCCGTGGCCGACTACCCCTTGCAGGGCGAGTTCCTGTCGCGGGCCAAGAACCGCCAGGTGCCAATGCCCGGTGTGCCGTGGTACCAGGCCCTTGCCGCACATGGTGCGATCCACGGTGGCGCGGTGGGCTGGATCACCGGCAGCATTGCCTTGGGGCTGCTGGAAACCCTCAGCCACATGGTGATTGATGATCTGAAATGCGCACACCGCATCAGCTACAACCTGGACCAGGCGCTGCACGTGGCGTGCAAGGTGCTGTGGTTGCTGCTGCTGCAGCTGTTCGGCCCCTTGCCGTAGCGCATGGGTAAGCATTCTGTTTCGAGGTGTGTTGTTGCCAGGCAGCGCTGGAACATGATCCCCCCTTGCATGCGCACAAACCCGGGCACAGCCTGAAGGCCCCGGGCCATCCGCCCGGCAAGATCGGCTGACTTGGGCGAAAATGGCGTCATTGACGCATCACAAGACCGCACGCTGCATGCCTTCCCAAACCCAAGACCACCGCTACGACGCCTCCTTGCGCCTGTCCGTCGCCCCGATGATGGACTGGATTCATTGGGGTTGAATGCAGTTCAAAATCAGTTGCTTGCAGTCGTTTGGTTTTTGCCAGTGTCACTTTCGTGGCCCTGTGTGGTTCGTTTGGCAGGTTGGAAATGAGGAAGCCCCGCATTGCGGGGCTTCTTTCATGAGGCTTTCTGCAGCTTCTGCCACTGCTTCTCGGCTTCGGCTCGCTGGTCATCGATGAAGGCGGCGAGGACGTCAGCGGCGACCAGCCAGGGTGATTTCTGGCTGCCCAGGCGGAACACCGGAACCGGAAGCGACTGGCGCGCAGCGCGCTTGTTCGCTTCCTCCGGTTTCATCCCAAAGTGCTGGCAGCACTTCTCCAAGGGGATGTGCCCGGTACCGAACTCAGCGAGCAGCAGGAAGACGGTAGTGGTGGTCATTGGTTGTGTCCTTGCTTTCTGCATTGGTCCGCCAGGGCATCGAACTTGGCGGCTTCGGCCAAGTAGTGCCGCACTCGCTCTTCGCGAATCACTGGCGGAAACTGAAAGGCCTTGCGCGCTTCATCGGCCGCTGCTCGATTGGCGTCCGCCTCGCGGCGCGGATCGTCCCGAAAGATGTCCATCTGCGTCCGGTCAGACCGCACGGCTCACCTCCTGATACCGCGTGGCACTACGATCCGCGCCATGCCAACCAACCCCTACAGCCAACACACCCGAGAGCAGCTGTACGCCGCGGCGCAGAGGCGTGCGGCAAAATTGCTGGACGGCCCTCACTCGGACACCGGCCACCTGCTGCTGGCGCTGGCCATGGAGCTGCACGACGCGCGGATGGCCACACGGGGGCCGGGCGGCGACCTGAAGGGTGACGGCACGCTTATCGACGCCTACGGTCCGCGACTGGAGCTGCTGCTGCGGAACGCACGGCATGAAGTCCTGCTCGATGCTGCCGATGTTGTCCTGGGTCCGAAGGCCCGGGCGTGGCTCAACCCTGGCTACTACGAAGGCAGCCCTGTTCAGCGGGGTATGGCGTCGGATGCCGGCCTGCTCGAAGTGCTGGCCGAACTGGAGCTGCTGAGGAAGCGATAGTTCACGCATCGCTCGCCTCCTGCGGGCTGTCCGCGTCCAGATAGCGCAGCTTCCACGTCGGGTGCAGCCGGATGGCGCGATGCTGAAAGTCCAACTCGACCTTCAGGTGCCCGCTGGTCGTTGCAGACACGATTGTCCCCAGCTTTGACACTCCATCGCCCGTGTATTCGACTCGACCGCCGCGCTTTGCTGGCACGCCATAGTTCCTGCGCACCCATTCCATTCCACCGGCCATCACTTCACCCCCTGCGGGCGGGCGGCGAGCATTGCGGCCCGGCAGTCATTCCAGCCCCGGTTGTAGATCGCTGAATCGGCCTGCTCCTGCCGCGACTCGTCTGCGCGCAATGGCTCAGTGACCCGAGCTGCAGGCACCTCCGGCGCGGCGCGCAGGGTGGCAACCACGTAGTTCCACTCTTCGCGGCGTAGCGAAACGACACCGCACGATCCCGGTTTCAAGGTGGCCAGCTTCCATGAAAGATCGCCGGGCAACCCCCTGGCGCGCTGCTGGTCATCGGTCATGGGTGCCTCCAATGTCATCCTTGTGCTTGCTGAAAAGTGAAGCAACGCCATCAATCATTCCTGCGCGAGCCCTTGCGAGCTGGTCGCGCAGCTCGTCCGCCCTGGCCTCATGTTCACTTTTCCCGGCGTAGAACGTTTCAGCGGCGGCGTTCCACGTTTCGTCGGACATATAACCAAGGTCGCCTGCTCCGTCGTGGCTGTAGCCGATCAACTGAGCAAACTGCTCCCGGTCCTCTTTCGTGAAATCTCCACGGGCAATGTCATTCAACGTCAAGCCGCCGTTGTCCAGCAGATGACGGACGATTGCATTTTCCCTGAAGCGCAGAACGCCTTGCTTGTCGAGTTCCAACGGCTGCATGGGTTGCGGCTTACGCATCCGACACCCCCGCGCCGTGGCTGGTGGGCTGCAGCTTGTTGAGGGCTTCTAGCGTTACCGGGAATCTGTGCCAGTGCAGGGCGCCGTTACGTTTAACCCGGCCAACTTCCATTCCAAACGGCAGGCCCTCGGTAATGCGCACATATCGGAACGGCGTCCCTTTCTCGATAAGGTGAAGGCGTAGCTCTTTTGCCAGCCGCCCCGCTTCCGAACGGTCAGAAAGCCCGGTGTATAGAGCGAGGAACACTTCTGACTTGTGCTTGTATTCAACGTTGAAGATGCTCACGCCCCCACCTCGGCGCTGGTGGCCTGCATGGCTGGCAGATAGTTGAGATACGGACCCCAGTCGCGGAAACCGGACATATCGGTGCTGACGGGGAAATCCGGCTTCTCGATGCGTTGCCACGACTCCATCGGCACCGCAGGTTCAAACCGCCGCCGTCCACCGGTGTGGCTATACATCTGCAGGTCAGCGACCCACTCACCAGCGATGTCGTCCCAGTACACCGCGCGGACCTTGGCGATGTCCGGGCAGATCATTCCGGGGGCGTCTGCGATCCAGTCGCCCTCGGCAACGGGTGCCAGCGTTGTGCATTCCTTGCGGTTCATGGTTTCGCTCCTTCGGAGTTTGAATTCAGCGCATTGCGCAGCGCAGCGGCGACCTTCTGTCCCTCACCCGGCTGGAACTCATGCGATAGCCGTACTTCTTCCAAGTAAGTGCACGGCGGTTGCAGCGGGTTGTTCTGGACAGCAATGTCGAAGCCGGAAAGAAGCTGGCGCAGGGAATTGAGCTGATAGCGAAGTTGCATCACTTCGACATCGCTGCCGCCCTTGGGGCTGTCCTGCAACTCGCGCAGCACCGTGCGCAGCATGTCAGCGCCGGTTTCGCTGCCGTCCGTCTCATAGCCGAATACCTGCTGGTACAGGTCGGCCGCTGCGTCCTCCATCGAATCTGCGTAGGTGATGGCATCGGCCAGTCCGTTCGGGAAGCGGTCGTCCTGCACGTCGCCGCCCTTGGGGCTGGCGTCGATCAGGGGACGGAGGCGCTCGACGATTCGCTGCTTGATAGCTGCCGATTTCTGGCACAGCACGTTATCTGAGGTCGCCGCACTCATAGCTTCCGTTTCAAGTTCGGTGATAAAAGAGCGGATGCCGAAAAGGTCGATCCCCGGCGCTGCGGGGGTGCTAGCCAGCAGTTCGCGTGCAGCGGCATACCACTCTTGCGGAATCGGGTTGCCGAAATGCGCCCGTCCGATCACAGCCAGATGCAACCCATCAACCGGCGCTGCGGCGACGGGGGCGGCGTAGAGGGGCGTTACCGTGATCTCAATGCCGGCCTGTCGAAGAATGTTTGCGAACTCAATGTCGGTTACGAACTGTGTGAACGTCGAGCCATCGACGGTTGGGCCATCGATTCGAAATGCCGCAGGTTCCTTTACTGCGGCTTGCTTGCATGCCTCTGCATTCGGGTTGGTCATTTCGTGATCCTCAGTTGGAGGCGCCGGCCCTCGTGGCGAGCGCAGAATTTGCGGGGCTGAGCTGCCGTGCGCAGCCAGGGATATCGGGTGTGTACGCTGGCCATGAGCCGGTGCGTGTTGGCATGGCGCAGGTGGCCGCGGAAGCTGGAAACCCGCGCCGAGATATCGCGCAGATCCGCTGGGGTGGCTCGCACGGTGTCGCGTTGCACGTGCTGCCCCTCCCACTCGGCCAAGGCCTGCTGCAGGTGGGCCACAACGCGGCGACGGGCGAGGGTGTGGGTCGGGTAGATGACGTAGCCGAGGAAGTCCAAGCCATCGGTCAGGCGGCACAGCTTCTGTTCGGCCTTCAGCTGCAGCCCAAGCCGCTCCTGCAAGAACGTCTCGATCTGGTCGCGCCAAGCCGCCAACTGTCCGCGGTCGTTGTGGAACAGCACGAAGTCATCGACGTAGCGCAGGTAGCGCTTTACCTTGAGCTGGTGCTTTACGAACTGGTCTAGCGCGTCCAGGTAGACGTTGGCGAAGAACTGGCTGGACAGGTTGCCGATTGGCAGGCCGCGTCCCACCGGTGCATTCGCGAGCCGCTTATGTGGCGGAACCTGCGTGACCTCGGCAGCGGTTGCCCGGCACTGAACCCCGGCATGCAGCGGAGAGCGGCGTAAAAGCGCGTGGGCGGCCTGCTGGACGCGGATTGGCACCTTGCGTGTTGTCATGCGCTTGCGCAGCATTTTCCACAGCGTGGGGCGGTGGATGCTGTTGAAGAAGTTGGCCACGTCCAGCTGCAGGTACCAGCCACCACCCTGGCCGCTGTGAACCTGCCGGGTGAACTCCTGGGCTCGGCGCACGGCGGCGTGGCTGCCGCGGCCTTTCCGGTTCGCGTAACTATCGTGGATGAAGGTGGGCTCCCAGATCGCCTCCAGCTGCGGCACCAGCCAGTGGTGCACCACGCGGTCTGCGAAGTCGGGCGCATGGATCTCGCGGGCCTTCGGACGGGTCGCGATGAAGCACGTGGACGGGCGAGGCTGCCAGGTGCCAGCCTGCAGCTCACGCTGGATCTGCAGCAGCCCATCTGCCCACCGATAATCGAACCGTAGCTGGTTGAAGCTCGGAACCTTCTGGCGGCGTGCCCGCCGCCATGCCTGATACAACTCCTGCAGGCCTACCTCTCCCTGAAACTCACCGGCACGACGCACGGCCAACGCGAACCCGTTGTTGTTGCGGTGGTTGTTGTTGACGTTGCCGTTGTTGAAATTGACGTTCCACGCGGACGCCGAGGACCAGGCGGCCGCCTCCCCATACACTTGCGACCAGGCAGCGCAGCCCGGATGTTGATAGCGCTGCTTCGTCATGAGTTAGCCCCCGCGAGGGCGGTACGGGTACTCAGTTTCTGGCCACGCTGCGCTACGCCACTGGCTTGCGCATTCTGGGCACTGGGAGCGCTGAGGCGGCGGCTCCAGCCGCCGGCTTGTGCGCCGAGCTCTTGGGCAAGGCGCGCCAGCATTTCGAAGCGGCGGAAGCTGTTGAAGGCGTGCAACAGCTTCGCCAGCTGCAGGTGCTGCTTGAGTGAGTCGATGTCCCACACCAGCTGGCCCACCAGCTCGGCCTGCCGGGCACGATCGCGCCATGCCCGATTGGCATTGGAGAACACGGTCATGGCTTGCTTGCGCAGGTCTGCCCCGACCGCATAGCGGTGGTACCGGGGGAACTGGCGCACGGCCCGCTCGATCTCAAGCAGCAGGCGTTCGGCGGCCTTGATGATGGGCGGGGGCTGGAAGCGGGAAGTCATCGGTCAGCTCAGCAAAGAGTCAAATCACTGACCGGCACGACGCACGGCCAACGCGAACCCGTCGTAGCCGCGGTGGAGGTAGTAGACGCCGCCGTAGCTGATCCTGACGCCCCACGCGGACGCCGAGGACCAGGCGGCCGGGGTCTTGCTCCAGTACCAGTCGCTCTGGATGTCCTGGAAGAAGTCGGTGTTGATGGCCGGCTCGTAGCGCGAGCGGTCAACCAGCAGCGCCAGCTCCTCGATGGTCGGCAGATCCCAATCGCTGTGGCCGGCCAGGGTGAGGGCCTTGGCCGCGGACTCGCACTGCTCCTGCGCCACATCCGAATTCACGATGCTGGTGGCGGTGAAGGTCAGGCCGTGCTCCGGCAGTTCGACGGCGACCCAATCGGTGGCGTTGTTGGGCAGCTGCTGGCCGTCGGCGCCGATCTTGATGAACTTGATGTTGCTCATGCTGTGGTGCTCCTGGTGGTGATCAAAGAGGCCAATTACTGACCGGCACGACGCACGGCCAACGCGAACCCGTCGCTGCTGCGGTGGCCGCTGTCGACGTCGCCGTCGTTGAAATTGACGAGCCACGCGGACGCCGAGGACCAGGCGCAGGGTGTGCTGGTCCAGTGCCAGCGGGGTTTGACGCGGGGGAACAGCGAGGTATCAATCGCGGGTTCATGGCAGGTGTCGTCAACCAGGGCGGCGAGCTCAGCGCGGGTCGGCAGGCGCCAGTCGTTGGCGCCCAGCAAGGTCAGCTCACGGCAGCGGGCTTCGCAGGCTTCCTGGGTGATGCCATCGTCGGCGTCATCCTTGCTGCCCAGCGACTCGACTGACCACATGAGGCCGGTGCTGTGGTCGATGACGGCGACGTGGTTCGTGAGGGAGCTTCCCGCCGGCAGATGAGTGCCGTCTGCGAGGACCTTGGTAAAGCCTGCGAGCACCGGTGCATCTGCGTTGGAGCGCTTAGCTATGCCACCGGATGTCTCGGCAATGCGCAATTCACTGGGCACCAGCCCGTGGATATTGAGGGTGCCGATGTTGAAATGGATGTGTGTCATGCGGTGTGTCCTTTCGGATTGAAGATGGGGCGGCGGCGAGGGAAGCTGGTGATGGGATCGTCGAAGTTGTTTGGAAGAAGCTCGGGCTGCTTGCCTGTGCGTGCGATCCATTGATCTACGGTTTCGCTGGCCATGGCAGCAGGCTTTGGCGTGACAACTGTTCTCTCGGCCATGCGAGCTGTGGCAGCTGCCAACCGCGCGATGTGGGCACCCTGCTTCTGGGCCAGTTGTTCAGCCCTTTCTTGCGCCCGGCGGGTGCGCTCAGCTGCACGTTGGTCCCGCTCTTGGACACGCAGCGCAGCTCGTTGCGCCATGGCCTCCTTGCGCGCCGTCGCCCGTTGCTGGCGCGCGGCTTCCTTCTCGGCTTCCCGCTGGAGCTTCGCGGTTCTGCGGGCGCTGTCGGCGCCGCCGCTGCGACGCTGCGGCCTGCTGCTCGGGCTGGGGTCCCTCAGCCAGCGATAGCGCAGCGGGCGGCCGGGGATCCGCTCCAGCATCCCATCGCGGGCCAGGCAGTGGATGATCGAGTACATGCGCACCCGGCCCACCTCTGGTGTGAGACCGAGGGCTGTATAGATCTGATCTGCAGTGGCTTCGCCAAGTTGCTTTGCTATCTCTCGGACACGTTGCGCAATGGGTCGCTTGTCGTGGGCGGTGTCAGCGCGCCACTGCAGATAGGCCGCTTCTGCATTCTTGTAGGCCGCAGCGGCCTTCTCGGCCCATACCTGGTCGCGGGGTTTCGGTGGATTGAGGAAGTTGCGCTCCTGCGGTTCGCGCAAGATGCTCCAGCGATGAGGCTTTGCACCATCGGTGCAGGTGACAACCTGGTCCTGCTTCATCGCACGGAGCGTTGAGCGGATTGCGCACCGGGTATAGCTATCGCTGATCCCCAGGGCGATGCAGATTTCATTGAGCGTGCACGGGCCGTTCGAACGGATAACGGCTCGCACTGCAGCGGACCTGTTGTTGCTTCCACGGACGTCGGCCGGGGTGAGTTTCAGCGCCGTCATGCGTCGCAGCCCTTGCCGATTTCACCGCGGCGACCGTCCGTTGACGCAGTGAAGTCACGCCAGTGCACCCAGCCGCGTAGCGGGCAATGGAAACCCCATTCGCGCAGAATCGGCGTTGTGACGAACAGGGTCCAGCAGGGCGCTGGGCCGGCTTCTGTTGCGTTTACCAGCTCGACGCGGTGCGCGGCCCGAGGTCCACACAGCTTCAGACTGCCAGGAGCGCGTACGGTGCGCTTGTGAATCCCTCCGCTGTTGATTGTGTGTTCCACGTAACTGCCGCGCAGCAGCAGCGACGCCCATGCCCACGGATGATCATGCAAAGCGCGATCATCGTCGCTGCGCAGAAACTTGTGCAGATACACGTTCGGCAAACGCATGCTCAGCCAGACGGCGAAGCGCTGCCAGTGCGTGCGGCGCGCTTCATCAACGTGGCGGTACCAGCCGCGCCATGGGGTCAGATACCAGCGCAGCAGATAGGCACCGGTGGGGTCGTCGGCGCAGACGACAAAGTCCGGAGGCCGGTGGCCAGCGATCTTGGCGATGAGGATTGTGGAAAGCAGCTGAATCACTTGGTGGCCTCCGGAGTGCTGGTTAGGGAGCTCCCTGCAAGCAGCTCTTGGGCAGCAGCTACTCCGCGCGCATTGAGCGTGGCGACCTTCGGAAACTGGGGGTCATCCAGCGATACCAGGCATGCTTCATCCAGCCAGCGGATCGGCCGGATAGTGAAAACCTGAGTATTGACGCGGCTGCTGGTGGTGACCTGTGCGGGTATCCCGGCGAACCCGCCGCGAGTCTTGTGCAGGCGCATGCCTTGCGCTGCGTGTGCTGCGAGAAGGGCTTGTTTAGCCAGAGGTTGGAGGTACATGGGCGGGTCTCATTACGCGCAGCGCTGGAGCGCTGCAAAGGCCTGCTCCCTGGCGCGCGGCAGCAGGGAGATGGGTATGCGTTTGCGCGCGTGCTCGTCAGTCCAGCGCGTCTCAGCAAGAGCGAAGTTCGTGTGAGGTTCGGTGGCTACACCGCAGGCGTGACATTCGATGTGGTACATCGGCGGGCAAGGCTGGCCGATAGCGTGGCCAACTGGCGCGCCGTGCGTCTCGACGATCTGCGGGCGGTGGCCCGGTGCGCACAACGGCACGTCCGGCGGCAGTGGGCGGGAGGTCTGTAGCATGCTCAGCACCCCCGATGGGCGGCGACGAGGGGCGCAATCACCAGTCCGATCACAATGAGATTGATCAGGACCACGATGACCATGGCTAGCGGTGAATCTCTCCCTTCCGGATCTCGGTATTTCGGTTGATCCTGCTGCTTCATGCGGCACCGCCGGTGGTGGCTGATTCGTGGCCAAAAGGCACGTGCTGCGATGCCTGCACGCGCAGCGGGGTGTTGGGGGCGGGGCGGAATGTGCGTGCCAGCTGGATCTGCGTGATTCGGCTGTAGCCTCGCTTTGCTGCCACTTCGCGGACCAGGGCTGCACCCCGGCGAATGGAGCTGAAATCAATGACGGAGTTGTTCATGCACGATGCTCCCGAACGGTGATTCCCTGGCGACTCAGCCAGCGGCAGGCGCGCTGCATTGCGCGCGGATGTAGGTGAAACGTGTTGCGGCCAAGCAGCAGGGCGCCGTTCTTCGTGGTAACCCTGCGAGTCGTGGTTACTGCGATTTGGTGGGGTGGGCCTTTAGTTGAGTTCGCGTATCGGCCCGCCCACAGAAAGCCGGCGCAGGCCAATAGAACCAAGGTTTCGTTCCCTTTTCCGGTTGGGAAGAACTCTTCTGCGGGGTACTTGCTCATGCACAGATCGCCTCGGCGGAGATTGGCGCAGGCTGAAGCGTGGTGGTTTGGCCTAGCAGGCCGTCGACCCAGTTCTGGATCTGAATGAAACCGCCAGGGGTAACGCTGAAAGCTGCGGAGCCCAGCCAGATCAGAGGGGATGCAAAGCTGTTCCTGACGCGCAGTTCGGTCAGGTCTCCAGCCGCAAAGGCCACGGGCGCGTCGCGGCTGCTTGCGGTGATGGTTACGGACGCAGGTGGCGAGAAGATCAACGTCACTCTCGCGTTTGCGGCGTTGCCTGGGACTGTGATGCGCTGTGCGGTGCTCACGTGCGCACCTCCGCAACCATCTCGCGTGAGACAGCTTCAGCGATGCGGCTGGCGACGCCCATGCGGCGGCTGCGCCGCTTCTGGTTTCGGCTGTGCTCGCCCGCGCTGCGTTGGCGCAGCAGGTTGGCGCGCGAATGTTCACGGGCGGCAACGCCCAGGATGCAGTGGATGGCCAACAGCGGCAGGTGCAAACGTGCCGAGCTGGCGTCGATGGCATGGCGGTTGGACATGTCTGGCTCCTTCAGGGCATCAAAGAGGCCAATTACTGACCGGCACGACGCACGGCCAACGCGAACCCGTCGCTGCCGCGGTGGCCGTAGCCGACGAGGCCGAGGCTGAAAGCGACGTACCACGCGGACGCCGAGGACCAGGCGCACAGGTCGCTTGTCCAGAACCAGCGGGACGGGAAGTTAGGGAACGCGTCGGTGTCGATGGCCGGCGAGTAGCGGCTCAGGTCGACCAGCGTCAGCAACTGCTGGCGGCTCGGCAGAGTCCAGTCTTCGTGGCCGCCCACGCGACAGCCGGTGGCGGCGTCAGTCGCGGCTTGGTGGGTGATGTAGTTGTCGGCTAGCGGCTTGGCCGTCCATTCCAGACCCGTGGTGCTGTCGATCACGGTCAGGAGGACGCCGGCGGCGTCGTGGGTCTGGGTGAAGCGGGACTGCTCGGCTTTCATGGCGCTCTCCGGAAGAAGGAGGGCGCCGGCGGGTCATTGCGGCCTTTTAAGTGGCCTGCTGCCGGTCAGGGGAGGGGCCGGCAGGGTGCGACCCGCCGGTCGCCCGCCGGCTTGGAGGGCCGGCAGGCGTATTTGTATGCGCTGTTCGCATATGTGTCAAGCGCATATTGCTTCGGGCGGTATGTGCCCGGTGATGGTCCGGTCAGGTTCTGTTGCGGTTAGGCTGATGCCACAGGGGAATGGAGCGTCGCCGTGAATGGATCCAAGGCCAGCTTGAGAACCGCCATGACGCTGGTGGTCGCAGGAGTTTTTGTGCTCGTGGCGGTCGCCACTTTTTGGTTTCTCGTGTCGCGCGCCATGGATAGAGTGGATGGCGACAACGCGAGGCCCTCATCGGTTGCGGCTACGCGGGCAGCGGATGATAGACAGCGGATTGCTGCTGACGTGTTTGTGGCGTATGAGAAGGGGAAGTACCCAAAGCTCGCGTCGAAGGTTGGCGAGAGGTGGGCGGAGCTACAGGCCTTGCGTGAATCGGCTGCCCATGCTGCGCTGAAAGAGCCTGGTTGCGGGAAGGTCACCACCGCTGAAATCAGCGTTGACCGAAGTACGCGAGAAACCATCATGACGTTCGTTTACTGCGACGATTCAATGAACCGTATCGATTACACAGATGCAGAGTTGTCGTCAGATCCAAGTGTGCGCGCTGCAGCTGCACAGTTGGCGCGTGAGTCGGCTGAAAGGCGGGAGCAGGACGAGCAATGGTCCATCCACATGCAGGACCGTGTGCGCGAGCAGTTGAAAGACCCTGACTCGGCAGTTTTCAGAAACGCCAGGACGTACCACGGTAGCGGCGCTCCTGTGGTCTGCGGCGAGGTCAATTCCCGGAACAGCTTTGGCGGAATGAGCGGCTATCAGCGTTTTGTTGCGGCTGGTAGCGTGATAGCGCTGGACGAGCAGGTGGAGGGTGGCGTGCGGGAAGTGTGGAAGCGATTCTGCCGGGACTGACGGTCATTCGCTTTCTTGTCGGCAGAAGCCACTCAATCAGTGAGCGGCTTTTCCGCAATGCTGGTAACGACGCCGCAGATGCGGGTGGTGCGGTCAATCGGCAGGGTTGGATACTGCGGATTGAGTGGCACAAGGAATTGCTGGCCGCCATCGACAACCAGGCGCTTGAACGTCGTCTCGGCCTCTCCATCGATCTGAGCGATGACCAAATCGCCGCTTGAGGCGGGGCGTTCTGGATCCACAATGATGCGCGTGCCAGGCGGGAATGACGGTTCGCCGCGCGGATTTAGCATGGACTCGCCCTTGACCGAAAGGGCAAAGCTGCGTCGACTTACCCGCGTAGAGGTCGTCACGAAGTCACTGGCCTCCACGTGGCCGTCCCCCGCTTGGGGATCGGTCCACGAGCCTGCCTGCACCCAACCCAGCAGCGGCACCATGCGCGCGTTCGCTGCGATGGCAGGTGCGCTCTGGCTCATGCCGGCGTCGTCGTCGGCCTCCGTGGCTGCCCATAGCTCGGAAACATGGATGTCGAGCACCTTGGCGATGGCAATCATCTGCGCATCGGTCACACCCTGGCGGCCATTCTCAATCCGCGAGATGGCGCCCTGATCAATTTCAGTGGCCTCCGCCAGTTGCTCTTGGCCAAGGCCTTGGCGCTTGCGGAAGTAGCGTATGGCTCTGCCGAGGGCTTTTCTGTGTTCCATGGCCGAATCATGGGGCTGAGTCATGCGCATATGAACCCCGCGCATAACATGGGCTTGACGGCCAATATGTTCTAGGCGCATATTGGCGCCCCATGCATACTCACCTTCGTCCAGCGCGAAAGAAACAGGGGCTCACTCAGGCAGAGGTAGCTGCCCGGGTTGGCCGTGATCAGGCCACGGTTGCGAAGTGGGAGCGGGGGCAGCATCCAGTACCTCCCGATATCGCGCCGACAGTTGCCAAGGTGCTTGGTCTGACGGTTTTGGATGTCCTGTACGGCGATGCCGCCCCTGTTGATGAGGTGGCCTGAATGCGGATCGCCATTGATGGGGCCCTTTCCAACGGTGAAGTGGGCCTGCTCGTTGATGAGCCCGTGCTGTTGAACGAGCCGGAAGGGGTGCTGTGCCTCACTGCTGACCAGTGGTCCTCCCTTATCCAGCAGCGCGCCGCCGCCGGCCGCCCGCTGCATCTTGCCGAGGTGCGCTGAGATGCGTCGCTTAGACACTGCGAAGGCCCTGCGGTTTGCGTTGGCCACTCTGTTGCTGGGCCTGGGCGTGGGCTTTCTGCTTGCCGGCGGCATGGAGCGGCTGAAAGAAGACCGCGACGACAGCACCGGCACCGGTGCGGATATCGAACCGGCGCAGCACGGTGAAGCGGAGCGGGGCTGGGTGGTTATGCATGCGGCGATGGTGGGCGTTGGTTCCACCGGAAAACACGTTCGGAAGGTGGCCGCATGAACGTTGACGATTCCGCGCACGCCGTAGTGCACGACTACCCGGGCGGTAGTGAGAGCCTGGCGCCACGGCTGGGGATGTCCCCGGCGGTGCTCAACAGCAAGGTGAATCCCAACACCAGCACGCACAAGCTGGGGCTGGTGGAGGCGGTACGGATCAGCGCGTTGACGGAGGATGATCGCATCCTGCGGGCTTTCGCACAGCAGTGCGGGTGCATCGTGCTGCGCGCACCGGACGCGAATGACGCAGCCGCTTCAGACATGGCCGTGCTTGAGCTGGTGGCCGCCGTGGGTGGTTCTCAGGGCGATCTGTTCGGGTCCATCCATCGCGGGCTGGCAGATGGCGTGTTGACGGAAGCGGAGTTCGCGCTGATCCGCACCGCGGGAACGGCAGCGATGGAGAAGGTTGCCGCATTGCTGCGGCGGTTGGATGGGATGGTGGAGCGGTGATGGCCGTGGCTATCTATCGCGCGCCCCAGCCACCACGCAAGCCGGTCGGTGCGGCGTGTATGCGTGCGATGCAGGCCGCGGCACTGGCACTGACAGATGCAGTGCCGGCGCTAGTGGGGGATGAGGCTATCGCAGAGCGTGAGCGATACCGGCGGGAGGACAGTGCACACCAATCGGTGCAGGGCGTGTTGCCATTGCCATGCGACCCCGCTCCCCTGCAGGGCGCGGATGGGCGCGCGGCTGTCGACGGTTCAGTAGGCGCTGTCGGCACTGCGATTCGTTCAGGTTCGCCGGTCGATGGGTCCTCCCTGGATACCCCTGTCGCGGGTAATTCGGACCCCGGTTCCTGTGTAGATAGCGGCCGGGGAAGTTACTGAATATGGCGGTCAACTATGACGACGCCCTGTCGCAGCTGCAGTCCGCCGGACTGCTGGTCAGCTCGCTTGAGGCCGATGGCCGGATGGTGCGCACCCGCACTGAAGGGGGTGGGCGCGAAAAGCGAGGCTGGTATGTGCTGCACACCCTCAATTGCGACAACGGCGATCAGTTGATCGTTGGCACCTACGGCGTGTGGCAGGGCAACGAGAACGGATCGCAGAAGGTCGAGCTGAAGAAGCGTGATTCCAGCTTCAGCGCCGAGCAACGCGAAGCGCTCAAGCGACGGCTGGCCGAGGACAAGAAACGGGCTGATGCCGAGCGTAGGCGTATGGCCGAGCGCGCCGCGGCGATGGCTGCGCGCATGTGGGGAAAGGCGAGCGAGCAGGGCGAAGCCGACTATCTGCACAGCAAGGGTGTGCAGGGTTTCGGCGTCCGCTATGGCAAGACCGGCGCTGCCGTCCTGCCGCTGCTCGACATCCACGGCAACGTCCATGGCCTGCAAGTCCTGCGCAGCGCCACCCAGGCGAAAGCTGCGGGAAAGCCGGCGAAAGAGTTCTTCCCGCCGGGGCTTGTGAAGAAGGGCCACTTCCATCTGATCGGCGGAACGCCGCAGTGGATCCTGCTGCTGGCTGAAGGATATGCCACCGCTGCCAGCCTGCACATGGCTACCGGATACCCGGTCGTCGTGGCATTCGACGCGGGGAACCTGCTGGCGGTGGCCACGGCACTAGTCAAGCACTATCGCGGCGTCAAACTGCTGGTGTGCGCGGATGACGACACGCTGCAGAAGTGCATCAGCTGCAAAGAGCGCCTGGTGCTATCAGATCACCCCGTTACGTGCCCAACGTGCGGCGAGGAGCACAGGGCCAAGAACTCCGGGCTGCTTGGCGCCGAAGCGGCGGCGCTGGCGGCACATGGCGCCACCGTCCTGCCGGTGTTTGCAGACGAGGCTGGCCGGCGCGCACGATTCATCGACACCGGCAACAAGATCACCGACTTCAACGACTTGCACGCCGCCGAAGGCCTGCACGTCGTGCGATCGCAGATTGAAGCCCGCATCACGGAGCTTTCGTGGCGTTCACCGGCGGAAATTCCGCGCGCTTCAACCACCACCGCCGGGGGCGCGGGGAAAGCGAATCTCCAACCCATCGGCACTATCGAACACCTGCACGAGCGCTATGCGCTGGTCTATGCGCAGGGTGGTACCGTGTTCGACCGGCAGGAGCACATGCTGCTGTCGCTGTCCGATATGCGCGACCTGTGCCTGCGCCGTGAGCTCCACCGCGCATGGATGGAGAGCCCGGCCCGAAAGACGGTTCGTGTGCAGGAGGTCGACTTCGACCCGTCGTGCTCCAAGCCTGGCGTCACCTGCAACCTGTTCGGCGGCTGGCCAACCGAGCCGAAGCAGGGAACCTGCGACAAGCTGCTGCAGCTTCTGTGGCACATGTGCGGCAATGAATCGAACCAGCGCGCCCTGTACGAATGGGTACTGTGCTGGCTGGCTTACCCGCTGCAGTATCCGGGCGCCAAGATGAAATCGACGATCGTGATCCACGGGCCGCAGGGCACCGGCAAGAACATGTTCTTCGATGAGTACATGAAGCTCTACGGCGAGTACGGCCGCGTGCTGGACCAGAGCGCTCTGGAAGACAAGTTCAACGACTGGGCCAGCCGCAAGCTGTTCCTGCTTGCCGACGAAGTGGTGGCGCGCACCGAGGTCTATCACCTCAAGAACAAGCTCAAGGCGCTGATCACCGGCGACCGTATCCGCATCAACCCGAAGAACATCCAGGCCTACGAAGAGGACAACCACGCCAACATGGTGTTCCTCAGCAACGAGGCCATGCCGGTCGTGCTGGAAGAGGATGACCGGCGACATGCCGTCATCTGGACCCCGGTGAAACTGCCCGCCAGCTTCTACGGCGATGTCATGGCGGAGATTGCAGGAGGCGGCACGGCCGCGCTGCATCACTACCTGCTCAGCCTCGACCTGGGCGACTTCACGAATGGCAGCCACCCGCCGATGACCGATGCCAAGCGTGAGCTCATCGGCCTGAGTGTGGACAGTCCTGAGCGCTTCTTCGACCAGCTGCTCGGCAACGACATCCCCGGCCTCAAGCCGCGGCCAGCATTGAGTAAAGAGTGGTACGAGGCCTACAAGCTTTGGTGCTCGAAAGAGGGCATCAAGAACCCGGCTCCGTCGCACAAATTCATCAACGCGCTGGTACGAAAGCGGGACGTCACACATCCGGACCGGGCCCGCAAGCGGTATTTGCTTGCGACGGAGACGGAAGGCCCACACGGCTTCCTGCTGATCGGAAACTGCAAACCAAAGGACGGCCAGACGGAGACGGCGTTCCTCGGTGAGCAGGTAGTTCTGTTTCGTTCCCAGCTCAACGACTACCGGGGGGCGCGCTCATGACCGGCGATGTGCGGGACGTGCGGGCCGATGTGCGGGCAAATGTGCGGGCTGAAACGCTTGCAGCAGTAGGCGTGTGCGGGACGTGCGGGCAGTACCTCTCATGCGGGCGTGCGCACGACGCAGGAGAGGTGTGTTTTGCATGTATCGAATCTGCACAGCCTCGCACGTATACGTTCCCGCACGTCCCGCACGTCCCGCACGTCGCTACTGCCGCAACGCTTTCGGGCTATTCGCTGCCCGCACGTCAGGCCGCACACACCGCACGTCCGCTCGCGCGCGTGTTCTTTCCTGCCTACGGCCTGTCGAAAGAAATGAAGAGGGAGGGATTGGCAGCATGAGTTCTGGAACCCTGGTTACTGGAAAAGAGCTCGCAGCGCACATTGGCTGCCGCCCTTCCTACATCGTCCAGCTCAAGCGGGAGGGTCGTGTCGTGCCGGCCGAGGGCGGCAAGGGCTACCTGCTGGAGCCCTCCCTTGCGCTCTACCGTGAGACGCGTAGCCCCGCCCACCTAGCAGTGGCCCAGCGGCACGCCGTGGCCCGTAGTGGTGCACAGGCGGGGCAGGATCAGTCCGATGACGTGGACGATGTTGGCGACGACCCCGCGGCAGAACCGCCTGCTGGCGGTTCTCAGGCCCGCCGAGCCCGCGCCTTGGCCGACAAAGCCGAGGTGGACGCCAAAGCCGCACAGCGCGATCTGGATATCAGCCTGGGCCTGCTGCTGGACCGGCGGGATGTCGAAGCGGTCCTCGGCCAGGCGGCCGGTGCCCTGCGCGCCGAGCTGGAGCGCATGGCCGATACCCTGGCGCCGCAGCTGGCCGCCACTGGCGATGAAGCACGCTGCCGCGAGTTGGTGTGGAACGAGGTCAGCCACAGCCTTGAAGAGCTGAGTCGCGCCTTCCGCGAGGTCGCCCAGGCGGGTGAGGTGGCGGCGTGAGTTACATCGGGCTGGCTAGCTCTTCGGAATCCATCGGCAACGTGCTCGCCCGCGCCCTTCTGCCGCGGCGTCCGATGAGCGTCTCGCAGTGGTGCGATGAGCACATGCGCCTGTCGTCGAAGGGCAGCAGCAAGGCCGGCAAGTGGCACACCGCCAACAACCCGCCGCTGCGCGAGCCGATGGACTGCATGTCCGCGCGCAGCCCGGTCAAGAGCATGGTTTGCCAGTTCCCCATCCAGTTCGGTAAAAGCCAGCTGGCCACCAACGCGCTCGCGTACTGGATGGACTATGCCCCGGCGCCCATCATGTACGCGCTGCCGGGCGAGGTCAGCCAGAACAAGTGGATCGCCCAGAAGCTCAACCCCATGATCGAAGTGGTGCCGGCGGTGCGCAAAGCGCTCAGCAGCACCGCCAGCCGCGACAGCGCCAACCAGCGCACCTTCAAGGATTTCGCTGGCGGCCAGCTGTACGTTGAGCATGCCGGCAGCCCGCAGCGCCTGAAGTCGACCACCGCGCGGTATGTCATCGCCGACGAGCTGGACGAGTTCGCCCAGGCGCTGAGCACCGGCGACGACCCGGTCAAGATGCTGGATGGTCGAACTAGTGCTTTCCCCAGCACGTACAAGCGGCTCTATATCAGCACGCCCACTATTGCCGGACTCAGCCGGATCAACCAGCTGTACGAAAAGAGCGACCGCCGGCGCTACCACGTCCCGTGCCCACACTGCGGGCATTACCAGGCCCTGCAGTGGGGCGGGCTGGTGTGGTCATCGGATGGCAAGGAAGCGTGGTACGCCTGCTGTGAGTGTGGCGCCTCAATCGATGAGCACCACAAGACGGATATGATCGCCGCTGGTCGGTGGGTACCGGAGAACCCGGATTCACCGATTCGTGGGTACACCATCAATTGCCTGTACTACCAGTTCGGTCTGGGCCCGCGCTGGGCCGAGCTGGCTGAAATGTGGCGTGACGCGCAGAACGATCCGGCCGCCCTAAAAACCTTCATCAACGACCGCCTTGCCGAGACCTGGGAAGACCCGGCCATGCGCTCGGTGAAGCACTCCCTCGTTGCCGATCGGGCGGAGCCCTACAAGCTGCGCGCCGCGCCAATCAGCGTGCTGGCCATCACTGTCGGCGTCGATACGCAGGACAACCGTCTGGCCGTGCACATCATCGGTTGGGGCCGCGGCATGGCAGCCTGGACGCTGGACTACATCGAGCTGCCGGGCGATCCCGCGGAAGAGGCTGTGTGGATCTCGCTCACCGATCTGCTCAACCGTCCCATCGAGCGAGTGGATGGGGTGCTCCTGCGGCCGATGGCCAGCGCCATCGACGGCGGCGGACACCGCACCGAGGCCGTCAAGCACTACGTTCGCAGCCGCCTCGTCACCCGGCCCATGTGCATCTTTGGCGCCGTGCCAAACAACGCCCCGCTGCTCTCCAAGGGAAAGCTGATGGACGTCACTTGGCGCGGCCGTACCGACAAGCGTGGAATAACCGTTTACCACGTCGGCACCGTCGCCGCTAAACACTACCTCTACAGCCGCCTTGGCGCCGATGCCGACAAGCAGGCGGACGCCCGGCTGGTGCACTTCTCCGATGAGCTGCCGGCCGAGTTCTTCCCCGGCCTCGTCTCGGAAGTATACAACCCGGTCAAAAACCGGTTCGAGAAGAAGGTGGTACGCAACGAACCGCTGGACACGTGGGTCTACGCCTACGCCGCCGCCCATCACCCGGAGCTGCGCCTGCATCGTTACACCCGCGCTGACTGGGATGCATTGGATGAACGGCTATCCGTCGCTGCCGCAGCGACCGTGGATTCCCGTGAAACATCACCTCCAGCAAGTGGCAGCACCGCCCGCCCCGTTGATTCCCGTGGAACACAAAAAACCACCCGCCGCCGCAGCGGCTGGGTCGATTCGGAGTGAAGAACAGAATGGCCGACGACATCAAAGTGGATGAACTCGTGGACCAGATCCGCGAAAGCTACGCCGCATCCATCCGTATCGCAGAGCCTGGCATTCCGGCCCACGCAGCGCTGCAGCTGGCCGATACGCTGGTGGCGGTGCAGATGGAGATTCTCGCCGGCAAGCGTGTCAGCTACCGCGCGAAAGCTGCCATCGATGGCGATGCCATCACCGAGGATTGGCGCCGCGGCAAGCCTTTGCAAGAGATCATGCGCGACCACGGCTGCAGCCGGGCCGCCGCGTACAAGTATCATCCGAGCAAGTTCAAGAGGACGGCGTAATGGAAAGCTCAGTGGCTTGGCAACCGATCGAAACCGCGCCAAAGGACGGGACCTGTGTGCTTGTTCTTTTTGAAGTGGCAACGGTAGATGTGGCGCATATTGCGTTCTACAGGAGCAAGGAAGAATGGGCCGAGTACGGGAATGTCTTCGCCTCCAAAGGTGAGACAGAGGCCGACTACATTGGTTGGTGGTCATACGTTAGTGGCTCTGTCACCCAGGAAAAGCTGGATGGTTGGCGCACCCCGAAGTATTGGATGCCACTTCCGGAATCGCCGTTCCCGGTGTAGTTCCGCATTACGTCAACGCCGATGTTAAGCAGAACCGCGAAACGGATTCGGCTTGAACGCCCTGCTGGGCGGCAGGCCCACTGGAGCACAATGACATGCGGATAATTGCGAGATTGATCAGAGCCGTGTTTGGCAATGGCTACCACAGGGGTGGATACGTCAGGAGTGGGCTACGATCCACTGCCGATGGCCGCATCTATCCCGCGCCTTGCCTGGGCTGCGATTCACTGCGAGCGAGTATCGAAGGCGGCGAAATCGATCGTGGTATCTGCCAAGTTTGCCGTTGCGTGATTGTGCGCTTGCTACCGCCTAACCCCGGTGCTGAGCATTTCCCGCTCGGATGACGCAATCCAACATGAGCGCATCGCAACCTCCCGAAGTAATGCAGCTGCCGCTCACCAGCATCAAGGGCAACCGCAGCTGCCCGTTCTGCGGCGGAACCAGCCTTTCATCGGTTGCGGTGAAGGGACCGGAACCCTTGCCCCTGTGTATCCAGTGCGACACCTGCGGCGCCACCGGCCCGATCGCGGTGCCCGGCCTGGATCTGGAGATGTTGTGGAACACCCGGGCGAATCAATCGGCATAGCCGCTGAAAAATAGTCCACGGTTTTCCACGACCGTAGACAAACTCGTCTATATCTTGCGTGTCCATGTCGACTACGCAGCAACGTCTGGACGCTTACTACGCCGCCGAGGTGCGAATCCTCACGGCGGGCCTGAGCTGGCGGCTGGACATTCGCCAGCGGCAGGAAGCCGAACTCGCGGAAATCCGCAAGGCCATCACCGCGCTTGAAGGCAAGCTGGCGGCGGAGCAGGGCAAGCGCAGCAGCGGCAGCAGCCTGCGTTACCGCACGGCGGTGTTCAATGACTGACCGCGCCGGCGTCCGCATGAGCCTGCTGGATCGCGGCATCGCCGTGTTCTCGCCGAGGTACGCGCAGCAGCGCATGTTCGCGCGTTCGGTGCTTGCCATGTACGAGGGCGGCCGCTCCACCAAGCGGCGCAAGAAGAGCCGCGACAACTCCACCGGTGACCGCCTGGTGGTGCGTGATGCGGCCACCGTCCGCGCCACCGTCCGCGACCTCGAGCGCAACTACGACCTGGTCGATGGCGCCATCACCACGTTGGTGCGCAACATCATCGGCCCGGCCGGTATCAGCATCGAGCCGACCCCGCGCAAGAGTTCGCCGGGCAAGGATTTCGACAGCATCGATGACGACTTCGCCCGCCAGCTGCTGGACCTGTGGCGGCAGTGGGTCGTCTCGCCGGAGGTCACCCGCACGCTCAACTGGGTGCAGTGCCAGGAGCTGGCCTGCCGCAGCTGGCTGCGCGATGGCGAGCAGTTCACCCAGCTGGTGGAAGGCACCGGCAGCTTCATCAAGCACGCCAGCAGCGTGCCGCTCTCCATCGAGCTGCTCGAGGCGGACGTGGTGCCGCTGGATTACGACGACGCCGAAAAGCGCATCAGCGCTGGTATCGAGCGCAACGGCTGGGGCCAGCCGCTGAACTACTGGGTCTACAAGAATCACCCCGGCAACGGCGGCTGGGTGGGCGAGAACAACCTCAAGTCCGTGCCGGCAGATCGCTTCCTGCACCTGGCCGTGCGCAAGCGCCTTTCCGGCCTGCGCGGCATCAGCCTGTTCGCCAGCGCCATCGATCGCCTGATCGACATCAAGGACTACGAAGAGTCCGAGCGCATCGCTGCCCGCATTGCTGCGCGCATCGCCGCGTACATCAAGCGCGACAAGGACATGGAGTATCAGCCGCTGGCCGATGACGGCACCGCGGCCAACCCGGCAGAGCGCGATTTCCTGCTGGAAGCCGGCGCCATCTTCACCGAGACGCTGCCGGGCGAATCCATCGAGATGGTCAACCCGAACCGCCCGAACACCATTCTGGAGCGGTTCCGCATGGCCATGATGCGCGCCGTGTCGCGCGCCATTGGCCTGAGCTACTCCAGCCTTTCCGGCGACTACGACGGCACCTACAGCGCCCAGCGGCAGGAGCTGGTGGAGAGCTACGACGGCTACCGGATGATGACCGGCCAGTTCGTCGCCCGCTTCGTCCAGCCGATCTGGGAGCGCTTCGTCGCGCTGTCCATCGCCTCAGGCAAGTTGCGCGTTCCCGCCGGCATCCGCCCGGAAACCGTCGCCCAGGCCGTGTTCCGCGGCCCGAAGATGCCGTGGATCGATCCGGTGAAGGAAGCCAACGGCATCAAGCTGCTGGCCGAAGCCCGCGTGCAGTCCATCACTCAGGCCATCGCCGAGCGCGGTGGCCGCATGCAGGACGTCTTCGAAGAGATCGCCCGCGAGCGCTTCCTCGCTGCTGAGCTCGGTTTCTCGCTCGATGCGGCCGCCGCCGCGCCTGCAGAGCCGTCGCCCGATCCCGAAGACGAAAAGACGCCCCCGCGCCAGCGCGCCGCGCGTGCCCGCGCCCCCCACACTGGAGACAACGCATGAAGCCCACCCTGTTGGCTGCTGCGGTAATGGCCTCGCTCGCAATGGTTCCGCAGGCCTCGCCGCGTGGTACCACCGAGCGCCCGCATATCGAGCCGCTCATGCGGCTGCAGCCTCTGGCCGGCGCCGATGACGCCTACGAGCTGTTGATCTACGGCGATATCGGCGAAAGCTGGTGGGGCGATTCCGTCACCGCGCAATCCGTCGTGCTGCAGCTCAACGAGCTGCCGGCCACCGTCGCCACCATCAACGTGCGCATCAACAGCTACGGTGGCAGCGTGGCCGATGGCCTGGCCATCTACAACGCGCTCAAGCGCCACGGCGCCACCAAGGCCGTCACCGTCGACGGCGTGGCCATGTCCAGCGCCTCACTGATCGCCATGGCCGGCGACACCGTGCACATGCCGGCCACCTCCATCCTCATGATCCACGCCCCGTGGGGCGGCATCGCCGGCAACGCGAAAGAGCTGCGGCAGTACGCCGACGTGCTGGATACCTTCGCCGAGGGCATGGCTGACGCCTACGTCGTCAAGTCCGGCAAGAGCCGCGCCGACATCCTGGGCCTGCTGCAGGACGGTGCCGATCACTACTACACCGGCGCCGAGGCGGTGGCCGAAGGCTTTGCCGATGCCGTGGATGAAGACGCCGCCGAAGACGGCGCCGCCGATGAGCAGGCCCGCGCCTTCGCCGCCATCGTCGCCCAGCGCGTCACCGCGCGTGGCGCCTCGCCGCAGCACGCTGGCATGGCCATCGCCGCAGCAATGCGCACGCGCTTCCCGGCTGCCAACGCTGCGCCGGCACCCGCGCCGCTCATCGTCACCGTCGACGCCGCCGGCCTGGCGCTCAAGTCCGGCAACGCGGCCATCCTGCGCGGCGGCTCGGAAGCGATCCACTGCAACCGCGCGCTGGCGAAACTGGTGTCCGAGGGTTTGCAGGGCGCCGGCCTGCCGCT
>DAMCTY010000050.1:0-30699 GCA_032112995.1 Stenotrophomonas sp. | reverse complement strand
TCGGCAAGGGGCATTACCGGCAAAGCTTCAGCCGAGCATGGCTCGGCTCTACAGGGGAGCGGTTTACGCAGCCACTTCGCCGTCGGTAGTGCCGAGCCATGCTCGGCAAGGGGCATTACCGGCAAAGCTTCAGCCGAGCATGGCTCGGCTCTACAGGGGAGCGGTTTACGCAGCCACTTCGCCGTCGGTAGTGCCGAGCCATGCTCGGCAAGGGGCATTACCGGCAAAGCTTCAGCCGAGCATGGCTCGGCTCTACAGGGGAGCGGTTTACGCAGCCACTTCGCCGTCGGTAGTGCCGAGCCATGCTCGGCAAGGGGCATTACCGGCAAAGCTTCAGCCGAGCATGGCTCGGCTCTACAGGGGAGCGGTTTACGCAGCCACTTCGCCGTCGGTAGTGCCGAGCCATGCTCGGCAAGGGGCATTACCGGCAAAGCTTCAGCCGAGCATGGCTCGGCTCTACAGGTGAGCGGTTTACGCAGCGACTACGATCGGTAGTGCCGAGCCATGCTCGGCAAAGGGCATTACCGGCAGAACCTCAGCCGAACATGCCCAGGCGCTCCCCACAAGCTGAACGCCACGCTCGGCGCGCCGTCAGTTCACCAGCCGCAGACGCAGTTCCTTCGGCAGCGCAAACACCATCGACTCCGGCTCGCCATCCAACTCACCAACCGAACCGGCACCGAGCTCACGCAGGCGTGCAATCACCCCGTCCACCAGCACCTGCGGCGCCGATGCACCCGCAGTCAGGCCGATGTGCTGCTTGCCGACCACCCATTGCGGGTCGATCTCATGCGCACCATCGATCAGGTAGGACTCCACGCCTTCACGCCGGGCCAACTCGCTGAGGCGGTTGGAGTTGGAGCTGTTGGGTGACCCCACCACCAGCACCAGGTCGCAGCGCTTGGCCAGGTCACGCACGGCATCCTGGCGGTTCTGCGTGGCGTAGCAGATATCGTCGTTCTTCGGCCCCTGGATCATCGGGAAATGCGTCCGCAGGGCCTCGATCACCGCCCGCGTATCGTCCACCGACAACGTGGTCTGGGTGGTGTAGGCGAAGTTCTCCGGCTGCGAGACCTGCAAGGCCTCAACGTCCTCGACGCTTTCCACCAGATAGATGTTGCCAACCCCGTTCTCTCGGTTCCATTGGCCCATGGTGCCCTCCACCTCCGGGTGGCCTTCGTGACCGATCAACACCACGTCACGACCGGCACGGCAATGCCTTGCCACCTCCAGGTGCACCTTGGTCACCAGCGGACAGGTGGCATCGAACACCTTCAGACCGCGTCGCTCGGCCTCGGCACGCACCGCCTTGGAGACGCCGTGTGCACTGAAGATGACCGTGTTGCCGTCCGGCACTTCGTCGAGCTCTTCGACAAAGATCGCGCCGCGCGCCTTAAGGTCGTCCACCACGAAGCGGTTGTGCACCACTTCGTGGCGCACGTAGATCGGCGCGCCCAGCGTTTCGATGGCGCGTTTGACGATCTCGATGGCACGGTCAACACCGGCACAGAAACCACGGGGATTGGCGAGCAATACGTCCATCAGTCACTACTCAGGCCGGCAGTTGCCGATCATGGGAACAAGTGCCGGAATTATCCGGCTTTTTTGGCAGCCTTGCCTTCAAACAGGCCAGACAGCGCGATACCGATGGCACCGGCCACGATCGCCGAATCGGCAATGTTGAATGCAGGCCAGTAGTGGTTGCCCACATACCATTGGATGAAATCGACGACATGGCCATGGATCTGGCGATCAATGACGTTACCGATGGCACCGCCGATCACCAGCGCGTACGGCAGCGCGCTGCGCCAGTTGGCGCGTGCCGTGCGCGACAGCCAGAACGCCATCAGGCCACTGATTGCGATAGCCAGGAAGGTAAAGAACCACAACTGCCAGCCACCGGCATCGCTGAGGAAGCTGAACGCCGCACCGGTGTTATAGGTGCGGTACCAGTTCCAGAAGCCCTCGATTACCGGCACCGGGGTGAACTCGGGCAGGCTGGACAGCACCCAGGCCTTGCTCCACTGGTCCAGGCCGATCACGGCCACGGACACCAGCAGGTAGATCAACGCATTGGGTTTAACCGTTTTCGACTGCATGCAAACACCCATGAAAGTTCAACAACCAAAGAAGCGAGAAGGAGACCGTTGCCGTTTCTCGCTTCTCCCTCCTGTTCACTCGCTGCTCGCCATCAGAACCAGCGGCGGTCTTCACCAGCGCCATCGATATTGCTGACGCAACGGCCGCACAGTTCCGGATGCGCTTCGACCGAGCCGACATCGGCGCGGTAATGCCAGCAACGCACGCACTTGGCCTTGTCGGTCGGCTGCGCGCTGACAAACACCTCGTCAGTGGTGGCCGGGCGCACGCTGACATCGCCACTGATGAACAGGAAGCGCAGCTCCTCGGCCAGCGGCTGCCAGCGCGCGGCCTGCTCCTCGTTGGCAGCGACGGTGATTTCCGCTTCCAGCGCGGCACCGATGGCGCCATTGGCACGCATCGGCTCCAGCACCTTGGAGACCTGCTCACGCAGCGCCAGCAACTGGTCGAAATCGGCTGCGCCCAGCTGGGCATCGGCCGGCAACGGCGCCAGGCCGTCATACCAGGTGGTGAACAACACGTTGTCGACGCGCTTGCCCGGCAGATAGCCCCACAGCTCTTCGGCAGTGAAGGTCAGGATCGGTGCAACCCAGCGCACGAACGCTTCGGCGATGTGGAACATCGCCGTCTGCGCCGACCGACGGCCGCGCGAATCCTCCTGCATCGTGTACAGGCGGTCCTTGGTCACGTCCAGGTACAGCGAGCCCAGGTCGACGCTGCAGAAGTTCAGCAGCAGCTGCACGATCTCGGCCATGTTGTAGCTGGCGTAGGCAGCCTTGATCTTCTCCTGCAGCTCAAACGCGCGATGCACGATCCAGCGATCCAGCGCGACCATGTCCGGCAAGGCCACCTGGTGCTGGGTCGGATCGAAACCGTCCAGGTTGCCGAGCAGGAAGCGCGCGGTGTTGCGCAGGCGGCGGTAGGCGTCGGCGTTGCGCTTGAGGATTTCCTGCGACAGCGACATCTCGTTGCTGTAGTCGGCCGAGGCGATCCACAGGCGCAGGATGTCCGCGCCCAGGGTGCGCATGATTTCCTGCGGCTCGATGCCGTTGCCCAGCGACTTGGACATCTTGCGGCCGTGTTCGTCCACGGTGAAACCGTGGGTCAGGCACTGTTTGTACGGCGCGTGCTTGTCGATGGCCACGCCGGTCAGCAGCGAGGACTGGAACCAGCCGCGGTGCTGGTCCGAGCCTTCCAGGTACAGGTCGGCCGGCTTGCCGAAGCCACGTGCCAGCAGCACGCCTTCATGGGTCACGCCGGAGTCGAACCAGACATCGAGGATGTCGGTGACCTTTTCGTACTGGGCCGCTTCATCGCCAAGCAGCTCGCTGGCGTCCAGCGAATACCAGACGTCGATGCCGCCCTGCTCCACGCGGTCGGCCACCTGCTGCATCAGCTCGACGCTGCGCGGGTGCGGCTCACCGGTTTCGCGGTGGGTGAACAAGGCAATCGGCACGCCCCAGGTACGCTGGCGGCTGATGCACCAGTCCGGGCGACCGTCGACCATGCTGCTGATACGCGCCTTGCCCCAGCTCGGGAACCAGCCCACGTTGTCGATGGCCGCCATCGCGTCGTTGCGCAGGTTGGCCTTGTCCATCGAGATGAACCACTGCGGGGTGGCGCGGAACACCACCGGCGTCTTGTGGCGCCAGCAATGCGGGTAACTGTGCTGGATCTCGAAGAACGCCAGCAACGCGCCGCTCTCGCGCAGCACCTCGACGATCAGCGGCTGTGCCTTCCACAGGTGCTGGCCAGCCAGCTCGACCGTACCGGCCGGCGGCGTCGACGGCAGGTAGACGCCACGGCCATCGACCGGGTTGATCTGGCCGGCGTTGTACTTGTCCATCACCCCGTACTGCTGGCTGACCGCGAAGTCTTCCTGGCCATGGCCGGGCGCGGTATGCACCGCACCGGTACCGTCGGCATCGGAAACGTGTTCGCCGTTGAGCAGCGGCAGGTCGCGGTTGGCGTAGAACGGGTGCGCCAGCAGCTGGTTCTCCAGCGCCGAACCCTTGGCATGGCCGTGCACGACCACCTCGGTCACGCCGTAGCGCGACAGCGAACGCTCGGCCAGCGCCGAAGCCAGCACCAGCCAGCGCGGCTGGCCGTTGTGGGCCGGGCCTTCGACCAGCACGTAATCGATGTCCGCACCCAGCGACACCGCCAGCGAAGCCGGCAGCGTCCACGGCGTGGTGGTCCAGATCGGCACCGCCACTTCCACGCCAGCCGGCAGCTCGACACCGAAGCTGGCCGCCAGCGCCTTGGAATCGCGCGCGGCATAGGCCACGTCGATGGCCGGCGAGGTCTTGTCCTGGTATTCGATCTCGGCCTCGGCCAGCGCCGAGCCACAGTCGAAGCACCAGTGCACCGGCTTGGCGCCACGCACCAGGTGGCCGTTGGCGACGATCTTGGACAGCGCACGGATCTCGTTGGCCTCGAAGTCGAAGCTCAGCGTCTTGTACGGGTTCTCCCAATCGCCGATCACGCCCAGGCGCTTGAAGTCAGCGCGCTGCAGGTTGATCTGCTCTTCGGCGTACTCGCGGCACTTCTGCCGGAACTGCTCGGCATCGAGCTTGACCCCGACCTTGCCCCACTTCTTCTCGACCGCGATCTCGATCGGCAGGCCATGGCAATCCCAGCCCGGCACGTAGGGCGCATCGAAGCCGTCGAGGTAACGCGACTTGACGATGATGTCCTTGAGGATCTTGTTGACCGCATGGCCCAGGTGGATCTGGCCATTGGCATACGGCGGGCCGTCGTGCAGCACGAACAGCGGGCGGCCCTTCGCGTTTTCACGAAGCTGCGCGTAAATGCCCTGCTCTTCCCAACGTGCCAGGATGCCCGGCTCACGCTTGGGCAGGTCGCCGCGCATCGGGAATTCCGTTGCCGGCAGATGGAGGGTGGCTTTGTAATCCTGGCTCACGCGGTAGCTCGCAATCTGTGTTCGTTTAGGATGCGACGCGCTTGCTCTGCGTCGCGGTGCATCTGCTCGGTCAGTGCCGGCAGATCGTTGAACTTCTCTTCGTCCCGCAGCTTGGCGACAAATTCCACTTCGATATGGCGGCCATACAGATCGCCATGGAAATCGAACAGGTGTGCCTCAAGCAGCGGCTCTACACCCTCAACCGTGGGGCGCGTGCCAAAGCTCGACACCGACGGCCATGGCTGTTCGAAAACACCATGCACCCACGTAGCGTAGATACCAGAAAGTGCGGGTGTTTTCGGGAAACGCAAGTTGGCGGTGGGGAAGCCCAGAGTGCGGCCCAGCTGCTGCCCGCGCACGACCCGGCCGCCGATGGCATAGGGCCGGCCCAGCAGTTCGCCGGCATGGGCGAACTCGCCGGCCACCAGCAGCTCGCGGATGCGGGTGCTGGAAATGCGCTCGCCGTTCAGGTGCACCGGCTCGATCTCGCCGGCGGCAAAGCCCAGCTCCGCCCCCATTGCCTGCAGCAGGGCGATATCGCCGCCACGGCGGTTGCCGAAGTGGAACTTGGGCCCAATCCAGACCTCACGCACGCCCAGCCGGCGCACCAGCATGTCGCGGACGAAGTCCTCGGCGGTGATTGCCGCCATCCGGGCGTCAAAGCGCAGCAGCCCCACGCTGTCCACGCCAAGCTGGCGCAGGGTGGCGACCTTGTCACGGGCCAGCATCAGCCGCGGCGGCGGGTTGTCCTTGGCAAAGAACTCACGCGGCAGCGGCTCGAAGCCCAAGGCCACGGCCGGCACCCCCAACGCGCGGGCACGGGCAACCGCGTGGCGCACCAGCGCCCGATGGCCCAGGTGCAGGCCATCGAAGGCACCAATGCAGACCACGCTTCCCTGCGGGAACAGCACCCCGCCTTCGACGTCTCTAAAAAGCCTGCTCATTCCATCCGGATCCGGACCATACGGGCCGGTTCTGTCGTGTGTAGCCCTGAAGTATAACGGTGCCGGCCACCCTGTCGGCTTACTGGCCGCGCAGTTCGCGCGGCCGGTAACCCATCAGCAGCAGGCCGGCGGCATAGACCGCACCACCGGTGCCTACCAGCACGGCCAGGCGCCAGCCACGCTCCCACCAGGCCCAGGCCGTCCAATCGGACCAGAACAGCCGCAATGCCACCACCGCGGCCAGCATCAACACGCTCGCCACCAGCAGCTGCAGCAGGAACCGGCCCCAACCAGGCTGGGCCTGGTACACCTGCGCCCGGCGCAGGTACCACCACAGTTGCAGGGCATTGGCCCAACCGGCCACCGCAATGGCCAACGCCAGCAGCGCGTGCGCGCCCTCCACCTTCTTGAGTGCGACCAGCCACTGTCCATCGGCGGCGACAAGCGCGGCCTGGCCCATGGGACTGAACCAGAACATGGCGGCGAACAACAGCACCGTGCAGACGATGTTGATCAGGATGGAGGCCACTGCCGCCTTCACCGGCGTGCGCGTGTCCTGGCGCGAATAAAAGGCGGGCGCCAGCACCTTGACCAGCAGGAACGCAGGCACCGCCAACGACTGCGTCATCAGGCTCAGGCTGCTCATGCGCATGTCCTGCGCGGAGAACCGCCCGTACTGGAACAGGGTGGCCAGCAAGGGCTGTGCGCACAGCACAAGACCAATACAGGCCGGCACGCCGATCAGCAGGCACAGCCTGAAACCCCAATCCAGCCCCTTGGAATAGCCCTCGGGGTCCGCGCTGGCATGGCGACTGGACAGGTGCGGCAGGATCACCGTACCGATGGCGACGCCAAACATGCCCAGCGGGAACTCCAGCAGGCGGTCGCTGTAATACAGCCAGGTCACGCTGCCCCCCATCAGCATGGAGGCTGCCAGCGTGTTGAACAGCAGGTTGACCTGGGCCACCGAGGAGCCGAACAGGGTGGGCACCATCAATTTCATGATCTTGCGCACGCCAGCGTGGGCCAGATCGAAGCGCGGTCGGGGCAGCAGCCCCAACCGGCCCAGGGAGGGCAATTGGAAGACCAACTGCAGGATGCCGGCCGCAAACACGCCCCAGGCCAGCGCCAACACCGGCTCGTAGCCCCAGGCACGCATATGCGGCACCAGGCACAGGGCCGCGGCAATCATCGAGATGTTGAGCAGGATCGGCGACAACGCCGGTATCGCGAAGCGCTGGTAGCTGTTCAGAACCCCGCCCACCAGCGATGCCAGCGAGATGAACAGCGCATACGGGAAGGTGATCTGCAGCATCAGCGTGGCCAACTCGGCCTGCTCGCTACCCGGCGCAAAGCCTGGCGCGAACACCCGCATCAACCAGGGGGCCAGCAGGATCGCCAGCGCCGTCATTACCAGCAGAGACGCAGTCAGCACGCCCGTCACCCGGTCCACCAGCGCCTTCACCGCGGCGTGGTCGCCCTTGGCCTTGTACTCGGCCAGGACCGGCACGAACGCCATCGAGAACGAGCCCTCGGCAGACAACCGGCGCATGAAGTTGGGAATCCTGAATGCGACCACAAATGCATCCATCGCCGCACTGGCGCCGAACACATGGGCGTAGACTTGGTCGCGGATCAGCCCGCTGATGCGGGACAGGAACGTCATGGAACTGAAAACGGCAGTGGATTTGAGCAGGCGACCGCTCATGAAGCTCCCTCTTGACAACTTGACTTGACGTTCAATCGGACAGCCATCATACTTGCATGCTTGCTGTTCCCACCACATCGATTTTCAGGAAACCACCACTGTGGCCAATATCAAGTCCGCCAAGAAGCGCGCCAAGCAGACCGTTGTGCGCAACGCGCGTAACACGGCTCAGCGTTCGATGCTGCGCACCGCCGTCAAGAAGGTGATCAAGGCTCTGGACGCCAACGACGCCGCCGGCGCCGAGGCAGCCTTCGCCGTCGCCCAGCCGATCCTCGACCGTTTCAGCGCCCGTGGCCTGATTCACAAGAACAAGGCTGCGCGTCACAAGAGCCGTCTGACCGCTCGCATCAAGGCCATCAAGGCTGCCTGATCCGCGCGATCACCAGGAGTCGCAAGACTCCCGGCATGAAAAGCCCGACCTTGTGTCGGGTTTTTTATTGCCCGCGACTTCACCTGTAGTGCCGAGCCATGCTCGGCAGGGGCTTTACCAGTGAACCCTCTGCCGAGCATGGCTCGGCACTACCGGCTGGCTTTATCGGGAAAGCCCTCTGCCGAGCATGGCTCGGCACTACACGCTGGCTTTATTGGGAAAGCCCCTGCCGAGCGTGGCTCGGCACTACACGCTGGCTTTATTGGGAAAGTCCCTGCCGAGCATGGCTCGGCACTACGCGCTGGCTTTATTGGGAAAGCCCCTGCCGAGCATGGCTCGGCACTACAAAAACGCCGCTTCCCTTGCGGGAAGCGGCGCTCTTGATCCGGCACTGGCCCGTTGAATCAAAGACCCTGCGCGTGGCGCTCCTCTTCCTCCAGCATCTTCTGCTGGTCGAAGAACGCCATGATGTCCTTCATGATCGGCCAGGTGCCCTCACGGCCCAGGGCCGACACCAGGTACCAAGGCTGCGTCCAACCCAGCTCAGCCACCACCTGCTCGGCAGCCGCCTTGGCCTCGTCCTCGAACATCAGGTCAGCCTTGTTCAGCACCAGCCAGCGCGGCTTCTTCAGCAGCTCCGGATCATGCTTGCCCAGCTCGCGCTCGATGGCACGCACCTGCTCGATCGGCGAGATGCCTTCCACGCCACCTTCCATCGGCGAGATGTCGACGAGATGCAGCAACAAACGGGTGCGCTGAAGGTGACGCAGGAACTGCGCACCCAGGCCGGCACCATCGGCCGCACCCTCGATCAGGCCCGGAATATCGGCGATCACGAAGCTGCGGTAATTCTCAACCTTCACCACGCCCAGGTTCGGGTACAAGGTGGTGAACGGGTAATCAGCCACCTTCGGCGTCGCCGCCGAAACGGCACGGATCAGGGTGCTCTTGCCGGCATTGGGGAAGCCCAGCAGGCCCACGTCGGCCAGCAGCTTCAGTTCCAGCTTGAGCAGGCGCTCCTCGCCCTCCTCACCCGGCAGCGCCTGACGCGGCGCGCGGTTGGTGGAACTCTTGAAGTGCATGTTGCCCAGGCCGCCCTTGCCACCCTTGGCCACCAGCAGACGATCACCATGCACGGTCATGTCACCGATGACCTCATCGGTGGCGACATTGATGACAACAGTGCCGACCGGCACGGTGATCACCAGATCTTCGCCACCCTTGCCATAGGCCTGCCGGCCCATGCCGTTCTCGCCCCGCTGCGCCTTGAAGATGCGGTCGTGGCGGAAATCGACCAGGGTGTTCAGGTTTTCGTCGGCGCGGATCCACACGCTGCCGCCGTCGCCGCCGTCACCACCATCCGGGCCACCCAGTGGAATGAACTTTTCGCGGCGAAAGCCGATGCAGCCGTTACCGCCATTACCAGCGGTGACCTGGATCTCCGCCTCGTCTACAAGTTTCATGATTCTGGTTGCCCACTGATGGCGGCAGGCAAGCTGCCCGACCGCTGGATTCTACCGGCCCCGGCGCTGCCGGGGAAAACGGGCAAAGATGCCCGTGGAATGTTCTTCAAGCAACGAAAAACCCCGCCGAAGCGGGGCTCTCGTCAGCAGCCCACACCGGAGTATGGGCGGCTTGCGCGTACGGAATTAAGCTTCCGTGACGACGTTGACGGTGCGGCGCTTGTTGGCACCCTTCACCGTGAACTCAACCTTGCCATCGACCAGCGCGAACAGCGTGTGGTCACGGCCCAGGCCGACGCCGGTACCCGGGTGGAACTGGGTGCCGCGCTGACGCACGATGATGTTGCCAGCTTCGATGGCCTGGCCACCGAAGATCTTGACGCCGAGGTATTTCGGGTTGGAATCGCGACCGTTGCGCGAGGAACCTACGCCCTTTTTATGTGCCATGACGGATTCTCCTTAGCAATTAGCCGGCGATGCCGGTGATTTCGATTTCGGTGTAGTACTGACGGTGACCCTGACGCTTCATGTGGTGCTTGCGGCGACGGAACTTGATGATCCGGACCTTGTCGGCGCGGCCGTGGGCCACAACCTTGGCGGTCACCGAAGCGCCCTTCAGCGCGTCACCCAGCTTGATGCCGTCGGCATCGCCGAGCATCAGGATGTTGTCGAACTTGATCTCGTTGCCGGCTTCGACTTCGAGTTTTTCCACGCGCAGGGTTTCACCCTGAACGACGCGGTACTGCTTACCGCCAGTTACCAGAACTGCGTACATGACCAGACTTCCTCTGTAGTTATTGTGGTCGCCGTGCCCGCCATCGAGGGCGGACAGAAGCGGGATTTTACCGGCCGTACCAATCTCGGGTCAACCCACCCCCTGCCCCGACCCTTCCAGCCTGAACCCCGGTTCAGCGGCCGCCGCCCGGATCGGCCCCGGCGACACGCCGGCTCTGGCAAAGGCGGGCAATTGCCCCCAAATGACAAGGCCGCTAGGCTGATTGACTGCCGTCAGCGACGCCCCCACACCCCCTGCTACCGGCCCAGCCGGCAGCGGTCCAAATCGGATTTCCCATGGCGATGGATTTCATCCGCATCCGCGGTGCGCGGACGCACAACCTCAAGAACATCGACCTCGACCTGCCCCGCGACAAGCTGATCGTGATCACCGGCCTGTCCGGTTCGGGCAAGTCCTCGCTGGCGTTCGACACCATCTATGCCGAGGGCCAGCGCCGCTATGTCGAGTCGCTGTCGGCATATGCGCGGCAGTTCCTGAGCGTGATGGAAAAGCCCGACCTGGATCATATCGAAGGCCTGTCGCCGGCGATCTCGATCGAGCAGAAGTCGACCTCGCACAACCCGCGCTCGACCGTCGGCACCATCACCGAGATCTACGACTACCTGCGCCTGCTCTACGCCCGCGTCGGCAGCCCGCGCTGCCCCGACCACGGCTACCCGCTGGAGGCACAGACCGTCAGCCAGATGGTCGACCAGGTGCTGACCCTGGACCCGGAGCAGCGCTACATGCTGCTGGCGCCGGTCATCCGTGAGCGCAAGGGCGAGCACGTACAGGTGTTCGACCAGTTGCGCGCGCAGGGCTTCGTGCGCGTGCGCGTGGACGGCGAGCTCTACGAGATCGACGAAGTGCCGGCGCTGACCCTGCGCCAGAAGCACACCATCGAAGCGGTGATCGACCGCTTCCGCCCGCGCGAGGACATCAAGCAGCGCCTGGCCGAAAGCTTTGAAACCGCGCTCAAGCTGGGCGATGGCATGGCCACGGTGATGGCGCTGGACGCCGCCGATGCGGCGCCGCAGCTGTTCTCCTCCAAGTACAGTTGCCCGGTCTGCGACTACGCCCTGCCCGAACTGGAACCGCGCCTGTTCTCGTTCAACTCGCCGGTCGGCGCCTGCCCGGGCTGCGATGGCCTGGGCATGGCCGAGTTCTTCGACCCCAACCGTGTGGTGGTGCACCCCGAGCTGTCGCTGGCCGCCGGTGCGGTGCGCGGCTGGGACCGCCGCAATGCCTATTACTTCCAGCTGATCGCCTCGCTGGCCAAGCACTTCAAGTTCGACGTGGACGCGCCCTGGCAGTCGCTGCCGGAGAACGTGAAGCAGGCCGTGCTGTACGGCAGCGGCGAGGACCAGATCACCTTCACCTATTTCACCGAAGCCGGTGGCCGCAGCCAGCGCAAGCACCGCTTCGAAGGCATCATCCCCAACCTGGAACGCCGCTACCGCGAAACCGAATCGCCGGCGGTGCGCGAGGAGCTGGCCAAGTACATCAGCGAACGTCCCTGCCCCGAGTGCAAGGGCGCGCGCCTGAACAAGGCAGCGCGCAATGTATTCGTCGCCGACCGCCCGCTGCCGGACATCGCGGTGCTGCCGATCGACGAGGCCAAGCGCTTCTTCGGTGAGCTCAGCCTGCCGGGCTGGCGCGGCGAGATCGCCACCAAGATCGTCAAGGAAATCAGCGAGCGACTGGGCTTCCTGGTCGACGTCGGCCTGGATTACCTCACCCTGGAGCGCAAGGCCGACACCTTGTCCGGCGGTGAAGCACAGCGCATCCGCCTTGCCTCGCAGATCGGCGCCGGCCTGGTCGGGGTGATGTACGTGCTCGACGAGCCGTCCATCGGCCTGCACCAGCGCGACAACGAGCGCCTGCTTGGCACCCTCACCCGCCTGCGCGACCTGGGCAATACGGTGATCGTGGTCGAGCATGACGAAGACGCGATCCGCCTGGCCGATTACGTGGTCGACATCGGCCCGGGCGCAGGCGTGCACGGCGGCGAGATCGTCGGCCAGGGCCAGTTGCAGGACCTGCTGGATGCACCGCGTTCGCTGACCGGTCAGTACCTGTCCGGCAAACGCCAGATCGAGATCCCGGCACGCCGCCACAAGCCCAACCCGAAGATGACGCTGCGCCTGCGTGGCGCCAGCGGCAACAACCTGAAGAACGTGGATCTGGATGTGCCGGCCGGCCTGTTGACCTGCGTGACCGGCGTGTCCGGCTCGGGCAAGTCGACACTGATCAACGACACCTTGTTCTCGCTGGCCGCCAACGAGATCAACGGCTCCTCGCACCCGATTGCCGCCTACAAGAGCGTCGATGGCCTGGACCTGTTCGACAAGGTTGTCGACATCGACCAGTCGCCGATCGGCCGCACCCCGCGCTCCAACCCGGCTACCTACACTGGCCTGTTCACGCCGCTGCGCGAGCTCTACGCACAGGTGCCCGAAGCGCGTGCGCGCGGCTACTCGCCGGGCCGCTTCAGCTTCAACGTGCGTGGTGGCCGCTGCGAGGCCTGTCAGGGCGATGGCCTGATCAAGGTGGAAATGCACTTCCTGCCGGACGTGTATGTGCCCTGCGACGTCTGCCACGGCAAGCGCTACAACCGCGAGACGCTGGAGATCCTCTACAAGGGTTACAACATCAACGACGTGCTGGAAATGACCGTCGAAGATGCGTTGCGCCTGTTCGAGCCGGTGCCGGCCATCGCCCGCAAGCTGGAAACGCTGATGGACGTGGGCCTGAGCTACATCAAGCTGGGCCAGAGCGCGACCACGCTGTCCGGCGGTGAAGCGCAGCGCGTGAAGCTATCCAAGGAACTGTCGCGCCGCGATACCGGCCGCACCCTGTACATCCTCGACGAGCCCACCACCGGCCTGCACTTCCACGACATCGAGGCCCTGCTCGGCGTGCTGCACAAGCTGCGCGACGAGGGCAATACGGTGGTGGTGATCGAGCACAACCTGGACGTGATCAAGACCGCCGACTGGATCGTCGATCTCGGCCCGGAAGGTGGCCATCGCGGCGGTACGGTGCTGGTCACCGGCACACCGGAAGACGTGGCCGCACACCCGGACTCCTACACCGGCCAGTTCCTGGCCAAGATGCTGCCTTCGACCAGCGCGCGCCCGGAACAACCCGCGGCCGTGGCCAACAAGCCCGATGCGCGCCCGCCGCGCAAGGAAAAGCCGGCCAAGAAAACCGCGACCAAGAAGGCGGCCGCCCCCGCCAAGAAGAAGGCTGCAAAATGAGCAACGAACACAAGCAACTGGCCCGCGTGCCGATCAGCGTGCGCTGGCGTGACATGGACTCGATGGGTCACGTCAACAACGCCAAGTACGTGTCCTACCTGGAAGAAGCGCGCGTGCGCTGGATGCTGGGCGTGGAAGGCGTGTCGATGACCGACCGCATCGCGCCGGTGGTGGCCAATACCAACATCAACTACCGTCTGCCGATCGTATGGCCGAACGACATTGTCGTGGAGCTGTTCGTCGAGCGACTGGGCAACAGCAGCGTGACGATTGGTCACCGCATCGTTGACCAGAACGACGACAGCAAGCTGTATTCGGACGGCAATGTGGTGGTGGTCTGGATGGATACGCAGACCGGCAAGAGCGCGCCCTTGCCGGAGGCTGTGCGCGGGGCTTCGAGCTGAGACGCACCTGACCCTTCTCCCTCCGGGAGAAGGTGCCCCGAAGGGGCGGATGAGGGTCGGTTCAGCGCTGGCGTTGCGGGCAGCGCGGTGCTTCGCCCGCACCCTCTCCCCAACCCCTCTCCCGGCGCCGGAGGCTGTGCGCGGCGCTTCGAGCTGAGACGCATCTGACCCTTCTCCCTCCGGGAGAAGGTGCCCCGAAGGGGCGGATGAGGGTGGGTTCAGCGCTGGCGTTGTTGGCAGCGCGGTGCTTCGCTCCTACCCTCACCCCAACCCCTCTCCCGGTGGGAGAGGGGCTTCAATTGCAGCTGCAGTTGCGGGCATGACGGTGATCTGCCTGCACCCGCATCGCCTTACTTCAACGCAACCTTCGGAAAATCCACCGGCACATCCAACGCCACGTTGATGTAGTTGGTGAACAGGTTCAACGCCACATGGGCAAGGATCTCGACGATCTGCTCGTCACCGAAGCCCGCACTCCGCAGCGCCGCCACATCGGCATCGTCCAGCTGCGCACGCTGCTCCACTACTTTCAGCGCAAAGCGCAATGCCGCCGCAGTGCGCGCGTCCTCGGACCGGCCCACCTGTGCCGATGCCATCTCGGCCGCACTGGCGCCCGCCTTCTGACCCAACACCGTATGCGCTGCCAGGCAGTACTCGCAGCGGTTGCGGTTGGCAATGGCAACGGCGATCTGCTCGCCGAGCTTGCTGCCAAGGCTGCCCCTGCCCAGTGCGCCGAACGCAGCCCACATGCTCTGCAGTGCGGCCGGTGAATTGGACACCGCCTTGAACATGTTTGGTGTCGCGCCAAAGGCCTGGTGGATCTGTGCCAGCAGCGCTTGACTGGCAGCGGGGGCGGTCTGGGTTTCAAGATTTATGCGTGACATGGCGATCTCCTGATCGGTTGGACTGCTTGCCGGGCCCTCGGCCCGTGGAAGAAGTATCCCGCCCAAATCCGAACCATCTGATACGATTCGTCCAATAAACAAACCAATCCATACAGATGAGCCCGCCTCCCCCCGTGGATCGCCTGGCTGGTGTTCTGGAGAACTTCCGCTTCCAGGCGCAGCTGTTCCACTCCGGCCCGCTATGCGGACTGACCAGCTTCGATGCGGGTGAAGGCCACGCCTACCTGCACGTGCTGCGGCGTGGTCAACTTGACGTCAGTCATCCGGGCAGCCGCGATCTCCCCGCATCCATGCACTTCGACGTGCCGACGCTGCTGTTCTACCCTCGCCCACTCAGCCATCGCTTCCACAACCCGCCACGCGACGGCGCCGATTTCACCTGTGCACGTCTGGATTTCGATGGCGGCATCGCCCATCCGCTGGTGCGCGGCCTGCCCTCGCTGATCGCCTTGCCGCTGGCACGCATCCCCGGCCTGGCAATGACGCTGGAACTGCTGTTCAACGAGACCGACAACGTCCGCTGCGGCCAACGCCTGCTGACCGATCGCCTGTTTGAAATCCTGGTCATCCAGTTGCTGCGCTGGCTGCTCGATCATCCGCAGGAAGCCGGGATACCCGCCGGTTTCATCACCGGGCTGTCGGATGCGCGCCTATCGCGTGCATTGGCGGCCATGCACGATCACCCCGGCGAAAGCTGGACACTCAACCGCCTGGCCGAACAGGCCGGCATGTCGCGCACCGCGTTTGCCAACAGCTTCCGCGACATCGTCGGACAGACACCGCTGGACTACCTCACCGATTGGCGCATCGCGCTTGCCCAGCGCCGGCTGCGCCAAGGCCGGCCGATCAAGACGCTGGCCGACGAGCTCGGCTATGCCAATGCCTCGGCGCTATCGCGCGTGTTCGCCTCCCGAACCGGAATGTCACCGCGCGACTGGTTGAAGCAGGCCGAGGCCTGATCAACGCGCAGGCGCCTCGCGCCCTGCCTGCAGCGTTCCGTCGACCTTGGTGCCGTCTTCCAGGCTCAACCGCAACGGCAGCCGCGCACCTTCCGCCAGCGGCACTTCCGGCTGCATCAGCATCAAATGCAGACCACCCGGCTTCAGCTCGGCAACAGCCCCGGCAGCAATCGGCAACCGCTCGATCTCGCGCATACGGCTGACGCCCTGCACCATCGTGGTTTCATGCAGCGACACATCAGCAAACGCCTTGCTGCCCGCGCCCACCACCACCACCTCGCTGGCACAGCCGTTGCGGATACGCGCAAAGCCGGCCGCCATCCGCATCGCGCCCGGCGTCAGCCGCACCCAACCCTGCTCCACACTCACACAGGCCGGCGCGGCAACCGCCGGCCCGGCCAGCGCCGCCAACAGTACGCACACGAATGGTTTGGTTATCATCAGGCCACGACTCCTTGCCGTTCGAGAAACCGCAGCATGACCACGCTCATCGAAGTGATCAACCATGGCCCCATCCGTGAACTGCGCCTGGCGCGGCCGCCGGTCAATGCACTGGATACCGACCTGTGCCGCGCACTGATCGCCGCTGTTACCCAGGCCATGGCCGATGACGTGCACGGCATCGTGCTGTCCGGCAGCGAGCGCATCTTCACTGGCGGCATGGACGTGCCACACCTGCTCTCGCACGGCGATGACAAGCGCAAGCTGATGGACAGCTGGCAGGCCTTCTTCGGTGCCGCCCGCGCACTGGCCGAAAGCCGCGTGCCGGTGGTGGCCGCGCTCACCGGCCATTCGCCGGCCGGCGGCTGCGTGCTGGCACTGTGCTGCGACTACCGGGTGATGGCGCGCAGCGCCGATCCGGCCAAGCCCTATGTCATCGGCCTGAACGAGGTACAGGTGGGACTGGTCGCCCCCGAAGGCATCCAGCGCCTGATGCGGCGCGTGGTTGGTACGCACCGGGCGGCCGTGCTGCTGGCCGGCGGCCAGCTGGTCAGCGCCGAGCGCGCCCTGGAAATCGGCCTGGTCGATGAACTTGCTGACGGCGCGCCGCAGGTGGTCGAGCGCGCCATCGGCTGGCTGCAGGCCCAGCTCAAGCTGCCGCCGCAACCCATGCTGCAGACCCGCGCCATCGCCCGCGCCGACCTGCACGAGGCCATGCAGGCCGAGCACATCCAGCTGGAGCGTTTTGTCGAGGCCTGGTTCTCGCCGGACGCGCAGGCGGCGTTGCAGGCTCTGGCTGCCCGGCTAGGGAAGTAAGCCAGGAACAGGAGGACAGGAGCCAGTGAATGCCCGGCACCTGCTTTTACCGATTTCTGGCTGCTGACCACGCGTTCCTGACCCATGGGGTTTCCGATCACCTGTTCCCGGCCCCTATATAATCGCGGCCTGTCGAAATGAAGGCCGCCGCCTTGTCCAACACGCCCGAACCCGTGGTCTCCGAACTGATTGACCTGCTGTCGCTGGAGCGGCTGGAGGACAACCTGTTCCGTGGCCAGAGCCGCGACATCGGCACCAAGTACGTGTTTGGCGGGCAGGTGCTGGGGCAGGCGCTGGCCGCCGCCCAGGCCACGGTCGACAACGGTCGCCACGTGCATTCACTGCACGCCTATTTCCTGCGCGCCGGCAATATCGACCACCCCATCGTCTACGACGTGGACCGTACCCGTGATGGCGGCAGTTTCTCGGTACGCCGGGTCACCGCCATCCAGCACGGCAAGGTGATCTTCTTCTGCGCGGCCTCGTTCCAGCAGGCCGAGCGCGGTGCCGAGCACCAGCACAAGATGCCGGAAGTGCCGCAGCCGGAGGACATCGAACCCAACCGTCCGCTGCCGGCCGATGTGCTGGAACGCTTGCCGGTGAAGGTACAGCGCTGGCTCTCGCGCGGCGGCCCGTTCGAGTTCCGTCATGTCTACCCGCGTGACGAACTCAACCCGCCCAAGCGTCCGCCCTACCACCAGGTGTGGCTGCGCTTGAACGAGAAGGTAGGCGATGCGCCGGAGCTGCACCAGGCGCTGCTGGCCTACGCATCCGATTTCCATCTGTTGGGTACGGCCACCTTCCCGCATGGCATCAGTTACTACCAGCCGCATGTGCAGATGGCCTCGCTGGACCATGCCATCTGGTTCCATCGTCCGTTCCGCGTCGATGACTGGCTGCTGTACTCGCTGGACAGCCCCAGCGCGCAGGATTCGCGCGGGCTGGCACGTGGCCAGTTCTACACCCGCGATGGGGTACTGGTGGCCAGCACCGCGCAGGAAGGGCTGATCCGCGTCACCCCCGACGACAACGAAACGAGCAAGGGCTGAACCATGCGCAAGATTTTCAGCAGCCAGCGCGTCGAAAATGCCGAAGGCGTGGCGCAGATCCTGCGCGATGCCGGCATCGAAGTACGCGTCACCAATGGCCGCTCCTACCACAGCAAGCGCCGTGGCCAGTTCAGCTATACCGACAAGGTCAACAGCGAGAACCTGCCTTCGGTCTGGGTTGTACACGCCAACGACCAGCCGCGTGCACGCGAGATCCTGCGTGACAAACGTCTGCTCGACACAACCCGCCGTGACCATCCCACCGCTGAATATGCCTTCCGCGAGACACCGGCCGACGCTGCCACTGGCCGTGGCTGGGCCTGGCGTATCCGCATCGCCCTGCTGGTGGTGATCGCCGGCGTGGCCCTGGTGATCATGCTGCGGCATCGCTCGGCCCCCTCGCCTGCCGCCAGCCCCACGGCGACCGCACCGGCGGCAACAGCCCCGACCACACCACAGGTGCAACCTGGCACGGATGGTGAGGACGGCTTCCGCGTGCGCATCCAGCCCGACACCCCTGTCCCCGCACCGGCAACCCCGGCTCCGCCACCGGAAAATTAAACGGTCACATCCGGCGCCGGCGTGCGTCCTGTCTGGCAGTACCGTCAACGAGGCCTGTCGATGAGCACCGAAGCGCTGGATAGCATGCTGCACAACGAGCTGCCTGCAGCCCGCAAGGGCTGCACGCAGTCCTATGGCCGCATCGTGATGGCGTGCCAGAACACGGTGACCGCCATTGCCCTGGCCATCACCCGCGATGTACAGGCCAGCGAGGACATCGCCCAGGAAGCCTTCATCAAGGCCTGGCAACAGCTCAATCAGCTCAACAACACCTCCAGCTTCCTGCCCTGGTTGCGGCAGATCACCCGCAATCTGGCGCGCGACTGGCTGCGTGCCAACCGCAACCGCCCGCTCAGCGGCGAGGCCGCCGATATCGCCATCGGCATGGCTGCCGATCCGGCCCCCAGCGGCGCCGACGCGATGGCACGGGTTGAGGAGGAAATGGTGGCCGAAGAAATCATCTCCGCCCTGCCCGAAGACAGCCGCGAGGCCCTGCTGCTGTACTACCGTGAGGGACAGAGCTCACAACAGGTCGCAACGCTGCTGGGGCTCAGCGACGCAGCCGTGCGCAAGCGCCTGTCGCGTGCGCGGGCCAGCGTGCGCGAGGAAATGCTCAAGCGCTTTGGCGAGTTTGCCCGCAGTACCGCACCGGGCGCCGCATTTGCGGCCCTGGTCAGCTCGACCCTGATGCTGGCCGCCCCCGGCACCGCCAGCGCCGTCATCCTGTCCACCTCGCTGGGCGTAGCGGGCAGCAGCGCCGGCAAGGCCGGGCTCGGCGGGCTGGGCGCCAACAGCGCGCTCGGCGGTGCGGCGGCAGGCGGCCTGGGAGCCGCCATGAACACCGTCTTCCCCAACCCCTTCGACATGTGGGTGGTGCTGGGCGCGATGTGCTTGGGCACACTGGCAGCGTTCCTCTCCAGCCTGTATCTGCTGCACTTCGCCGACACGCCTGCCGAACGCAAGCAGGTGCTGCGCTTCATGCGCCTGCACACCCTCACCGCCCTGCTGTTCTGCATCACTTCGCTGGCGGGCATCGTGCTGCGCCTGGGCACCTCGGCCGGGCTGATATTGCTGGCAGCGGGCATGATCGCGCTGAACTACCAATACCTGGTCACCCTGCCCCGCACCATGGCCTTGATGCTGGCCCGCGACGCCGCGCGCCATGGCCGCGCCGGCCCCAGTTGGGTCTATCGCAGCCTGTTCGGGCGGAGCGCCGTCATCAGCGCCTCGGTGCTGGTCGTTGCGGCGGTGGCCTACACCCTCATGCGCGACTGAAAAAGAAACACCCCCGCTGCTGCCAGCGGGGGTGCTGTCGATCGGCGCCTCTCCGGGGTACTTACTTCGCAGCCGGAGCCTGCGGCGGCATCGGTCCACGCGGGCCACGATGGCCACGCGGTGCCTCCTTGCGTGCCGCTTCCAACTCAGCCGCACTCAGCTTGCCGTCCTTGTCAGTGTCGGCCTTGGCAAACCATTCGGCACGACGCTGCTCGGCGCGGGCCTGGCGATCCGCCTGGTCGATGAAGCCATCCTTGTTGACATCCAGGCGGGCGAAATTGGCCTGGTATTCGGCGGCACTGATGCGGCCATCATTGTTGGTGTCCATGCCATGCATGAAGCCCCCGTCACGCGCGCCATGCATGCCGCCGTGGCGACCGCCGCCATGGTGGCGACCGCCGTGGCGTGGCGCCGGCATTTCTTCGCGCGAGAGCTTGCCGTCCTTGTTCTTGTCCAGCTCGTCGAAACGCTGCGCCAGGCGCGGCTGCGCTGCGGCCTCCTGGCGATCGATCTGGCCATCGTTGTTGGCATCCAGACGCGACGCGGCCGGCTGCGGGTTGGCCGGGTTGGCCGCAAAGGCCAGGCCGGTAGCCGTGGTCGCCAGCAACATCGCCAGCAGGAGAAGGGGTTTGCGGTGGGTCTGGGTCATCGTAAGGCTCCGTGGTGGACGACGGACGCTGCAGTGCGTCCTCGCTACGTTCAACGCTTGGCCCACGGCGGTGGTTGACGCCGCAACCTGCATTGTTCATCCAGCAGACAGACGCAGGTTTTGCGACCGCGCGCGGCTATGCTGTGACCATGGCAGCCCACGGCGAAAACAACGAAGAACTGCGCCTGTTCCAGACCGGCGAACACCCTTGCGGCTATTGGCCGGACCGTCAGGCGCGCGACCTGGTGCTCGATCCACAGGACGAGCGGCTCGGCACGCTCTACCCCATGGCCCTGAGTTGGGGCTTCCGCCGTTCCGGCGACCTGGTCTACCGCCCGCACTGCCAGAACTGCCGTGCCTGCGTGCCGGTGCGCATTCCCGTGGCGCGCTTCAGGCCAGATCGCAGCCAGCGCCGCTGCCTTGCCCGCAATGCCGACCTGCAGTGCCGCGTGCTGCCGGCCGAACGTACCGACGAACAGTTCGCGCTGTATCAGCGCTACCTGCAGCACCGCCACGCCAACGGTGGCATGGACGACCATGGCCCGCATGAGTTCGACCAGTTCCTGGTGGGCAGTTGGTCGCACGGGCGCTTCATGGAAATCCGTGGCCCACGCGGTGACGCGGCACAGGGTCCGCTGTTGGCGGTCGCGGTCACCGATGTCACGCCCCTGGGCCTGTCAGCGGTCTACACCTTTTTCGATCCGGACGAGGACAAGCGCAGCCTGGGCACCTTCGGCATCCTCCAGCAGATCGCCTGGGCGCAGCGCAATCAGCTGCCCCACCTCTATCTCGGCTACTGGATCCACGGCCATCGCAAGATGGAATACAAGCGCCGCTACCAACCACTGGAATACTTCGACGGCAAGCGCTGGTTACCTGCCGGTGCGGCGGCTGATCCGCAGCTGCCTTGATTCGGATTTAACCGGTGTTTATGCAGTATCGCCCTGTCATCACATGCTGTGATGACGCATGGACGTATTCCCTACTCAGGAGCACTGCGTGAAGACACAACTGTTGACCCTGGCCGTCATCGGCACCCTCGCCCTGGCCGGTTGCAAGAAGGCCGACGCACCGGCCACCGATGCACCGGCAAACACCCCGGCCAATGCCGCCGCCGCTGCCGACGTCACCCCCGCGCCGGCCACGGATACGGTCAATGCCGGCACCGGCGTGGCCGAATGCGACCAGTATCTGGAAAAGGTCTACGCGTGCATCAGCGACAAGGTCCCCGAGGCCCAGCGCGACATGATGAAGAAGGGCATCGAGCAGTCACGGAATGCCTGGAATGGCGTCACCGACAAGGCCGAGCTGGCCAACCAGTGCAAGACCGCGCTGGAGCAGGCCAAGACCACGTTCGGTGCGATGGGCTGCACGCTCTAAGTAGCGGCCGGCACCACCGGGAGCGCCCCGCCCTGCGGGGCGTTGTCGTTTCGCCCCATCGTCATGGGGACGTGAGAAAATCAACAAATGCGTATCCTGACCCTACTTGCCCCGATGACCCTGCTGCTGGCTGCCTGCTCGACCACCCCCGGCGGCAGTGCGGGCGGTTCCGACCAGCTGCGGCTGGCTACCTACAACACCTCGCTGTACTCCGATGACGACGGTGGTTTGATCCATGAGCTGCAGGGCGACAGCGCGCACGCGCGCAAGATCGCCGCCGTGCTGCAACAGACCCGGCCCGACCTGGTACTGCTCAACGAGTTCGATTTCGATGAGGCCCACCAGGCCGCCGACCTGTTCCAGCAACGCTACCTGGAAGTCGCCCAGCCCGGTGGCGGCGAGCCCTTGAAGTACCCCTACCGCTACCTGGCACCGGTCAATACCGGCGTGCCCAGCGGCCTGGACCTGGATAACAACGGCACCGTTGGCGGCAAGGGCCGCGAACGCGGCAATGATGCCTGGGGCTACGGCCTGCACCCGGGCCAGTACGGCATGCTGGTGCTGTCGCGCTATCCGATCGATGAGGCGGCAGTGCGCACGTTCCAGATGCTGAGGTGGAGCGAGATGCCCGGCGCGCTGCGCCCGGTCGACCCAGCTACCGGCAAATCGTTCTGGCCGGACGCCGTGTGGTCGCAGCTGCGGCTGTCATCCAAATCGCATTGGGACGTGCCGGTGCGCACCCCGCTAGGCACCGTGCACGTGCTGGCCTCGCATCCCACCCCGCCGGTGTTCGACGGCAAGGAAAAGCGCAACGCTGCCCGCAACCACGACGAGCTGCGGCTGTGGAAGGAATACCTGGACGGCGGCAACAAGCCTTGGCTGTGCGATGACAAGGGCCTGTGTGGCGGACTGGCGCCGGATGCGCGCTTCGTCATTGTCGGCGACCTCAACAACGACCCGGCCGACGGCGATGGCCGCCACGATGCCATCGTCGAACTGCTGGAACACCCACGCGTGCTGCGCTACCCCACCCCGACCAGCGTCGGTGCCGAGCAGACCAGCCTGGCCTATGCGGAAAAGGGCGTGGTTCGCCGCGGCGCACCGCAGCATGCCACCGGTGATTTCGGCCCGCGTTCGGGCACGATGCGGCTGGACTATGTCTTGCCCTCCACCGGCCTGAGCTACGTCGGCAGTGGCGTGTTCTGGCCGGCGAAGGAAAGCAGCGAGGCGAAGATCGCCGATGGCAGCGACCATCACCTTGTGTGGGTGGATGTGAAGTAAGAAAACGCCGGCTTGGCCGGCGTTTTTTGTTTCTGCCTGCGTGGGAGGCTGCATCACAGCCGTGAAGCTTTACCCCTCCCCGACCTTCCCCTTGCCTTCGGCGAAGGGAGGTCGCTGAGCGCTCAGCGCAGCTCAATCCCGATTGCCGCCGCCGCATCACGCGCAATCGCGCGCGCCTGCTCCACATCGGCGGCACGCGCCAGGGTCACGCCAACGCGGCGCTGGCCCTGCACCATCGGCTTGCCGAACAGGCGCAATGCCGAATCCGGATGGACCAAGGCCTCGGCCACATTGCTGAAGAACGGCACGCCATTGCCCTGCGCCAGCATCGCGCACGATGCCGATGCGCCGTTGTGGCGAATGTTCGGGATCGGCAAGCCCAGAATGGCGCGCGCATGCAGCGCGAACTCGCTCAGCTCCTGCGATACCAGGGTGACCAAGCCGGTGTCATGCGGACGCGGCGACACCTCGCTGAACCACACCGCGTCGCCCTTCACGAACAGCTCGACACCGAACAGACCCCAGCCGCCCAGATCATCGGTGATGGCACGGGCAATCTGCTGCGCGCCCTCCAGCGCCTTGGCCGACATCGCCTGCGGCTGCCAGCTCTCGCGGTAGTCGCCATCCTTCTGCAGGTGGCCGACCGGGTCACAGAAGGCGGTGCCGCCGGCATGGCGCACGGTCAGCAGGGTGATTTCGTAATCAAAATCGATGAAGCCTTCGACGATGCAGCGGCCGGCACCGGCACGGCCACCGGTCTGCGCGTATTCCCAGGCCGGGCCGATGTCGGCCTCGCTGCGCAGCGTGCTCTGGCCCTTGCCCGAGGACGACATCACCGGCTTGACCACGCAGGGCAGGCCGATGGCGGCGACGGCTTCGCGGTATTCGGCTTCGGTATCGACGAAGCGATACGGCGATGTCGGCAGCCCCAGGGTCTCGGCGGCCAGGCAACGAATGCCTTCGCGGTCCATGGTCAGGCGCGCAGCGCGCGCGGTCGGGATCACCCGCAGGCCCTGCTCGGCCTCCAACTGCACCAGGGTTTCGGTGTGGATGGCCTCGATTTCCGGCACCACCAGGTGCGGCTGCTCCTGCGCGATCAGTGCCTTCAGCGCGGTCGGATCCAGCATGTCCAGCACGTGGCTGCGGTGCGCCACCTGCATTGCCGGGGCATTGGCATAGCGGTCGGCGGCAATCACTTCCACCCCGAAGCGCTGCAGCTCGATGGCCACCTCCTTGCCCAGTTCGCCCGAACCAAGCAGCAGCACGCGGGTGGCGGAGGGGGACAGCGGGGTACCGAGGGTGATCATCAGGCAGGTCCGGGGGCGCTAAAGAGGGTGCCTATTCTAGGCAACGCCGCCCGGCGAGGGGACCCGTAGCCCGGGTAAGCGCCAGCGCACCCGGGGAATGAGCGGAACGACCGTGGCGAACGCGGGCCAGCCTTCTCCCCGGGTGCGCGGCGCTTACCCGGGCTACGGGTTCCTGGCCCGGCGGGAGGGTTGCTCCAGAATCGCTTGCATGTTGATATCAATTTGATATCGTTCGCATCAACCACCACGGAAGATGTGCCATGAAAGAGAAGTCCCTCGGTTCCATGTCCGGTATTCCCACCCTGCTGGGCACCCTCCTGATGATGCTCGTCGGTGCCGCCGCCATCGTCGGCGCAATCGTCGTCACCAAAAATGGCACCGGCGGCGGCGGAATACTGGTACTCGGCGGCATCGTGCTGGTCATCGTCGGCCTCTTCCTCGCCTGCGGCCTGTACATGGTCCAGCCCAACCAGGTGGCCGTGCTCAGCCTGTTCGGCAAGTACGTGGGCACGGTCAAGGACAACGGCCTGCGCTGGAACAACCCCTTCCTCAGCAAGCGCACTGTCAGCCAGCGCGTGCGCAATTTCGAAAGCGGCAAGCTCAAGGTCAACGAGCTGGATGGCTCGCCAATCGAGATCGCCGCGGTCATCGTCTGGCAGGTGGTCGATGCCTCCGAGGCGGTCTACAACGTCGATGACTATGAAAGCTTCGTGCACATCCAGTCCGAGTCGGCGCTGCGTGCGATGGCCACCAGCTATCCCTACGACCAGCACACCGAAGGCCAGTTGGCCCTGCGCAGCCATGCCGCCGAGATCTCCCAGCACCTGAAGGACGAGCTGGCCGAGCGTCTGGCCGACGCCGGCGTGCAGGTCCTCGATGCGCGCATCAGCCACCTGGCCTACGCACCGGAAATCGCCCAGGCCATGCTGCAGCGCCAGCAGGCCAGCGCGGTGATCGCCGCGCGCACGCAGATCGTTGCCGGCGCGGTTGGCATGGTCGAAATGGCGCTGCTGGAACTGCAGAAAAACGCCGTCGTCACCCTGGACGAAGAGCGCAAGGCGCACATGGTCAGCAATCTGTTGACCGTGCTGTGTTCTGATCGTGGCACCCAGCCGATCGTCAACGCCGGCTCGCTGTACTGAACAATGCAATGAGGTAGCCGTAGTGAATGTGTACGCCCCCCTGATCATCGCCGCCACCGGCATCCCCGCCCTGTGCGTCGCCGTGTGGAGCGGCCGCCCCGGCACGGCCCACGCACGCGGCGTGGGCCTGCGCTGGGCACTGATCGCACTGAGCCTGTTTGTTGGCGGCATCGGCGTCTATCTGGCCGGTGACAACCACAACATCGCCTATGGCGTGGTCATCGCACTGGTGGTGGCGGTCAATGCGCTGGGCGTGTCGTTGTTGATGCATCTACGCCGCGGCAACAACGGGACGCCGCGCGGTGAGTGAGAAGAAGGCCTATCCGCTGCGCATCAACGCTGAAGTACTGGCGGCTGCCCAGCGCTGGGCCGACGACGAGCTGCGCAGCCTCAACGCGCAGATCGAGTATGTGATCCGCGACGCCCTGCGCAAGGCCGGGCGTCTTCCCAAACCCAAAGCTGATGACAAGGAAGAACAATGAGCAAGCGTTGGCAATACCTCACCATCGAACTGCCTGCTTCGATGCTCAAGGGCGGCCCTACCGTCGAAAAGATCCAGGCGGAGCTGACCAAACAAGGCAACCTCGGCTGGGAACTGGTCAACATGGTGCACTACGGCCAACTGTCGCCGGCCATGCTCATCTTCAAGAAGGAACAGTGATGAAGCCGCGGCTCGCAGGGATCGCTACCGCCCTACTGCTCGTCATCGCACCCGGCATGGCGGCGGAAACTCCCGCAGCGCTGGCCACACGCCTGCTCGACCAGCTTGATGCGGGCCTCTACAGCGAAGCCGAGGCCAGTTTTTCCACGCAGATGAAGGCTGCGGTACCCGCGGACAAGCTCAAGGCGGTATGGGAATCACTACCCGCGCAGATGGGCGCCGCAGGCCAGCGTGGCCAGGCCCATACCAGCGAAGCCGATGGCCATCGCATCGTCGTCATTCCCTTGAACTATGCCAACGGGCAGCTGCAGGCGCGCGTGGCCCTGGACCAGAACGACAAGATTGCCGGCTTCCTGCTGCAGCCAGCAGCAGTTGCTCCCGCAGCCGCACCCGCCAGCGATGCCAACTTCAACGAGCAGCCGTTCACCGTACCTGGCAGCGCACCCGACAAGGCAGGCCTGCCCGGCACCCTTGCCCTGCCTAAGGGCAAAGGCCCATTCCCGGCGGTGGTGCTGGTGCATGGCTCCGGTCCGCAGGACCGTAACGAGACCATCGGCCCCAACCGCCCGTTCCTGGATATCGCCCGTGGGCTGGCCGCGCAGGGCATCGCTGTGCTGCGTTATGACAAGCGCACCCACGCACGCCCGCAGGACTTCAAGGGCAGCTTCAGCATCGACGATGAAACCACCGACGATGCCGTCGCCGCGATCACCGCCTTGGCCAGCACTGCCAGCATTGATCCACGCCATATCTATCTGCTCGGTCACAGCCAGGGCGGCCTGCTGGCCGGACGCATTGCCAAGGCCAGCAAGGGGAAGCTCGCAGGATTGGTATTGTTTGCGGCGCCCGCGCGGCCCCTGCTGGACCTGCTGGCCGAACAGAACCGCTACATGGTCGGCCTGGATGGCAACATCAGCACCGAAGAACAGGCCCACCTGCAGGCACTGGATGCGGCCATCGCGGCGGTACGGAGCAACCCGGATGCACGCCTGATGGATACCCCCGGCCGTTTCTGGCAGCAGCTGGAGCAGGTCGACCCGATCGCCGATGTGCGCGACAGCCAACTGGCGGCATTGCTGCTGCAGGGCGGGCGCGACTTCCAGGTGGTGGATGCCGATTGGCAACGCTGGAAGCAGGGACTGGCTGGCGATCGCTACCGCTTCCATCACTACCCCGCCCTCAATCACCTGGGCATCGCCGGTGAAGGCAAGGGCTCGCTGGAGGAATACGCACAACCGGGGCACGTCGACGCCAGCTTGATCAACGACATCGCGCAATGGCTGAAGGCACAACCATGAGCACCACCGCCCAGCGCAGCACCAGCAGCAACCCCGCCCTGCAGGTGGCCAAGCCCACCAGTTCGTTGCTGCTGTGGCTGTGGGCGCCGATGCTGCTGGTGATGAGCATCGATCCCTTGATCCGCCTGTTTGCCGGCAAGCTGCCGTTCACCGCATCGTTCAACTCCTGGGGCGGCTGGCTGGTGCTGCCCGTGGTTGCAGCCGCATTGACCCTGGCCTACCGTCGCCGCGCGCTGCGCCTGGATGCCCAGCAACTGACCATTGCCAGCACTCTGTACACCCGGCGCGTACCTCTGAGTTCGATGCGCCTGGACCGCGCACGCATCGTCAACTTCGCGGAAAACCCGGATTTCAAACCGGGCATGAAATCCAACGGTTTCCAGTTCCCCGGTTTCCGCGCCGGGCACTTCCACATGAAGGATGGCGGCAAGGGCTTCTGCCTGATCACCGATGACAGCCGCGTTCTGGTCATTCCTCTGCGCGACGGCAACAGCCTGCTGATCAGCCCCCAGCAGCCGCGCGTCCTGCTGGATGAACTCAAGCGACTGGCCGATGGCAGCAGACAGGCCTAAGCTGCGCGCATGCGCAATGCTCCCCACCTGCTGATCAATACACCGGATATCGAAATCTGGCCCGGCGGCCTGCTGCGCGCACGCAGCAATGACGATGCCCGCATCCTGGCCCTTGCCACCCACGTGCTGCGCCGCAAACGCGATGGTCGTTACCTGGCCGCGCAACTGCGCGGCGGCCTGATGCCACTGGTCACCCGGCTGGCGGACGAGCCTGGCATCGGTTTCGCATTGGCCGCGCTCGACAGCGCCCGCACACAGCCTGCACGCATTCCGCCACCGGCAGGCAGCTTGCCACTGCATCAGCTGCAGCTGCGCCTGCAACAGCTGGATCTGGACGCCGACGCCTATGCCGCGCAGACCGGCTTGCCGCAGGTTGCCGAACCGGCCCACCTGCAGCTGGCCGGCTTTGACCGCTACCGTCGCCCGCTCTGGCTCACCAAGGGCGCGGCGCGCGGCTGGCAGCGCATGCAAGAGGCCGCTGCCGGTGATGGCATTGCCCTGGATGCGATCTCTGGCTACCGCAGCCACGATTACCAACTGGGCATCTTCGAGCGCAAGCTGGCGCGTGGCCTCAACGTCAGCGATATCCTTACCGTCAACGCCGCCCCCGGTTACAGCGAGCACCACGGCGGCAACGCACTGGATATCAGCACGCCGGACGATGCCCCCGCCGAAACCGCGTTCGAGAACACACCGGCATTCGCCTGGCTGCAGCAGCATGCCGCAGGCCTTGGCTTCCACATGAGTTATCCGCGCGACAACCCGCATGGCATCGTCTACGAACCCTGGCACTGGTGCTACGCGGCGGATGCACACGGCGCCGCCTGACACCACCCGCCGGCGGCTGTGGCAGGCCACGCTTGGCGCGGGCCTGGCCTGCCAGCTACCTGCCTGCACGCCCGCCAGCCCGCAGCAGCAGGCCAGCGACGTCGCCCAGCTGGACCACACCCCCATCGCCGGGGTGGTAAAGGCCGCCAGCAGCGCCGGCATCGCCGCCGCCCTGCAACGCTGGCAAGGTGCGGTCTGCATCGCCGGCGGCCGCTACAGCATGGGCGGACAAACACGCGCGCCATCGGCACTGCAGCTGGACATGCAGCGCATGGACAAGCTGCTATGGCTGGACAGCGGGCAGCTGCGTGCACGCGTACAGGCCGGCATGCGCTGGCGGCAACTGCAAACCTTGCTGGATCCATGCGACCTGGCCGTCAAGGTTATGCAGAGCTACAGCAACTTCAGCATCGGCGGCTCGGTCTCGGTCAACTGCCATGGCCGCTATGTCGGCAGCGGCGCCCTCGCCGGCAGCATCCGTGCGCTGCAGCTGGTCACCGCCGACGGCCAGATCCTGGAACTGTCACGGCAGCAGCAGCCGGCGCTGTTTGCCGCCGTGATCGGGGGCTACGGTGGCCTGGGGGTGATCACCGAGGTGGAGCTGGACCTGGCCCACAACGAAGCCATCGCCCGCAACGTCGAGCAGATCACACTGGCCGATTACCCTGCGTGGTTCCGCGAACACGTCGCCCAGCAGCCCGACGTACTGCTGCACAACGCCGACCTGATTCCGCCGCACTTCGATGCACCCCTGGCCATCAGCTGGCGCCGCAGCCAAGCCGCGCTGACCGATCCACGGCGGCTGATGCCCGACCGCGCCACCTATTCCAAGGACCAGAACCTGATCTGGGCGGCCTCGGAACTGCCCGGTGGCGACCAACTGCGTGACCTGTACCAGACCCGCAGGCTGCTGCAGGAGCCGCGGGTAATCATGCGCAACCTCGAAGCCAGCCTGGATGCTGCCGCGCTGGAACCGCGCACACGGCGGATGTCGTCCTACCTGCTGCAGGAGTACTTCATACCGGTTGGCGCCTTCGGCTCATTCGCGCGCAGCATGGCCGCGATACTGCGCCGCCATCAGGTCAACGCCTTGAACATTTCCATCCGCCACGCACCGGCTGATGCCACCTCGCTGATGCGTTGGGCGCGCGAGGAAGTGTTCTGTTTCGTGCTGTACCACAAGCAACGCAGCTGGCATGCCGCCGAGCAGCACAGCCGCACCTGGACACGACGGCTGATCGGCGCGGCACTGGACCATGGCGGCCGCTACTATCTGCCCTATCGCCTGCACGCCTCGCAGGCACAGTTCCAGCGCGCCTACCCGCAGGCCGAACGCTTCGCCGCGCTCAAGCAGCAATGGGATCCGCACAACCGCTTCCGCAACCTGCTGTGGGACACCTACCTGCCAGACCCGCGCACCGCCATCGGGTAGTGCCGAGCCATGCTCGGCAGGGGCCTTACCCGCAAAGCCCAAAGCACCCCTCCCCAACCCTCCCCATGGCCTGCGGCCAAAGGGAGGGGGTGTAGTGCCGAGCCATGCTCGCCAGGGGCCTTACCAACTAAGCCCAAAGCACCCCTCCCCGACCCTCCCCTTGGCCTGCGGCCAAAAGGAGGGGGTGTAGTGCCGA
>DAMCTY010000049.1:0-30702 GCA_032112995.1 Stenotrophomonas sp. | reverse complement strand
GCTTGCGCAGTTCCTGGGTGGCGGCGTCGGTGAAGGTCACCGCCAGGATCTGGCCCATGCGCAGGCCCTGCTCCACCACCAGCCGGGTGAACAGCGTGGCCAGGGTGAAGGTCTTGCCGGTGCCGGCACTGGCCTCGATCAGGCGCAGGCCGTCCAGAGGCAGGTGCAGATACGGATCCTGCTGCAGCTCGGCGCTCATGCGACACCTCCGCTGGAGGCCGCGGTTTCAGCATCGAAATCGGGCAATACGCGGCCCTCGCGCAGCGCGGTGAATATCAACAAAGCGTTGTGGATAAATCTGTGAGTAGTGATTGGCGATGCGAACGGATCGCTGCCGCGCAAGGCCAGTTGCAGGGCTTCGCCGTTGCGCTCGCCCCAGCTGTGTTCGCTGCCGAACCAGCGCGACTGCGCGGCGTTTTCGCGCTTGTCCGGGTCGGCGTTATAGACCTCCCAGCCGGTGTAAGGGGCAAACAGCAGCGGCGCCTGCATTCCCTCGGAACGCAGGCGTAGCAAGGCTTTCAAAGCTGTTTGTGCAGCTTCCGGAGACAGCTCCGGCAAACGATGTGGGCCATAGCCGGCCTGCCCGTTGTCATGGAACTGCAGCAGCGCGGTGGGCACCCCGGCGGCGTTGCGCAACAGCCAATCCAGGCCACCACGCAGCACATACGCCACCCCGGGTGCACCGGCCTGGAGGCGGATCAGGCCCTGTGGATGAATTTGATCGACACGCCCGTGCAGGCGCACGCCATCCGCCTCTACCTCATAGCGTTGTGAGTCCAGCGGCTGGCCGTCGTACCACTGCGAAAACGCCTCCGCGCAGGGCCGGATGCGGCCGAGCATGCGCTCGAACTGCTGCCGCCCCAGCGCACCGGAGGGCAGCAGCGCGCGCGCCCGCAGGCGCGGGTACAGGCCGGCTTCCTGGCCCTGCAACAAGGCGCTGAGCACGTGTTGCTGCAGGGAGGAGTGCAGGCGGCCGCCGCCGGGCACCAGCAGCGGTTCGATGTCTTCGCTGTCGTCGATTTCGCCGGCCAGGCGCAGGCCCAGGCGTTGGCTGAGGAACTGCCCAGCGGGGTCACTGATGAAACGCCGCAGCGCATCCAGCGACAGGCTGTCGTCATTGAGCGCGGCCGGTAGCGGTGCGGCCAGCGGGCCATCGAACCACGGCGCCAGCCGTTGCCGGCTGCCCCCCACCGCGCTGGCGGCCGGGTGCCACTGGCGCCGGTAGCTGAAGCGGCGCGGCTCGCCATCGCCGCCAAATGCCGCCGGGGCGAATGGTTGCAGCGGGTGCCGCACCACCAGTTGCTTGCGTGCCTGGATGGAATCCTGGTGGTAGGCGGCGGCCGCATTGACCAGTTCGCTGACCAGTACCGAGGGCTCGCGCACGCTGCCGTCGCGGGCATCGGCACCCAGATAGCTCAGGTAGAACACCTCCTGGGCCGAGGCGAACAGCTGCAGGAACAGGAAGCGATCGTCCTCGCGCAGTGAGCGGTCGCCGTAACGGCGACGGTCGGTGCCGAGCTCGGCGGTGAGTCGGCTGAGGCCGGCGGCCGGGTCGCGGCGCGGGAAGTCGCCGTCGTTCAAGCCCAGCACGCAGATCACCCGGAACGGCAGCAGGCGCATCGGCACCATGCGGCCGAAGCTGATGCCGCCGGTCAGCAGCGGTGCGCGGGTATCTGCCTCGGACAGCACCGAGGCGAAATGCGCGCGTACTACTTCCGCCGGTACCGGCGCGTCGAAGCCGGCGCTGCTGGCTTCCTCGGCGAATTCGTTGACCAGCTTGCGCAGGCGATCCAGTGCGCGCACCGCAGACGGTTCGGTTGGAGTCTCCGGCAGCAACGCCAACAGCAGGCCGAGCAGGCGCTCGCGCCATTGGTTGGGGCTCAGCGCTTCGGCCAGGGTCTTCTGGTGGCGGGCCAAGACCCGCAACAGGCGGATCAGCGCATCGAGTGCGGCCAGACCGCCCCCTTCCAGCTCCGGCCACGGTGCGACACCGCCGATGTCCTCATCGCTGCCGCTGGCGTGGCCGAGCAGCAGCCGGTCCAGCGCGAATTGCCAGGTGTAGGCGTCATCGGCCGGCGCCAGGTGCTGCTTGCGGTGGCCGGCATCCAGGCCCCAGCGCGCGCCCGCCGCCTGCAACCAGGCGTGCAGGCGCTCGAAGGCGGCCGCATCCAACCCGGAGGCCGACGCCAGCGGCGCGCTGGCCAGCAGGTCGAGGATTTCATTGAGGCCGAAGCGCGATACCGGCAGGCCCAGCAACTGTACGAACACCTCGGCCAGCGGCTCGCCCTGCAGCGGGCTGGCATCGGCCAGCGCCCAGGGAATATGTGCGTCGTTGCCGCCACGGCCGCCGAACACCGACTCCAGGTAGGGCACGTAGGGATCGATGTCCGGCGCCAGCACCGCGATTTCACGCGGCTGCAGCGGCGGGTCGAAGCGTGGGTCTTCCAGCAGCGCGCGCAGCTGGTCATGCAGCACCTGCATCTCGCGCAGGCGGGTGTGGCAGGCGTGGATCTGGATGCTGGGGTCGTCCAGGCCCAGCGCTTCCCGCAGGGGTGGCGAGGGCAGCGCGCGGCGGTGGAACAGGTCCGCCTGCAGGCGGTGCAGCAGGCTGTCGCCGAGCCCGCCGTCATCCAGACCGGGCACGGCAATGCTTTCCGGATCGACATAAGCAGCGATTTCGCCGCTGGGGTGCACCACTTCGTAGTCGCCCAGCACCGCCATGAAGTCGCGGCCGGCCTCGCCCCAGGCCTGCAGCAAGGGGTTTTCGCCGGCCTCGATGCCGAACGGCTCGGCCAGGCCGCTGCGCAGCTTTTCCTTCAGCGTCTGCAGATCGCCCCAGTACGAGCGGGTCGGCGTCGGCATATAGAAGTGCAGCGTGCCGACCCGCGCCTGGGTGGCGATCACCCGCAGCACGTCCGGCGAGACATTGAGCGTGGCAAAAGCGAACAGCCGCTGCGGCAGGCCCTGCGGCAAGGGCTGGTGCGCGCCTTCGAAGCGGGCCAGATAGTCGTTGATACGGCGCGCGCGGTAGTTCTGGCCGCCGGCGATGTAACGCCACAGGATGGCCTGCGGGTCGTCCGGTTCGGCCCCGTCTTCCCAGCGCAGCAGCCAGTCGCGGCGCCAGGCCTGGTATTTCTCGAACACCCCGCCCAGCTCGGCCGCCAGCGCCCAGGGGCGCAGCGGATCGTCGCGGTCCAGGTAGGCGCGCAGCCCGGCCATCGCCGGCTTCTGCATCAGCGCGCTGTCGGTCAGCGCCCCATAAAGCCGCCAATGCAGGCCGCTGGCGCCCAGGTCATCGCGCTCGCCGGGCACGTTGGCCTTCAGCGCCTTGGCGACGAACTCACCGGGGGTCAGGAACTCCAGGTTGGCGGACACGCCATATTCGGCGGCCAGCGTCGATTGCAGCCAGCGCCGCATCGCCACCTGCGGGATCAGCACGATATCGGCGGCCAGCAAGGGCTGGCCGGGCGCCGGCTCACGCAGCGCGTGGGCCAACAGCTGGGCCAACACGTCCAGGGCATTGGAGTGGTACAGGCGGAAATCGGGGGCATTGCTCATCGCGCCATCTTGCCGCAGTGGTATCGCAAGCGGCGAGACCTGAATGGATTGCGCACACTTTGCGCAGGCTTACTCTCCCATCCCGTGCACACTGTGTTGCTCCCAAGCCTGCATGCTGTGCATGGCGCCGGGCGCTGGCAATGCGACAATACTGGACGGTCCAGTACGCTTATGTTCAGGCGCTGCTGGCAATCCTAGAACGTTGGTTTTCCGTTAAAGGCCACCATGCCCTCAGCTCGGACTCCCTTGGTGCAGTTGTCCAACGTGCGCATCGACCGCGGCGGACGCACCATCCTGCGCGATGTTTCGCTGCAGGTGCCGCAAGGCAGCATCACCGCCGTGCTCGGCCCATCGGGCAGCGGCAAGTCGACGATGTTGGCGGCGCTGACCGGTGAGCTGCGGCCGGTAACAGGCAGCGTCCAGCTGTTTGGCCGCGAGATCCCGCACGGCAACCGCGACCTGCTGGAGATGCGCAAGAACGTCGGCGTATTGCTGCAGGGTAATGGCCTGCTGACCGACCTGAGCGTGGCCGACAACGTCGCCCTGCCGCTGCGCGCCCATACCCGGCTGCCCGAGCCGGTGCTGCAACGGCTGGTACAGATGAAGCTGCATGCGGTGGGCCTGCTGGCCGCCGCCGATGCCTGGCCGCGCGAGCTGTCCGGCGGCATGGCACGACGCGTGGCGCTGGCCCGTGCCCTGGCCCTGGACCCGCCGCTGATGATCTACGACGAGCCGCTGACCGGGCTGGACCCCATCGCCTCGGGCGTGATCATGAGCCTCATCCAGCGTCTGAACGACAGCCTGGGGCTCACCAGCATCATCGTCAGCCACCATGTGCATGAAACCCTGCCAATCAGCGACCAGGCGGTGGTGATCGCCAATGGCGGCATCGTGTTCTCCGGCACGCCGGACGAACTGCAGGCCAGCACCGACCCGCTGGTGCGGCAGTTCCTGCATGGCCAGCCCGACGGCCCGATCCCGTTCGATGCGCCGACGCGCAATTACGGGTTGGAGAACGCGTGATGCTGAAGCAGCGCGTGAAGTCCGCTTTTGGCCCCCTCTCCTGCGCAGCGGGAGAGGGCTGGGGTGAGGCCGCTTTTAAAGCACGTGGCGCAGAAGCTGCCCTCATCCGCCCTTCGTGCACCCCCGCCTTCGCGGGGGCAGGCCCTTCGTTCTCCAGCAAGCGGGAGAACGGCTTGTCGTCCAGCACCTTCAGCACTTCAAGGGATGCGCGCTGATGCCCTTCACCTCCTCCATCCGCTCGCTGGGCCGCGCCGGGCTGTTCTCGCTGACCGTGCTGCGCGGCTCGCTGCCGACCCGCGACTTCCTGGCCGAGCTGACCCGCGAAATCTACAAGATTGGCGCACGTTCGCTGCCGATCATTGCAGTTGGCGGCGCGTTCGTTGGCCTGGTGCTGACCCTGCAGGGCTACCGCACGCTCACCACCTTCGGTGCCTCCGATGCCTTGTCCACCCTGCTCGGCCTGTCGCTGTACCGCGAACTGGCGCCGGTGCTGACCGCGCTGCTGTTCATCGGCCGTGCCGGCAGTTCGATCGCCGCCGAACTGGGCCTGATGCGTGCCACCGACCAGATCAAGGCGCTGGAACTGATGGCCATCGATCCGGTGGCCAAGGCGGTGGCACCACGCTTCTGGGCGGCGGTGCTGACCGTGCCGCTGCTGACCGGCATCTTCTGCTCGCTGGCCATTGCCGGCGGCTATTTCGAAGCGGTGCATGTGCTGGGCCAGGACAACGGCACGTTCTGGTCGGGGCTGCGCGGCAGCGTCGACTTCTGGGACGACTTTGCCGTGGCCCTGCTGAAGTCGGCGATCTTCGGCGGTACCGCAGCGCTGGTGGCCGCCTACGTCGGCTTCCACGCTGAACCGACCATCGAAGGCACCTCGGTGGCCACTACCCGTGCGGTGGTGAACGCCTCGTTGCTGGTGCTGATGTTCAACTTCGTGCTGTCGGCACTGCTGTTCCAATGAGGCGACTCCCTCGCCCACGCCCGCACAGCGATGTGCGGGCACCAGACAAACAACCGAACAACCCGCTTCGCTTTGCGAAGCACCAGATGGATCAGGAGTGAGACACAACATGGCCATCCGTGGACCCAGACTCGAATTTTCCGTCGGCGCCTTCCTGCTGCTGGCCCTGGCCTCGCTGCTGGTGCTGGCCGTGGCCTCCACCAACCAGCGCTTCGGCATGGGTGGCGGTGACTACGTGCTCAAGGCCCGTTTCACCCAGATCGGCCAGCTGCGTCCGCAGGCGCCAGTGAAGGTCGGCGGCGTGACCATTGGCCAAGTGGCTGATATTCAGCTGGACCCCGTTAAATACGACTCCATCGTCACCCTGGCATTGGACAACAAGTTCAAGGACCTGCCCGCCGACACCTCCGCCGGCATCTTCACCAGCGGCCTGCTGGGCGAAAGCTACATCGGCCTGCAGCCCGGTGGTGATCCGGAGCCGCTCAAGTCCGGCGACGAGATTGTCTTCACCCAGCCGGCGGTGGACCTGATCCAGCTGGTCGGCAAGTACATGTTCAGCGGCGGCGGCAACAACGCCGGTGCTGCCAACGAAACCCCCGGCGCAGACGCGCCCGCTACGGAACCCCAACCATGAAAGTGAAACTGCTTACCGCCGTGCTCGCTTCCGCCCTGCTGGCCACCGCGCCGTCGGTCACGCTGGCGCAGACGCGCCCGGCCGCCGCTACCGCGCAGCCCTCGGCCGCCGGCCGCACCGTGCTGGATGCCAGCACCCGCATCATCAACGCCCTGCAGACCCGCCGCGCCGAGTTCCGCGCCAACCCGGCCGCCCTGCGCAGCTTCATCGACGGCGAGCTGAGCCGTGGCTTCGACCGCGACTACGCTGCCCGCCTGGTGCTGGGTGTGCATGGCCGCGGTGCCGCCGATGCCGACGTCAAACTGTTCGCCGATGCGATGGCCGACAACCTGATGTCGCGCTATGGCTCGGCCCTGCTCGATATCCAGGGCCGGCCCAGCTTCCGCTACAAGAGCGAGCAGGCGCTGCCGGGCAACCGCGGCGTCAAGGTCTCCACCGAACTGGTGCGCGCCGGCAGCGAGCCGACCCCGGTCGAATACCTGATGCGCAATGTCGACGGCCAGTGGAAGATCTTCGACGTGATGATCGAAGGCATCTCCTACGTGCAGACCTTCAAGAACCAGTTCGATGCCCCGCTGCGGCAGAAGTCGATCAAGCAGGTGGCCACCGAACTGCGCAGCGGCAGCATGCAGGCCAATGCGGGCCCGGCCGCTCCCCGTGGCAAGTAACGCCAGCTGCCGCAGCGAGGGCGACACCCTGCTGCTGGCAGGCGTGCTCGACCGCGCGGCGGTAACCACGCTGTGGCCGCAACTGGCGCGCGGGCTTGGGCCGGTGCGCCAGCTCGACCTGCAGGCAGTGGAACGCGTGGACAGTGCCGGCCTCGCCCTGCTGGCTGAACTGGCCGCGCGCCTGCGCGCACAGGGCGGCGGTGGCATCGTGGGTACTCCCGCCGGGCTGGATGAGCTGAGCGCCGCCTACCGTTTGTCGCCTTCCCTCGATTTCAATGCCTCTTCAGCAGGAAGCTGACATGACGATTTTCCGCACCCTCCCCCTTCTTGCCGTTGTCACCCTGCTTGCCGCCTGTGCGGGCAAGCCGGCCCGCGATGCCGTGCCCGCCAGCACGGTGGTCGCTCCGCAGGCCAGCACGCAGGTCGCTGCCACTGCTGATGACAGCGTTGCTGCCGTCGCCACTGAAGCACCTGCTGTGGCCGACAATGCGGCAGCGCAGGACAGCACCACTGCCGCCACCGCAGACACCGGTGCCGCCCCGACTGACGCCGAGGACGATTTCGCTGCCCTGTATGGCGGCCCGGCTCCCAGTGCCGGCGAAGCAGGCAACGCACCGGAAGGCGCACCTGCCTACGACCCGTGGGAGAAGTACAACCGCGGCGTGCACCGTTTCAACAACGCGGTTGACCGCACCGTCGCGCGCCCGCTGGCCACGGCGTATGTCAACGTGGTGCCGCAGTTCGCCCGCACCGGCGTCAGCAACTTCTTCAGCAACCTGCGTTCCCCGCTGACCATGGTCAACCAGCTGTTGCAGGGCCATGCGGATGATGCCTGGGACACGCTGGGCCGCTTCCTGATGAACTCCACCTTCGGTATTGGCGGCCTGTTCGACCCGGCCAGCAAGGCCATGGTGCCCAAGCGCAGCGAGGATTTCGGCCAGACCCTGGGGGCTTGGGGCTGGCGCCGTTCGCGTTACGTGGAGTTGCCGTTCTTTGGCCCGCGTACCGTGCGTGATGTATTTGGCCTGGCTGGCGATATCCCGCTCTCGCCGATGCGGCAGATCGAGATGGACAAGGTCCGCATCGGCCTGCAGGGCCTGCAGCTGGTGGACATGCGTGCGCAGCTGATGGCGGTGGATTCGCTGCGTGACACGGCAGTTGACGAATACGCACTGACCCGCGATGCCTGGCTGCAGCGCCGCAGCTATCAGATCGAGAAAGACCTGCGCCACGGTGGCAAGTACAACGACGACGACCAGCCCACGATTCCGGTCGACGCGATGCCGATGCCCAGCTGGGGCGATTGATCCTGATTGCCGCTGCATGAAAAAGCCCGGGGTAACCCGGGCTTTTTCTTTTCGCAGATTCTGCAGGGGCGGCGTTGGCCGCGAAGCGGGTGGATCCGCGGATCCCAGGATGACCTGGTCGCGATATTGCCTGCGACGCCGCGCATGCCGCTCCTGCAACAACCAGGGCTTTACGCCGCCAAGGCAGCGTCGATGGCCTTGCGCAGGCCTTCGTCGTCGGCGCTGGTGTCCGGTGCAAAGCGGGCAACGACACTGCCGTCCTTGCCGATCAGGAACTTCTCGAAGTTCCACAGGATGGCCGGGGCCGGATTGGTCTCGATGCCGAAACCGGCCAGCTTCTCGCGCATCGGGCCTTCGCCGATGGCGGCCGGCTGGGCTGCAGTCAGCTGCTGGTAGAGCGGGTGGATGTCGGCACCGGCGACGCTGATCTTGGAAAACATCGGGAAGCTGACGTCATAGGTCAGGGCGCAGAACTGCTTGATCTCTTCTTCGCTGCCCGGCTCCTGGCCGTTGAAGTTGTTGGCCGGGAAACCCAGCACTTCCAGGCCGGCATCCTTCTTCTCGCGGTACAGCTTTTCCAGGCCTTCGTACTGCGGGGTAAGGCCGCACTTGGAGGCGGTGTTGACCACCAGCAGCACCTTGCCGCGGTAGTCGCCCAGCGATGCCGGAGCGCCGTCGATGGTGGTCAGCGCGGTGTCGTAAACAGAAGCGGTCATGCGGTTGCCTGCTGGGGGTTGGGGAAAGGCCAAGCATAAACGGCGCCGTGGGTGCTGGCACGACCATCAGGTTGTAACGCTGGGTTCCGCAGCGGTGCCGTTCCCATGCAGCGAGCGCCCGCCTGTAGTGCCGAGCCATGCTCGGCAGGGGCTTTCCCGGTGGCCCGTCTGCCGAGCATGGCTCGGCACTACATCAGCGTTGCCGGCGGTTGTCGGAGTGGGGTACTGCATCAACGTGCAAAGAGCGTACCCCTCCCCCAACCCTCCCCTTGCCTGCGGCAAAGGGAGGGAGCAGAAGCATGGCTCGGCACTGCCTCAGCTTTCGCTGCTTTCGGGGCTGTCTTCCTCGCCCTCGTCGTCCGTACCCAGCATGGCCTGCGAGGCGTCACTGGACAGTGACTCCACGCCGCGCAGCTTGCGCTCGATCGTGCGGGTCTTGCGGCTGGCGTCGCCCAGGCTCTTGCCGACGGTGTTGATCTGCTTTTCGGCCTTCTCGAGGATGCCGGCAAACTTGCCGAACTCGCTCTTCACCGCACCCAGCAGGCTCCATACCTCCGACGAGCGCTGTTCGATGGCCAGCGTGCGGAAGCCCATCTGCAGGCTGTTGAGCAGGGCAGTGACCGTCGTCGGGCCGGCAATCACCACGCGGTGCTCGCGCTGCAGCGCGTCCACCAGGCCGGCTCGGCGGATGATCTCGGCATACAGGCCCTCGGTGGGCAGGAACATCACCGCGAAGTCGGTGCTGTGCGGCGGCACGATGTACTTGTCGCTGATCGACTTGGCCTGGATGCGGATCGCCCGCTCCAGCTGGTTGCCACTGTTGCGCACCGCCTCCACGTCACCGGCCTCCTGCGCGTCGAGCAGGCGCTCGTAATCCTCGCGCGGGAATTTGGAATCGATCGGCAGCCACACCGGGGTATCGCCATCGCCACGGCCGGGCAGACGCACAGCGAAATCGACCATCTCGCCGCTGTCGGCGCGCAGCTTCACCCCGCGTGCGTACTGCTCGGCGGTCAGGGTCTGCTCGAGGATGTTGTCCAACTGCACTTCGCCCCAGCCGCCACGGTTCTTGACGTTGCTCAGCACCCGCTTGAGGTCGCCCACGCCGGTGGCCAGCTGCTGCATCTCGCCCAGCCCGCGCTGCACCTGCTCCAGCCGCTCGGAGACCAGCTTGAACGAGGAATCCAAGCGGGTGTTGAGCGTACTCTGCAGCTTCTCGTCCACGGTCTGCCGCATCAGCTCGAGCTTGGCCGCGTTGTCGCCCTGCAGGTCCTTCAGCCGCGCTTCCAGGGTCTGGCGCATCTCGGTGATGCGCTGTTCGTTGCGCTGGGTCAGTTCGCCCAGCTTCTGGTTGAGGGTCTCGCCGAAGCGCAGCTGGACCTGTGCGCCCTCTTCGCGGCCCTTGCGGGTCTCCTCGACCAGGCTCTGCTGCAGGCCGGCCAGCTGGCGCGCAAAGGCTTCCATGCGCGCTTCCTGCTGCTGGCCGAACACGTCGAGCTGGCCACGCACATCCTGCAGCCGCGTGCCCAGCAACTGGGCCAGCAACTGCTGGGCGTTGGCGGTTTCCTCGCGGCCCTTGCGGGCATCGTCGTTGAGGCTGTCGCGCAGCTGGTCCAGGCGCTGGTCGGTGCGGGTGGACAGGTCGGTGAGGTTGCGGCCAAAGCCGTCGATGCGGGTGTCCTGCTGGCGCGCCATGCTTTCCAGCTGCTCGCGCAGTTCGCCACGGCCGTTGCGCTGTTCTTCGCGCAAGGTGTTTTCAAGCGCGGAATTGTCGGTACGGCGCAAGAGCAGCAACAGCTGCAGCACCAGGACGACGACCAGCAGGCCGCCAAGGATCAGGGTTTCGGTTTGCATGGGGAGAAGTGTAGCCCTGCCCGTCTCAGAAGCTGATCCGGCGCCATCGACCGGCTGCGAGAACCGCCGTCGGCACGCATCTGCGATCATGGGCACCCCCACCCGCTGTCACCCCCTCATGAAGTCGCTGTCGCTGCTGTTGTCGAGCCTGTTGTGCCTGCTGCCCCTGGCGGCGCTGGCAGCGGACTCGCAGACCATCACCTCGCCCCATGCCCTGCCCGCCAATGACGTGCGGCCCAAGGTATTCCTGCCCGGCAGTATCGAGATGGGCAAGGCCGGTGATTGGCAGCAGCAGGTGCAGGCGGCGCTGGCCGACCAAGGCGTGCTGATGCTCAACCCGCGCCGCGCCGACTGGAACCCGGCCTGGCGCGCCGAGGCCGATGAGCCCGAGTTCCGCCGTCAGGTGGAGTGGGAACTGGCTGCGCTGGAACAGGCCGACATCGTGCTGATGTACTTCGCCCCCGGCACCCAGAGCCCGATCACCCTGCTGGAATTCGGCCTGTATGCGCGCTCGGGCAAGCTGCTGGTGGCGGCACCGGCCGGCTACTGGCGCAAGGGCAACCTGGACATTACCGGCGACCGTTATGGCGTGCCGCGTTTTGATGACCTGCCAGCGCTGATCAACGCGGTGAAGCAGCGCATCGCCGACCAGCGCGCGCACTGAGCCCCACGGAGAACCGCCATGCCGTGGATGGGCATCAACGACCTGGGCACCTTCGTGGTGGCCGTCATTCTGTTCCTGATGTTGCCCGGGCCGGGCACCTTCACCCTGCTTACCGCCACCGGGCGCGGTGGCGTACGTGCCGGCTACGCCACCCTGGCCGGGCTGATGCTGGGCGACCAGATCCTCATCGCCATAGCCGCCACCGGTGTGGCCGCGCTGCTGCAGGCGCATCCGCTGCTGTTTGCCGGGCTGCGTTACGTGGGTGCGGCCTATCTGATCTGGGTCGGCATCAACCTGCTGCGGGAACCCGCGGCAGCCGCCGGCGAGGCTGCGCCGGTACAGCACGGGCGACGCTGGTTCCGCCAGGCCTTGCTGGTGGGCGTGCTCAATCCCAAGGCCATCCTGTTCTACATGGCCTTCTTCCCGCTGTTCATCGACCCGGTTCGGCAGCGCGGTGCGCTGACCCTGGCGACGATGGCGGTGCTGATCGCCCTCCTCAGCATCGGCTGGTGCTCGGTGCTGATCTTCGGTGGGCAGTTCATCGCCCGCCGCCTGGCCGGCTACCCGCGCGTGGGCGTGTGGCTGCGGCGCGCGGTCGGCGTCTGCCTGGTGGTGTTTGGCGTTCGCCTGGGCCTGGACGGGGCCTGACCCATGCCCGCTACTCGCGCGGGCGCTGGTCCTCGCGCGGCGGGAACTGCAGCACCACGTAATCGCGGCCCTCGCGCGGCTCCCACAATACCGGCACGTTCTGCGGTGACGGCGGCTCCAGCTCGGCGGCGTCCTGCGCCAGCTGCTCTTCTTCCTCGTCCTCCCAGCTGTAACGCTTGCGCGGGGCCTTGGGGTCGGCATTGCGGAACAGCAGTGCGGCAATCACGCCGGCCGCGGCACCGCCCATATGCGATTGCCAGGACACCCCGGGCTCATGCGGGAGGATGGTGATCAACATGCTGCCGTAGAACAGGAAGCCGATCAGGCTGGCAGCGATGGCCGGGCGGTCACGCCGCAGCAGGCCCAGCACGAAGACCAGGAACATCAACCCATGGGTCACGCCACTGGCACCCAGGTGGCGTGTGCCGATATCACCCAACAGCCAGGCGCCCAGTCCGGAACCAACCCAGAGCAGGGGCAGCGCGCGCAACGTCGCCTTCGGATAGACGCTGCCGGCCAAGGTACCCAGGATCAGCAGGGCTACCGCGTTGGCACCCAGGTGTTCGATCGACCCATGCAGCAGCGGTGCGCCCAGCAAGCCCCACAGGCCAGCGGCTTCCAGCGGTGCCACCGCCCAGGGCCGCCAGTCCCAGCCACTGCGCTGCACGGCGAACATCGCCACCAGCAGCAGCACGAAGCCCAGGCTCAGGTTGAACGCACGCAGCACCCGGCTGCGATCGTTGCGGGCGATGGTGGCCGGCGTCTGGCCGGTATCAGGCAGGGTTGGCGTGTCCATGATCAAGGGATTGCGGCAGCCCCGGCGAATGCAAGGGCGCCGCCGGTGGGAACCGGCGTGCCACCGGCGGGACAATCCCGCCGGTGGGGCTCACATCAGGCCTTGTGCTCGCCCTTGGGCGGGATCTTCAGGCTCAGGATCACGGTCACCACCAGGATCGCGGCGACCACGCCCAGCGACACCGGCACCGGGATCTTGAACACGTCGATCAGCAGCATCTTGGCGCCGATGAAGCCCAGGATCACCGCCAGGCCGTACGGCAGCAGGTGGAAGCGGTCGGCCATGCCGGCCAGCAGGAAGAACATCGCGCGCAGGCCCAGCACCGCGAACACGTTGGAGGTCAGCACGATGAACGGGTCGGTGGTGATGGCGAAGATCGCCGGGATCGAGTCCACCGCGAAGATCACGTCGGTGACCGCGATCAGCACCAGCACCACGAACATCGGGGTGAACCAGCGCACGCCGTTCTTCTCGGCCAGCAGACGGTTGCCGTTGTACTCATGGGTGATGCGCAGGTGCCTGCGCATGAACTTCAGCGCGGGGTTGTCGTCCAGGCTCGGTTCCTGGCCGGCGGCGAACCACATCTTCCAGCCGGTGAACAAGAGGAACGCACCGAACACGTAGAGCAGCCAATGGAACTGGCTGACCAGCACGGTACCGGCGAAGATCATCACCGTACGCAGCGCGATCGCGCCCAGGATGCCGATGATCAGCACCCGCTGCCGCGCCGTCTCGGGCACCGCGAAGTAGCCCATGATCAGCAGGAAGACGAAGATGTTGTCGACCGCCAGCGCCTTCTCGATCAGGTAGCCGGTCAGGAACTGCAGGCCGATCTCGTTGGCCACCGCGGTACCGGCGGTCTCGTTCAGGTAGTACCAGAGGCCGGCATTGAAGGCCAGCGCCAGGGCGACCCAGCCGATCGACCACAGCAGGGCTTCCTTGAAGGTGACCTTGTGCGGGCCGCCGTGGCGCATCAGCACCAGGTCGATCAACAGGGCGGCGATGACGACGGCGATGAAGCCGCCCCAAAGCCAGGGATTACCGATTGTCTGGATCATGGGAGTTCCGGTCATGTGGAGGTTCTGGGGACCGCAGGGGCCAAGAACTGGACACGGAATCGGGGAGACCGGGGACAGAGCTTCGCCTATGCGGCGAAGGTCTTGCTCACAGTCCCGGAACCGGGACTGCCGCTGCACCGGAGCCTTGCGGCTCGAACTGACGGCGACAACGTCTGGGAGCTACTCCCCTTCAGCCGCAGATAGTGCGGCCTGGAGGCTTTGCCGTCAATGAACGCGCCGCGGCGGTGGCCCGGTGCCCGTTACAATGTCGCCATGAATACCCCCCTTCCCGTCGTACGCCTGAAGAACGCGTGGCGCTCCAGCCACCCGTGGATTTTCCAGAAGCTGGTCGAAAAGCCCGTCGCCAAGCCCAAGCCCGGCACCATCGTCGACGTGGTCGGGGTGGACGGGGAGTGGATCGGCCGCGGCTTCTACAACGGCCACTCGCGCATCGCCGTGCGCATCCTGGAAACCCGCCGCGACGTGGACGTGGACCAGGCCTGGTTCGCGACCAGGATCGCCGAGGCGGTGTCGCTGCGCCGTGACGTGCTCAGGCTGGACCAGGTGTCCAACGCGTGGCGCGTGGTGCACAGCGAGGGCGACGGCCTGTCCGGGCTGGTGGTGGACCGCTACGACGACCTGATCGTGGTCGAGTTCTTCGCCGCCGGCATGTTCCGCCACCGCGAATGGATCTACGAGGCGCTGCGCGCGCAGTTCCCGGGTTGCCGCTTCCACAGCTTCGCCGACGAACACGTGCAGAAGCAGGAGAGCTTCGATTTCCACGGCAACACCACCACCGAACCGGCGGTGATCACCGAACATGGCATCAAGTTCCGCGCCGACCCGGCCGGCGCGCACAAGACCGGCTTCTTCGCCGACCAGCGCGAGAACCGGCAGTGGCTGAGCCAGCAGGTCGAAGGCAGGAGCGTGCTCGACCTGTGCTGCAACACCGGCGGCTTCGCCGTGTACGCGGCCGTGCGCGGTGCCAGCGAGGTGCTGGGCGTGGACATCGACCAGGACGTGATCCAGATCGCCAAGGGCAACGCCCGGCTCAACAACGCCCGGCCGAAGTTCGTGCAGGCCGACATCTTCCCGTGGCTGCGCGATGCCGCCAACCGCGGCGAGCAGTACGACGTGGTGATCCTGGACCCGGCCAAGATGACCCGCGACCGCGACCAGGTCATCACCGCGCTGAAGAAATACCTGGACATGAACAAGCTGGCCCTGGGCGTGGTCAAGCCCGGCGGCCTGTTCGCCACCTTCTCCTGCACCGGCCTGGTGGCCGAGGACCAGTTCCTGGACATGCTGCGCCGCGCCGCGTATTTCTCCGGCCGCACCATCCAGATCCTGAAGGTGGCTGGCGCCGGCCCGGACCATCCGTTCATGGCCCACGTGCAGGAATCGCGTTACCTCAAGGCGGTGTTCTGCCGCGTGCTGGACTGATAGCCAGCAAGGGCATCGCGACGATCGCGATGCCATCACCCGCCCCCGCATGGGGGCGCGGCGACGGCTGCCAGTCTTGATGTTCCGTCACATTTGACGTGGTCATCACGAAAAATACATGACACTGGTCACACTTGCGGTGGCCTGCTTGGTGCGGACCCGGGGGGAGCAAGCGACGTAGCACGGCACCGTGCCGTGAATGTGTTGTGCCCTGGTGTGCCTGCTGGAGGGTTCCCGCGCCTGTCGCGACAAGGACTCTGGCAATGGCCGTATCCTCTTCTCCAGCTATGTACAGCGGTGTCCGGACGCTGCTGCTGACCCTGTTGTTTCTTACCCTGCCTGCCGCCGCCCAGAGCGTGCGCTGGGAGGACTATCGCGGTATCGCCAACAGCAGCGGCCTGGCCAACACAACCTATAGTGGCCCCGCCTCGGCACCCACCTTCGATCACAACCTGGCTGGCGTCAACGCCCTGCGGGCAATCTCTGTCAACGCAGGCAATGCGGTACGCACTGGCAGCTCCAGCAACATCGATTTCCGCAATGTGATCGACGGCACCGGCCTGTGCGACAACCGCACCACCGCCGGGCAAGCCAGCGCCGCCTGCCGCTACCACGCCATGGGCAAAGTGATCTATTCGCTGATCCGCTTTCCCTACGCGGGCACCTACACCCTGGGCGTCGCCCATGACGACGCGGTGGAGGTCAATCTGTCCTCCAGCTACACCAATACCAATTACCGCGGCGCCACCTATGACGTGCCTGTCGGTGCACTCAGCAGCTATACGGCCGGCGAAACCACCTATCGCACCATCGGCAGCTTCAACGCAGCAACGCCTGACAGCTGCGCCCTGATACGCGTTTACTGGGTCAATGCCGGCGGCCTAACCTTCAACCGTCTGCGCTGGCAGCATCCCTCCATCAATGGCGGAACAGCGGAAATCATTCCTGCCTCCCAGTTCCGTGATCCCGCAGCAGCGGCAAGCTCGGCCGGTTGCCAGGGCTCGGTGGTGTTCCCGGTACCGGCCATCATGATCAACAAGAACGTGGCGGGTCGTATTTCCAGTGACGATCAGTTCACCGTTTCCATCCTGCAGGGCAACTCGGTGGTACGTGCTGCCTCCACCAGCGGTGCCGGCACTGGCCAGCAGGCCAGCACCGGCGCCGCCCAAGTGAACACCGGGGCCCATACGCTGCGCGACGCCATGGCCGCCGGCAGCGCTGCGGCCATCGGCAACTACAGCAAGAACATCAGCTGCACCGCCTATGTGTTGAACGGCTCGGAACAGTCCGTGACACCCACGGGCAGTGGCCCGGACTGGAGCCTGAACGTTGCTGCCAACACGCAGTACACCTGCACGATAACCAATACGCCGCAGCCGGCGCTCACCCTGCGCAAGATCAGTGAGGGCGGCGTGGGTGCTTTCAGCTTTACCGGCAACAACGGCATAAACGCCCACAGCATCACCACTACCGCCGCCGGCCAGGCCATCGCCGGCCCCCCGCAGGTATTCGCCAGCCTGAACACCGCCACGACTGTCACCGAAGCGCAGACAGCGGGATACAGCTTGACGGGTGTGCAGTGCTCGGGGTTGCCCGCAGGTGTCGCTCCCAACGTGGATCTGGCCAATCGCCGCTTGACCCTGCCGGCAACGGCGGCGGTAGCAGGGGCCAACATCGTCTGTACGTTCACCAACAAGGCTGGCGCCAACCTGGCGGTACGCAAGACCAATGCAGCGACCTCGCTGGTTTCGGGAACCACCACGCGTTACACCGTGGTGGCCAGCAACGACGGGCCTGGCGATGGCAGCGGCGCCGTCCTGCGCGACACCCCCGGTGCCGGCCTGAAGAACTGCAGCGTCAGCAGCTGCACTGCCAGCAACGGCGCAACCTGTCCGGCGACAACGTCCGATGTGTTCCTGCCTGCGGGGCTCAACCTGGGCGCCTTTCCGGTCAATGCACAGCTGCAGCTGCAGGTGCAGTGCGAGGTGCAGTAAGCAGGACCGCTTATACACAGGCGGGCGAGGACGATCCTTGAACGCACGGATTGCAGTCCGTGCCGTAGGTCACTGGCTGCGGCCACGCGGCTGGCGTTAAGGTCAGTTTTTTCCGAATCCGGTGAGGCTCCATGACCCTGCGTCCCCTGTCCGTGTTGGTATCGCTGTCGCTGTGCTTGCCCATGGCCGCCTCGGCGGTGGAGTTCAGCCAGGCTGAGCTGGTCAAGGCCACCGCCCTGCAGCAGAAACTGCTCACCCTGGATTCGCATCTGGACACGCCGGCCAATTTTGGCCGCGCCGACTTCAACATCATGCAGCGCCATGACCACAACGCGCTGTCTCAGGTGGACTACCCGCGCATGGTCGAAGGCGCGCTGGATGGCGGCTTCTTCGCCATCTACACCGACCAGGGCGACCGCAGCCCGGCCGCGCATATCGCCGAGCGTGACCACGGCCTGCAGCGCATGCAGGAAATCCACGAGATGCTGGCCGCCAACCCGGACAAGTTCCAGCTGGCACTGAGCGCTGATGACGCGGCGCGCATCAAGGCCGCCGGCAAGCGCGTGGTCTACATCAGCATGGAGAACGGCAGCCCCTTGGTCGCCGATCCCACCTTGCTGAGCTACTACTACAAGGCCGGCCTGCGGCTGATGTCGACGGTGCATTTCGCCAACAACGAGTTCGCCGACTCGGCCACCGACCCCAAGGGCGCCGAGTGGAACGGCCTGAGCCCGGCCGGCAAGGCGCTGGTCAACGAGGCAGTGAAGCTGGGCATCGTGATCGACCAGTCGCACGCCTCCGATGCGGTGTTCGACAACCTGATCGAGATGATGCCGGTGCCGTTCATCCTGTCGCACAGCTCGGCCAAGGCGGTGTTCAACCATCCGCGCAACCTGGACGACGCGCGCCTGCGTCAGCTGGCCGCCAAGGGCGGCGTGGTACAGGCCAATGCCTACGGTGGTTACCTGGTTGACGAGACCAAGAGCGCCGAGCGCAAGCAGGCCGAGGAGGAGCTGGAAAAGCGCCTGGGCGGTTGGGAAAACATGACCATGGCCAAGGGCGTGGAACTGCGCAAGGCGATGGCCGAGCTCGACCAGAAGTACCCGCGCCGCAAGGCCACGCTGGATGATTTCTTCCAGCACTTCGGCCACATGCTCGACGTGGTCGGCCCCGATCACGTCGGCATCGGCATGGACTGGGACGGCGGTGGCGGCGTGACCGGCATGGAAGACGCGGCCGATCTGCCCAAGATCACCGCGTGGATGCAGCGCCGTGGGCTGAGTGATGCACAGATCGCCAACATCTGGAGCGGCAACGTGCTGCGGGTGATGCGCCAGGCGCAGGACTATGCGGCGGCACAGAAGAAACCCTGAGCGCGCGCTGTTGGACAAGTGGAATGACGAAGCGGGCTTGGTGCCCGCTTTGTTTTTATCCACAACTTGGTGGGGATAAGTGGGTTATCCACAGGGGGGAGCTTCAAGGCTTCAAGGCTTTAAGGCTTTAAGACAAAGACACCCCTCCCCGACCCTCCCCTGCGCTGCGCGCAAGGGAGGGGGCGGCTCTGCTCCCTCCCTTTGCCGCAGGCAAGGGGAGGGTTGGGGAGGGGTGCTCTTCAAGCAGAATCCACAAACCCAAAAACAAAAAGCGGGCCGAAGCCCGCTCCCTGCGTTATCCACAACACGCTGTGGACTACTTGCTGCGTCCGAGCACCGCGTTGCGGCGGCTGTACAGCGCATACACCACCAGCCCCAGCAGGTTCCAGGCCAGGAACCACAGCTGGGTCCGCGACGGCAGGCTGATGAACAGGTAGATGCAGCCCAGGATCGCCACCGGGGCCACCACCCACGCCAACGGCGTACGGAAGGTGCGTGCCCTGCCCGGCTCGCGCTTGCGCAGTACCAGCAGGCACAGGCCCACGGCGGTGAATGCTGCCAGGGTGCCGGCATTGGCCAGCGCGGCGATTTCATCCAGCCGCGCCACACCGGCCAGCGCGGCCACCAGCACGGCGGTGAACAGGGTGATGACTACCGGCGTGCCAGTGCGCTGGTTGACCTTGGACAGGCCACGCGGCAGCAGGCCATCACGCGACATCACGAAGAAAATGCGGCTCTGGCCGTAGAAGAAGGCCAGCAATACGGTCGGCAGGGCGATGATGGCGACAATGCCGATCACCAACGCGGCAGTGCCGTGGCCAAGCTCGCGCATGATCAGTGCCAGCGGCTCGGCACTCTTGCCGAACACGGTGTAGCTCATCGCACCGACTGCGGCCAAGGCCACCAGCAGGTAGATGATGGTGCAGCCAACCATCGAACCGATGATGCCGATCGACAGGTCGCGCTTGGGGTTCTTGGTTTCCTCGGCGGCGGTGGAGATCGCATCGAAGCCATAGAAGGCGAAGAAGATGATCGCCGCCGCTGCCATCACCCCGCGTTCGACGCCATCGGCGCTGATCGACTTGGGGAAGCCATAGGGCATGAACGGCTGCAGGTTCTCGGCGTTGAAGGCCGGCAAAGCAACCGCCACGAACACCGCCAGTGCGATCAGCTTGAATACCACCAGGATGGCGTTGACCGTCGCGCTCTCGCGGGTACCAAGCATCAGCATGCCGGCCACCACGAAGGTGATGACGATGGCCGGCACGTTGAGGAAGCCGCCTTCCACGTGCGGGCCGGCCGCCAGCGCCTGCGGCAGCACCACGTTCCAGCCAAAGGAAGTGTGCAGCCATTCCAGGAAGCCGACGAAATAGCCGGACCAGCCGACCGCCACCGTACTCACCACCAGCGAATACTCCAGGATCAGGCTCCAGCCCACCACCCAGGCAATGGTCTCGCCCAGCGCGCTGTAGCTGTAGGTGTAGGCGCTGCCGGCAGCCGGCATCATCGTCGACAGCTCGGCATAAGCCAGTGCCGCACAGGCGCAGATCACGCCGGCGATGATGAAGGACAGCAGCACGGCCGGGCCGGCCTTGTCCGCGCCCACGCCGATCAGCGTATAGATGCCGGTACCGACAATGGCGCCAATGCCCAGTGCGACCAGATGGGGCCAGCTCAACGACGGGATCAGGCGGCGCCCTTCCTCGTGTTCGGTAAGCTGGTCGATGGGCTTGCGCCGGAGCCAGGACTGCATGCGGACCTCTCGGTTCGTGATGATTCAGGAAGCGCCCGAGTGTGGCGTAACGCAGTGCAGCAAATCCAGAAAAACCCGCCAACGCAGGGGGTTTTGCAGCGAACAGGTGTCAATTTGCCGAATTCGGCATAAAACCTGACGCCTCAGCGGCGGCGCCGGGGATGGGCCAGCAGGTAATCGCGCAAGGCCAGCGCCTGGTTGTGCTGTTCATCGTGTGCGGCAAACACCAGGGTGACCGCACCGGCGTCCAGCGCATCCCGCAGGGGTGCAAGCAAACGGGCGTGTGCGGCCAGTTCCTGCCAGTAGCGCCGGCGGAATTCTTCCCAGCGCTCGGGGCGGTGGTCGAACCAGCGGCGCAGCGCGTCGCTGGGGGCCACCTCCTTCAACCAGCTGGCCTGCAGGGCCTGGCGGCTGACCCCGCGCGGCCACAACCGGTCCACCAGGAAACGTTGGCCATCGCTGCCACTGGCCGGTTCATAGGCGCGCTTGCAGTGGATGCGCATCGTCTGCCCCCTCGCTGTGCACGGCAGGCAACGATGTTACGCCTGGCTCAGGTCCCGTCCACCGCGCGCCGCCCCAGGGCCGGGTCATCGGTGAAGAAGGCATCGATGCCGGCCTGTAGGTAGGCCCGCATTTCAGTCACGGCGGCGTCCGGATTGCGGGCGTTCTCCGCCCCCTGGCGCAGGGCCGGCGGCAGGAACGGATTCTCCGGGCGGAAGCTGTAGGCGACCACCTGCAGGCCAGCGGCATGCGCGTCGGCGATCAGCGGCGTGGGCGTGCCCAGTTGGCCTTGTGCATCCAGGGGCAGCAGCGCGCGTCGTTCCACCCCGATCGCATCGGCGTAGCCGGCGATGTCGCGCAGCCCGGCCGGGGTCATCATCTGTGCATAGGTCAGGCGGCCGCCGGCCAGTGCCACGTCGGCGGGTCGATCGTCGCCGGCATCGATCAGCTGCAGCAGGCGGATGTTGCTGGTGCTGCCCAGCTTGCCGCGGATCTGGCGCAGGTTGGCCGTTTCAAAGGATTGCAGCAGGATCGGCGCGACCTTGGTGTAGCTGTTGCCCTGCAGGCTGGCCAACAGCTTGTCCTCCATCGGCAGGCCGATGCCCTGGAAGTAGCTGCCGTGCTTGATCTCCGGCGCCAGGCCGATGCCGCGCTTGGCGCGGCCAGCCTGCTGCACCAGGAAGCTGATGATCTCGTCCAGGGTGGCGATGCGGAACTGGCCGTCAAAGGCGGTGCCGCGGATCTGCGGCAGGCGCTCGCGCGCGTACAGGGTCTTGAGCTCGGCCACGGTGAAGTCTTCGGTGAACCAGCCTTCCACCGTCTGCCCGTCGATCTGCTTGCGGGTGTGGCGATCCGCAAACTCCGGATGGCTGGCCACATCGGTGGTCGAGCCGATCTCGTTCTCATGCCGGGCCACCATCACCCCGTCCTTGCTCATCACCAGGTCCGGCTCGATGTAATCGGCGCCGTCGCTGATGGCCTGTGCATAGGCGGCCAGGGTGTGTTCCGGCAGCAGCGCGCTGGCACCGCGATGTGCATACACCGGCACGTTGGGATAGGCAGGGGCGGCCGAGGTTTCCATTGCCCAGCAGGATGCCACGCCCACGCCTACCGCCACCAACCACGCCCAGCTTCGCACTGCCGTTACTCCAATCAGGAAAGGCGCCCAGTGTGACCGGTGCATGTGACCGCGCGAAGAAAGCCGCCCTCAGTCGCGCTGCAGCCGCCAGCCCTGAGCACCGGCATGCAACCGGCTGTGCACGCCGATGGCCTGCAGGAAGGCCTCGTCATGCGAGACCACCAGCAGGCTGCCCCGGTACTGGCAGAGTAGTTGCTCCAGCGCGCGCAGCGCAGGCAGGTCCAGGTGGTTGCCGGGTTCATCGAGCAGCAGCAGCTGTGCCGGCGGTTGTGCATACAGCGCGCAGGCCAGCGCCAGCTTCAAGCGTTGGCCGCCACTGAGCTGGGCATTGGGCAACTGCACCAGGGCCGCATCCAGTCCCAGCAGGGCAAGACGACTGCGCAGCTCGCCCTCGGGCAGCAGCGGATTGCGCTCCCGCAATGCCTGCACGGCCGTGTGGGCGGGCGCCAATTGCTGCAGATTCTGGTCAAGCATGGCCAGCGGTACCTGCACGCTGCAGCTGCCCGCCACGGCGGGCAGCTGCCCGGCAATCACCTTCAACAGGATCGATTTGCCGCTGCCGTTGGCACCGGTGATCGCCATCCGTTCACCGCGCCGCAGTGCGATGTCCAGCGTACGCAGCGGCCCGGCAACATGCGGCAACTGCAGGTTGTCGCAGCGCAGGACCCACTCCGGCCCGTTGCTGTCGAGCTCGGGTTGCAGCAGTACCGGCGCGGCCTCCTCGACAGCGGCCAGCGCCTGGACGGTGGCGGCCTGCAACTGTTGCTGGCGCTCCTGCAAGGCCTGCCTGGCCTTGCCGGTGTTGGCCTCGGCGCGTTGTCGTTGCAGGCCCAGCAGGATCGGCGCCTGGTTGGCATTGGCAGCGGCGCGGCTGCCGCGCGCGCTGCGCTGTTCCAGCCGCTGCCGCTGCTCACGCAGCAGCTGTTCACCCTTGCGCTGGGCATGCCGGCGTTGCTGCAGCAACTCGGCGGCGGCGGCCTGTTCTGTCTCGCGCACTGCGGTATGGAAGGCATGGTTGCCGCCATAACTGCGCAGCCCCTGCGGGCCCAGCTCCAGTACCCGTTGCACATGCTGCAGCAACAGGCGGTCATGGCTGACCAGCAGTACGCCCTGCCCGCGCGCCAACAGCTGTGCCAGCAGCCACTCCCGGCCGGCCAGATCCAGATGGTTGCTGGGCTCATCCAGGATCAGCAGCTCGGCCGGCTGCAGCAGCGCTCCCACCAAGGCGACGCGCATGCATTGGCCGCCACTGAGGTGATCCACCGGCGTGTCGGCATCCACGCCCTCCAGCCCGGCATCGGCCAGCGCCTGCTGCAGGGTTTCAGCCAGCGTCCATTGCTCGCCAACCTGGTCGAAATCCGCCTGTGCCGTGCTGCCTGCGCGGATACGGGCCAAGGCATCCAGCACCTCGGCCACTCCCGCCAGCTCTGCAACGCGTTGCCCCGGCAGTACCTGCACCTGTTGGGCCAGATAGTAGACGCGGCCAATGCGCCGGCAGCGGCCGGCGCTGGGTGTGCGCTGCCCGGCCAACAACTGGGCCAGCACGCTTTTGCCCACGCCATTGCGCCCGACCAGCGCGGTAATGCGGTTGTCGAGCTGTGCCGTGAGGTTGGAGAACAGGCAGCGCCCATCGGGCGTGTGCCAAGCGACGCCGTCCAGCGTCACCGAGAGGGGAGTTGTCATGCGGTTTTCCATCGATGCCCGAAGCACCCGGCTGCCATCGGCAACAGGGAGTGAGTGGGACCGTCTTCAAGACGGTGGCATCAATGGCGCATTGGACCGTACTCCGTTGGCGGGGGGATCCCGTAACGGCGCCAAGACTACCGGCGGCAGACCGAACTGTCAGTAACTGGCGGCGCGTCCACAGCCGCGCCGCCAGCGGGAAAAACGATGCTCAGGCCTGCGCCGGGCGATGGGTGGCGCACAGCTTGTTGCCGGCCGGATCACGCAGATAGGCCAGGTAGAGCGGGCCGAACGGGCTTTGCCGCGGTCCCGGCGGGTCTTCCACGCTCACCCCGCCATTGCCGACACCTGCTGCGTGCCAGGCATCCACGATGTCCGCGCTGGCACAGCTGAAGCCGATGGTGCCGCCATTGGCGTGCGTGGCCGGTTCGCCATTGCGGGGATGGCCGACGATCAACAGCGCGCCGCCGTGGCGATACACGATATTGCCCTTGGGATCGATGAAGCCCGGCTTGGCGCCGAGCGTGGACAGCAGCGCGTCATAGAACGCCTTGGATGCCTCGATGTCATTTGCCCCCACCACGATGTGCGAAAACATCCACTACCTCCTGACTATTGCGTTGGCTGGCCCCTGCGGGCCGATGGCTCCACAGCGGCATCATTTGCCGATGCAGAAGCTCGAAAAAATCCTGCCCAGCAGGTCATCGGCAGTCATGCGGCCGGTGATTTCGCCGAGCGCATCATGTGCCAGCCGCAGCTCCTCGGCGGCCAGTTCCAGCTGGTCGTAGTGCAGTTGCCCATCGGCCGCGTCTAGGTGTTCGCTGGCCAGGGCCAGCGCTTCGACATGGCGCAGGCGCGCGGAGAACTCGCCCTGCATGCCCTCGCCTGCGCCATCGCTGGCGATCTCGCGCAGGCGCGCATGCAGCAGCTCCAGGCCCGCGCCATTGGCGGCAGACAGGGCGATGCTGTCGCCGTCCAACGCCTGCGGCCAGTCCGGCAGCAGATCGCATTTGTTGTAGATCCACAGCTGGCGGGCAGCCTGGCCTGCGGCATCGCCAATCGCGGCCCTGCCCGCCTCCGGATCGCGGGCATCGAGCACGACGATGGCCAGGTCGGCGCGCTGCATCTCGGCGCGGGCGCGGCGCATGCCTTCGCGTTCGATGGCGTCACCGCCTTCGCGCAGGCCGGCGGTGTCGACCAGCTCCAGCTCCAGGCCGTCGATGCGGATGGTCTCGCGCAAGGTGTCGCGGGTGGTGCCGGCGATATCGGTGACGATGGCGCGCTCGCTGCCGGCCAAGGCATTGAGCAGCGAGCTCTTGCCGGCATTGGGGGGGCCGATCAGCACCGCGTGCAGGCCATCGCGCAGCTTGCGGCCGCGTTCGGCGTCGATGCGCAGCTGGGCCAGCAAGGCCTTGGCCTGCTCGATGCCGGCGCGCACCTGCGCGCCGCCCAGCGTGTCCAGCGGCTCGTCGGCGAAGTCGATGGCCGCTTCAACGTGGATGCGCAGCCGCACCAGTTGCTCGCCTACCTCTTCCACCCGGCGTGAGAACACACCATCCAACGAACGCCGCGCGGCACGCGCGGCGCGTACGTCGCCAGCGGCGATCAGGTCGGCGATGGCTTCGGCCTGGGCCAGGTCGAGCTTGCCGTTGAGGAAGGCGCGCTCGCTGAACTCACCGGCGCGGGCCTGGCGCGCGCCCAGTTCGATGCAGCGGGCCAGCAGCTGGCGCAACACGACCGGGCTGCCGTGGCCCTGCAGTTCCACCACATCCTCGCCGGTAAAGCTGCGCGGGCCGAGAAAGTACAGAGCGATGCCGTCGTCGATGACCTCGCCTGCATCATCGCGGAACCTGGCGTAATGGGCGTGGCGCGGCTTGAGCTGTGGACACCCCAGCGCAACGGCGATGCGCAGCGACTGCGGGCCGGAGACCCGCAGCATGCCGACACCGCCGGCAGCAGCACCGCTGGCGATGGCAACAATGGTCTGGGCTGTGGATAAATCGGTCATGGCTTACAGCTTCTGCAGTTGCGCGCGGGCCTGGGCAGCGCCGCTGCCTTGCGGCTGCAGCTCCAGGTAGGTCGTATAGGCCTGCTTGGCCTTGGCCTTGTCGCCGGCATTGAAGTAGGCGTCGCCAAGATTCAGATAGGCCACAGCGCGCGAAGGGTCGATCTTCAAGGTGTTCTCAAGCCAGCGCGCGGCTTCGGCGTACCGCTGCTGGCGGTAATAGACGAAGCCGAGGTTGTTGGCCGCCTGGGCGAAATCCGGCCGCAGCTTCAGTGCTTCGGTGAACTGCACGGCGGCTTCGTCATAGCGCTTCTCGCGGTACAGCTGCAGGCCGCGGTCATTGGCTTGCTGCGCGCGCTGGCGGTCGGAGGTCGGTACGGCGGCCGGCACCACCAGGGTGCTCTTGCCGCCCTGCAGATCGGCAACGGTTACCGGCGCTTCGGTCTTGCCTGCGGGTTTGGCGTCCTGCACAGCATCGACACGGCTGTTGAGGGCGATGGCGTCAGCCGAGAGCTGGCGGGTATCGGCGTTGAGGAACTCCTGGCTGTCCGGCACCTGGAACACGAACTCGCCGCCCTGCGAACCGGGCAGGCTGCCGAAGGCCGGCGTCTGCCGCGATACCGCCGATACCGCCGGCGCCACATAGGCGGCCAGCTCGGTGCCGGTGATCAGGCCATCGCCATTGAGATCGCCCTTGCCGGCCAGGGCCTGCAGCAGCACCCAGGTGAATACCGAATGGCCGTTCGGGCCGCTGTCGGCGACCTGCTGGTCGGCACCTCCGGCGGTCAGCATCTGCCGCGCGCTGCGGCGTGCGTTCTCACGCAGGAAGGACGACGAACTGCCACCGCGGGTCAATCCCAGGCCGCTGTAGCAGGCATCCATCACGAACAGCACGTGCTTGGCCTGCATGCTCTCGGCGATGTTCTGGATGTCGGTCATCGCAATCGCATCGGTGGCGAATTCGTTCGGATCCGAATCCACCGGAATGATGTAACCCAGGTCGCGGCCGGAGGCGAGCTGGCGGGTCGCGCCATGGCCGGCGAAGAACACGAACACGCGGTCGTTCTTGCCGGTGCGCTCATCGGCCAGGCGGTCGTGGAAGGCGGCCAGGATGTTGTTGCGGGTGGCTTGCTGGTTCTTCAGCACGATCACCTGCGAGGACGGGAAGCCGAACTGGCCGGTGAGCGTATCGGCGATGGATTGCGCGTCACGGCCGGCGTATTCGAGCTTGGGCCACTTGGCGTAGTCATCGATGCCAATGACTATCGCCCAGGATTTTTCGTAGCCGGTGGTGACCGTGGTATCGGCGACCGCGCCCTTGCGCGCACGGCTGACGCTGAAGTCGCGGCCGTTCCAGCCGGCGAACTGGTAGCCATCGGCGATCAGTTTGTCGAGGATCTGCGGCAGCGCCTTCACCGCGCGGTCGTGGATGTCATGGAACAGGATGATGCCGCGCTGTTCCTTCTGCACCTGCTCGACCACGCGCTGCACGATGGATTCGGGCACCGGATCGGCCCAGTCCATCGAGTCGATGTTCCACATGATGGATTTCAGCCCAGCCTCGTTGAGCAGCTGCAGGCCTTCGGCATTGCGCGCGCCATACGGGAAGCGGAACAGCGGCGCGCGCTTGGCATCCACACCCTTGAGCAGCGTGTCGGTATCGAGCACCTGCTGGCGCAGCGCATCGCCGGTGGTGCGCGAGAGCTGCGCGTGGGTCAGGCTGTGGTTGCCGACCGCGTAGCCATGCTCCATCAGGTTGCGGCTGATGCCAGCCATCGGCCCGAGCTTGACCTTGCCATCGGCCTCGACCGCACCAAGATTGCCGCCCACTTCGAAGAACACGCCCGGTACGTCGTAGCGCTGCAGGATGGCGACGACTTCATCGGTATAGGCCTTGTGCGGGCCATCGTCGAAGGTCAGCACCACGGTCTTGGCGGGCAGATCGCGGCCGAAGATCTCGCGGTCGCTGTCCTGCATCGACATCGGGTAGGGCTCGATCACGCCGAAGTCGCGCAGGATGGCGTCGCGCTTGTACAACGTGTTGAGGTGGGCGACGTAGTCGTCCCACTTCTCGCGCTTGAGCTCGATCGCACGGGTGCGCTCGAAGCGACTGAAGATGCGGGTCAGTTCCTGGTTGTAGTTGCGCTCGATCTCGTCCAGCGCGTCCAGGTCCTCGCCGATGCGCTGGTGCAGCTTGACCGCCGGCAGCGAGGAATCCGCGCCCACGCGTTGATGCAGCTCGCGCAGTACTTCGCGGAAGGCCAGGCGGTCGGCATCGTAGAGCTCGGGCGAGGATTCGATGTAGTCCAGCACCGTGCCCAGGGTGGCGAAGCGCTGCGGGCTGGGATCGCGCAGCAGGGCATCGAACTGCGCAGCGATGGCCTGGCGCTGTTCCAGGCCATCGTGGAACAACTGCTGGCCGATGCGGCTGGAGGTCTGGCGGTCACTGGCCGACTGCTGTGCCTCGTCGGCCAGCAGCACGATGATGCGGCGGTGACCATCGAGCTGTTTCTGCAGCGCTGTCAACAGCGGCGCTGCCGCCGGATTTGCCGTTGCGGCGGCCTGCGCACTGGCCTGGGTGGGCGTGGCGGTGGCGGCTTCCTTCTGGTCGGAGCATCCAACGAGCGTCAGCGCGGCAAACAACACGGCAGGCAAAGTCAGGCGGCGCGACAACAAACGGGGCATGGCAGGCTCGGGCTGGGAGGTGCAGCAGACGTGGCGATTCTAACGCCACCTGCCAGCGTCCACGTTTCAGTTGCACCGTAGCCCGGGTAAGCACCGCGCACCCGGGGCTGTTGGCGCGGTGCATGCGAGATCCATTGCTTCCTGCTTCCCGGGTGCGCGGCGCTTACCCGGGCTACGGTCCCGCTGTCTGTGGGTGCGACGTCAGCCGCGACGCAGGCGCAACGCCCGATGGCACAAATACCGGGGGCTTCTGCGGCGCCGCTCCTACAGATGACCAATTTGCTGATTCCCCGTGGTCTGGCCCAGCCTCGTAGCCCGGGTAAGCGCAGCGCACCCGGGGCTGTTGGCACGGTACATGCGAGATCCATTGGCTTCCTGCTTCCCGGGTGCGCGGCGCTTACCCAGGCTACGGTCGCTTGGCCCAGATGCGAAAAGCCCGCCTTGCGGCGGGCTTTTGCTTACTTGGCTTCGATCACCTTGCTCGGCGCGTCTTCGCCGTGCTTCTTGATCATCCACCACTGCTGCAGCAGGCTCAGGCCGCCGTTGACCACCCAGTACAGGACCAGGCCGGACGGCATGAAGGCCATCATCACGCCGAATACCAGCGGCATGAACTGCATCATCTTCTGCTGCATCGGGTCCATGCCCACAGCCGGGGTCAGCTTCTGGGTGAACCACATCACCGCGATATTGATGATCGGCAGGATGAAGTACGGGTCACGTGCGGTCAGATCCTGGATCCAGCCCAGCCACGGTGCCTGGCGCAGTTCCACCGATTCCACCAGCACCCAGTACAGGGCGAAGAAGATCGGCATCTGGATCAGCAGCGGCAGGCAGCCACCCAGCGGATTGATCTTCTCCTTCTTGTACAGCTCCATCATCGCCGTCTGGAACTTCTGCTTGTCGTCGCCGTAGCGCTCCTTCAGCTGCGCGATGCGCGGCTGGAACTTGCGCATCTTGGCCTGCGACTTGAACTGCGCATTGGCCAGCGGGAACAGCGCCATCTTCAGCAGGATCACCAGGCCGATGATGGACCAGCCCCAGTTGCCGATCAGCTTGTGCACCTGGTTCATCACCCAGAACAAGCCCTGGCCGATGATGGCCATGATCGAGAAGCGGCTGTAATCGACCACGCGGTCCAGGCCCTTCACGTCTTCCTTGGCGATCTGGTTGACCAGCTTCGGGCCCACCCACAGGCGCGCCTCGGTGCTGACCTTCTGGCCCGGCGCCACGGTGAAGCCGGGGCCACGGGTTTCAATCACATTGCGCGGACCGTTCTGCGAGAGCAGGTACAGCGAGGCCTGGTCGGCCTGCGGGATCCACGCGGTGAAGAAATGGTGCTGCAGCATCGCCGCCCAACCACCGGTGATGGTGCGGTTGAGGTTGCCGTCGTCCAGGTAATCCTTGAACGCGCGGCGTTCATAGCCCTCTTCCGGGCTGTACCAGGTGGCGCCGTTGAAGCTGAAGGAATCCGGGTTGGTCATGCCGCGGGTGACAATGGTCGGCACGCGGTCAAGCTTGCGGAACACATAGGCCTGCCACGGCGCGGTGCCGGCATTGACGACTTCATCCTTCACGCCGATGGCGTAATCGCCACGCTTGAAGGTATAGGTGCGGTGGATGCTGACGCCATTCGGGCCGTTCCAGACAAACGGCACCTGCACCTGGTCCTGGCCTTCGGCCAACACCACCTCGGTGGTGCCCTGTACAGGCTGGAAGCCGCTGGCGCCCGGCACCGGCGAGTTGGACTGGCTGGCCCAACCGGCGGTCGCACTATAAGGATGGGCCTTGTCTTCGGTGAGCAGCTGTACCGGCGGGCTGCCGGCAGCCTTGGTCTGCGGGAACTGCAGCAGATCGGCGTCGAGCACGCTGCGGCCATCCAGCACCAGCTTGAGCACGTCGGTGGTGACCGTTACGCGCGGCGCGGCGGTGGCCGCTTCAACGCTGGCAGTGGCGGCCGGGGCCTGGCCCGGCACGTTTGCCTGCGGCACGTTGCCGGCCGGCGGCGGCGCCAGATCGGCATCGGTGGCGGCAGGTACGGCAGGCTGGGTGGTTGCAACAGTGGCCGGGTCCGGCGCGTTCTTCTCGCGACCCCATTCCATCCACAGCAGCACGGCTACCATCAGCCAGGCAAAAATCAGGAATACGCGGGTCTGGTTCATCAGCAGGCAGGCTCGGCTCGACCGGAAGAGGGATCCGGTACGTTCAAAGGAAGAGGGGCGTCAGCGCCCTCGTGC
>DAMCTY010000048.1:0-31211 GCA_032112995.1 Stenotrophomonas sp. | reverse complement strand
AGGCTTCCAGCTTGTCGCGCTCGCGGCGCAGGCCCAGCACTTCGTGCTTGACCAGCTTCTCGAAGGTGCCGTCGGTTTCACCGGCTTCCAGTTCCTTCAGGCGGGCAACCGACTGCTTGACGGTACGGAAGTTGGTCAGGGTGCCGCCCAGCCAACGCTGGTTCATGAACGGCATGCCGCAACGCTCGGCTTCTTCCTTGATGGCGTCGCGCGCGCTGCGCTTGGTGCCCAGGAACAGGATGGTGCCGCGCTTCTGGGCAACGGACGAGATGAAGTTCATCGCGTCGTTGAACAGCGGGACGGTCTTTTCCAGGTTGATGATGTGGATCTTGCCGCGGGCGCCGAAGATGTACGGAGCCATCTTGGGGTTCCAGTAGCGGGTCTGGTGGCCGAAGTGGACGCCGGCTTCCAGCATCTGACGCATGGTGATCTGGGACATTGCAAAACTCCTGATGATGGAACTGACACCGCGCGCGGCCGGTTTGTTGGGGCCGTGCTGCGATGCGCGGCTTCTGGGTAGAGCGCGCAACAGTTCCGGGGTTGGGCTTCCCTGGCGCCTACGTGGCCGAACCCTGACTGGCAGGGCACCCCGGCACGGATGGGGGCGACAGGTGAGGATTCACCGGTGGCGCCCGGTGTCAGCGTGCGTTGCCGGGACCAAGCCCAAGCAAAGCCCGTCGAGTATAGCGACTGGCTGGGCTGGCCGCAAATGCCGGGGAACTGGTCAGTAGGTCAGGGTGACGGTGATGGTGTCATTGTAGCGGCCGGGTACCGCCCCCGGCTGGGCGGGCACCTGCCCATAGACCGTCAGGGAGATGTCCTCGTTATCACCGGTATCAGCCGCGGCGTCGGGTAGGGTGTCGCCCCAGGGGATCAGCAGCGCGGGGTCCCGGTACAGTCCGTAGGGCAGGTAATTCCCGTTGGAAGCCATGCGCCGCTGCCCGTTGAGCGCATTCAGGCCATTGCTGAGGGTGATTGACCAGTCGGTATCGGTGGCGCAGCGCAACTGGATTGTCGAGCTGGCCTCGCGGCTGGTGTCCAGCCGGGTAACCGTGCCGAAATCGAGGTCGCCGGCCAGATTGAGCACGCAGTTGGCGGTGGCGCGGGCCTGGACCGGGCCAAAGACGAAGGTGCTCTGGCCGGCGCTGCCAAACACGGGGGCCACCCCATCACGGCAGTTTTCCGCCGTGGGCGCGCCTCCGAACGGGGCGGCAAAGGTGTAGCGCAGCAGTCCCGGGCCGGGGAAGCCTTCATAGAGATAGGCCGCTGGCAGGTTCTGCCCTGGCGGGACACGGCCATAGGCGGTGAGGTTGACCTGCGCCGTGCCGGTCAGCGGGATCGACAGGATGCTATACAAGATGGGGTGGCCGCTGGTCAGCGAGCCTATCAGCTGGGTGCGTCCGGCATTGGCGTAGAGGTCATAGTTCATCAATGCGTTGACGCCGTTGTCCAAGCGGCGTGGGGCGATGCCGGGCGGGATACCCTCGTCGATGAAGGCGCATACCGTTACCTGCACTGGCACCCCGAGCAGCCCTTGGCAGCTGATGGTCAACGTGGACGAGGCAGTGCTGTCGCCGGCGTTGGAGACCGTGCCGAAGTCCAGTGGCGTTGAGCTCAGCACGCGGCAGGACTGCTGTGCACTGGCTGGCAGGGATGCCCACAGCAGCACAAGCAGCAGCTTGCTCAGGATGCCTTGGCCGTGCCGGAGGCCGGAACTCAGCGTTGGCATTGCAGGGGCTCCAAGGCGATCGTGGTGGCGGGCAGGCTGCCTGGGGCGGGCAGGGCAAGCCGGCATTCGCGGCCGTCCTGGCGGACGCGCAGGCGTGCATCGGCCGGTGCGTTGTCCAGGTACAACTGGCCGTCATGGCCGATCACCGTGCGGGTGACGGTGCGGCCCTGGCTTTCGATCACGGCCTGGGTGCCGGCGGGCAGCCAGTGCTTGTCCAGTCCAAGGATCTGTACGCTCAATGGCTTGCCGGGCTGCAGGCGAAAAGCCGCGCGCACGCCGCTGCGCGCGGCCGGCACTACCTGTTGCTCGACGGCGTCGATCTGCATGTCTGCGGGCAGTGCAAGCGGGTCGATGCTGAGCAGGTTGCGTTGCCAGGCGTGCAATGGCGCCACCAGCAGTTCGCCGCGCGCATCCGTGTTGCCGACCCATTGGTTTTGCAGGCGAATGGGCACGCCGGGCAGGCCGCTGGTTGTCACCAGGGCGAAGCCATCGTCGGCGCGGCGCAGCCTGTGCAGCCCGCCACCGAACCAGGCCAGGCTGCCGGTACTGTTCAGATAGGCCAGGGTGCCGATGTCGCCGACGTGGTCCAGGCCCAGGCTCCAGTGCCCCTGTTCGTCGAGATGGTTGATTTCCAGATGCGCGCTGGCTTGTACGCCGGTGCTGGCCTGCGCGCGCCAACCCCAGCCTTCGTTGTCCATTGCCGGGCTGTGGTTGGCTTCCAGCGTCACCGCATTGCCGTCATCCGCATGGCGCAGCGCGCTGCTGAGCTGGGTGTGGCGGTCAAGCGGGGTGGAAATGTACAGGTAGGCATTGTCCATGCCGCGTTCGCCCAGATCGTGATTGAACTGCAGGCTGATCCAGGCCTGCCCCGGCAGGCTCCGTGACCACCCGGCGCCGGCCAGGCGGGTTTCTGGATTGCCGGGATAGTGCTGGCTGATGTAGTTGAGGCTGAATTGACCGCTGTGCACATTGCCGAAGCCGACAAAGAACCTGTCCGTGCGCAGCGGCAGTGTCGCCTGGCGCAAGTAGTCCGGTGCATCGACGAAATGCCGGCTGCGGCGCTGGGTGCTGGCCGAAACGCTGAGGCCGGGTGCGTTCCATTGGTAGCCCAGGCTGCGTTGGCTGCCATGGCGTCCGGCCGCTTGGCTGCCGCTGAACGAGGCGTTGAGCATGCCGCCGCGGTGTCCCAGCAGGGCGACGGCGCCGATGCCGCCCAGTTGCAGGTCCTGCGCGGCCTCGGCATGGGCCTCCAGGGTCAGTTGCTCACCCAGGCCGTGACGCAGGCTGGCGCTGGCCAGCGGCCGATGGTCATAGGCGAAGGAGCGTATGCCGTAGTCACGGCGCAGAACGCCGATATCCAGTGACCAATCCGACAACCCCGGCTGCAGCAGCTCGGGCGCTCCGTAGAGTGGAAATTCCAATGCGCTGCTGTGTCCGTTGATGTCGGTCACCAGCAGCTGTGCCTGCCCAATGCCATTGAGCGCGGGCATCGCATCGAGTTGGAAACGCCCGGGCGCCACACGTTGGCTGGCCTGGCGCACACCGTTGATGTAAAGGTCCACGGTGGAGGGCAGTACCGCCTCGCCGGCGAACGACGACAAGGGGGTGGTGACCCGGTAGGGCTGCAGGCTGAAATCGCGCGTGAGATGCAGTCCTGCGATGCGCGCGGAGCGTGACCAGCTGAGCGCTCCACTGAGCTGGTCACCCAGGCTCAGGCTCAGCATCCGATCCGGAAGATCCAGTTGCCAGCGGCTGTCCAGGCGGGTGCTGGTGGCATGCTCGCCGGTGCGGCCGCTGGCAAGGCGGGTGTTCTGACTGCTGCTCCAGGTGCCGGGCCCCAGCCCGAACAGACGCAGCTCCAGGAAGCCGTCGATATCGCGGTCGCCCTGCAGTTGTTGGGCATGCAGGTCATAGTTCAACAGCAGGCCGGGGCTGGTATTGGTCACCGCTGCGGCACGGCGCTCAGGGCCTGCGTGCAGGTAGGTGGTTGGCCGGTCCAGCATCTGCACCGGCACCTGCAGGTCCAGGCGTTGGTTGCGGGCATCATAGTCAACGCGCACGCCGCTCAGCTGCTCCAGCGCGATATCGGGGGCCTCGGCGGCAATCCCGGTGGGGAGCCTGAGGCCAAGTTCGCGCAAGGTCTGGGCGCTGGCGGACAGGGTTTGCCCGCGCAGGCTGAAACGGGCCAGCGTGGCAGCGGGGTCCTGGTTGATATGGACTTCCAGATGCAGCTCCTGGGCTTGGGACGTGGCATCGCCGCCTGCTTCGGACAGACTGAGTGGGTACGCCGGCGTTGACGGTGAAATGCCTGCGGCAAGCAGGGCCGCATTAGTGAATAGCAGAGGGAAGAATTTGCGCGGCGGGGGCATCGTTCAGCCTGGCCTGCAGGTGGCCTGGTAGAGGGAGTCGCGTGGCCAATGGCAGTTTCCACTGCATGCGCTGGCCTGCCAGCACATAGCCGAGCAGGCCGCGCTGCAAGGGCGTGATGGCGCCGTTGTCCGCAGTCCAGCCGAGCTCGCTCAGGCGTACGCGCTGGTTGCCGGTATTGCGCACGTCCAGGATGAGTGCGTCAGCCGATAGCTGCCAGCTGGCCTGCAGGGCGCTTGTGTCCACCGGGGCTTTGGCGATCTGTTCGCGCGGTTGCGCGCCGTTGGGCAGCACAAATGCCGGTATCGAATAGCGCAGCAGGAACTGCAGGCCTGCAGGCTGCGTTTCGCTGATCTGCGGCAGCTCATCCACCCATATCCGATAGGCCTGCTCATACTGGGCCGGTGCCGTCGGCAAGGGTGTCGGTCGGACGATGCGGACGAGCTGCCGCTGGCCGGGCGGGATCTGCACGATGGCCGGGCTGGCGCGCAGCGCGTGCGAGGGTTCCAACTGGTCACTCGCCGTGGCTTGCGACCACTGCTGTATGCGGATCTGTGCGTTTATCGGGTGGTCGGCAGTGTTCTGCAGCCAGAGCGCGTTGGCCTGCTGGTTTTCACTGAATTCCAATACGATCGGTGCAACCTGCAGATTGCCGGCGCTGCAGCTGAAAGCGCAGGCCAGCAGCGCGGCCAGCAGCCAGTGGCCATCCCTGGCCCTGCTGCTCGGCCTGCGCAGGCAGGAGGCGTGCATCGCTGCCGTGCTCAATAGGTGATCGTGGCGACGATCGTGTCGCTGTAGCTGCCGGCCGGTGCATCGGTGGACGGCACGCGGCCATAGACCGGGATGCTCTGGGCGCTGGCCGTGCCGGTGCCGGCGAAGGTGTCGGTGCCGATCACCTCGCCCCAGAAATCCTGGCGGCCGGCATCGCGATACAGGCCATAGGCGATGAAGTTGTTGTTGCCATCGCTCATGCGGCGGTTGTCGGCAGCTGCGGTGGTGCTGGTGGCGTTGGCGCCGGGGTTCATGCCGATGGTGTAGGGCGTGCCGCTGCTGCAGGTCACTTCCAGGCTGCCCTGGGTGTCGGCCGGGGCGCCGGTGGCCCGGGCCAGGGTGCCGAAGTCGAGGTCACTGGCCGCCACGGCCTGGATGTCACAGGACTCGGTGATGACGATGCGTACCTGGAATTGGGTGGTCTGGGTGGCGGCGCGGGCGGCGGCAATGCCGGTAAGCGCCAGGGTTGTGGCCAATGCGAGGGCGTTGAGGGTGTGCATGGCAGTCTCCCGTCAGGGTGCTGATGGGCGGGCTCGAGGGGCCCCGATCCGCAGCTGCAGGAGACCATGGGGGGCGCAGGCTCCCACCTGTTCATAATTGAGGAAAAAGCTGAATGCGGGCTTTTTGATCATCTGCGTCAATCGCTTGGGGGCGATTGCGGTGGTTGCTGCTGAAACCGGCTACGGCCGGCGGTGGCGGCTGGACTGCGGTACAGCGGCGGGTTCGGCTTCCGTGCGTAAATGCGCGATAATCAGCGGATGGCAATCCAACTGAAAACCCCTGAAGAAATCGAGAAGATGCGCATCGCCGGCCGTCTGGCGGCTGAGGTGCTCGACATCATCACCCCGCACGTCAAGCCCGGTGTCACCACCGAAGAGCTGGACCGCATCTGCAACGACCACATCATCAATGTGCAGGGCACCGTCCCGGCCAATGTGGGCTACCGCGGGTTTCCCAAGACCGTGTGTACGTCGGTCAACAACGTCATCTGCCACGGCATCCCCAGCGAAGCCAAGGTGCTCAAGGACGGCGACATCGTCAATATCGACGTGACCGTCATCAAGGATGGCTGGCACGGCGATACCAGCCGCATGTACTACGTCGGCACCCCGTCGGTGATGGCCAGGCGCCTGGTGGAGACCACCAAGGAAGCCATGTGGCGCGGCATCCGTGCGGTCAAGCCGGGCGCGACGCTGGGCGATGTGGGCCACGCCATCCAGGAATACGCCGAATCCGAGCGTTTCTCGGTGGTGCGCGAGTACTGCGGCCACGGCATCGGCAAGGTCTACCACGACGAGCCGCAGGTGCTGCATTACGGCCGTCCGGGCCAGGGCCTGGTGCTGAAGCCGGGCATGACCTTCACCATCGAGCCGATGATCAACGAAGGCACCCGTTACACCAAGGTGCTGCCCGATGGTTGGACCGTGGTCACCAAGGACCGCAAGCTGTCGGCACAGTGGGAACACATGATCGCAGTGACCGAGGACGGCGTTGAGGTATTGACCTTGTCCCCGGCTGAATCCGCGCAGGCATGACCCCATCGCCGGCGGGCCCGAGTCTGGACACGCCGGCCGATGCCGCCGGTGACACGCAATGGGCTGCCGATTCACGGCAGTCACTTGCCCACACCGATGCGCGTCTAGGCAAGCGCTTCGAGCAGGCCGACAACGTCGAACGCCTGCTTGGCCTGCGCACGCGGGCGGTTGATCAGCTGATCATCGAAGCCTGGCGGCGCTGCATCCCCGCCAACGCGGGGCTGGCGCTGTTCGCGGTGGGTGGTTACGGCCGCGGCGAGTTGTTCCCGCGTTCGGACATCGACCTGCTGGTGCTGGCCGAGAGCGAGATCCAGCAGCACTACCAGGCTGCACTCGCACGCCTGTTCGCACTGCTATGGGATGCCGGCCTGCCGGCCAGCCACGCGGTGCGCTCGGCCAGCCAATGCGCGCAGGCCGCCGCCGACCAGACCGTACTCACCGCCTTGATCGAGGCGCGGCCGTTGGTGGCCGACGCCACCGCCCAGCAGGGCTTGGTACGGGCGATCGCGCCCAGCCTGGTGTGGCCGCCGCGCGACTATTTCCTGGCCAAGCGCGAAGAGCTGCTGGCTCGTCACCAGCGCTTTGGTGACACCGCCGACAACCTGGAACCGGACATCAAGGATGGCCCGGGCGGGCTGCGCGATCTCAATACGCTGGGCTGGATGGCGCTGCGCGCGTTCGGCGTCAGCAATATCGATGCGCTGGTCGGTCTGGGCCACCTGGGCCTGGACGAGGCGGCCGCACTCAAGCGCGAGCGCCAGGTGCTGGCGCGGCTGCGCTTTGGCCTGCATCTGGTTGCGCAGCGGCCGGAAGAGCGGCTGCGTTTCGATTACCAGAAGACCCTGGCCGCACGCATGGGCTTTGCCGATGACGCCGAGAGCCTGGGCGTGGAAAAGATGATGCAGGGCTTCTACCGCAGTGCGACGGTGATCCGCCGCATCAGCGACCGCCTGCTGCAACGCTTTGAAGAACAGTTTGATGGCGAGGCCACGCCGCAGCCGGTGGGCGGGGGGTTCTCGCTGCGGCGCGGCTACCTGTCCGCCGATGATCCGTTATGGCCGCATGGCGATATCCGCAGCATCTTTGCGCTGTTTGCCTGCTGGGCGCGCACCGCCGATGTGCGCGGCCTGCACTCGATGACCGCGCGTGGCCTGGCCGAGATGCTGGATGAAATACCGGCTTACGGGGCGGTCGATGACAGCGTGCGCGATCAGTTCATGGCCTTGCTGCGGGGGCCACGTGCGGTCGACACGCTGGCGCGGATGGCCCGCCTTGGCGTGCTGGGGCAGTGGATTCCCGCGTTTGCGGCGGTGTCCGGGCGCATGCAGTTCGACCTGTTCCATGTCTACACCGTGGACCAGCACACCTTGATGGTGTTGCGGAACATGGGCTTGTTTGCCGGCGGCCGTGCCGATGAGCGTTTTTCGATTGCCCATGAAGTGTGGCCGCGCCTGCGCAAGCCCGAACTGCTGTTGCTGGCCGGGCTGTTCCACGATATCGCCAAGGGCCGTGGCGGCGATCATTCCGAGCTGGGCGCAGTGGATGCACGCGCGTTCTGCAGCGCGCACGGCTTGAGCGGATCGGATACCGAGCTGGTGGCGTGGCTGGTCGAGCAACACCTGCGCATGTCGGTGACGGCACAGAAACAGGACATCACCGATCCGGAGGTGATCCATCGTTTCGCCGCCCTGGTGGGCGACCGTGATCGACTGGACTATCTGTATCTGCTGACCTGTGCGGATATCGCCGGCACCAGCCCCAAGATGTGGAATGCGTGGAAGGACCGATTGCTGGCCGACCTGTATTTCGCCACCCGCCGCGCGCTGCGCGAAGGCCTGGAACACCCTCTGCCGGAAGCGGAGCGGGTGCAGGAAGCACGCGATAATGTGCGTGAGCAGATGCGCCTGCTCGGCCACACCGATGCGGTGATCGAGCGCCAGTTCGCGGCCATGCCGGACGAAAGCTTTGTGCGCTTCCGTCCCGAGCAACTGGTGTGGCAGGCGGCCTCGCTGGTGGAGATCCGCAAGGGCGGCACCTTGGTCAAGGTGCGCAGGATCACCCCGGAGAGCGATGCGCTGGAAGTGTTCGTGCACTCGCCCGACCGCGACGGCATGTTTGCCGCCATCGTGATGACACTGGACCGCGCCGGCTATGGTATTCACCGCGCACGCGTGCTCGATGGCCCGGACGACACCATTTTCGATACCTTCGAAGTGACCCCGGCCGGCAGCTTTGCCGACGGCGATGCTGCGCGCCTGGAAGCCGTACTGCGCAAGGCGCTGGCCGGCAACATCCTGATCCTGCGCCCCTCGCGACGGGTGATGCCACGGCAGCTCAGGCATTTCCGCTTCGCCCCGCGCATCGAGTTTCTCGAATCCAGCCATCAGGGCCGCACCGTGCTGAACCTGGTGGCGCCCGATCGGCCTGGGCTGTTGGCCGATGTCGCGCATGTGCTGCGTGACCAGCGCCTGCGGGTGCAGGACGCGCGCATTGCCACCTTCGGTGAACGCGCCGAGGATCAGTTCCAGCTCACCGATCGCCACGATCACCCCCTTACCGAAACTTCCATGCAGGCCTTGCGTGAAGCATTGCTGGCCTGCCTGGACCCCGACAACAAGCCAGGAGACCCCCACTGATGGCAAGCAAGCCCGCAACCAAGAAGACCGTGACCAAGACGATCGCCAAGAAGGCTGCGCCTGCAAAGGCGGCGCCGGGCAAGGCCGCTGCGCCGACCAAAAAGGCCGCTGCCGCGACCAAGCCGGCCGCCAAGCCTGTTGCCAAGGCAGTCAAGGCACCCGTCAAGAAGGTTGCCGCTGCCAAGCCGAAGTCGGCCAAGCCGGTGACACCGTCGGTTGGCCCGCGCAGCCTGCGCAAGCCGCCGGCAGCGGGCGTGGCCGAGCTGAAGTTCAGCATTGAAAGCGCCTTCGAGCGCCGCAGCATGCTGACCATGGACGAGATCGAAGGCTCGACCCGGCCGCTGGTCAACCGCGTCATCGACGGCCTGGAGTCCGGTGAGTTCCGCGTCGCCGAGCCCGATGGCAACGGCGGCTGGAAGGTCAACGAATGGTTGAAGAAGGCCGTGCTGCTGTACTTCCGTGTCAACGACATGGCGGTGATGGACGGCGCCCCGGCACCGTTCTGGGACAAGGTCGAGTCGCGTTTTGAAGGCTATGACGAGGCGGCCTTCCGCCAGGCGGGCGTGCGCGTGGTGCCGGGTGCGATTGCCCGCCGCGGTACGCACTTCGGCAAGGACGTGGTGCTGATGCCGAGCTTCACCAATATCGGCGCACACGTCGGCGAAGGCACGATGGTCGATACCTGGGCCACGGTCGGTTCCTGCGCGCAGATCGGCAAGCATTGCCACCTGTCCGGTGGTGCCGGCATCGGTGGCGTGCTGGAGCCGCTGCAGGCCAGCCCGACCATCATCGAGGACCATTGCTTCATCGGTGCGCGTTCGGAAGTGGTGGAAGGTGTGGTCGTGGGCCACCACAGCGTGATCGGCATGGGCGTGTTCCTGAGCCAGAGCACCCGCATCTACAACCGTGCCACCGGCGAGGTGACCTACGGCTATGTGCCGCCGTACAGCGTGGTGGTCAGCGGCTCGCTGCCGTCCAAGGACGGCACGCATTCGCTGTACTGCGCGGTGATCGTCAAGCAGGTGGACGCCAAGACCCGCAGCAAGACCAGCGTCAACGACCTGCTGCGCGGGTTGGCGGACTGAGCCAGCCGGAGGTGCAACGCCGTCCCTTCTCCCGCCTGCGGGAGAAGGTGCCCCGAAGGGGCGGATGAGGGGAGCTTTAGCTTCGCTCCTATTCTGAGGGTTAGAAGCTTGGGCAATGAGCTAGAAGCTTCCCCTCACCCCAACCCCTCTCCCGCAAGCGGGAGAGGGGCTTTGCCATGCGGGCTTTGGAATTCAGAATGACCACGATTTACGGACTGAAAAACTGCGACACCTGCAAGAAAGCCACCAAGTGGCTGGACCGCTTCAACGTCGCCTATACCTTCGTCGATTACCGCGACAACAAGCCCAGCCCGGAAACCCTGCTCGAATGGGCCGGCAAGGCCGGCGGCTTCGCGGCGATGATCAACAAATCCTCCACCACCTGGCGGCAGCTGCCGGACAACCGCAAGTCGCCCGAGTCCGATGCCGAATGGAAGCTGCTGCTGCGTGAGTACCCGCAGCTGATCAAACGCCCACTGGTCATCACCGATGACGGCACCCTGAGCCAGGGTTTCAGCGACAACGGCTTCAAGGCGCGCTTCAACATCGCCTGATCCACCACCGCATGCAGGAGCGGCACACGCCGCCACGCCACCGATCCAGAAGGCCGCCATGAACGACGTACTAGCCCTGACCTGCGATCTGATCGCACGCCCCTCGGTAACCCCGGAAGACGCCGGTTGCCAGCAACTGATCGGCGCGCGCCTTGCTGCGGCCGGCTTCAACTGCGAACACCTGCGCCTGGGGGAAGTCGACAACCTGTGGGCCACCCACGGCAGCGGCGCACCGGTGCTGGTATTGCTTGGCCACACCGACGTGGTGCCGACCGGTCCGGTCGAGGCTTGGAGCAGCGATCCGTTCAAGCCGGAAGTGCGCGATGGCGTGCTGTACGGCCGCGGTGCCGCCGATATGAAGGGCAGTGTTGCAGCCTTCGTGGTGGCAGCCGAGCAGTTCGTCGCAGCGCACCCCGATCACCCGGGCACGCTGGCGGTGCTGCTGACCAGCGACGAGGAAGGCGATGCCATCGATGGCGTACGCCACGTCGCCAAACTATTCGTCGAGCGTGGGCAGAAGATCGATTGGTGCATCACCGGCGAGCCTTCCTCGACAGCCAAGCTTGGCGACCTGCTGCGGGTGGGGCGACGCGGCAGCCTGTCGGCCAAGCTGTGCATCAAGGGCGTGCAGGGGCATGTGGCCTACCCGGACAAGGCGCGCAATCCCATCCACCTGGCCGCCCCGGCGCTGGCCGAACTCACCGCCCGGCATTGGGATGACGGCTACGAAAGTTTCCCCTCCACCAGCCTGCAGGTCTCCAACATCAACGCCGGCACCGGTGCCAACAATGTGATCCCGGGCGAGCTGCAGGTGATGTTCAACCTGCGCTACAACCCGCACTGGACGGCGGACAAGCTGGAAGCCGAGATCACCGCATTGTTCGACCGCCACGGCCTGGACTACGCGTTGCACTGGCACCGCAGCGGTGAGCCGTTCTATACCCCGGAAGGCCGCCTGCGCAGTGTCGCGCGCGAGGTGCTGGCCGGGTTTGCCGGCGCGGCGCCGGAAGAAAGCACAGGCGGCGGCACCTCCGATGCCCGCTTCATCGCCCCGCTGGGCGCGCAGTGCATCGAAGTCGGGCCGGTGAATGCCAGCATCCACCAGGTCGATGAGAACGTGCGCGTGGCCGATCTGGAGGCGCTGCCGGCGCTTTACCGGCAGCTTGTGGAAAGACTGCTGGGTTGAGATGTCGCTTGCCAGGCAAAGCGACCTTGCAAGCCAAGGCCATCCTCTCTTAGGGTTGATGGCAGATTGGCGAGTGGGCGGAGCCGGCAGCCCCGCTATCGGTCTGGTGCAAGCGGGCTGCCCGCCTTGGGTGAGTTGCGGATAGGCACCTGACCGGACTCCCCGGTCAGCTCTTGGGGGACGTATGAAAGCTTTCATACTGCTCATGCTGATTCTTTTTGCCACCTCGATGGCGTCGGCGGAAGGGCGGGGCATGCATCTCATCCATCCGCAAGGATCCGGTCTGGTGCTCACCGTTTTGGAGCGCGACGGGGATCTTCATGCGACGTTTGCAGGGCAAACGTGGGTGTCCGGCACGGTGATTGGACGTTGGCCTGACGGCGCAACCAACAGGCACTACAAGGATCCAAAGTTTGTTCTGGTTCCAGACCCTGAGTCTGTCGAGAAGCTGCCTTACTTTCTGCTGCGTCAACCACCGTACTTCCACCGCTATAAGGTCCGCTACGTCGAGCTGATGAACGGACCTGCTGCACTGCGTATCGCTGCAGGTGATGCGCCTGTTCGCAGGCTCCTGCAGCGCAGGGTGAATCATGTCACGGTATCCGGGCGCTTCCTGATGGAGCACTACACGGTGGGGGTCGAATGCGATGCCCCATGGGCACGGGCCGTGTTGTTGAAGGCAGAGCCGTTGGAGCAACGTACCACGCACAATGGCGTACTGGCGGGTTGTTGAGGCAGCCTGGCGACTTTGTGAGTGCGCTGCCAGCAATGCAGTGCCCGTCCGCACCGCTTGCGGTTGCATGGTTCGCCTGGCTCGATGGATTGGAAGAACAGCTCGCGGGGTTCGAAGGTCCGGCACATGAAATGCCGGTAGAGCAGCCTTGGGAAGTATTCCTGACGTAGATCGATCGGGTGCTTCCTCGCGGCTGGGTGTATCCATCGTGGCCGCTTGACGCTTCGCTGGCAGCCGGCCTGTTCCAATTAAAAGCCGAACAATTCTGGCGGCCTCCGTGGTGCCATGGTCACGGAGGTGTCGCATTCGATGTTTTTGATGCTAGCTTGGATGCGTTGGTGCCGTATGACCAACGATCAACCCCGTTCTGGCCGAAGGCATGGCTTGAAACCCATCTCACCTTTCAAACAACGTGGCGCTCGGTGTGGGTGACGCAGGGTTCGGCTGCCATAGGGAGGCATGGATGCGCTCTGAAATTTTTACCCTAGCTCTGCTTTTGTTGCCTGCACTCACTGCTGCGCAGGAGCAGCCGAGCCTGGACGTGGCAGTGAAACGTGCCCGTGAACATGCCTACTACGCAGCGCGTGTCGACTGGCGGGCCGTCGAATCGCATGCCCGGTCGCTGGCCTCGGAGCAGGACGAAGCGTCAGCTATTCGCTTCGTGCTGAAGTCTCTGGATGATCGCCACTCTTTCTATCTGCCGCCGAAAAATCCGGCCAAGACTGCCCGGACAGGTGAGCAGCCCGATGCGCAGCCGTCGGGGCGCGCCCTGTCTCGAGCCCGGCAAGCGGTTGAGGGCGTACCGGTAATCCAGATCAATGGCTGGTCGGGTACGCAGCAGGAAGCCCTGGCTGCAACCGGCGCCTTGAGGTCGGATCTGGCAAATGCGCTGTCGGTGGCGGGGTGCGGCATTGTTCTGGATTTTTCCACCAATACCGGCGGCAACATGTGGCCCATGCTGGTGGGCCTGAGTCCGCTGCTGGAGGAGGGAAGGCTGGGCGGCTTCAAGGATGTCAACGGCGCCGTCCATGTCATCGAAAAGAAGGCAGGAGTCATCTTCAGCAATGACTCCGCCCACATGCTCAATGCCGCAACAACATTGCAGCCCAGGCATGCGGCGGCTTCCATTGCGATAGTGCTGGGCCCGCGCAGCGCCAGTTCAGGCGAAATCGTTCCGATCATGTTCCATGGTCAGCACAATGTGCGCTTGTTCGGTCAGCGGACGGCGGGGAAGTCCACGGCGAACTCGACGTACCCATTGCCCAACGGCGGTTACGTCGCCATCACCACGGCAGTTACGTTGGACAGGAACGGCCACGAATTTGATAGCTATATCGAGCCAGACGTATTGAGCGGGCAGGCTGTGGAAAGTGCGGCGCAGTGGATCGTTGCGCAGTGCAGGAAAGGCTGATCACGGCCTGTTGAAAGAACGCAGTGCCGCGTTGGTGTGTGCCTTGATCCGAGTGACCAGACTGCCGCTTGTTGCTGCATGCTTGGAAAGGATCGCCCGGCTTGCGGGGCAGTGAGCTGGTGCTTTTTGATATTGCCTTGACGCTGTTGGGCTCACGCCACTGGCCTGATCAGGGAAGATACGTCGCTATGCAACAATCAGCCCGAATGCAGCCAGTGCCGCTGCCGCCTGCCGCTGCGAAATCACCGCTTTCTTGAAGTGCTTGGCATCCATCACGTTGAGCCCGCTGATGTCGGTGTCGCGCAGGTCGGCGCCTTCAAAGCGGGTCAGGCGGGTCTGCGCATTGCGCAGGCTGCCGCCGCTGAACACCGCGTCGCGGAAATCGCAGCCGGAAAGATCTGCATCGGAGAAATCCAGGCCTTCGAGCTTGCCTTTGCGGAATGAAAGGCCGCGCAGGTCGGCGCTGACCAGCAGGCAGTCGCGGAACTCCAGCGCCCAGCCGGTCACTTCCTGCAACTGCGCACCGGTGAGCTTGCAGTCCTGGAACTGCACGGAGGACAACGTGGCGCGCCGCCAATGACTGTTGTTGAGATCGCAGTGCGCAAAGCGCGAATCGCCGAGCTGGGCCGAACTGAAATCGCAGTGCCCACCGCGGCATTTCTGCCAGTGGCTTTCTTCCAGTGCTGCGGCCAGCCAGCGCGCACCGGCCATGCTGCACTGGTTGAAGTGGAAGCCCTCCATGTCCAGGCGCGAGAAGTCGCCGCCATCCAGGGTGCAGGCCTCGAACGTCGCTGCGCGTGGGTGTGCGGCGATGATCTGCTGCATGCGTTCGCGGTCGATGGTTTGTTCGCGGAAAACAGCCGGGGTGGTCATGGGCGCAGTACAGGTGCTGGCGCTCCATTCTGAGTCAGTGGCCGACTGCAGGGCAGTCTTGTGGGAGCCAGCGTTGTGTGTACAGCCTGGCGCAGGTCCGAAGACGACTGGCTGAATGGGGTGGGGCAGGGCCGGCAACGGGGCGGATCGGTTGCCAAAGCAACAGTTGCGCGGCCACTCAAACAGGGATAACGTCAGCGCCATGTCCTCGTTCCTGGCCACCGCCGTCAACAATAACAACCGCAATAATCTGCGCGCGAATAATCGTGCGCGGCCGATGCGGGACTGCGACCAGAGCTAGAACAGGCAACACGCTCAGGACACCAGAAAACCCGCATCGGTCGATGCGGGTTTTTTTTGTGGCCAGGCGGGAACACCGAGCGGCTGCAGGTCTGGCAGCCGTTGCTTCGAATGTTTGTCCCCACCCAACTCCAGGAGCTTTCCCATGTGTTCCATCTTCGGCATTTTCGGTCTGCAACCCGGTGACGACCTGCAGGCGCTGCGTCGGCAGGCGCTTGATCAATCCCAGCGCCAGCGCCACCGTGGCCCGGACTGGAGCGGTGTCTATGTCGATGACGGCGCCATCCTGGTGCATGAGCGCCTGGCCATCGTCGACCCGGCCGGCGGCTCGCAGCCGCTGCTGTCCGAGGACGGTGAACTGGCACTGGCGGTCAATGGGGAGATCTACAACCACCAGGAGCTGAAGAAGGAGCTGAGCCAGCCCTATGCCTTCCAGACCGGTTCGGATTGCGAAGTGATCAACGCGCTGTACCGCGAGGACGAGCCGGCGTCCTACCTCAACAGGCTCAACGGCATCTTCGCCTTCGCGCTGTGGGACAAGGCCAAGCGCCGCGTGATCATCGCCCGCGACCCGATTGGCGTGGTGCCGCTGTACTGGGGCCATGACAAGCAGGGCCGGCTGTGCGTGGCCTCGGAAATGAAGTCGCTGTCCGACACCTGTGCCGATGTGGCGCAGTTCCCGCCGGGCCATTGGTACGACAGCAGTACCGATACCCTGAGCAAGTACTACGAGCGCCCCTGGCGCGACTATGACGCGGTGGAAGGCGTTGATGTATCGCTGGCCGAACTGCGCGAAGCCTTCGAGCGCGCGGTGCATCGTCAGCTGATGACCGACGTGCCCTATGGCGTGCTGCTGTCCGGCGGCCTGGATTCCTCGCTGGTGGCCGCCGTTGCCGCCCGTTATGCGCGCCACCGCATCGAGGATGGCGGCCAGAGCGAGGCCTGGTGGCCACGCCTGCACAGCTTCGCCATCGGCCTGAAGGGCTCGCCTGACCTGGCCGCAGCCAAGGTGGCGGCGGAAATGCTGGGCACCGTGCACCACGGTTTCGAGTACACCTTCGAGGAAGGCCTGGACGCGTTGCCGGAAGTCATTCGCCATATCGAAACCTACGACGTCACCACCATCCGCGCTTCCACGCCGATGTTCCTGCTGGCGCGGCGGATCAAGGCCATGGGTGTGAAGATGGTGCTGTCCGGCGAAGGCAGCGACGAGATCTTCGGTGGCTACCTGTACTTCCACAAGGCGCCGAACGCCCGTGAGTTCCATGAGGAACTGGTGCGCAAGCTCGATGCGCTGAACAACTACGATTGCCTGCGTGCCAACAAGTCGATGATGGCCTGGGGCGTGGAGCCGCGTGTGCCGTTCCTGGACCGCGAGTTCCTGGACGTGGCGATGAAGATGGATGCGCGCCACAAGATGGTGGACAAGGCCAGCGGCCGCATCGAGAAGGCGGTGTTGCGCGAAGCCTTCGAAGGCTATCTGCCCAAGGAAATCCTGTGGCGGCAGAAGGAGCAGTTCAGCGACGGCGTGGGCTATGGCTGGATCGATGGGCTCAAGGCCCATGCCGAATCGCAGGTCAGCGACCGCGTGCTGGCTGCCGCCGACAAGCGCTTCCCGTACAACCCGCCGCAGACCAAGGAGGCGTATTACTACCGCCACCTGTTCGAGCAGTTCTACCCCAGCCGCGCCGCCTCCGAGACGGTGCCCGGTGGCAAGTCGATCGCCTGCTCCTCGCCGGCCGCCATTGCCTGGGATGCCAGCTTCGCCAACATGGCCGACCCATCCGGCCGCGCGGTGGCAGGTGTGCATGAGCAGGCGCTTGCCGGCTGATGGTGAATGCACGGCCCGCAGTCTGCGGGCCGTGCTGTTTCGGGCTGCCGCAAGTCGGTGTCGGGCCGTATCATCCCCGGCTTACGCAGGGGAAGGGCATGGACGCAGGAACGCATAGGCCCAACGCACGCCCACGTCTGGGGCGGATCTATCTTGTTTGGGCGGCGGTGCCGTTGCTGATCGGCTTGCTGTTGGCCCGTTATGCCGGCGTGTCCCTGCCAGCACCGGCGCAACAGATGGTCAAGGCCGGCGCCGGCGCCCTGCATGCAAGCTCGCCGCTGGCCCTGTTCCTGCTGCAGTTGCTGGTGCTGCTGGTGGCGGCCAAGGGCATGGGCAGGTTGTTGCGCTGGTTTGGCCAGCCGGCGGTAATCGGTGAAATGGCGGCAGGCCTGATGATGGGGCCGTTGTTGTTTGGTGCCTTGCTTCCGCAGCTGCAGACGGCCTTGTTTCCTGCGAACTCGCTGGGGACCCTGGGCATGATCAGCCAGCTCGGCGTGTTGATGTTCCTGCTGGTGGCCGGTGCCGAGCTGGACCTGGGGCGGCTGCAGGGGCGGCGACGGTTTGCGATCGCGGTCAGCCATGCCGGCATCGCGGTGCCGTTCCTGTGCGGGGTGGTGCTGGCGATCTGCTTGTATCCAACGCACGGTCCGGCGGGGGTGGGGTTCACCTCGTTTGCATTGTTCATCGGGGTGTCCTTGAGCATCACTGCGTTCCCGGTGCTGCTGCGCATCCTTGCCGATCGCCAGATGACCCACAGCCCGTTGGGCCAGACCGCAATTGCCTGCGCGGCGCTGGGTGACGCGACCGCGTGGTGCATGTTGGCCTTGATCGTGGCCGCCACCCAGGCCTCCGGTTGGGGCGCGGCCAGCTTCAGCCTCGCCTGCGTACTGGTGTTCACCTTGCTGATGCTGGGCGTGGTGCGGCCCTGGTTCGCTCGCCAGCAGATCGCCCCCGGCCGCGAAGGTGCCTGGTTGCTGGGCATGCTGCTGCTGACCCTGGCCTGCGCACTGCTGACCGAAACCCTGGGCATCCATGCATTGTTCGGCGCGTTTGCGGCGGGCGTGGCCGCCTCTTCCAACCCGCAGCTGCGGGAGCTGGTGATCAGCAAGGTCGAGCCACTGGCGGCAACCTTGCTGCTGCCCTTGTTCTTTGCGATGACCGGCCTGCGGCTGCGCGCAGATGCACTGCAGGTGAGTGATCTGTGGCTGTGCCTGCTGGTGATTGCCGTGGCCACACTGGGCAAGCTGGCAGGCACGTTTGCCGCCGCCCGCAGCGCGGGCATGCAGGCGCCGGACGCACTGCGCCTTGGCGTGTTGATGAATACCCGCGGGCTGATGGAGCTGATCGTGCTCAATCTTGGCTACGAGCTGGGGTTGCTGGATGACCGGCTGTTCGCGGTGCTGGTGATCATGGCCTTGGTGACCACGGCCATGACCGGCCCGCTGTTGAACCTGTGCGGGCGGGTGATGCGCAGTACCTAGTTGTGTGGCGTTGCCCCGTCTTGTCTTTCCAACAAAGGAGTTGTGATGCGCAAGCTGTCCGTGTTGTTGCTGGGGTCGGTGTTCAGTGCATTCGCCGCGCAGGCGGCCGAGGCTCCGCTGGAGCGGCACTCGCAGGGAAGCTGGGAGGCGGATATCGGCTATACCGGTGTGGTGCGCGATGGTGACACGCTGCATGTTTCCGGCGTGCCGTGCAGGGGCGCGGACATGCAGGCAGCGGTACGCGACTGCTATGGCAAGTTGACCAGGATCCTGCAGCAGTTTGATGCTGACAGCAGCCAGGTGGTCAAGGAGACCGTGTTCACCACCGACATGGATGGCTTGATCAAGGCCATTCCCGAGCGCAAGACGTTTTTTGCCGATGGCAAGTATCCGGCTGCCAGCTGGGTGCAGATCAGTCGCCTGTTCGATGCCGAGGCCAAGCTCGAGGTGGAGTGGACCGTGCGCTTGAAGTAATGGCGCCAGGCAGGGGCGGCCCGGGTAAGCGCAGCGCACCCGGGGCGCTTGCACGCATGGTCATCGCAGGTTGGGTGCTGCGTGTTTCCCGGGTGCGCTGCGCTTACCCGGGCTACGGTTTTGCTATGTCGTTCGTCGTTATTGCAGGACGGCTCAGCGCGGGCTCAAGGTCAAGCTGGGCTCTTGCACGCATGGTCATCGCGGGTTGGGGGCTGCGTTTTCCCCGGGTGCGCTGCGCTTACCCGGGCTACGGTTTTGCTCTGTCGTGCGTGGGTACGGCAGGGCGGCTCAGCGTGGGCTCAAGGTCAAGCTGTGCGTCGCGCGACCAGGCAGGAAGGGCGTGGGCCGGCCCTCCACCCAGTCCTCATGGCCCGCGCCCCAGAACGGTGACAAGGGGTGACCGCTCTGGCCGCCGGGCATATGCACGATGCCATCGGCCTCGTGACCGGGCGAGACCACCATGCGCTCGGATGCGCCGAACCTGGGCCCGACCACGCGCGGCATATTGTCATCGCCGGCCAGTGGCTCGCGGGCCATGCACAGCCAGCGCTTGAACAGGCCGGGCAGCGCAGCCGAGATCGGGTGGCAGATGGCGGCGGTGTTGCGTTCGCCCCAGCTGCGCTGTGCCAGATCCTTGCCTTGTTCGGCCAGGTCCTTTTCCAGTTGGCGGGCACTCTCAGCCAGCAGTGCGTCCCAGCTTGCATAGGGGGGCGGCAGCAGGTTGGGCGGGCGTTGCTCCAGCATGGGCCAGACCAGGCCCTCCAGTTGCGGCAGCTTGGGCTCGATATAGCGCTCGCCCAGTTGCTCCGCTGCCGGTGCCAGCAAGGCGGCCTGCAGGTTGTCGAGCAGGATGCCGCGGAAGCCGCGTGCCATGCGGTAGCTCACCGAATCGGGCGATGCACGCCCCTGCCATTGGCGGCTGGCGGCTTCCAGGCGTTGCAGTTGCGGATCGTTGCTGTGTTCCACCGTTTGCCGCAACAGTTTCCACCAGCGCTCCATCAGCAGGGCACGGTCATCCAGCTGGATGGCGAGCAGGTCGCGTTCGCTGAACTGGTCGCGGGCAAACAGGCCATCGCGGATCTGTTTGGCACGCGCGCCCAGGTCGTAGCCGCCATCGCCGGCAGTGGCCAACGCGGGGCCGTCCAGTACACGGCCGTTGGCTGTCCACAGGCGTTGCCGGGGTGGGTCGATCAGGGCAGGGGCCTGATCGGTACGAATGCCCCATGACGGGCAGGCCGACGGCTGTGCCGACGTATCGGCTTTACAGGCAGGGTCGCGGGCTGGGCGTGCCCCGATCAAGCGCCAGCCGATACGACCGCTGCGATCACCCACCAGCAGGTTCTGCGCGGGGATGCCGGAGCGGTCGGCCACCGCCAGTGCGGCGTCCAGGTCGGCGGCCTTGGCCATGTCAGCGAAATCCAGGCGCACCGCGCCCGCTTGCTGGCCAACCCAGCGCAGCGCGAGCAGCTGTCCATCTGGCTCGTCATGCAGTACCGGCCCCCAGTCGCTTTCGCGGACCAGCAGTATTTCCGGGCGTGCGCCGGCGACGGCGATGGCTTCGTTGTACGTGCGTAGCGGTGTATTGGCAGGAAGGGTGGTGAAGTCCGCCGTATCGATGTAGCTGTTGGTGAAGGCCCAGGCAACCCGCGTATTGCTGCCGACAATGACCGCCGGCAGGCCGGGCAGGGTGAAGCCTGCGACGTCGACCTTGCCATCCGGAGCAGTGGGTTCGGCATAGCGCAGCCGCGCGCGGAACCAGATATTGGGCGCACGCAGGCCCAGATGCATGTCGTCGGCGATGATGGCGCGGCCATCGGCGGTCAGGGCGCCGGCCACCGCGAAATTATTGCTACCCGGAAAAGAATCGGTCGCCGTAGGCGACCCACCGCGGCCTCTCTCCCGCACCGCGGGAGAGAGGGGGACCGCTTGCGAAGCAGGCGGTGGAGTGAGGGAAGCCAGATAAGGCCAAAAAGAATCGGTCGCCGCAGGCGACCCACCGCGGCCTCTCTCCCGCACCGCGGGAGAGAGGGGGACCGCCTGCGAAGCAGGCGGTGGAGTGAGGGCAACCAGATAAGGCCAAAAAGAATCGGTCGCCGCAGGCGACCCACCAATGCCTCTCTCCCGCCTCGCGGGAGAGAGGGAGACCGCCTGCTTCGCATGCGGTGGAGTGAGGGCAGCTGCAGTGCTGTCATTACGCAGGTTCAAGGTTGCCGCATCCGGCAGCACCGCATCGCCACGGGCGTCGCCAAACAAGGGCGCATCCCAGCTGCTGCCATCGCGGGCAAGCAGGGCATACAGCGCAGGCGGCATCACGCTGCGCAGGCGCGCCATCGCCAGTTCGCGGGTATTGCTGGGGTCCTGCAGGTCGGCGTACATCGCCAGCCCGGTCAGCACCGAGTCTTCCAACTGCCAGGGGCGCGGTTGCTGGCGCAGCAGCAGGTAGGGCCAGGGCCGTACCGGCAGGGCCGCCAGGCCGGCGTTGACGCCATCGCGGTAGGCCTCGACGACGCTGCGCTTGTCGCCCAGTGCAGCGCCCAGGTTCTCCTGGGTATGGGCGCGCAGCCGGTGCACCCGCATGCGCTGGTCCAGGGGCAGGGCCTTGGCGCCGAACAATTCGGACAGTTCGCCCGCTGCCGAGCGCCGCATCAGGTCCATTTCAAAGAAACGCTCCTGGGCATGCACATAGCCCAGCGCCCGCGCCATGTCGGCCTCGTTGGCCGCATCCACGGTCAGCACGCCCAAGGCATCGCGCTGGATGGCGACCGGTGCCGATAAGCCCGGCAGGGCCAGTTCTCCATCCAACTGCGGCAGGCTGCCGCGCAGCAGGCCCCAAAAGATCAGCAGTGACAGCAGTAACAGACCCAGCACAACCCACAGCGAACGCAGCAGCCAACGCAGCACAGGCCTACCCCCGGTAGCGGTTCTGTCGCGATTGTAGACAGCTTGTGAAGCCGAAAGAGAGGGAATCGCAACTGAAAGTGATTCCGATTAGATCATTGGCCTTTCAGATGGGGCACCCTATGCACCATCGAATCATCAGGAGCATCCCCATGCAGGGCAAGTCCGAAGTCATTGAGTGCCTGAAGGAGCTGCTGCGCGGCGAATTGGCCGCGCGCGACCAGTACTTCATCCATTCTCGTCGTTATGAGGATCAGGGCCTGCTGGCGCTGTACGAGCGTATCGGCCACGAGATGGAAGAAGAGACCGAACACGCTGACGCACTGTTGCGTCGCATCCTGTTCCTGGGCGGCAATCCGGATATGCGTCCGCACGGCTTCGAGCCGGGCGTGACCGTGATGGAAATGCTGGAGAAGGATCTGCAGGTGGAATACAAGGTGCGCGCCGACCTGGCCGCCGGGGTCAAGTTGTGTGAGGCGCACGGCGACTATGTCAGCCGCGACATCCTGGTCAAGCAGCTGCATGACACCGAGGAAGACCATGCTTGGTGGCTGGAGCAGCAGCTGGGCCTGATCAAGCGCATCGGCTTGGAGCTGTACCAGACCAGCAAGATGGACGCCAAGGGCACCCCGGCGCATTGATGCCTATGGCAGGTAGTGCCGACCCGTGGTCGGCATCTGTCCGGTCTATCGATAATGCCCCTGCCGAGCATGGGGCGGTCAGTTGCTTTGGGCTGATGTCGTGCTGATCCATGGTCGGCATTGGTCAGGTTTATCGGTAAAGCCCCTGCCGACCATGGGTCGGCATTACGGTACGGTTGCTTTGCGCTGATGTAGTGCCGACCCATGGTTGGCATTGGTCAGGTTGATCGGTAAAGCCCCTGCCGGCCATGCGTCGGCATTACGGTACGGTTGCTTTGCACTGATGTAGTGCCGACCCATGGTCGGCATTCGCCAGGTTTATCGGTAAAGCCCCTGCCGACCATGGGTCGGCACTACTGGCGTTGCAGTTTGTAGACGGCGGTGGAAAGGGCGGTGACCCCGTCGGCACGGAAATCCGGTTGCTGGTCGAGGATGTCGCGGCGTTCCAGCAGGCCTGCGTGCCAGGGTGTGGCGAACAGGCGCTGCACCTCGGCCTCTTCCACCGAAAACGGTGGTCCCTGTTTTTCATCCTGCGGGTATTCCAGGGTGATCAGTACACCCTGGCAACCTACCGGCAGCTGCGCGTACAAAGTGTCGCGATAGTGTTGGCGCAGATGCGGTGGCAGGGCGATCAGCGCGGCGCGGTCATAGACAGCGGCAACGTCCGCCAGCAGTTCCGCATCCAGTGCGAAGGCATCGCCGCAGATGATTTCAATCGGCCCGGCGCTGTAGTGCTCGCCGTACTGGCTGCGCTGGCGTTGCGGTACCAGGCCGGCTTCGGCGAAGAACTGCTCGGCCGCCATCGACGACAGCTCGACCCCGAGCACACGGTGGCCCTGAGCGGCCAACCAATGCATGTCCAGGGTCTTGCCGCACAGCGGCACCAGCACGCGGCTGCCTGCGGGCAGTGCCAGGCGGGGCCAGTGCTTCTGCAGCAGCGGCATGACATCGCTGCGATGGAAGCCGATTTGACCGTTCTGCCAACGTTGCAGCCAGAAGTCGGGTTGCATGGGGATTCTCCTGTTGCGAGTGCGTTGCCCGTGGCTTGTAGAGGCGGCGTGAGCCGCGAAGCTGGGGGCAGTGGATCAATGGTGATTCGTGGTTGCTGACACTGTTTGGATCTGTGGCTTCGCGGCTTGCGCCGCTCCTACAAAAAAAACAAAAAGCAGAAGGCCGGGCATTGCCCGGCCTTCTTGTCATTTACTGGACATCCAGCCCTTCGACCTTTTGCCGCGCCACGCAGACCTTCGGCAACCGGGTTGCCGAACGCGTCGCCACGCGCCAGTGGAGTGAATTACTGGACATCCAGCCCTTCGACCTTCTGCCGCGCCACGCAGACCTCCGGCAACCGGGTTGCCGAACGCGTCGCCACGCGCCAGTGGAGTGAATTACTGGACATCCAGCCCTTCGACCTTCTGCCACCCTCTCGGCAACAAATGCCCACGCGTCGCCCGCGTCCCCAGATAGGTCTCCAGGTCCTTGAACGACAGGTTCATGGTGCGCTGGCCGCTGCGTACCTGCAGGGTATTGGACGGGCCCACCGCCACCACCGCCACCACGCGCTCGGTGGAGAGCTTGGCCTTGGGGATCTCGATGATCTTGTTGCCCTTGCCCTTGTCCAGCTCGGGCAGCTCGCTGGCCGGGATGGCCAGCATGTTGCCGGCGCTGGTGACCGCGACGATGCGGTCGGTTTCCGGGTTGGCGACCAGTGACGGGGTCAGCACCGCCGAGCCGGCGGACAGGTTGAGCATTGCCTTGCCGGCCTTGTTGCGGCCGGTGAGGTTCTCGAAGCGGGTGACGAAACCGTAGCCATGCGTCGAGGCCAGCACGAAGCGGGTGTTGTTGTCGCCGCTGGCCACGGTGACGAAGTTGCTGCCCGGTGCCGGCGAGAAACGGCCGGTCAGCGGCTCGCCATTGCCACGTGCCGAGGGCAGGGTATGCACCGGCGTGGAATAGGCGCGGCCCTCGGTATCCAGGAAGGCCACCTGCTGGGTGCTGCGGGTGCGGGCGAATGCCAACAGGCTGTCGCCATCACGGTAGTTCAGGGTCGAACCATCGACATCGTGGCCCTTGGCGGCACGCACCCAGCCCTTCTCGGACAGCACCACGGTCATCGGCTCGCTGGGCACCAGCTCGGTCTCGTCGATGGCCTGGGCGGCGCCGCGCTGCACCAGCGGCGAGCGGCGGGCGTCGCCGAACTTCTTGGCGTCGGCCAGCAGCTCGTCCTTGACCAGCTTCTTCAGCTTGGCGCTGCTCTGCAGGATGGACAGGATCTTGTCGCGTTCCTTGGCCAGCTCGTCCTGCTCGCCGCGGATCTTCATTTCTTCCAGGCGCGCAAGCTGCTTGAGCTTGGTTTCCAGAATGTACTCGGCCTGGTCCTCGCTCAGCGCGAAGCGGGCGATCAGCGCGGCCTTGGCATCGTCCTCGGTGCGGATGATGCGGATCACTTCATCCAGGTTGAGGAAGGCAACCAGCAAGCCTTCCAACAGGTGCAGGCGACGCTCCACTTTCTGCAGGCGGTGGTTGAGGCGGCGGGTGACCGTGTCCTGGCGGAAGCGCAGCCATTCGCCAAGCATCTGCTTGAGGTTCTTGACCTGCGGGCGCCCATCCAGGCCAATCACGTTCAGATTGACGCGATAGCTGCGCTCAAGATCGGTGGTGGCAAACAGGTGGCCCATCAGCTGTTCGGCATCGACGCGATTGGAGCGTGGCATCAGCACCACCCGTACCGGGTTGGCGTGGTCGGACTCGTCGCGGATGTCCTCCAGCCACGGCAGCTTCTTGGCACGCATCTGCGCAGCGATCTGCTCGATCACCTTGGACGGCGAGACCTGGTGCGGCAGCGCATCGATGACGATGTGGCCGGCTTCCTTCTTGAAGGTAGCGCGTGCGCGCACGCTGCCATTGCCGGTCTCGTAGATGTTCCGCAGGTCCGACGGCGAGGTGATGATTTCGGCGGTGGTCGGGTAGTCCGGCCCCTTCACGTGCTCGCAGAGCTCGGCGATGGAGGCGTTGGGGTCGTCGATCAGGTGCACCAGCGCGCTGACGATCTCATTGAGATTGTGCGGCGGCACGTCGGTGGCCATGCCCACGGCGATGCCGGTGGTGCCGTTGAGCAGCAGGTGCGGCAGCCGCGCCGGCATCCAGGTCGGTTCCTCCAGGGTGCCGTCGAAGTTCGGCGCCCAGTCGGTGGTGCCCTGGCCCAGTTCGCCCAGCAGCACTTCGGCGATCGGGGTCAGCTTGGATTCGGTATAGCGCATGGCCGCGAACGACTTGGGGTCGTCGCTGGAGCCGAAGTTGCCCTGGCCGTCGATCAGCGGGTAGCGGAACGAGAACGGCTGGGCCATCAGCACCAGCGCCTCGTAGCAGGCGCTGTCACCGTGCGGATGGTACTTACCGATGACGTCACCGACGGTGCGGGCGGATTTCTTGGGCTTGGAGCCGGCGCCCAGGCCCAGTTCACTCATCGAATAGATGATGCGGCGCTGCACCGGCTTGAGCCCGTCGCCGATGAACGGCAGGGCGCGGTCCAGGACCACGTACATGGAGTAATCAAGATAGGCGCGCTCTGCGTATTCGCGCAGCGGCTGCTGTTCAAAGCCGTGGAAAGCTTGGCGTGCAGGATCGGTCATTGCGGGTGGTGCTACCTGTGAACGTTGAAGCCGCGGCGTGGCTGCCGGCTTCCAGACCCAGCGATTATCCGGATGACGGCGGCGATGCCAAGCGCGGCGAACCGGCGGGTGCGCCGAGTGTCATCGATTCACGACATATCTGTAACGCTGAATTCACTTCTTGATGGAAATATTCCATGGAGAATATTTCCATATGGAAATAAAATGCCGCCCCATGACTGAACCCTCTTCTGTACCCACCAGCTTCGGCCTGCTGATGCGCCAGGTGGGCGACGGGCTGGTGCGCCAGCTCGACGCCACCATGGCCGAGGAAGGCCTGGGCATTGGCTTCACCCATTACGTGGGGCTCAAGGTGCTGGTGAACATGGCCCCGTGCACGGCTGCCGAGCTTGGCCAAGCCATCAACCAGGTGCCCAGTGCGGTGACCCGCTTGCTGGACCGGCTGGAAGCGCTGGGCGCGGTGCGCCGTGAGCCGCATGCCCAGGACAGAAGAGCCCTGCAGATCGTGGTTACCGACGACGGTCGCGCGTTGTGGCAGCAACTCAAGGTACGTGGGGACCGGATCATGGATCTGGCCCTGCGCGACCTGGATGAAGCCGAGCGAGACCACCTGTTTTCCCTGTTGACGCGGGTACGCGACTCCCTCTCTCCGCCATGAAAACTTCCTCTTTGCATTACGCGCGCCCGCTGTTGCTGGGCGCTTTGGTGTTGGCGCTCGGCGCCTGTGCCAGCAGCCGTGGGCTGCAGCCGCAGGGCCAGCTGCTGGACGCTGACAGCCTGCAGGCCGGGCACAGCTTGGCCGCGGCGCCGCTCAGTGCGGCGGGCTTCCCGGCCGCCGACTGGTGGCGGGCTTTCAATGATCCGCAGCTGGATGCACTGGTTGCCGAAGGCCTGCGCAGCAGTCCCTCGCTGGATGCTGCCGATGCCCGCCTGCGCCAGGCGCAGGCGCAGGCATCCAGCGCCAATGCCGAGCGCAAGCCCAGCCTGTCGCTGTCCCCCGGCTATACCGGGCTGACCCTGCCTGAATCGATGGCCGGTGATCTCGGCGGCGATTACATGGGCAGCGTGCAGGCGGTGGCCAACTTCAGCTATGGCATCGACCTGTGGGGCGGCAAGCGCGCCGCCTGGGAAGCGGCCGTGGACAGCGGCCATGCGGCAGCGGTGGATGCGCAGGCCGCGCGCTTGGACCTGTCGGCAGCCATCGTCCAGGCCTATGTGCAGTTGGCCCATGCCGGCGCCCTGCAGCGGGTGGCCCGGGATGAGCAGGCACGTGCCGAAAAGACCTTGCAGCTGACCCAGCAGCGCCGCCGCGCCGGCATCGACAGCGAGCTGCAGGTGCATCAGGCGCAGGCCCGCCTGCCGCTGGCACAGCAGCAGCAGTTGGCCGCGCAGCAGCAGATCGATGCCGCCCGCAACGCGCTGGCAGCCTTGCTGGGGCAGGGGCCGGACCGTGGCCTGGCGATCAACCTGCCGCAGGCGCTGAGCCCGCTGGCCCTGCAACTGCCCGGCGTATTGCCCAGCGAACTGCTGGGCCGGCGCCCGGACATTGTCGCCGCGCGCTGGCGGGTGGAGGCGGCCGACAAGCAGATCAAGGTCGCCAAGACCCGGTTCTATCCCAGCCTCAACCTGATGGCACTGGGCGGCGTGGTGTCCAAGGATCTGGGTGGGCTGCTGGAAAGCGGCTCCACCTTCGGCCTGCTGGCACCGGCGCTGAGCCTGCCGATCTTCGACGGTGGCCGGCTGCGTGCCGGCCTGGCCAAGAGCGACGCCGATTACGACGTGGCCGTGGCCGCATACAACCAAAGCGTTGTGCAGGCGCTGCGCGACGTGGCTGACCAGGTCAACGCCACCCGTTCGCTGGCCGATCAGGTGCAGGCCCAGCAGCAGGCCCAGGCCAATGCACAGGCCGCGCATGCACTGGCGCAGCAGCGCTACCGCGCCGGCATCGGCAACTACCTGGAGGTGCTCAGCACCCAGGACCAGTTGCTGCAGGCCGAACAGCGCCTGAGCAATCTCCAGTCACAGCAGCTGCTGTCCTCGGTGCGCCTGAGCGCAGCGCTGGGCGGTGGCTTCCAGCCGGCCGCCGCACCGGCGCCGGTCACCGACAACACGCATTCCTGAGAGTCCCCGCATGAGCCAGACCCCCACCCCTGAAGCGGCAACCGCCGCACCCAGCCGCCGCGGCAAGCTGCTGCGCGGGCTGTTGCTTGTCGTTGTGATCCTGCTGGCGGCCTTTGCCGCGTGGTACTTCCTGCTCGGCCGCTGGGCCGAGGAAACCGATGATGCCTATGTCGGTGGCAACCAGGTGCAGATCACCCCGCTGATCGCCGGCACCGTGGTCGCCATCGCCGCCGATGACGGCATGAAGGTGGAGCAGGGCCAGTTGCTGGTGCAGCTGGACCCGGCCGATACCGAAGTGGCCATGCAGCAGGCGCGGGCCAACCTGGCACGCACCGTGCGCCAGGTGCGCGGCCTGTACCGCAGCGTGGAAGGTGCGCAGGCGGAATTGAACGCCCGCCAGATCAGCGTCAAGCGTGCGCGCGAGGATTTCGCACGCCGCCGTGACCTGGCCGCCACCGGTGCCATTTCCAACGAAGAACTGGCTCATGCCCGTGACGAGCTGGCCGCCGCCGAAGCCGCGGTTGCCGGTTCGCGCGAGACCGTGGAGCGCAGCCGCGCCCTGGTCGATGACACCGTCATCGCTACCCAGCCGGACGTGGAAGCGGCTGCGGCGCAGCTGCGCCAGGCCTATCTCAACAACGCCCGCGCCGGCATCGTTGCCCCGGTCAGCGGCTATGTGGCGCGCCGCTCGGTGCAGGTGGGCCAGCGCGTGCAGCCTGGTGCCGCGCTGATGGCGGTGGTACCGGCCGAACAGATGTGGGTGGATGCCAACTTCAAGGAAACCCAGCTGCGGCACATGCGCCTGGGCCAGGAAGTGGAGCTGCGCTCGGACCTGTACGGCAGTGACGTGACCTACAAGGGTCGCATCACCAACCTCGGCCTGGGCACCGGCTCGGCGTTCTCGCTGCTGCCGGCGCAGAACGCCAGCGGCAACTGGATCAAGATCGTGCAGCGCGTGCCGGTGCGCATCACCCTGGATGCCAAGCAACTGGCCGAGCATCCGCTGCGCCTGGGCCTGTCGATGAAGGCCGAGGTCAACCTGCACGACCAGAACGGCACGGTGCTGCCGGCGGAAGCGGCCAAGGGCACGGTGTATGGCACCGAGATCTATGCCAAGCAGCTGCACGATGCCGATGCGCTGATCCACCGCATCATCCAGGACAACCTGCCGCCGTCCGCGCGCGCCAGCTGAGGTCGCCATGTCCGCACAAGCTCCCGCCGCACCTGCCGCGCCCGCGGTCGGTGCAGGGCCGGCCAACGTAGCGCTGTGCACGGCGGGCCTGGCCCTGGCCTCGTTCATGCAGGTGCTGGATACCACCATCGCCAACGTCTCGTTGCCGACCATCGCCGGCAATCTTGGGGCCAGTTCGCAGCAGGCGACCTGGGTGATCACCTCGTTCGCGGTCAGCACCGCGATTGCCCTGCCGCTGACGGGGTGGCTGAGCCGCCGCTTTGGCGAGGTGAAGCTGTTCGTCTGGGCGACGATTGCCTTCTCCATCGCCTCGCTGCTGTGCGGTATTGCCCAGAGCATGGGCATGTTGGTGGTGTCGCGCGCGCTGCAGGGCTTCGTGGCCGGGCCGATGTACCCGATCACCCAGTCACTGCTGGTGTCGATCTATCCACGCGAGAAGCGCGGGCAGGCGCTGGCGCTGCTGGCGATGATCACCGTGGTCGCGCCGATTGCAGGGCCCATCCTCGGTGGCTGGATCACCGACAACTACAGCTGGGAATGGATCTTCCTGATCAATGTGCCGCTGGGCGTGATTGCCGCAGCCATCGTCGGTGGCCAGCTGCGCCACCGGGTGGAGCAGACCGAGCGGCCGAAGATGGATTACGTCGGTCTGGTCACTTTGGTGATCGGCGTTGGCTGCCTGCAGCTGATGCTGGACCTGGGCAACGAGGAAGACTGGTTCAACTCGACCAAGATCGTGGTGCTGACCTGTGTTGCCGCGGTGATGTTGGCGGTGTTCGTGATCTGGGAGCTGACTGACAAGGATCCCATCGTTGACCTGAAGTTGCTGCGGCATCGCAATTTCCGCGCCGGCACCTTGGCGATGATCGTCGGCTACGCGGCGTTCTTCTCGGTGGCCTTGATGATCCCGCAATGGCTGCAGCGCGACATGGGCTATACCGCAATCTGGGCGGGCCTGGCGACGGCGCCCCTGGGTATCCTGCCGATCATGGTGGCGCCGGTGCTGGGCAAGTTCGGGCACAAGGTGGACATGCGCTACCTGGCGACGATTGCGTTCTTCGTATTGTCGATGACCAGCTTCCTGCGTTCGGGCTTCAACCTGCAGGTCGACTTCGCGCATGTGGCCGGCGTGCAATTGTTGATGGGTGTTGGCTTGGCGCTGTTCTTCATGCCGGTGCTGCAGATCCTGCTGTCCGACCTTGATGGCCGCGAGATCGCCGCGGGCTCCGGCCTGGCCACCTTTCTGCGCACGCTGGGCGGCAGCTTCGCGGCATCGTTGACCACCTGGTTGTGGGCGCGGCGTACTCAGCAGCACCATGCCGACCTGACCGAACATGTGTCCCTGTACGACCCGGGCATGCACGATCAGGTGACCGCGATGGGGCAGGGCGACCTGCAGCACGGTGCGGCGGTGCTCAACGAGATGATCAACCACCAGGCATCGCAGATGGGCTTCAACGACATCTTCCTGCTGCTGGGCTGGGTGTTCCTGCTGATCATCGGCCTGGTGTGGCTGGCCAGGCCGCCGTTTGGTGCGGGAGCGGGTGCGGCATCGGCAGGCGGGCATTAACGCGTGTTTGTAGGAGCGGCATGAGCCGCGAAGCCGACAGCAATGACGCTGCAACGAAGCCCGCAATCCGAAAGATTGCGGGCTTCGCGGTTTATGTAGTGCCGAGCCATGCTCGGCAGAGGCCTTACCGATAATCCCAACCTGTAGTGCCGAGCCATGCTCGGCAGGGGCTTTACCGGTAAGGCCATTGC
>DAMCTY010000047.1:0-31631 GCA_032112995.1 Stenotrophomonas sp. | reverse complement strand
CTCCGGGCACCTTCCCCCGCAAGCGGGAGAAGGGAGATAACCAGCAATGCTTTGCTCTGCGAATAGCCAAAGCCAAAGCTGCCCCCATCCGCCCTCCGGGCACCTTCCCCCGCAAGCGGGAGAAGGGAGTTAGCCAGCAATGCTTTGCTCTGCGAATAACCAAAGCCAAAGCTCCCCCATCCGCCCTCCAGACACCTTCCCCGCAAGCGGAAGAAGGGAGGTAACCAGCAATGCTTTGCTCTGCAAAGAAGCCAAAGCCACGGCCCCCGCCCACTTACTCCCACCATCCATAAACCACCAACCGCTCCACCGGCAGCACCACAAACCACGCCTGCCCATCCAAAGCCACCGCCGAATAACCGGCTCCGTGCCCAGAGGGCAACACCTCTGCAGCAAACGAAGCACACTCCGCCGCAAACGCCGAATACACCCAATCACCCGCCTCGAAGTAGCGCAAGCCCTTGCGCTGGATCGCCAACGCCGTAGACAAGGACAAACGCAGCGCCACCAGCCCCTGCGCCTGACCACCACCGAACACACTGTCCAGCAACACCCGCTCCAGCTGCCCCGGCCCCGTGCCGAAATGCAACAGACCACAGGTCTCGATCCCCACCGGCAACAAACGCCGCGCACGCTGATGGATCAAAGCACGATTCATGTCCTTCCTCCTCACGAAAAAGGCGGAGTGGTCAACGCCACCCCGCCCCGTCATCGCCTACCTGCCATCAGCCCTGGCGTGCCACCGCACGATTGCCAAGCTCATACCAGTCCACCTTGCGCGTGATCCACATGATCACCGCCAGGATGCCGAACAACAGCAGCGAGCCCATCAGCAAGGCGTTGTTCTCGGAGATCAGCAGCACGTACAACACCCCGTACAACAGCGTGAGCATGGTCGCGAATCCAACACCACGCTTCCAACTGTGCAACACACCACTGAGGTAGAACCCCTGCAGGCCGATACACGCCGCAGCTGCGATCAGGTAGGCCTGCCAGAACGCAATGCGCTCGGACAGACTCAACAGCAGAAGGAAGAAGATCGCCAATGCCAGGCCGACCAGCAGGTATTGCAGCGGGTGGATCTTCAGCTGCTTGATCAACTCGAACAGCGCAAAGCCGACAAAGGTCAACAACACGAACAGGATGCCGTACTTGCTGGCCCGGTCCACCTGCGTGTACGTGTCCACCGGGTCCACCAGGGCAACGTTCAGGGACTCCACGTTGCCGCCCTCGTTACGGATGGCCTGGGTCAGCTGTGCCTGCGCGGCCGATGCCAGCGATGACACCGCCCATTCGGCACGGAAGCCACTGGCGTCCACACTGCGTTCGGTAGGCAGAAAGCTGCCACCAAACAGGGGATGCTGCCAGGTCGAGCCCAGGTTGACGCGGGTATCGTCACCAATCGGTGCGATCGACAGCGACCGCGTCCCCCCCAGCACCAGTTCCAGCTCCACTTTGTTGCCATCGCGCAGCACGCCTTGCGTGCTGTCAGTCAAGGGCGCCAACGAGGCATGCAGGCCCTTGGAGGTTTCCTCCATCACGCCAGTGCCAGGCTGCAGCTGCACGGCCTTGCCATCAACGCGCAGGTTGGGCGTACCCACCAGCCCGCGCACGTCGGAAATGCCCAGCGCAAGATAGGGACGGCCATAACTGCGGCCCGGCATTGCCGCATAGTTGGTATCGGCAAACTCGGCCTGCAGCTTGGCCTCCCACTTGTACACCGGCACCTTGAACAGGCCAACGGTGCGCTCATCCGGGCGCAGGTTGCCCTGCACATTCAAGCGTGTCGGCATCTGCAGGTCATAGCCGTGGTCGGTGCGCAGCTCGGTGCGGCGCGGGTTGTTGCCTTCGGCGGCAATTTCCACCTCGCGCTGCTGCGTCCACGGCAGCACCCGCACCGGCCCGGTCAACGACTGCGCACCTGCCCAGCTCTGCGATACCCGCTCGATCGCCTCGTCGCGATAACGCTCGCGCTCGTTGATGGTGCTGCGGATCAACAGCAGCGGCACCAGCAACAGCAACACCAATCCGCCGACAATGGCGAAACGCAACAGCAATTTGAGGGAAGTCATGTCCCGTTCTCGTGTGGAAACGGGAGCAGCTTGGGCGGTGCCGATGAGCGGGGTTTGTGGCCAGTTTGAAGCGAATGTGAAGTCAGCCCGGCGGCAACACCAACACGGCTTGGGCACCGCCTTCGGGCCTGTTGCGCAGCGTGGCCTGGCCACCATGCAGCCGCGCCACCTCGGCCACGAACGGCAGGCCCAGCCCGGAACTGCGCGGGCCGTTGCCTGGCCGGCCCAACGAGTAGAAGCGCTCGAACACGCGTTCCAGCGCGTAGTCCGGCACACCCGGGCCCTGGTCGCGCAGGCTCAACTGCCAGGACTGTGCCTGTTTGTTCAACACGATCTGGATGCTGCCGCCGGCGGGCGAAAAGGCAATCGCGTTGTCCAGCAGATTGGACAGCGCTTGGCGCAGCAGGAAGGGATCACCCTGCACCGGAGCACGCTCCGGCAACACAGCCTCCAGCACCAGCCCTGCCGCCTGCAGGCGCGGCGAAGCATCGTCCGCCAGGTCGCGGCACACCTGCACAAGATCCACCTCGGCACGGCGCTGCAGCCAACCGTGCTGCTCCACCTCGGCCAGCCGCAGCAGCTGGTCGATGGTCTCGGTCAGGCGCCTCTCCTGCTGCGCGATGTTGCCGGCAAAGCGCTGGCGGTCAGCCTCAGGCAAAGGCTCCTGCAGCAGTTCTGCCGCACCGCGGATGGCCGCCAGCGGGCTTTTCATTTCATGCGTCAGCGACTGCACGTACTGCTCCACATAGGCCTTGCCTTCGAGCTTGCGACGCATGGTTTCCAGGGCCTGGCCAAGCTCACCGATTTCATCACCGCGACGACGGGGCGGCGGCACCGGCTCACCGGCACTTACCGCCTTGGCGTAGCGGCTCAGGCCACTGATGCCACGCGACAGCCACCAGGTCATCAACAGCCCGATCAGAGCCGACAGGCCGATCAACCAGGCACCACGGGCGATGATGGCGCGCTGGCTGGCGACGATGAACGGGTCGATGGTGTCATTGGGCTGGGAGAGGGTCAGCACGCCGATCAGGCTGCGCCCGTCGACAGGGTCGTAGACCGGCGCGGCCACATGCATGACGGTCTTTTCGGCATCACCTGGCGTCAATGGACTGGAGCGTGCGCCATAGCGCCCTTGCAGGGTCAGGTGCACATCATTCCAGCGCGAATTGTCACGGCCCACGTCCTGGCCACGCGAGTCGTAAATGACGATGCCCTTGGCATCGGTCACGGTCACCCGGTAATCGATGCTGCGCTTGGGAAAGCGCCACACCATGGCCTTGGGATCGCGCCGCTGCGCGGTGGCCAGTTGCGCGGCAAAGGCGCCATCGGCAATACGCCCGGCCTTCAGGTCCGGCGCCGCCATCACCGCCAGCACGTTGGCCGCGTCCACCAGGGTCGACTCCATCGCCTGGCGCACACCGGGCTTGACCTCGTTGACGAACACCCGCATCACGAAGAAGGCGGCGATGCCGACAATCAGGAAGAACCCCAGGAACAGCTTGAGCCCAAGCCGCATCAGGCCTCCAGCGCGTAGCCCAGGCCGCGATGGGTGCGGATGGGGTCGTCCTGGGCACCGGCCGCACGCAGCTTGGCGCGCAGCGTCTTGACGTGCGTATCCACGGTGCGGTCGGCACTGTCGCTGGCGTGGTCCCACCCGCGCTCCATCAGCTGGGCCCGGCTGAGGATGGCGCCGGGGCGCTGCAACAGCGCTGCCAGCAAGGCGTATTCGTAGCGGGTCAGGTCCAGCAGCACCTCGCGGTAGCGGATGCGCAGGCCCTGGGCATCGACCGCGAAGGCACCGTGTACTTTCCAGCCGGGTTCGCTTGCCTCCACCGGCGCGGCGGGCGCTGCAGGTGCGCGACGCAGCCGCGCGCGCACCCGCGCCACCATTTCGCGCGGTGAGAACGGCTTGGTCACGTAGTCGTCGGCCCCCAGCTCCAGCCCCAGCACCCGGTCAAACTCGTCATTGCGGGCGGTCAGGAAGATCACCGGCACCTGGCTGAAGGTGCGCAACTCGCGGCAGACCTCGAAACCGCCGATATCGGGCAGGCCCACGTCCAGCACCACCACGTCGGCGGATTCGCTGCGCAGCTGCGCCAGCGCCTGGCGGCCAAGCGCGCAATGGCTGGCCTGGTAGCCCTCGCTGCGCAGGGCGTACAGCAGGGTATCGGCGATGGCGGTCTCATCCTCGACCACGAGGACCCGGGCGGCATGTTCTGACATGCCGCCAGCATAGCGGGCCAAGGCCTGGTTCTGGCGGCCGACGCGGCTCCCGCACCCCGGCGGTCGCATCCAATCCGCCCGTGGCCGCCCCCACGCCTTACACTTCGCGCATGAACTATCGCCACGCCTTCCACGCCGGCAACCACGCCGACGTCCTCAAGCACATCGTCATGCTGGCGATGATCGATGCCCTCAAACGCAAGGAATCACCGTTCTTCGTGCTGGACACGCACGCCGGCCGCGGCCGTTACCTGCTGTCCTCGGAGGAAAGCAGCAAGACCGCCGAAGCCGACGAAGGCATCCTGCAGTTGATGGCCACGCCGTCGTTGCCGGAGGTGGTGGAGCACTACCTGCGCGCGGTGCAGGCCGACAACCCGGTCGGCGCCCTGGTCTCCTACCCGGGCTCGCCGCTGCTGGCCGCCCGTGCCCTGCGCGAGCAGGACCGCATGGCCGCCTGCGAGCTGCAGAAGGACGAGGCCGCAGCGTTGAAAGAACTGTTTGCCCATGACCGCCGGGTACAAGTGCACAACGGCAATGGTTATGACGCCATCCGCGCCTTCCTGCCGCCAAAGTCCGGCGCCGACAAGATCGGCCGCGCCCTGGTGCTGATCGATCCGCCCTACGAGGCGCAGGACGCCGAGTACCCACAGATAATCTCAACCCTGCGCGAGATACTGACCCGGATGCCGCAGGCCCAATGCGCGGTCTGGTACCCGATCAAACAACGCCGCACCCTGCAGCCCTTTTTCCGCAAGGCCGCGGCATTGCCGGCCAAGTCGGCGCTGGTCGCCGAGCTGATGGTGAGGTCCGACGACTCCCCGCTGCGTCTGAATGGCAGTGGGATGCTGCTGCTGAATCCGCCCTGGCAGTTCGTGCAGGTCCTGGCCCCGGCCCTGCCCGTGCTGAAGAAGCATCTGGGCGAAACCGGCGCATCGACCCGCCTGGAGTGGTTGAAAACCGCCGAATGACGGTTTTCCGGCCCCTCCGGTTCCCCGCTTTTGACCGCGTTCACAGAACCTATCACGCGCGGTGACAGAATCAGGCGACTTTGGAGGAAACGTAGTCATGGCTACCCGCAATCGCATGCCCCCGTGGCATGAAAATTTCAAGGCACCCAGCGGCCGTGAGCTGCTGATCCGTCCGATCCGTCCGGAGGATGGCGCGCCGCTGCAGGGCGCCTTCGCACTGTTCGGGCCGGAAGAGGTGCGCGACAAGTTTCTGCAGTCGGTCGAATCGCTCTCCGACGAGACCGCACAGCGCCTGACCCATCCCAACCCGAAGACCGAGATCGCGCTGGTCGCCGCCGAACCGCTGCCCCCGGGTGAAGCGGTGGTGGGTGCGGTGGCGCGTGCCTCCATCATCAGCGGCACGCGCGATGCTGAATACGCGATCCTGGTCAGCCGCTTCCTCGCGGGCCAGGGCCTGGGCAGGCAGCTGATGCGCAAGCTGGTGAAGTGGGCACGCGGCAAATACCTGGACCGCCTGTATGGCGATATCGCCCAGGACAACGAGCCGATGCTGCAGCTGGCCGCTTCGCTGGGCTTCAAGCAGGTGCCGCATCCGACCGGTGCACCCGGTCTGGTACGCATGGTGTTGGAACTGGCCAACTAAGCTGGCCAGCACCGTCCCCACAGACAGGCGCCGCAAGGCGCCTGTCTGCATTGGCATTGCCGGTAGCCGGGCACACAGGGCGCATCTGTTAAAATCAACGGTTCATGGCGTCCATTACCTATCCCCTTCCGCCGCTGCCGCGTAGCGGCCAGCTCCGCGCCTGGTGGCGCGCCCCCGCGTCCAGCAGCGCCCTGGCCTGGCATGTGGCCTGTGCCGCGCAGGCACACGGCAAGCCGTTGTTGCTGGTTACCCGCGACAACCAGACAGCCAACCAGGCTGTCGCCGACCTGCATACCCTGCTGGGTCCGCACAGCGCACTGCCGGTGGTGCCGTTCCCGGATTGGGAAACCCTGCCCTACGACCAGTTCAGCCCGCACCCGGACATCATTTCCCAACGCCTGGCGGCACTGCACCAGCTGCCCCAGCTCAGCCACGGCATCGTGGTGGTGCCGGTGCAGACCCTGCTCCAGCGGCTGGCACCGCTGAGTTACATCGTCGGTAGCAGCTTCGACCTCAAGGTCGGCCAGCGCCTGGACATGGACGCGGAAAAGCGCCGTCTGGAAAGCGCCGGTTACCGCAATGTGGCGCAGGTGATGGACCCGGGTGATTTCGCCGTGCGTGGTGGCCTGTTGGATGTGTACCCGATGGGTGCCGCTGCGCCGCTGCGCATCGAGCTGCTGGACGAGGACATCGACTCCATCCGCGAGTTCGATCCCGAGTCGCAGCGTTCGCTGGACAAGGTGCAGGCCGTGAAGATGCTGCCCGGGCGCGAAGTACCGATGGACGAGGCAAGCCTCAACAAGGTGCTGGCTAGCCTGCGCGAGCGCTTCGACGTGGATACCCGGCGCAGCCCGCTGTACCAGGACCTGAAGGCCGGGGTGCTGCCATCGGGCATCGAATACATGCTGCCGCTGTTCTTCAGCCGGACCGCAACCCTGTTCGACTACCTGCCCGAAGGCTTCCTGACGGTGCTGGGCAGCGGCGTGGCCGAAGCCTCCGATGCGTTCTGGCAGCAGACCAACAGTCGCTACGAACAGCGCCGCCACGACATCGAACGGCCGCTGCTGCCGCCGGAAGAGATCTACCAGTCGCCGGACAGCCTGCGCGAACAGTTCAACAAGCAGCCGCGCGTGGAAGTGTGGGCGGCCGACCACCCGCGCGTGGCCGAAGCGCAGGCGCTGGGTGACCAGCCGCTGCCACCGCTGCCGATCGCGGCCAAGGATGCGCCCGCCGGGCAGGCCCTGAAATCCTTCATCGAACACTACCCGGGGCGCGTGCTGATCGCGGCCGATTCACCTGGGCGGCGTGAGGCGCTGCTGGAAGTGCTGCAGGCATCGGAACTGCGGCCCGAGGTTGTGCCCAGCTTCAACGACTTTCTTCCTTCCCCCATCGGGGGAAGGTGGCCCGAAGGGCCGGATGGGGGTAAGGCTGCTGGCCAAAGCAAGAGCAAGAGCGCGCTCACCCCTACCCCCGCTCCGCGCCTCGCCCCGCGTGCGGGAGAGGGAAAGCTCGCGCGCTTCGCTATCACTGTCGCGCCGCTGGATGACGGCTTTGCGCTCAGCGAGCCGGCGCTGGCCGTGCTTACCGAGCGCCAGCTGTTCCCCGAACGCGCTGGCCAGCCGCGGCGTACGCGTCGTGCCGGGCGCGAACCGGAAGCGATCATCCGCGACCTCGGCGAGCTCACCGAAGGCGCACCCATCGTCCACGAAGACCATGGCGTTGGCCGTTACCGCGGCCTGATCGCGATGGACGTGGGCGGCATGCCCGGCGAATTCCTCGAGATCGAATACGCCAAGGGCGACCGCCTGTATGTGCCGGTCGCGCAGCTGCACCTGATCAGCCGCTATTCCGGTGCCTCGCCGGAAACCGCACCGCTGCACTCGCTGGGCGGTGAACAATGGACCAAGGCCAAGCGCAAGGCGGCCGAAAAGGTCCGCGACGTGGCGGCCGAACTGCTGGAAATCCAGGCCCGTCGCCAAGCGCGTGCCGGGCTGGCGCTGAATATCGACCGCGCCATGTACGAGCCGTTCGCGGCCGGCTTCCCGTTCGAGGAAACCCCCGACCAGCAGGCCGCGATCGAAGCCACCCTGCGTGACCTGCAATCCAGCCAGCCGATGGACCGCGTGGTCTGCGGCGACGTCGGCTTCGGCAAGACCGAAGTCGCGGTGCGCGCGGCCTTTGCCGCCGCCAGTGGCGGCAAGCAGGTCGCCGTGCTGGTGCCGACGACCCTGCTGGCCGAACAGCATTACCGCAACTTCCGCGACCGCTTTGCCGATTACCCGCTGCGCGTGGAAGTGCTGTCGCGCTTCAAGAGCAGCAAGGAAATCAAGGCCGAACTGGACAAGGTGGCCGAAGGCACCATCGACGTGATCATCGGTACCCACCGGCTGCTGCAGCCGGACGTCAAGTTCAAGGACCTGGGCCTGGTCATCGTCGATGAAGAACAGCGCTTTGGTGTGCGCCAGAAGGAAGCGCTGAAGGCCTTGCGCGCCAACGTGCACCTGCTCACGCTGACCGCCACGCCAATCCCGCGCACCTTGAACATGGCCATGGCAGGCCTGCGCGACCTGTCCATCATCGCCACCCCGCCGCCGAACCGGCTGGCGGTGAAGACTTTCGTCACCGCCTGGGACAACGCCCAGCTGCGCGAAGCCTTCCAGCGCGAACTTTCGCGCGGTGGCCAGTTGTACTTCCTGCACAACGACGTGGAAAGCATGGGCCGGATGCAGCGCGAGCTGTCCGAACTGGTGCCCGAAGCCCGCATCGGCATGGCCCACGGGCAGATGCCCGAGCGCGAGCTGGAAAAGGTGATGCTGGATTTCCAGAAGCAGCGCTTCAACGTGCTGCTGTCGACCACGATCATCGAGTCGGGCATCGACATCCCCAACGCCAACACCATCATCATCAACCGCGCCGACCGCTTCGGCCTGGCCCAGCTGCACCAGCTGCGCGGCCGCGTCGGGCGCTCGCACCACCGCGCCTATGCCTACCTGCTGGTGCCGGACAAGCGTTCGATCACCCCGGATGCGCAGAAGCGCCTGGATGCCATTGCCTCGATGGACGAACTGGGCGCCGGCTTCACCCTGGCCACCCACGACCTTGAAATCCGCGGCGCCGGCGAACTGCTGGGCGAAGACCAGAGCGGGCAGATGGCCGAAGTCGGTTTCAGCCTGTACACCGAGCTGCTGGAGCGCGCGGTGCGTTCGATCAAGTCCGGCAAGCTGCCGGACCTGGACGCCGGTGAGGAAGCACGCGGTGCCGAGGTCGAGCTGCATGTGCCGGCACTGATCCCGGAGGACTACCTGCCCGACGTGCATACCCGCCTGACCCTGTACAAACGCATTTCCAGCGCGCGCGACAGTGAGGCACTGCGTGAACTGCAGGTGGAAATGATCGATCGTTTCGGCCTGCTGCCGGACCCGGTCAAACATCTGTTCGCCATCGCCGAACTGAAGCTGCAGGCCAACGTGCTGGGCATCCGCAAGCTGGAGTTGGGTGAGAACGGCGGCCGTATCGTGTTCGAGTCCAAGCCGAACATCGACCCGATGGCGGTGATCCAGCTGATCCAGAAGCAGCCCAAGCTGTATCAGATGGATGGCCCGGACAAGCTGCGCATCAAGCATCCGCTGCCGGAAAGCGCGGACCGCTTCAATGCCGCGCGTGCCCTGCTGACCACCCTGCACCCGGGCCGTTCCTGAATCGAAGACGGCGTGAAATTTGCGTGAAATTGGCTAGCCAAGGAAAATGGCGGCCCCCTCTTACGTACGCAGCCGCCCCCACGGCTCCGTGATCATGTCACCCATCTCCACTCCCGTAGGCCTGTCCTTGCCCCCCAAGGACAGTTCCTGCGCCATCGATGTACTGGCTGTCGCCCTGGACCAGCGCGACAGCTACACCGACCACCACTGCGACCGCGTCTCGCAGCTGGCCCAGGCGCTGGGCCAGCGCTGCGACCTGGACGAAGAGCGCCTGGGCCACCTGGTGCTGGCTGCGCGCTTCCACGACGTCGGCAAGATCGGCATCCGTGACGACGTGCTGCTGCACCCGGGCAAGCTGGACGATTCGCGCATGTCGGTGATGCGCAGCCACCCCGAACGCGGCGCACGCCTGTTCACCGCCACCGGCCGCAGCGATGCACTGGCCGTGGCCAAACTGATCCGCCACCACCACGAGGCCTGGGACGGCAGTGGCTACCCGCACGGGTTGCAGGGTGAGGAGATTCCACTGGAGTCGCGCATCCTCACCCTGGTTGACGGCTTCGATGCGATGACGTCCGAGCGTCCGTACCGCGGGCCGATGTCCACCCAACGCACGATCGAGATCCTCGCCGCACAGCGCGGCAAACTGGTCGATCCGCGCCTGTTCGGCGAGTTCATGGGCCTGCTGCGCGAGACCAGCAACGCCGCCTAGAGCACCGGCGACATCATCGCCACGGCGTTCTGGGTCAGCCGGCGGTGGAATGGCCATGCCTGCACCTGCGGCAGGCCCAGCGGCGCCGACGCATCCAGGTAACACTGCTGGCGCTGGCGGATGGCCATCACCGCCTGCGCGTCTGCGATCAGCAGGTTGTTCTCGAAGTTCAGCTCCAGACTGCGACGGTCCATGTTGGCCGACCCCACCAATGCCACTGCGCCATCCAGGGTCAAGGACTTGGCGTGCAGCAGGCCCAGCGGATACTCGAACACCTCCACCCCACACTGCAGAAGATCCGCATAGGTGCTGCGGCTGCTTTGCCCGACCAACCAGGAATCATTTCGGGCGGGAAAGATCACCCGCGTCACCACGCCACGGCGCGGCGCGGCGCACAAGGCCCGCAGCAGGGACTCATCCGGCACGAAGTACGGTGTGGAGATCACCAGCTCACGGCGTGCGGCATAGATGCAGGCCACGAACATGTCGGCCATCGCATTGTGGCGGGTGATCGGCCCGGTCTCGAAGACAATCGCGGTGGCACTGCCCTCGCCCACCACGGTGCCGCCCGCTGCTGCATAGTCGTCCAGCCCGCCCTCGCCGGATTCGGGTATCCAGCCGCTGAGAAACAGGTACTGCATCTGCCGCACCACCGGGCCTTCGCAGCGCAGCAGTAGATCGATCCATGGTGCAAATGCAGGCTTCACCCGGAACTCCGGGTCAGCACAGTTCTGGCTGCCGCAGAACGCAATGCGGTTGTCGATGACCACGATCTTGCGGTGGTCGCGCAGATCCATGCGACTGAAGGCCATGTGCTGCAGGCGATTGATGTCGTCCAACGTCGCCAGCTGGCGCACACCGGCCTGCCGCAGCTGCTGCCAGCGCGGCCCCTTGATGAAGCCACGCGAACCCAGCGCATCCACCATCACCCGGCAAGCCACGCCACGGCGTGCGGCAGCGGCCACTGCATCGGCAACCCGGCCACCGGCGCCGTCGTCCAACCAGATGTAGAAAGCGATATGCACACTCTCCCGGGCCTGCCCTATGTCTGCCACCAGCCGGTCGATGGCGGCGCGGCAGTCCATGGTGGGATCGGCATGCAGATGCTCCGCGCCCAGCAGGGCGATGTGATTGCCGGCCACTGCGCTGAAGCCATTGATGGACTGCGCCATTGCGAACAGCGCGGCAACATTGTCTTCCTGCATCTGCGGGGTCATAGACAGGGCATGCAGGGGACCGCCACCCTCCATCTGCGCCAGGTTCTGCCGCACCCGCTGCAGGCGCCGCAAGCGTGAGCGTCCAATGCTGGTCTCCCCCAACAGCAGGTACGCGATCATGCCCACCATCGGTGCCAGCATGATCACCACCACCCATGCCGCGCGGGACGCAGGTGCCCGATTGGGACGGGTAAGTGCGCGCGCGGCGGTCAACAGATGCGCGACGAAGATCACCACCGCCATGCCTGCCTGCAGCGGTGCGTGCAACCAATCCATAGCTGGTGGAAAACCCATCATGCAGACCTGCCGGGAACTGCAGCCATTCATAGCATGGCGGGGGTGCGCGGCGCGTGGTCAGGGGTACGGCTCTCTGCCCCTGGTGGTGGGTTTCGCCATTGCCGCTACGCCGTCAATGCTGAGAGCGATCCGACGTCGTGGCTGGCGACATCCGGCCAGAGCGCCCCCCGCCTTCGCGGGAATCACGGCAGGCAGTACACGGCAAAGAAGCAAAGGACAGAAGCCAAAGCCAGGCCCGAGCCGAAGCAGGAGCCGAAGCAGGAGCCGGAGCCGAAGCAGGAGCCGGAGCCGGAGCCGGAAGCCGAAGCCGAAGCCGAAGCCGAAGCCGAAGCAACATGATGAGGGCAGAAAAAAACCAGAACGGAAAAAGAAGAGCCCGGCAATGCCGGGCTCTCCTTCGCACGCGATCAGGCTGCAATCACCAGATCACAACCCGCTTGTCATCACCACGCACCATCGCATCACCGGCCTTGCACTGGAACGCGGCGGCATAGGACGGCATGTTGGACGGCGCACCATTGGCACGGAAGTTGGCCGGTGCGTGCGGATCGGTGTTCAGGCGCACGCGCAGCTCGCCATCGGTGAAGTTGCGGCGCCACACGGTGGCCCAGTTCATGAAGAAGCGCTGGTCCTGGCTGTAGCCGTCAACCGGCACATTGGCCTTCGGGTCTTCCTTCAGCGCCATCTGCAGGGCGTCGTAGGCAACCGTCAGGCCGCCCAGGTCACCGATGTTCTCGCCCAGGGTCAGCTTGCCCTTGACGTTCACACCCGGCAGCGATTCATAACCATCGAACTGCGCCACCAATTGGTCGGTGCGGCTGTTGAACGCGGTGCGATCAGCATCGGTCCACCAGTTGTCGAAGTTGCCGTTGGCAGCGAACTGGCTACCCGAGTCGTCGTAGCCGTGCATCATCTCGTGGCCGATCACCGCACCAATGCCACCGTAGTTGAGCGCCGGATCGGCCTTGGCATCAAAGAACGGCGGCTGCAGGATGGCGGCCGGGAACACGATCTCGTTCTTGGTGGCGTTGTAATAGGCATTCACCGTCTGCGGGGTCATGCCCCACTCGGTCTTGTCCACCGGCTTGCCGATCTTGCCCAGCATGTAGCGGTAATTGAACGCGCGCGCGGCCTGCATATTGCCCAGGTAGCTGTCAGCGTTGGTGGTCAGGCCCGAGAAGTCGCGCCACTTGTCCGGGTAGCCGATCTTCGGAGTGAAGCTGGCCCACTTTTCCAGTGCCTTCTTCTTGGTGTCCTCGCCCATCCACGGCAGGGTCTCCAGGCGTGCCTTCAGCGCGACCGACAGGTTTTCCACCAGGTGCTGCATGGCCACCTTGGATTCAGCCGGGAACACCGCCTCCACGTACAGCTGGCCCAGTGCCTCGCCCATCGAGCCGTTCACCGACTCCAGCACGCGCTTCCAGCGCGGCTGCATTTCCTGCTGGCCGCGCAGGGTCTTGCTGAAGAAATCGAAGTTGGCCTGCTCGAAGTTCTTGCTCAGGTACGGTGCGGCATTGTCCACGGTGTGGAAGCGCAGGTAGGCCTGCCAGGTAGCGGCCGGCACGTCGGCCAGCATGGTGTTCAGTTCGTTGAAGAAGCCCGGCTGGGCCAGCGAGAACTTGTCCTTGGCCGGCACCTGCAAGGTATCGAACAGCGCGGTCCAGCTGAAATTCGGCGTCTGCTTGTCGGCATCGGCGGCGCTGACCGGGTTGTAACGCTTGGCCGGGTCACGCAGCTCGATGCGCGACAGCGAAGCCTTGGCCAGACGGGTTTCGAAATCCATCACCGCCTTGGCCTGCTGCTTGGCCTGCGCGGCATCGACGCCGGACAGGGTCAACAGTTGCTCGATATAGGCCACATAGGCCTCGCGGATCTTGGCCTGCGATTCGTCGAAGTAGTAGCCCTTCTCCGGCAGACCCAGGCCACCCTGGCCGACGTAGGCGATGACATTGGCCGAGTCCTTGAAGTCCGGGCTGGCGTACAGCGAGAACAGGAAGCCATTGCCCTGCGCATAGGCATCACGCAGATAGCCGGAGATCGCGGCGCTGTCGTTCAGCGCGGCAATCTTGTCCAGCTCCGGCTGCAGCGGCTTGATGCCGGCGGCCTCGATGGCTGCCTCGTCCGAACCGGTCTTCCAGATATCGCCGATCTTGGCCTCGTTGGAACCGGCCGCGGCCTTGCCGGCAGCCGCCTGCTCGACCAGCGCATGCTGCACTTCCAGCGAGCGCTCGCGCAGGATCTCGAAGCTGCCCCAGGTGGTCTGGTCGCCCGGCACCGGGTTGGCCTTGAGCCACTTGCTGTTGACGAAGCCATTGAGGTCCGCGCAGGCCTGCACCGACGGGTCCACATCGGCGGCATTGAGCGAAATCAGCTGGGTCTTGAGCTGGGACTGGTCGAATGCGGCTTTGGCTTCTGCAGCAGGCGCGGCGGGAGCATCGGTCTTACCGCAGGCAGCCAGCGAGGCGGCGATGGCAACCGTCAGGGACAGGGGGACGAGCTTGTTGAACGACATGGATATCTCCGACCAAACAGGGAAGCGGCGCGCAGTTGCAGCGACCGGACCTTGGAGACTAATACACGACGGACCCAGGCGGACCCGCCAAAAGTCAGCCCCCCGCTGTTACGGCACGTAGCACAGCCTTATGGCGCCCCCCTGCCAAACCAAACTGGCGCTCACCCCACCCGCAGGCGCGAACCAATCACCGCCACGCAGGCCAGCAAGCCTGCGGCAATCAGGAAAGCGACCGGAAGCGACCATTGCTGGGCAATGGAGCCGATGGCGGCCGGCCCCAGTAGAACGCCTGCATAGCCCAATGTAGTGACGGCGGGTATGGCCGCGCTTGCCGGCATGCGCGTCTGTCGCCCGGCCAGGCTGAACATCACCGGCACGATATTGGCGCAACCGATACCGACCAGCGCATAGCCCAGCAGGGCCACCGCGAAACTTGGCACCAGCGTGGCCAGGGCAAAGCCGGCACAGGCGAGCAGGCCGCCGGCCAGCACTGCCTTGCTTGCACCCAAGCGATTGACCACGCTGTCGCCCAACAGGCGCGCGCAGGTCATGGCGATATTGAAGGCGACAAAGCCCCAACCGGCATGCGCCAAGGCCACGCCGCGTACGTCATGCAGGAACACCGCGCTCCAGTCCAGCATCGAACCTTCGGCCAGAAAGCTGATGAAACACACCGCGCCGATCACCGCCACCACACCACGCGGCCAGGCAAAGCTCGACTCCTCCTGCGCCGCACGTTCGGTCCGCCACCAGCGTGCCGACCCGGCGGTGATGACAAGCACACCCGCCACCACCACAAGACAGGCGACCAGCGCGCCCGTACCCACCGACAGCAGCAAGGCCACCGCCGCCGCCCCGCTCAACGCACCAATGCTGTAGAAGGCATGGAAGCCGGACATCATCGCGCGGCCGGCGTCGCGCTCCACCACCACGGCCTGGATGTTCATCACGCAATCCATCGCACCGATGCCGGCGCCGAAAATCAGCAAGGCCAGACCGATACTCCAGGGCGCGGACACCGTCGCCAGCAGCGGCAAGGTCAACACCATCATCAGCACGGTTGCCAGCATCACCGGTCGGCAACCATGACGGGCCGCCAGCAGCCCGGCCAACGGCATCGAAAGCAGCGAGCCCAGGCCCAGACACAGCAGCAACATGCCCAACATTGCGTCATCCAGTCCTGCCCGCGCCTTGGCAAACGGCACCAGCGGTGCCCAGCAGGCGATCGCGAAGCCGGGGATGAAGAATGCGGCGCGCGTGGCCATTTGTTGGCTGCGCTGCAGTGCTGTTGAATTCGTCACTTGGGGGTCCTTGTTGTTTCCATTGCAGGCACGCGCGATCGCGCCGCTGCATCAGGCTTGTGCGACGACAACCCGATGCAGGCGCTGGGTGAAGGGGGCCAGCCGTTCCTGCATTTCCGTGCCGACGTGGTCGCTGATCAGCAGTTGATCAACCTGCTCGATACCGGCGATGCGGAAACTGCCACGCGCGCCAAGCTTCTCGTTGCCGGCGACAATCAGCGTGGTAGCGCTGGCCCGCAGCATGGCCTGCTTGAACGCACATTCCTCTGCATTGATGCCCCAGATGCCGGTCTCAGGATCGACCGCGCAGACACCGGGGATGCAGACATCAGCCTGCAGCTCGGCCAGCTGCTGCAAGGCAATGGAACCGATGGCGCCGCCACTGCGCGGATCGATCCTGCCGCCGATCATCACCACCTCGGCGGCCTGCGCACCGGCCAAGGCATCGGCAACGGCTGGCGCATTGGTGACCACGGTCAAAGCGGTATCCCGCAGCGCGCGGGCAATTGCGACATTGGTGGAACCGGCATCCATCAGCACCACCTGACCCGGCAACAGCAGCGAGGCGGCGTGGGAGGCCAGCGCACTGCGCTCCGGATCATCCCGCCCCACCCGTTCGGGCAAGGCGTCGAACTGCGGCGTCGGCAGCAACGCCCCGCCATACACCCGCCGACACAGGCCTTTGGCGGCCATCTCACGCAGATCACGGCGGATGGAATCCTCGGAAACCGCGAACGCCAGTGCCAGCTCATTGGCCACCACCCGGCCCTGCTTGCGGAGCTGGTCGAGGATGCGTTGCTGGCGCTCCTGCGGCAGCGCGTCGGGGTCCGGGGCAGTCATGTGATAGCGGTGGGTAGTGATGTGGGTCTGGCTGGGAATCAGCCCAAGCGGCATCGGGATCGCCATGGGGCGCGAATGAAACCCTCAACCAGATAATGCACAAACACTACAAAACGTGCAACATCGTGCACAAATGAAAGAGCGGATGCATCCCAATCCTGCACATGCGCCCCCACCTCTTGCGCGGATGCACAACCAGATCACGAGCCGGTCCATGCCTGATCGGACAATTCGGGTGCAAACGCAAGGACTGCCCCTCCCCTACGCGCAGCGAAAGAGAGGGGCAGGTCGCGGCAACTCAGGGCGCGCTGGCTTCAACCACCCCCGCCGCGCGCGCCAGCTGGGCGGCTTCGGCTGCCCCCTTGCGCTCGCTGTAGCGGCTGACCAGGTAATCGCTGCGCCCGCGCACCATCATGGTGAACTTCATCAGCTCTTCCATCACGTCGACCACCCGGTCGTAGTACGGCGAGGGCCGCATGCGCCCTTGCTCATCAAATTCCTGCCAGGCCTTGGGTACCGAGGATTGGTTGGGGATGGTGACCATGCGCATCCAACGGCCAAGCACGCGCAGGGTGTTGACCACATTGAAGGACTGCGAGCCTCCGCAGACCTGCATCACCGCCAAGGTCCTTCCCTGGGTAGGACGCACGCTGCCATCTTCCAGCGGCAGCCAGTCGATCTGGTTCTTGAACACCCCCGTCAGCGTGCCGTGCCGCTCCGGCGATACCCATACCTGCCCTTCCGACCATAGGGAAAGCGCCCGCAACTCCTGCACCTTTGGATGCTCCTTGCCACAACTATCGAGCAGCGGCAGATCGTGCGGATCGAACAAGCGGGTTTCCGCGCCCAGTTGCTGCAGCACGCGTTCGGCTTCCAACGCCAGTTTGCGGCTGAACGATTGCGGCCGCAGCGAGCCGTAAAGCAACAGGATGCGCGGCCGGTGCGTGCACGATTCGGCACCCAACAGGTCGGCCTGCAGGTCCGGGAGCAGTTGGGGATCGATGTTCGGGAGTGGATCAGACATGGCTTGCTCGCTCTTATTAATTCGACTATTCTAGAAATATGGAAATGAATCAGGCAATAGCCGGCCTCACCGCGCTCGGCCACGCGACCCGTCTTGCCGCCTTTCGCCTGCTGGTGGAGGCCGGCCCGCAAGGACGCATGGCCGGCGACATTGCCGCGGCGCTGTCCGTGCCCAATGCGACGCTGTCCTTCCATCTCAAGGAACTGGTGCAAGCCGGACTGGTACAGAGCGAGAACCTCGGCCGCAATGTCTGTTACCGGGCCGACTACCCGGCCATGAATGCCTTGCTGGCGTACCTCACGGAGAACTGCTGCGCAGGCTCGCCCGACCCGAACTGCAACACCACGCAGGGCAAGAGCTGCTGCTGAACCCACCCGCCGGCATGCGCGCAAACCGCGCCGCCTGCCTGCTCAAATCACTTATCTGCACCGAGCCATCGCCATGACCCGCAACGTCCTCTTCCTGTGCACCGGCAACAGTGCCCGCAGCGTGCTTGCCGAAGCCAGCTTGCGGGCCTGGGGCGGCGACCGGTTTGCTGCCTTCAGTGCGGGCAGCCAACCCACGGGCACGGTCAACCCGTTGGCGATCGCGCAACTGCAATCCGAAGGTTTCGCCAGCGACGGCCTGCGCAGCAAATCCTGGGACGAATTCACCGCTGCCGATGCCCCACGCCTGCATCTGGTCGTTACGGTCTGCGACGCCGCAGCCGCCGAAACCTGCCCGGTGGTGTTTGGCGACTTCGTGCGCACGCACTGGGGGCAACCGGATCCGGCTGCGGTTGCAGGCGATGACGCGGCCAAGCGTGCCGCATTCGCACGGGCACACCGCATCATCAAAGCGCGCCTGCGGACGCTGCTTGCCCTGCCCCCTACCGTATGGGATGACCGTCAGTCACTGCAGTCCGCATTGGATGCCATCGGCGTGATGGCAGCCGACGATGGGGACACGCCGTGACCGGACAAGTCGTGCGCATGGGCCTGTTCGAGCGCTACCTCAGCGTCTGGGTGGCCTTGTGCATCCTCGCCGGCACCCTGCTTGGCCATCTCTTCCCGGCGGCATTCGCGCGGCTCGGCGGTATGGAACTGGCCAAGGTCAACCTGCCGGTGGCCGTACTGGTGTGGCTGATGATCATTCCGATGCTGCTGAAGGTCGATTTCGGCGCGATGCGCCAGGTGGGCCAGCACTGGCGCGGCATCGGCGTCACCGTGTTCATCAACTGGGCGGTGAAGCCCTTCTCGATGGCACTGCTGGGCGGCGTGTTCCTGCGCCACCTGTTTGCGGCGTGGTTGCCAGCCGAGCAGATTGATTCGTATATGGCCGGCCTGATCCTGCTGGCCGCCGCGCCTTGCACCGCAATGGTGTTCGTGTGGAGCAACCTGTGCCGTGGCGATGCCAACTTCACCTTGAGCCAGGTGGCCTTGAACGACGCCATCATGGTGCTGGCGTTCGCCCCGTTGGTGGCGCTGTTGCTGGGCATTTCGGCAATCAGCGTGCCCTGGGCAACGCTGGTGTTCTCGGTGGCGCTGTATATCCTGCTGCCGGTCGCAATTGCCGTGCTGCTACGCCGATGGCTGCTGCGCAGTGGCGGGCAGGCGCGTCTGGATAGCGTGCTGGAACGGCTGGGGCCGCTGTCATTGACTGCATTGCTGGCCACGCTGTTGCTGCTGTTTGGCTTCCAGGGCAGGCAGATCATTGAAAAGCCACTGATCATCGCCCTGCTCGCTGTGCCGATCCTGCTGCAGGTCTATTTCAATGCAGGTCTGGCCTATCTGCTCAACCGCAAGCTGGGTGTGACCCATTGCGTCGCCGGCCCTTCCGCGCTGATTGGTGCCAGCAATTTCTTCGAGTTGGCGGTGGCTACCGCGGTCAGCCTGTTCGGTGTGCATTCCGGTGCAGCCCTGGCCACCGTGGTCGGCGTGCTGATCGAAGTGCCGGTGATGCTTTCCGTGGTGTACCTCGTCAACCGCAGCCAACACTGGTACCAAGCCGCGCAGAACCGAGCGGCACCCTGAAGTTCCCAGGGCAACAACGCCCGGCCACGGCCGGGCATTGCATCCACATCTCAGCGCGCGCGCGGGTTGGGCAGAAACGCGGCGACGATGCCTAACAGCGGCAGGAACGAGATCACCTTGTAGACCCAGAGGATGCTGGTGTGGTCGGCGAGCACGCCCAGCACCGCGGCACCCAGCCCACCCATGCCGAAGGCGAAGCCGAAGAACAGGCCGGACACCGTGCCGATGCGGTTGGGCATCAACTCCTGTGCATAGACCAGGATGGCCGAGAACGCCGAGGACAACACAAAGCCGATGACCATCGTCAGGATCATGGTCCATTGCAGGTCTGCGTACGGCAGGATCAGGGCGAACGGTGCCACACCCAGGATCGAGGCCCAGATCACCGGCTTGCGACCGATGCGATCCCCCAACGGCCCGCCAAGCAGAGTGCCAGCCGCCGACGCCGCGAGGAAACCGAACAGATGCAGCTGCGCGCTCTGTACCGACACATGGAACTTCTGGATCAGATAGAAGGTGTAGTAGCTGCTCAAGCCAGCGATGTAGAAGTACTTGCTGAAGATCAGCACCAGCAGGATGCCGATCACCCAGGCCACGGTTTTCGGCGGCAACAGATTGGCCGGCTTGGCCGCGGCCTTGGGCTGCGCGGCCACGGCCAGCAGATGCTGCTGGTACCAACGGCTGACGTAGGTCAGCAAGCCAATGCCCAACAGCGCCGCACAGGCAAACCAGGCCACGCTGCGCTGCCCATTCGGCACGATCACCGCCGCAGCCAGCAGCGGGCCCACCGCAGTGCCGGCGTTGCCTCCAAGCTGGAACACCGACTGCGACAGGCCATGGCGACCACCGGAAGCCAGCCGCGCGATGCGCGAGGATTCCGGATGGAAGATCGCCGAGCCGATGCCGACCAACATCGCCGCCACCAGCACCGTCAAGAAGTTCGGTGCGAACGCCAGCAGCAACAGGCCACACAAGGTGGACAACATGCCCATCGGCAGCGAATACGGCGCCGGCCGCTTGTCGGTGCGCAGGCCGATCAAGGGCTGGAACAGCGACGCGGTGAGCTGGTAGGTCAGCGTGATCAGGCCCACCTGGGCGAAGCTCAGGTGGAACTGGCCCTTGAAGATCGGGTACAGCGCCAGGATCAGCGACTGCATCATGTCGTTGACCAGGTGCGAACTGCTGATCGCCGCAAGCACGCCCACCGCGACCGGGCGACGCTGTGGGGACGGAGCAGCACTGATATCGGAAGCGGTGGACGACATGGGATGGCCATGAAACCGAGGGGAGGCCGGCATGGTAGATTCCCCCTCGCCGCCCATCCTGCGCGATATGGTCATGCATCTTCTTGAAAAGGACACCAGCAACCGTAAAGGCCGGCGCTTGCCGCTGCCGGCCGGCCCCAACACGGCGGTGTATTGCAAGGCCCGCGACTACGCCGCTACCACGCTGATCCCGCTGCACCACCACCCGGACCGCCACCAGTTGGTGTACGCGGAAACCGGCGTGCTGGTGGTACGCGCGGGCATGGGCCGCTGGGTGGTGCCGAGCACACGTGCAATCTGGATGCCGGCCGGTGTCGGCCACCAGGTACATTGCATCGGTGCGGTACAGATGCGCAGCCTGTACATCCTGCCGCACTGCATGCCGCAGGCACCGGCAACGCCATCGGCGGTCTCGATCACGCCCTTGCTGGCCGCGCTGATACGCGCCGCCGCGCAGATCGCCCCGTCCTATGCCGAAGACTCCCGCGATGGCCGCCTGATGCGCCTGATCCTGGACGAAGTGCAGACCTTGCCGGTCCTGCCACTGCATCTGCCCGAACCACGAGACCCGCGCCTGCGCCAGATCGGTCGGCGGCTGGAGCGGCATCCCGACGATGCGTCCACGCTGCAGGACTGGGCCGCGCGCCTGCAGGTGGACGTGAAAACCATCCAGCGCCTGTGTGCGCGTGAGCTGGGCATGACCTTCGGTCAATGGCGGCAGCAGGCGCGGCTGCTGCGCGCCCTGGAACAGCTCGCCGTAGGCGAGAAGGTCATCGACGTAGCCCTCGCCCTGGGCTACGAAAGCCCAAGCGCCTTCGCCACCATGTTCAAGCGCCGCTTTGGTTTGAGCCCCAGCCAGTTTTTCCGCGAAAACTGAGGCTGCCCACAGGAAGCAGGCGTGGCCTTGCTGGCCATGTATCGACGCTTTTCGCTATGCTGCCCGCCCCCGCTTGGGAGTCCTCCCGGCGGGCTTTTTTTTTGTTGTGGCATCACTCAATTTACTGGATGGGAAATGGCTGCAAACCTGAAGCTTGATGATTTGGGCAACATCGCCGGTTTTGTCGGCGCGGCATTGGTCGACGCGGACAGCGGCATGACGCTGAGCACGCTCGGTGGTGGTGCGATCAACATGGAGGTTGCCGCTGCCGGCAACGCCGACGTGGTCCGCGCCAAGCGCCGCGTCGCCAACTCGTTGGGGTTGACCGATGTGGTCGAAGACATCCTGCTGACCCTGTCCAAGCAGTACCACCTGATCCGCCCGCTGGAAGGCAACAAGGACCTGTTCCTGTACGTGGTGTTGGACCGCAACCACGCCAACCTGGCGCTGGCCCGCCACGAGCTGAAGTCGTTCGAAAAGACGCTGGAATTCAAGTAAGCCCAGCCTTCTGCCGTCGCATGCACCCCATTGCCGTCGCCGGCATGCGGTGCATGCGCTCCGCCGCTGCGCACCAGCTCCCCGCAGCCGTCAGACGCTCACCGCTGATTATCCGGCGTCGGGCTGGGCACTGCTCGGTATCGATCCGATGCCGCGTTGGCGACGAGGATATGGCGTAGCGCGTGCTGCAAGGATTGAACAAAGTCCAACCAAGCCGCGCGGCACCGCACCTGCCGCTGGTGGTGGTGCCGCCCCCAGGCCCGGCCGCAGTCCGTGCACCGTGCCCGGCGCAACGGGCTGGACGACTCAGCTCTTCGGCGCGGCAAGCAGGTATTTCAAGCCGTGCATGAAGCCACGCGGCGCAACACTCAAGTGATCCTCATCATTTAGTACATCGAGCTTCAACGCCAATGCCTGGCCGCCGCGGGCACCCAGCAGACCGATCATGCGCTGCGCATCGTCCACCATGTCGGCATCACCACCGTGCTGCACCGACTCGTACTCGCCCACATACATGTAGGCCCGTACGCTGAGTCCAGTTGGCGAGCCTGCCGCAGCCACCCGGCGTTCCATCACTCGCTTGTCGTACCAGTACGATGGACTGCCGAGAATGTAGCCGCTGAACAGCTGTGGTCGCTCCAGCAGCACCTGCGTGCCCAGCAAGGCGCCATAGGAATGCCCAAGGAACAGACGCCGACTCTCGTCAGAGCGGTAACGCCTGGCCACAAAGGGCAAGGCCTGCGTTTCCAGATAGGCAATGTAGTCGCTGGCGCCACCGTGCACGGCATCGGCTGGGGCACCACTTGGCCCATTGGCAGTGGGCGTGTAGTCACGCCGGCGACTCTGCATGCCGCCCTCCCCCTTGGCATAGGACAGACCGACCAGGATGAAGTCCTCGATCTTGCGGCCTTCGACATTCAAGCGCCTCGCCATCTGCCAGACCAGCGGGAATGCATAGTCCGCATCGGTGACGTACAACACCGGGTAGCGCTTGTCCGGGTTGTCGGCGTAGCCGGCTGGCAGGGCCACGAATACCTGGTAGTTGCGGCCGCTGACTGGGTCAGGTACGTCCCATACCTCGCTGCCCAGCACTTCATAGGGACTGCCCTCGCCACGCTGCGCTGTCGCCGTTGCAACAGCCGCTTGTTGCGTGGCGCGAGGCGCCGCTTCGGGAGCACCACTACAGGCGCTCAGTGCCACCATTGCCACCAGCGACATCATCCATTTGCTCAAGCTGACACTCCCCTCATCGTTATCAGTCCCCGATGATGACATGGCGTGTACCCGCAGCCAGCCCCGGTAACTGTGGCGGCCCGCGCGGGCCGGCACACCCGTCTGCAAACCATTGATTCGCCTAGGGCGACACACTGCTGTCGGCTTGCTGTCGTGTTGCCAAACCCGGTTCCACAAGAAGCTGCCAGCTCGGCTAACATCGTCAGGAACATGGCATGGAAGATGAAACAGTGAAGGTCGACGGAAAGCGGATCAAGCAACTGCGCGAAGCCCGCGGCTGGTCGCAGGAACACCTGGCCAGCATCTGCGGCTTGAGCCCGCGTACCGTGCAACGGCTGGAATCCGAAGGCAACGCCTCGCTGGAGTCACGGATGGCGATGGCCGCAGCACTGGAGGTTGCGGCGGAGGATCTGCTTGCTCACGCGCCCGCCAACAATGCGCTTGCAGCTGTCGCGTCGCCAACCGCTCCTGGTGTCCGTCGGGAGAATCTGGCATTGGGATTGGCGCTGCTGGTGATGGCGGTACTGTATGGCGCCTACAACGTCGGCAAGGACATGGCCTTGCGTGACAACGCCCGCTGCAACGCAACTCCAACACAGTGCCAACGCTGAAGCTGCGGAGCTGTTTTTTTTGCGGCGGCGTAAGCCCCGGAGCCGCGATACCCCCTGACTCGCGACTTCAGCAGTGGCGGCTTCTGGGCTCACGCCACTCCTACGGCAATTGAACCTGTTTTCAAATCACAGCCCCGGGTGCGCTTCGCTTACCCGGGCTACGTCGACAGCGCGCAGACCGGATTTTCCCAGGCGCTGTGCAGGCAGCAAAGCTGGGACATCATCAGGTTTCATCGGTGCTTGTAACTTCAACAACGCCAGCTTCGCGGCTCACGCCGCTCCTGCAGATACAAAAAATCCGATGCCAGGATTGGCATCGGATTTTTTTGTTCACCGTTTTGGCAGCAGCACCCATGCGGGTGCTGCTTTCAGTAGATTGCTTACTTGGCCTTGCCCTGGTTGGCCACGGCCTCGGCGGCCTTCTTGGCGGCTTCCGGGTCGCCCAGGTAGCGGAACGACTTGACCGTGAGGTCGTCGTTCAATTCGAACAGCAACGGAATGCCGGTCGGGATGTTGAGCTCGAGGATTTCTTCCTTGCTCACGTTGTTGAGGTACTTGTACAGCGCGCGCAGCGAGTTGCCATGGGCGGTGACCAGCACGGTCTTGCCGTCCTTCAGCTGCGGGGCGATGGCGTCGTGCCAGTACGGCAGCACACGGTCCAGCGTGGTGGCCAGCGATTCGGTGGCCGGCAGCGCATTGCGGTCCAGGCCAGCGTAACGACGGTCATGGATCGGGTGGCCCGGATCGGCCAGGTCCATCGGCGGCGGCGGGATGTCGTAGGAACGGCGCCATACCTTGACCTGTTCCTCGCCATGCTTGGCGGCGGTCTCGGCCTTGTCCAGGCCCTGCAGGCCACCGTAGTGACGCTCGTTCAAACGCCAGGACTTGTTGACCGGCAGCCAATCCTGGCCCAGCTCGGCCAATGCACCCTGCAGGGTGTGGATGGCGCGCTTGAGCACCGAGGTGTGGGCCACGTCGAACTGCAGGCCTTCTTCCTTCATCAGCCGGCCGGCGGTGGCGGCCTCCTGGCGGCCCTGCTCGGTCAGGTCCACGTCCACCCAGCCGGTGAAGCGGTTATCGAGGTTCCACTGGCTCTGGCCATGGCGCAACAGCACGAGTTTGCGGGTCACTGCGGAGGTCTCCGGATGGGGAAGGAAGACAGCGATTGTAGCCCCTTCACGTTGGCTTCCGTTCCTTGTCTGGGGTTTGCGTATGGGTCAGGTGGTTGCAACGGAGACTGGTTTTGTTTGTTTGGTAAATGAGCAGAAGCAACAGCTCACCCCTCCCCAACCCTCCCCTTGCCTTCGGCAAAGGGAGGGGGCGAAGCGGCAGGCCTGCGTGCAACCGGGGCCTTGGCCCCCTCCCTTTCGCGCAGCGAAGGGGAGGGTTGGGGAGGGGTAACGCTTCCGGCCCCAACTGCCCCCACCGCGACAACAATCCATTCCCTGCACGGTAACCCCGTCTTCGCCCCGGCCATGCCATCCTGCGTCCACATCCACGCAAGCCGGAGCAGCCAGCCATGACCACCATCATCAGCCCGCGCGTCCACGACCTGGGCGGCTTCCAGGTGCGTCGCGCCGTGCCCACCCTGCAGGCACGCAGCGTCGGCTCCTTCGTGTTCGTGGACCATATGGGCCCGGCCATTTTCAGCCCCGGGCAGGGCATTGATGTCCGCCCGCACCCACATATCGGTTTGGCAACCGTCACCTTCCTGTGGTCCGGGCAGATTGGCCATCGCGATACGCTGGGCTCGGAGCAGGTCATCCGCCCCGGCGACGTCAACTGGATGACGGCCGGCCGTGGCATTGCCCATTCCGAACGTACGCCGGCTGCCGCACGCGAGCATGAGCAGGCCCTGCATGGCATGCAGACCTGGGTGGCGCTGCCCAAAAGTCATGAAGAAACCGATCCGGCGTTCTTCCACTTCGCCGCCGATCAGCTGCCGCAGCAGCGCCGCGATGGCGCCTGGCTGCGCGTGATCGCCGGCCGCGCCTACGGCGAAGAATCGCCGGTGAAGGTATTTGCCGACACCTTGAATGTCGCCATCGACCTGGTGCCCGGCGCCGAGATCGACCTGGATACCTCGCACGTCGAGCGCGCGCTCTACATCCTGGAAGGCAGTGCGCAGCTGGATGGCGTCGATGTTCCCAACCAGCACCTGATCATCCCCGAAGCCGGCACACGCGGCCGTCTGCGCGCCAAGACCCCTGTCAAAGCCATGCTGATGGGCGGCGAACCCCTGGATGGCCCGCGCCACCTGTGGTGGAACTTCGTGTCCAGTTCCAAGGAGCGCATCGAGCAGGCCAAGGACGACTGGGAGAATGGCCGCTTCGGCAGCATCCCTGGCGATGACAAGGAATTCATTCCCCTGCCGCGCTGACAACTACCGTGTGCGTCGCGGCGTACCCCCGCGATAACGCAACTGTCCTCGCTGCGGTTAACGTTTTTAAAACGCACATGGACAGGTTCTACGTGTATTTTCCCCACACCCGTTTCGGGGTACTTCTGGGGAATAAATCATGAGCATGAGCAAGCGCCTGGCTGCCGAGTTTCTCGGCACCTTCTGGCTGGTACTGGGCGGCTGCGGCAGCGCCGTGCTGGCGGCAAATTTTGGGGGTGACGGCAACCCGCTGGGCATCGGCTTCGTTGGCGTGGCGCTGGCCTTCGGCCTGACCGTGCTGACCGGCGCCTATGCCTTCGGGCACATCTCCGGCGCCCACTTCAACCCGGCGGTCAGCATCGGCCTGTGGGCCGGTGGTCGCTTCTCCGGCAAGGACCTGTTGCCGTACATCGTGGCGCAGGTGCTGGGCGGCCTCTTCGCCGGTTTCATCCTGCTGCAGATTGCCCAGGGCAATGCCAATTTCCTGATCGATGGCAGCCAGCCGGGTGCCTTTGCCAGCAATGGCTACGGTGCCTTGTCACCGGGTGGCTACACCGTTGCCGCCGCGTTCCTGTGCGAAGTGGTGCTGACCGCGGTGTTCCTGATCGTCATCATGGGCGCCACCCATGGCCGTGCACCGGCGGGTTTCGCCCCCATTGCTATCGGCCTGGCCTTGACCTTGATCCACCTGATCAGCATCCCGGTCACCAATACCTCGGTAAACCCGGCCCGCTCCACTGCTGTTGCGGTGTTTGCCGGTGCCGGCGCCATCAGCCAGCTGTGGCTGTTCTGGGTTGCCCCCATCCTGGGTGCGCTGATTGGTGGCGTGGCCTACAAGTGGCTGGGCAGCGACAAGTAAGCCCTGGCGTGAAACCACCGCGAAAACGGCCCCTACCCGGGGCCGTTTTTGTGTGACACAGACCAGCACTTTGCATCTGCGGCCATTTTTGTAATAACGTCACCCGGTGGTCGGGCGCATGGGGATATGCGCACCGGGCCAGGGGAACACTGCCCGCCCGCCACAGCCACCTTCAGAACTCGAATTCGACTTTCATCGTGCCGTCCTGCGTACGATGCTTCATGGGGAATGCGTAGTGAAGACTGTCCGTATCGTTTCCGCAGCCATGCTGCTTGCCCTCAGTTCCACCGCCCTGGCCCAGCAGGCCGAGCAATGCCCAACGCTGCCCGCCGACAGTGGCCTGCACTGGGATCAGCAGACCCAAAGCGATTTCATCGTGTGCAAGGCCTCCACCAGTGACGGCCGCACCGTATTGAACATGATGCTGACCGCGCGCGATCCGGACATGGCCTTCAACCGTTCCCTGCGTGCGGAGAAGGGTTCGTTCGGCGGCGAGTCCATGCATTGGTACAAGCTGGACATGGGCGGCCGCGACCTGCCCGGGCTGGAGTCGCGCCGCATCACCGTGGTCAAGCTGGACAAGAACCGCTTCGCGCAGATCTGGATCGACGCCGCCGACACCGCCGAGCTGGGCAACCTGCAGAACCTGACCCAGACCCTGAGCCTCAATTCCTCGGCGCTGGCCGGCGCACGCTGAGCACGACCTCCGGTGACAGCGGATGGCGGAACCGCCCGACCAGGCCCTGCCTGATCAGGCGGTTGTTCGTCAGAAGCGGCCCTGCTCGTAGTCGATGAAGGCCTGCATCAATTGCTCGCGGGTATTCATCACGAACGGGCCATGACGCACCACCGGCTCGCGCAAGGGGCGCCCGGCCACCACGATCAAGCGTGCGCCCTGTTCACCACCGCGCAGTGGCAACACCGACCCACCGCCCAGCACCGCCAGCTCATGCTGGGCTACGCTGCGCGCGGCATCGGCTTCACCCAGCACGGCCTCGCCTTCAAACACATAGGCAAATGCGTTGTGGCCCTCGGGCAGTGGACACTGCCACTGGGCCCCGGCCGCCAAGGTCACGTCCAGGTACAGCGGATCGGTGGCAGGTTGCTGGATTGGCCCTTGCACCTGCCCTACGCTGCCGGCAATCAACTTCAGTTCCACACCACGTGCGGGCGAGACCGTGGGGATGCGCTCGGGTGCGTACTCCTGATAACGCGGCTCCACCATCTTGTCACGCGCCGGCAGGTTTACCCACAGCTGGAAACCACGCATGCGCCCGGACTCCTGTTCCGGCATTTCCGAATGCACCAGCCCGCGCCCAGCCGTCATCCACTGCACGCTGCCCGGGGTCAGCAGGCCTTCGTTGCCGTGGTTGTCCTTGTGCCGCATGCGCCCGTCCAGCATGTAGGTGACGGTCTCGAAACCGCGGTGCGGGTGGCTGGGAAAGCCGGCGATGTAGTCCTCCGCGCGGTCGGTGCCGAATTCGTCCAGCATCAGGAACGGGTCCAGGTCCGGCAATGCCGGCGTCCCGATCACCCGCGTCAGACGCACCCCCGCCCCATCGGAGGTGGGCATACCCTTCAAGGTGCGCAGCACCGTGGCGAACTGCTGACTGCTCATGCTCATCTCCAGATTGATGTGACACAAAGTGCGGCCAGCCGCGGCCTGCCGCAATCGTCACCCATGCAACCATTTGTTGCGTAAAGCCTGATGCAAGCCCCTCTGCAGGCAGCGCATTCAGCACCATCGGGATTCGTCCTAAGACCAAAGTCGCATCCGCTTCAGCAGCCATGCACATTGACCCCCGCCCGGCATGGGTAGACCCTTGGATGCATTCTCCTGCGAGGCCACTCGATGAAAGGTTTCTCCAAAGCCGGATGGGCATTGCTGTCCCTGATCGGCGCATTCTGTCTAGGCGTCGTGGCACTACGCCGCGGCGAACACATCAATGCCCTGTGGATCGTCATCGCGGCGGTATCGCTGTATCTGGTGGCCTTCCGCTACTACGGCCTGTTCATTGCCAACAAGGTGCTGGGCGTTGACCCCACCCGCGCCACCCCGGCCGTCATCAACAACGATGGCCTGGATTACGTGCCCACCAACAAGCACGTGTTGTTCGGCCACCACTTCGCCGCCATTGCCGGCGCCGGCCCGCTGGTCGGCCCGGTGCTGGCCGCGCAGATGGGCTACCTGCCAGGCACGCTATGGCTGATAGCCGGCGTGGTGCTGGCCGGCGCGGTGCAGGATTTCATGATCCTGTTCATCTCCAGCCGCCGCAACGGCCGCTCGCTGGGCGACCTGGTGCGCGAGGAAATGGGACAGGTGCCCGGCACCATCGCCTTGTTCGGCGTATTCATGATCATGATCATCATCCTCGCGGTGCTGGCGATGATCGTGGTGAAGGCACTGGAGGGCAGCCCCTGGGGCATGTTCACGGTGATCGCGACAATGCCCATTGCAATCTTCATGGGCATCTACATGCGCTACATCCGCCCGGGCAAGATCGGTGAGATCTCCGTCGTGGGCCTGATCCTGCTGCTGGCAGCGATCTGGTACGGCGGCAAGGTAGCCGCCGACCCGGTGATGGGTCCGATGTTCACCTTCACCGGCATCCAGATCACCTGGATGCTGATCGGCTACGGTTTCGTCGCCGCCGTGCTGCCGGTGTGGCTGCTGCTGGCCCCGCGTGACTACCTGTCCACCTTCCTCAAGATCGGCACGATTGTCGGTCTGGCGATCGGCATCCTGATCGTGATGCCGGAACTGAAGATGCCGGCGCTGACCCAGTTCACCGACGGCAGCGGCCCGGTGTGGAAGGGCGGCATGTTCCCGTTCCTGTTCATCACCATCGCCTGCGGTGCGGTATCGGGCTTCCATGCACTGATTTCCTCCGGCACAACGCCCAAGCTGCTGGCCAACGAAGGCCACGCCGCCTACATCGGCTACGGCGGCATGCTGATGGAATCGTTCGTGGCGATCATGGCGATGGTCGCGGCCTCGATCATCGAGCCGGGCATCTACTTCGCCATGAACAGCCCGGCAGCGGTGATCGGCACCGATGTGGCCAACGCCGCGCAGGTGGTCAGCAGCTGGGGCTTCACCATCTCGCCCGAACAGTTGACCGCCACCGCCGCCGACATCGGCGAGAACACCATCCTCTCGCGCGCCGGCGGCGCGCCGACGCTGGCGGTGGGCATCGCCCAGATCCTGCATGCGGTGCTGCCGGGCGACGGCATGATGGCGTTCTGGTACCACTTCGCCATCCTGTTCGAGGCGCTTTTCATCCTCACCGCCGTGGACGCCGGCACCCGCTCGGGCCGCTTCATGCTGCAGGACCTGCTCGGCAATTTCGTACCGGCGCTGCGCCGCACCGACTCGTGGGTGGCCAGCTTCATCGCCACCGGCGGCTGCGTCGCACTGTGGGGTTACTTCCTGTACCAGGGCGTGACCGACCCGCTGGGCGGCATCAACATGCTGTGGCCGCTGTTCGGCATTGCCAACCAGATGCTGGCTGGCGTGGCGCTGCTGCTGTGCACCGTGGTGCTGTTCAAGATGAAGAAGGACAAGTACGCCTGGGTGCCGTTGATCCCGGCCATCTGGCTGCTGATCTGCACCACCGCGGCTGGCTTCATCAAGATCTTCTCCGACATCCCGGCAGTGGGCTTCCTGGCCCAGGCGCACAAGTACCGTGACGCCATTGCCGCCGGCGAACTGCTGGCACCGTCGAAGAACTTCGACCAGATGCACCAGGTGATGGTGAACAACTACATCAACACTGGCCTGACCGCGCTGTTCCTGTTCGTGGTGTTCGCGGTGCTGGTGTACTCGGTGAAGACCATCGCCGCTGCACGCCGTTCGCCGGTCCGCACCGACAAGGAAACCCCGTACGTGGCATTGAAGCCGCACGAGGTTGACCTGTAATGGGCACCGAGCTGGTCCCCGTCGGCCAATACCAGACGTTCCGCCGCACCTGGCGGCGTCTGGTGCAGACCGCGCGGCTTTGCTGCGGCGTGCCGGACTACGACAACTACGTCCGGCACATGCAGGAGAAGCATCCCGACCGCGAGGTCATGGATTACAAGACCTTCTTCCGCGAACGCCAGGAAGCCCGCTTCGGCGGCAGGAGCGGCTTCCGCTGCTGCTGATACCCCAGCGATGCAAACAGAAAGGCGGCGCCAATGGCGCCGCCTTTTTTCTGTCCGTAGTGCCAAGCCATGCCTATCGACAAACATGACAAATGTAGTGCCGAGCCATGCTCGGCAAAGGGCTTTACCGGCAGAGCATCAGCCGAGCATGGCTCGGCTCCACAGGGGGAGCGGTTACGCAGCGACTTCGCCCTCGGTAGTGCCGAGCCATGCTCGGCAAGGGGCATTACCGGCAGAGCATCA
>DAMCTY010000046.1:0-32707 GCA_032112995.1 Stenotrophomonas sp. | reverse complement strand
CAAAGCCAAAGCCAAAGCCAAAGCCAAAGCCAAAGCCAAAGCCAAAGCCAAAGCAGCCGTCCCCGCTTGCCGCGCTCACTCCACCCAGAAATGCACCAAGGTCACCCGCTCATCGCTGCGGAACCCGGGGTAGAGCTGCTGCATCACCCGCAACAGACCCGCAGGCGTGCGACAGGCCGGGTCATGTTCATCGCGCAGATCCGCTTCCTCCAGTGCATCAAAACTTCGCAGTTCGGTCTGCAGTGCCAGCGGCCCCAGCTGGCGGCCATCGGCCAGTGCGATGCAGGCCTGCGCCACCCCGTGCCAGCGCGCTCCGCGCCGTACGCTGGTGTTGCGACCGGTATGGAAACGGGGGTTGTCGAAGCCTAGCAGGGGCGCAGTCATGGGCGTGGGGCTGGGTGGGAAAGCGGCCATTCATTCTGGGCGCGATTGGCGCATTTTTCATCACCTGCCGTTCAAGCTTGCAGGCTCAGCATCATCATCCTTCTTCTGACTGGATCCGGCCATGCCACGCGCGGCTGCGCTTGCGCTGTTGCTGCTGTTATACGGGCTGTGCCCACCGTTGCAGGCGCGCACGGTGTACCGCTGTGTGCAGAAGGGCACCGTCAGCATGGCCACCGCGCCGGAACCGGGCTCCAGCTGCAAGGCCATGGTGATCGAAGACAACGCCGTGCAGACCCCCAACCTGTGGGGCAACTTCGGCGTGTTCAGTGGCATCCTGTACGAGCGTGAGCAGGACGGCAGCAAGGTCTACTCCACCCGCAACCTGCCCGGGTCCACGCCCTACCTGCGCTTCACCGTGGCCACGCCGCCGGGTGAGCCCGCGCACGCAGGCCTGGGCAGGGTCGGCACGCCGCAGTTGAATCGTCATGCACCGCAGTTCCGCGCCGCCGCCAAGGCAACCGGCGTGGATGACGCCTGGTTGCGCGCGGTGGCGCATGCGGAAAGCGCCTTCGATGAAAAAGCGGTGTCTCCCAAGGGCGCGCAGGGCGTGATGCAGCTGATGCCGGAAACCGCCAGCGAGTACGGGGTAAGCGATCCGCTGTCACCGGCGCAGTCGATCAACGGCGGCGCACGCTATATGAAGTCCCTGCTGCGCCGCTACAACGGCGACCGCACGCTGGCGGCCGCCGCCTACAACGCCGGTATCGGCGTGGTCGCGCGCTACGGCGGCGTGCCGCCCTATGCGGAAACGCGGCAGTACGTGGACAAGGTGCTGGCCCTGTACAGCCGCTACCGCGAAGCGATGGGCACCGGGCCGGAGCGGCCTGCGTTGTAATTGGCTTGGCGGGGTGAACCAGCCGCCCCCTCCCAGCCCTTCCCAACTGCTTATGGAAGGGGGCGGAGCAGGCTTTTGCTTTGGCCCCCTCACTTTGCCGCAGGCAAGGGGAGGGCCGGGGAGGGGTGCTTTTCAGCACCGCCGCCTCAACCAGCCTCACCCCCGGGCCAAAGCAAACGCAGCTGTTGCCAGCCGACGTGATGCATCAGCTCGCGTACCACCACCAGCGCGGCGACGAAATCCGCCTGCTCGGGGATGCCCTGGCTCTTCGCCGGCATCCCTGCCGCAACCTCCGCCAGCTGGTTGAAGGCCCGCTCGACTTCGTCGATCTCCAGCTCGGCGATGGCCTGCCGCGGATACCCCAGTACGTCAGCCAACGGCGCCAACACGGCGTCGCCGCATTCCAGTACTTCCAGCGATTCCAGGCGTAGCGCGGGTATCCACGGCATCAAGGCGTCTTCGGTGCTGGCGATGGCCTGTTCCAGCGCCTGCTCCGAGGGGGGAAAGTGGAGCAGGCCGGCCTCCAGCAATGCGGCCAGTGACAACGGCAGGCGGATATCGGTGCTGGCCCCGGCATGCAGGCGGATCGGGCCATTTTCGAGTTGCAGGTGCATATGTGTCTCCTTGGCGCAGGGCTTTCGGCGGTTCCGCCGCAGGCCGTGAACGTCTATCGTGCCGGGTCCGAAGTGGGTTGGATGTACATGGATCGCAAGCATTGGGTTATTGCCGTCATCGTCGTCACCGGTGCCGCGCTGGGGGCCAGCTTCCTGTGGGCACCGCATGCGCCTGCGCCCGCGGGCCCGCCGGCAACCCCCTTGGGCTGGCAGGCCCGGATCGACCTGCTGGGCGGCGATGGCATCGCCGGCAACAGTGCCGGCAAGGCCGCGCAGACCCGTTTCAGCGATCCCTGGGGCCTGGCAATGGGCGGCGGGGTGCTATTCGTGGCCGACGCTGGCGACAATAACCGCATTCTCTACCGGGGCCTGGACGGCGCGTTCCAACTGCTGGCCGGTGGTATCGAAGGCTTTGCGGATGGACAGGGCAGCGCGGCCCGCTTCAATACCCCGTCCGGCATCGCCCTGGATGCGCAGGGCAATCTGTACGTGGCCGATACCGGCAACCATGCCATCCGCAAGATCAGCCCGCAGGGGGCGGTCAGCACGCTTGCCGGCGACGGCACCCCGGGCTTTGCCGACGGCGCTGGCGCACTGGCACGCTTCAACGGGCCGATGGGCGTGGCCGTGGCCAGCGATGGCCGGGTCTATGTTGCCGATACCTGGAATGACCGCATCCGCGTGATCGCCACCGACGGCACGGTCACTACCCTGGCCGGTGGTGGCTCACCGGGCTGGGAAGACGGGCAGGGGGCATCGGCGCGGTTTGATACGCCCACCGACCTGAAGTTCGACAGCCACGGCAATCTCTGGGTGGCCGATCTGCAGAACAACGCACTGCGTACCGTCAGCGCCGACGGCAGGGTCAGCACCCGGGTTGGCCTGCCCGACGGCGAGCGGCTGCTGTGGGGGCCGATGACCTTGGCCATTACCCACGACGATGTGGTGTATGTGGGCGAGCGCTTGAGTGGGCGGGTGGTGCAGGTATCACCGCACGGCCACATCGTGGCCGTGGCTGGTAGTGATGCACTGCGTTTCGCACGCCCGGCCGGATTGGTGCTGGCGCCGGATGGCAGCTTGCTGCTGAGCGATGCCGACGCCTATCGCCTGCATCACCTGCTGCCGCAGACGGCGGCGAGCACGCCGCCGCAACTGGGACCGTCGCCGGACAATCCGCTGCCGCGCAACCAGGGGCGCTGGCCGTTGGCACCGCAGCTGGGCTGGCACGAGGTGACCGGCACCCTGGGCGAGGTGCGCGGCAATTTCAGCGGTGAGAGTCGCCACCACCTGCACAGCGGGTTCGATGTGCGCGGTGACGTGGGCCAGACCGTGCTGGCCATCGCCAGCGCCAAGGTCAGCAGCCCGGCCTCTACCTGGACACTGGGCGGCCAGGCCGAAGGTCTGTCGCTGGACAAGCTCGACTACATCCACATGAAGGTCGGCCGTGATGCCGGCAACCGCGCGCTGGACCCGGCCCGCATGCAGCTCGTATACAACGAAGCTGGCCAGCTGGATCGTGTGCGCGTACGTCGCGGCACCCGTTTCCAACCCGGTGATGCGTTGGGCAGCATCAACAGCCAGGCACATGTGCATCTTGCCGTGGGGCCGTCGGGCTACGAGCGCAATGCAGTACGCCTGGGCTTTGCCAACTACGCCGATCATGTCGCGCCGAAGATCGACGATATCGCTTTGCTTGATGGCAACAACCAGCGGCTTACCGAAAAAGTGGATGGCCGCCTGCGTGTGCCGCGCGACATCGGCGGCTTGCAACTGGTGGTGGAAGCCTGGGACCAGGTGGACAACAACCTGCCGCGCCGCCGTCTGGGCCTGTACAGCCTGGGCTACCAGATCCTGGACGCCAACGGCCGCGCGTTGCCCGGCTATGAGCAGCCGCAGACCAACATCATTTTCAACCGCATGCCGCCGCAGCGCGAGGCAGTGAAGCAGGCCTATGCCGCTGATAGCGGCATCACCGTGCATGGCAGCAGCAGTACGCGTTTCCGTTACGTGCTGACCAATACGGTGCGTGATGGTGTGTTGGCCGAAGGGAGACTCGAGGTGGCTGAGTTGTTGGCCGGGGATTACATCTTGAGGACAACTGCGAAGGACTACAGTGGAAACGTCGCCACCGAGTTCACAGATCTGCTGCTTCGCTTGAACTGAAGCAGACGTCCAAGTCGGGATGCACGGTGTATCAAGCCTTAGCCGCAGCTTGCGACTGGTCAGATGTTCGTCTAGCCGCTGACGCAAGCTTCATGGCCGGGAGCTCTGCTGTGCCCGATTCGTGCGATCTAGCCTGGGTTGGCGAGGGCGCAATCTTCCGATTCCGAGCCGCGATGAGTTTTCCATCTTTTTCCCGTCTGTGGTCGAAACCAGTGGCGACGCACAAAAAAAAGCCCCTCCTTTCGGAGGGGCAATAGAGCAAAGACTTAAGTCCACTTCGGTACGTGATTGATCAGAAATCGTAACGAGCAGTGAAGCGCATGTAGCGCGGAGTGGTGTAGTTGAACGCGCGGCCATAGAGATTATTGTGCTGCGTGGCACTGGTCGCGTAATTGTCGTTGTAGAACGTCGGGACGCGCTGGTTGAACAGGTTGATGACATCTGCGGACAGGGTCAGACCTTCCAGCCAGCTCGGGCGGTAGCTCACGTTGACGTTGAACTGGATCGTCCACGGGGTTTCGCCATGGGTACCACGCTTGGACAGACCGTAGTCAGCGCTCGGAGCAGTGTTGGTGCTCGGATTGCCTGCCAGACCGCAGTAGTGGTAGTACGAGCCGTTGTAGATGCCCGCGGTCGGTGACGGCCAGGTCGGGTAGTAGCTGGTGCAGCTACGCGGACGACCGGAAGCTGCGATCAGCGAACCACCAACAGTCCATTCCGGGTTGAACACATAGTAAGCAGTGCCCTTCAACTGGTGCGTACGGTTATTCGGTAGCAGACCGTTGGCACCTTCCATCAGCTGCGGCAAGTCCCAATCCTGCGTCACCGACACGTCTTCCTGACCGCCGGTGCCGGTATCCAGATCGGAGGCCAGCTGGCCTTCGGTGTTGCCGAAGTTGCGCGACCAGGTGTAGCTCAAGCGTCCGTAGAAGTTGTTGGTGAACGGATGCTCCACGAACAGATCAACCGCAACATACTTGCGCTTGAGCTTGGGCAGGTTCAGCTCTTCCGCAGAGTAGTGGTGCAGTGCCAGGCTGCCGTCAGCCTGCTCTTCGTAGAACGAATTGGCTTCGCCCGGATTGAACAGGAAGCAGCCGCCACCCAGTGCCTGGGTGCAGGTGTCGTCAATGGCACTGCGCAGGTCACGGTAGGTGAACTTTGCACCCCAAGCCAGTGCTTCATACGGCTGGTGTTCGAAGCCGACGATGTACTCATCCTGGTAGTGCGACTTGATGCCCTTGGCGGCAACAGTCTTCGGGTCCGGAGATTGGCCGCACTCCAGGTTCGCCGAGACCGCATTCGGATTGCCTGCGCAGGAGTAACCCAGATCCGTTACCGGAATGTTGACGAGGCCGGTCGGTGCGCCGGTGACCGGGTCTACGCCGGTGTAAGTGAAGTATTCGTTGGTGTACAGCGAACCAGAGGCTGCACGTACGGCAACGTTGTTGGGCAGCGCCAGGTGGTAACGGCCAGCATTGGCGAAGAGCTTGAACGAAGAGTCACCAAACACATCCCATACTGCGCCCAAGCGGGGCGCCCACTGGTTGCTCTGCTTGATGTATGGCTTGCCGTCGCCATTGAAGTTGGTGAACTGCTCGTTGCGCAGGCCCAGCGACAGCATCAAGCCATCGTTGATCTGCCAGCGATCTTCAATGTAGAACGCCTCCTGCTCGGTTTTTACCTGGGCTTCCTGCGTGTAGTAACGCTGGGCGACGTAATAGCCCTGGTTGCCTAGACCGCCGGCCTGGCCGGGAGAGCCCACACCGTGGGATGCATCGACCGGCGAACCTGGGGCGCCATTACCCTGTGCGTCGCGCATACGGCCGTAAACCCAGACGTAGCCGCCCTGGTATTCCGAGCCGGTGAATGCCTCGGCATCCTGACGGTCGTAACCCAGGCGAATTTCGTGGTCGCCGGCCTGGTAAGTGATGTCCAGACGGCCACCTTCGGTCTTCTCATACTCGCCCGGTACCGATACACGCGAGGTCGACCAGCAACCGGAGTAGTCAAAACCGGGGGCACGGTTGACCGCAGAGGCTGACACATACGGGCAGCTCGGGTCCAAGCCCCACGGGGAGGACTCATGTTCGATCTTCTGCCGACCATACAGCGCCGAAACGGTCAGGTTGTCGGTGATGTAGCCGGTGTACTTGCCGATATAGAGCCTTGCGTCGTCCTTGTCAGTGGTGCCGGCATTCTTTTCAGAGCCATGGCCCATTGAGCCATAGTCATAGACGAAGCCGTCATAGCTGTACTTGGTGACGTCGGAGACACCGGTGAATTCGAGGATGTGGTTGTCGGTGATGTTCCAGTCAACCTTTGCCGTCCAGCGCGGGTAGTCGTAGCGGTAATCCTGGTAGCCGCCAGCAGCGCCCGGTGCGGAAGAGGTCGATGCGGCAACGCCTTCACCCTCACGACGGGTAAGTTCTGCATCGGCGTAGAAGAACAGCTTGTCCTTTACGATCGGGCCGCCGGCGTAAACACCGGTGGTGTTTTCCCAGAACGTATTCTTTTCACGATAGGTCAGCAGCTTTCCATCGGTGGCCGGGAAGTTGCCGGTATTGGGATAGTAATAATTGTGCGGGTTGCCGCGCGTCGCCTTCGGGCTGAAGATGCTGTACACGCCACCCTTGAACTCGTTCGTACCGCGCTTGGTGACGATGCTGATCACGCCGCCCGTTGCACGACCGAACTCGGCGCCATACCCGCCGGTGATGATCTGTTCCTGGGCAATGGCATCGAACGGCAACGTGGTGTAGCCAATCGAAGTCAATGGATTGGTAACTGCATAGCCGTTGATGTAATAGGCGTTTTCAGATGATGCGGAACCGCCGAAGCTGGGGACGCCATAACTGTCGTTCTTGACGACGCTGGGGGCCAGCAGGGCAACTGACGCGATGTCGCGCGGGATGGCGAACTTTTCGAGCTGTTCAGCGGTAAAAACCGTACGGGTGTCAACCTGCGAGATGTCGATGGCCGGCACACTTGAGGCTTTTACGGTGACGCGGTCAAGATCCACGGCATTGGCCGCGTTGGACGAGGTAAATGAAACCTCGGTGCCGCTCGCAATGATGACGCTGACGCCTTCACGCGAGCCGATGACCTGGCCGTCCTTCATCATGGTCACCTTATAGGTGCCATTGGGAAGCGAAGTCGCGCGGTAGCGACCGTTGGAGTCCACCTGGATGGTGCGGCTCAATCCGGTTCCGGTGTTCTCGACAACAATGGTTGTTCCCGGCTCGGCAGAAGCTTGACCGTAGATGGTACCAGTCACGCTCTGCGCGTTGACCGCACCGGCAAAACACATACCCAGGGCTACATACAACGATGCGCGCCGGATGGTTTTGGTTTTCATCATTTTTGCTCTCTCTCTCCTGAGGTGAAACATCAGTCGTTTGGCTTGGCTCATACCCAAAGAACGCGGGGTACAACTGCCAAGGTGAACCGATACTAACCAGAGAGAGGGGTGAAAGTGAACGAAAGATTAACTAAAAAACAGTAATTAATGTAACTTTTCCATAGATTTCAGGCTGTTACGAATTTTTCGGGCCGCGTATTCAGTTTTCTGTGCCAAGAAGAACCGTTGGGCTGCCCTTGAGCTTTTATAAGTTTTTGTTTTATTTGGGAAATGTTCAGTTTTTCTGGAACGTTGGCCGAGCTGTTCGCGGTGTCCATGGGCGTGTTCACACTTGACTATCCCTTACGTATCGGGGGGCCTAGTCTGTCTGTCATGGTGGCGTTGGGACGCCGTGCTCGACAAGCAGCCCGGGTACCGTGAGCGCAGGTTCTGCTCGGAACTGCCAACCTGTTCCGGGGCTTTTCGCAGCAACGCAAGAAGCGGGGCGAGCAGGCTGCCATTCGATGCATGTCGCACAGGGTTTCATGCATGGAGCTCCCGCCTCTCGCCGTTGAGGTCATCCACCGCCCGCACCTCGATGCTGCCGTAGGCGGCCCACGGGAACTGCCTGGCGATCTGCATCGCGGCGTCGGCATCGGCAGCTTCGATCAGGTTGAAGCCGGCCAGGATCTCGCGGGTTTCGGCGAACGGGCCATCGAGCACCCGCGATTGGCCCTGGCGGCTGCGCAGGGTCTGCGCGCTGGCCGGCGGCTGCAGGCGTTGGGACATCAACAGCGTGCCGTCTGCCTGCAATGCATCGGCATGCTGCAGGCAGCCGCGCATCAGCGTGTCGTATTCGTCCGTGGGCAGGGCCTGCAGCAACTGCGGGTCGATGTAGATCAGCAACAGGTATTTCATGGCCTGGCCTTGCGCGGAGGGAGGCTCATCATGTCGCATCCAACTTGCTGCGTTGCCGCATGAATTGGTTCATAAAAATTCCGCAGAGGCCTGTCGAGTTGGCCGGCTCTGGTTCGTCGTACCTGTTGAGAAGCGGGCATGCCGCCTGCAACGGAGTACGACGATGAAGGTGATGGTGCTGGTGAAGGCCACGGCTGACACAGAGGCCGGGGTGATGCCCACGCGCGATGAGATCGCGGCGATGGGTGCATTCAACGAGGAACTGGTCAAGGCCGGCATCATGCTGGCCGGGGATGGGCTCAAGCCCAGCTCGCACGGGGCGCGCGTGCGGTTTGCGGCGGAGGGTCGCAGTGTCATTGATGGGCCGTTCGCCGAAACACGTGAGCTGGTGGCCGGCTTCTGGGTCTGGCAGGTGCGGTCGCTGCAGGAGGCCGTGGAATGGCTCAAGCGTGCGCCCTTCAATGCCGGTGGGGGCAGCGCGGTGGAGGTGGAGATACGCCCGTTCTTCGAGGCGGAGGATTTCGGCGACGCCTTCACCCCGGAATTGCAGGCGCAGGAGCAACGTCTGCGCGAGCAGATCGATCGCAACAACTGACTCTCACACCAGGCAGGAGCAAGACGATGAAACTGATTCCGTTTTTGGGCTTCAACGGCCAGACCCATGAAGCGATGGCGTTCTACGCCAAGGCCTTGGGTGGCAGCGTGGTCTCGGAGATGACCTATGGCGACATGCCGCCCAGTGCCGGGATGGATGCGGAAGGGTGCGGCGGCTTCATGCCGCAGCCCGAGCAGGTCGCGCATTGCCAGGTGGAGGCGGGCGGCGCGGTGCTGATGGCGGCGGACGGCCCGCAGCCAGGAGATGGCAGCGCCACCACCATCAATGTGGACGTGGACAGCATCGAGGAAGCCGAGCGCGTATTTGCCGCGCTTGCCGAGGGCGGCAGCATCCAGATGGCGCTGGCTGAAACCTTCTGGGCCCATCGCTGGGGCATGCTGGTGGACCGCTACGGCAAGCCGTGGATGGTCAACTGCATGAAGCCGATGCCGGCGGAGGGCTGAAGCGTGGGCAATCCGCAGATGATCTTCGTCAACCTGCCGGTGCGTGACCTGGACGCTTCCAAGGCGTTCTTCGCTGCGCTCGGTTACAGCTTCAACCCGCAGTTCACCGATGAAAATGCCGCCTGCATGGTCATCAGCGAGAGCATCTTCGTGATGCTGCTGGTGGAGCCGTTCTTCCAGACGTTCACCCCCCAGCCGCTCTGCGATGCACGCCGCCAGACCGAGGTGATCACCTGCCTGTCGGCGGACAGCCGCAAGGCGGTCGACGGCCTGGTCGACAAGGCCTTGGCGGCAGGCGGTACTGAGCCCATGCCGGCACGCGACTACGGTTTCATGTACCAGCGGGGCTTCCAGGACCTGGACGGCCACTTGTGGGAAATCGCCCATATGGACGGCGAACCCAGCTGATCGGCAGGCGGCCGCGAACCCACGCGGTCGCCGCTGTCGCCCATTGCTATGTGGAGGACACAACAATGAGTTACGTCGATGGTTTCGTAGTGCCGGTGCCGCAGGCACGGCTGGCCGAGTACCGGCGCATGGCCCGGTTGGGGGCCAAGGTGTGGAAAGAGCATGGTGCGCTGGCCTACATGGAGGCGGTAGCCGATGACGTCAAACCGGGCAAACACACCTCGTTCCCGCAGGCCGTCAAGCTCAAGCCGGATGAAGTGGTGATCTTCGCCTACATCCTCTACCGCTCACGTGCACACCGCGACCGGGTCAATGCCAAGGCCATGGCCGATCCGCGCTTGGCCGGCATGGATGCCAAGACCGTGCCGTTCGATGGCAAGCGCATGTTCTGGGGTGGATTCAAGACATTTGTGGCGGCGTGAGCCCGTTCCGGGTGCATCCGCTGGCCGGGCAGTAAGTGCCTGGCAATGCGGGCAGCGCTGCTCAAGGCGGCTCGGGATTGGCCGCTGGCACGGCTCCTGTGGAGTCCGCGCGTTGCTTGCGGCGCGGGCAGCGCGGTGTTTTGATCACGCGCTATGGCCGACGCTGACCTGCAGCAACTATTGGATACCCTGTGGCGGATGGAATCGCCACGGCTGATCGCTCGCCTGGCGCGCATGCTGGGCGAGCTGGACAGTGCCGAGGAACTGGCCCAGGACGCCCTGGTCGCTGCACTGGAGCACTGGCCCCGGCAGGGCATCCCCGACAATCCCGCTGCCTGGTTGATGGCCACCGCCCAACGCCGTGCCATCGACCGGCTGCGGCAACGGCGCCTGCATGCGCAGCGGCAGGTGCAGGTCATCGACGAACAGCAGGATTGCGCCATGGGTGTGGATCCTTCCGAGCAGCTGGATGACATCGGCGATGACCTGCTGCGGCTGGTGTTCGTTGCCTGTCATCCGGAACTGCCTGCCGATGCCCGCGTCGCCTTGACCCTGCGCCTGCTGTGCGGCCTGAGCACGCACGAGATTGCCCGTGCCTATCTGCTGCCCGAGCCCACCATTGCCCAGCGCATCGTCCGCGCCAAACGCCTGCTGGCCGAACGCAGGGTGCCGTTCGAAGTGCCGCGCCGGCAGGCGTTGCCACTGCGGCTGCAGGCGGTGCTGGAGGTGATCTACCTGGTATTCAACGAAGGCTACGCTGCCAGTGCCGGCGAGGATTGGACGCGCCCGGCACTGTGCGAGGAAGCGCTGCGGCTGGGCAGGGTCCTGAGCGGGCTGATGCCCACGGCGGTGCCGGTAGTCGGACTGCTGGCGCTGATGGAACTGCAGGCCTCGCGGCTGCGCGCACGGGTGGGCGCGGACGGTGCGGCGATACTGCTGCTGGACCAGGATCGCACCCGCTGGGACTGGCTGCAGATCGCACGGGGCCAGGCCCTGCTCGAACAGGCGCAGGCCTTGGGCGGGGGCGCTGATCCCTACGTGCTGCAGGCAGCCATTGCGGCCTGCCATGCACGTGCGCGCCGCGCCGAGCTCACCGACTGGTCGGCCATCGCGGCCTTGTACGAACGCTTGGCGCAGGTGCTGCCATCGCCGGTGGTGGAGCTCAACCGGGTGGTTGCCATCGCCCAGGCGCAGGGCGCGGAGGCGGCATGGGCCTTGTTGCAGCAGTTGCTGGATGCACCGCAGCTGCAGGGCTATGTGCCGCTGCATGCGGTACGCGGTGATCTGCTGGCACGGCTCGGCCGGCATGAGGAGGCGGCGGTTGCGTTCAGTCAGGCGGCAGCGCTCAGCGGCAATGCCCGTGAACGTGAAAGCCTGTTGGCGCGCGCTGCTGCGGCGTCTTAAGTGCAGCGTCTGCCTGGCGGGTGAAGCGGGGCCGGGCAACGCCTGCAGCAGGGACGGTGCGCGCAATCTCTGCGGCCCCGGGGCACGACCGTGCACAACGACACTGCACGCTGCTGGACGGCTCTGGCTACACTCGCCGGGTTGCCTTACCACTGGAGTACCCGCGTGAAACGAGTCGTTATCAGCCTGTTGGCGATGTCCGTGTCCACCGCCTTGATGGCCGCCCCGCCCAAGTTCGACGGCGCGCGCATCTCGGCCGACGTCAAGGAGCTGTCCTCCGATGCCTACGAAGGCCGCTCGCCGGCGACCGCAGGCGAGGACAAGACCATTGCCTTCCTCAGCAAGCAGTTTGCCGACGCCGGCATGCAGCCCGGCGGTGACCTGAAGGACGGCCAGCGTCTGTGGACCCAGGCCGTGCCGCTGCTCAAGGGGGATATCGTCGGCAAGCCGGTGTTGTCGCTGAGCAGCCAGGGCAAGCCGCAGACCCTGAGCCAGGGCCAGGAAATCGCCGTGCGTGCCGCCATGAACGGTGCCAGCGCTGTGGATATCCGCAACGCACCGCTGGTGTTCCTGGGCTATGGCGTCAAGGCGCCGGAGCGCAACTGGGACGACTTCAAGGGCGTGGACCTGAAGGGCAAGATTGCCGTGGTGCTGATCAACGACCCGGATTTCGAGACCGGCGCCGGTGATTTCGACGGCAAGGGCATGACCTATTACGGCCGCTGGACCTACAAGTACGAGGAAGGTGCACGCCAGGGCGCGGCCGGCGTGCTGATCGTGCATGAGACCGCCCCGGCCTCCTATGGCTGGGCGACCGTGGCCGGTTCCAATACCAACACCATGTTCGACGTGGTCCGGCAGAACCCGGCCGAGGCGCATCCGGCGCTGGAAGGCTGGATCCAGCGCGACCTGGCGGTCGATCTGTTCAAGCGCGCTGGTCTGGATTTCGAAACCCTGAAGAAGCAGGCGCAGTCGCGCGACTTCCAGCCGGTGGAGCTGAAGGGCGAAACCTTCTCGGCCAACTACCAGGTCAAGACCGAGGTGATCACTTCGCACAACGTGGTCGCGCGCCTGGAAGGCAGCACCCATCCGGACGAAACCATCATCTATTCTGGCCATTGGGACCATATCGGCGTGGGTGAGCCGGATGCACGCGGCGACCGTATCTTCAACGGCGCGATGGACAATGCCTCCGGCACTGCCGCGCTGGTCGAGCTGGCACGTGGGTTTGCCACCCAGCCCAAGCCGCAGCGCTCGGTGGTGTTCCTGGCGGTGACCGCCGAGGAAAAGGGTTTGCTGGGCTCGGAGTACTACGCCAGCAATCCGCTGTATCCGCTGGCCAAGACGGTTGCGGTGATCAACATGGACGGCATGTCGCCGTACAGCCCGTCGCGTGATTTCGGCATCTATGGCTCGGCCAAGGTGGAACTGCTGGATCAGCTCAAGGACGTGGCCAAGGGTTGGGACATCCGCTACACCCCGGATACCAAGCCGGAAGCCGGCCTGTTCTTCCGCTCCGATCACTTCCCGTTCGCCAAGCGTGGCGTGCCGGCGCTGTCCTATGGCGCAGGGCAGGACTGGATCGATGGTGGTGTGGAGGCGGGCAAGAAGGCCTCTGACGAATACACCGCCAAGCGCTATCACCAGCAGGGTGACGAGTGGCAGCCGGACTGGACCTTCGCCGGTGCCGCGCGCGACCTGGAAGTGCTCTATACCCTGGGCGAGAAGCTGGCCAATTCGCGCGATTGGCCGAACTGGAGCCCGGAAGAAAGCTTCCGCGCCACCCGTGATGCGAGCGCTGCAGAGCGCAAGTAAGTCCTGAAGGCCTTGAAGCTCTTCTCCCGCCTGCGGGGTGAGAAGGGCTGCTTGCGAACCAAAGGTCCGCAGCCATTCGAACGCCCTTGCGCCAGAGCAGGGGCCGGGGCGCGGAGCGGGGGTTGGGGTGAGGGCAGCTTTGCGCAGCCAAGCCAAAAGCACCCCTCCCCAACCCTCCCCTTGGCCTGCGGCCAAAGGGAGGGGGCTGAGCCCCTCTCTCGCTCGCGGGGTGAGAAGGGCTGCTTGCGAACCAAAGGTCCGCAGCCATTCGAACGCCCTTGCGCCAGAGCAGGGGCCGGGGCGCGGAGCGGGGGTTGGGGTGAGGGCAGCTTTGCGCAGCCAAGCCAAAAGCACCCCTCCCCAACCCTCCCCTTGGCCTGCGGCCAAAGGGAGGGGGCTGAGCCCCTCTCCCGCTCGCGGGGTGAGAAGGGCTGCTTGCGAACCAAAGGTTCGCGGCCATTCGAACGCTCTTGCGCCAGCGCAAGGGCCGGGGCGCGGAGCGGGGGTTGGGGTGAGGGCAGCTCCTGTGTCCAGCACAACCACGTTGCGCTTGTGGCGCTACCGGTGATGCCCCATGCCGAGCATGGCTCGGCACTACATCTCGCTCGCTCGCCCGCTAGCGCAAGGGCCCGGCTTGCGGTGAGGCTCCCGGCACCCCAAATACACAGGGTGCCCGCAGAATCCCTGCATGGCCCCCAAGGACGACCCATGACAACTTTCCGCGCCTGCCGCGCAATCCTGTGCCTGGCGATCATGATGCCGCCGTTAGCGGCCATCGCCACGCCGCTGCCGCCCAACTGGCAGCTGCTGCCACCGGCACAGCAGGAGGCGGAAAAGGGCCTGCCTTCGGCGCTGCAGGCGCCATTGCTGGCCAAGAACCAACGCGCGCTCGGCCAGGTGGAGCTGCTGGTGTCGTTGCCGTTCGAACAGGTGCTGCCGGTGGTGCAGGCCAGTCTGGCTCCGCTGGGCAGCTTCAATGCCCCCGTGCAACGTACCCGCGTGGCCTATATGGACCACGGCTGGGGCAATGTGCTGATCGCCCGCCATCCGGAATTGAAGGCCGAGTTCATCCGCCGCTACCGCATGCCCAAGCTGCGCGAGGCGGTGGAGCAGGGGGCCTTGTTGGAGGACGAACTGCCCTTGCGTGAGGAGCGCCTGCTGCGCGATCCCAGCGTGGATGCGCTGAGCGACAGGATGGAGGAATTGCGGGTTGAGTTTGCCAGTTGGCAGGCCAGTGCCAGGCAGAAGCACGGCCTGCTGGGCCGGGCCAGCAGCACGATCGAGGTGCGGGTGATGCAGGTGGACGCGGCTCTGGGCAGGCCCGCCACGGTGATTACGCTGAGCCGTACGGATGATTGGCCCAACCCGGACGGTGGCATTGTTGATCAGCTGCGCGGATTCAACGTGATGGGGGGCGGTCCCTCGCCACGCCTGAGCCGTCGCGGCGTACCGGAAGCGGTGTTCAGGCCTGTCCATGACGCCGTGCGCAAGCTGCCCGGCGCCGCAACACAGATCGGCGTGGGCGCAGCGGACTGGCTGCCGCCATTGCCAGCCAATCCGCGGATTGTCGAGCCGCGCTTGAGCACGCCCGGCAGCGGCAAGGACACGACGCCGGCGCAACGGCTGTTGCGCAGCGAAAGCGGCCAGTACTACGACATGCGGCCCTTGGCCGATGGCAGCGTGTTGTTGCTCAGTGCCTACCCGGATGCGCTATGGCGCTGGGCACCAGGCATGGGCGACACGCCACAGCGGCTGTGGCAGGCCAACGGCGATGCGGGCCGCGCGGGTTTGAGCGTGGACCCGCAGGGCCGCAACGCATGGCTGGCGCTGCAGCAGCAGATTGTCGTTTACAGCGTGGACCAGTCCGCTACGGTCATCCACCCGCTGCGCTGGGCCGCCGATGTGCGCCAGCCAATCAGTGGTGGCTGGAAATGGAGCTGGGATGCACAGGGCAGGCCGGTGCCCTACGATCATGCGCTGAACGGGCAGGGCGGCATTCGCGATGTGCTGCGTGTGCTGCAGCCGCAGGCAACGCCAGCGGCCGATGGCCAGGCCTGGGTGTATGCCCAGCGTTTCGATGCGCCGCGCCAGGGCGTGGTGGATGGCTATCCCGGCAATAGCCGGGTCAAGCCGGTGGGCTGGGACGGCGCCGGGCAGGGTTTCTGGATCGAAGACCCGGCCGGGCTGACCGAACTGGATGCCGGCACCGGTCGGGTCAGTCGGGTGCTGGCGTTGCCGCGCCGGTTTGGCCAGGCCGACAAGCAGGACGATGCCGGCATGGCGCAATGGGTGCCGCCGCCGATAGGGTCGGCGGCCGGTGGTTGGATCGCGGTTGGCTTTGTCTTGATGGAGGGATCGCGCCGCGACCCGGGCATGCATGTGGTTGATGTCGCCAGCGGCCAAGTGCGGCACTCACTGGCGCTGCCTGGCCGGCAATCCTTGAATGCTGCCACCGCGTCGGCGGACGGTCGCCTGCTGGTCTTGGGCAGCAACAACGGCGGCGATCCGGTGCTGGTGGTGTGGAACCTGCAGACCGGCCAGTCGCTGAACTTGAACCCCAGCCGGGCGGCCTGTTGGGATCTGCGCCAGCTGCATTGGGCACCGGAGGGTGGCGCCCTGGTCGGTCTGTGCGGCGACGGCGTAGCCCGCTGGGCACTGCCAACCAACTGGTGATGTAGTGCCGAGCCATGCTCGGCAGAGGCCTTCCAAGCCATCCGTAGTGCCGATTGGTAATGTAGTGCCGAGCCATGCTCGGCAGAAGCTTTCCAAGCCATCCGTAGTGCCGAGCCATGCTCGGCAGTGGCTTTCCAAGCCATCCGCCAATGCCAAGCCATTCCCGGTAGGGCCCCTGCCGAGCATGGCTCGGCACTACCGGAGGGTCGTTATTCCACTCCTGCCAATCCGGGTTTGATCGCCGTTTTCCGGGTTTCGTCGCAGCGCGCTTGCGGCTCGCCGGGCGACGCCTATGCTCACCTCCATTCCCTTCGGTGACTGCCCCAATGTTCGCCAGCCTGTTTCTCGGTTTCCGCATCCTCGCTGCCTGGGCGCTGACGATCCTGGCGGCGGCATTCCTGTGGAGTGGCCTGTTCAGTGGCATGGACGAGTCGCCGGGCTGGATCTTCGGCCTCGCGGCGATGGCCTTGATGGTGTTTGCCCTTACCTCGGTGGCCAGCCATATCCGCCGGCTCACCCTGATCGCCGACCGCCTGGATTCGCAGACCCTGGCCAATCGCCACCGCCGCCAGGTGGAACTGCCGCTGGATGCGCCCACCGCCTTCGCCCTGCTGGAACAGGTGATCGGGCAGATGCCACGCATCGAGCAGCTGGAGCGTTCGGTCGGCACGCTGCAGCTGCGTGCCACCCAGCGCCGAGCCGACCCTTATGGCGAGCGCCCGCCGTCACGCTGGAACCCGATGGCGCGGCTGGCCATCAAGCACAACCAGATCACCGCCCGGGTCATCCCCGGTACCGACACCAGCAGCGTCACCCTGTTCTTCGAACCCGATGCCGGTGCCTGGGTGGACCTGCTGCTGTTGGACGAAGGCAGCAATTACGAAAACGCCGAGGCTGTCACCCATGCCCTCAGTGGCAAGGTGGCGCAGCAGCGCCGCGAGGAACGCGAGCACGCCGCACGCACCGAGGCGGAGAAGGAGCTCAGCGTGGCCCGGCTGAACCTGCTGCATGCGCAGGTGGAGCCGCATTTTCTCTACAACACCTTGGCCAATGCACAGGTGCTGACCCGCAGCGACCCGGCCCGTGCCGAACAGATGCTGGGCCACTTGATCCAGTACCTGCGCAGTTCGCTGCCGGGCATCGACCAATCGGTGTCCACGCTGGGGCAGGAGCTGGAACGGGTGCAGGCCTATCTGGAGATCCTGCGCATCCGCATGGGCTCACGGCTCAGCCTGCAGATCGACGTGCCTGAAGCCCTGCACGGCATCAGCCTGCCATCGATGTCGCTGCAGACGCTGGTGGAGAATGCGATCAAGCACGGCCTGGAGCCCAAGAGCGGCGGCGGCACGGTTTGGATCCTGGCACGCGAACTGGACGGCCAGCTGACCATTACCGTCGCCGATGATGGCCAGGGCATCAGCACCGACAACAGCGGCACCGGCATCGGCCTGAAGAACCTGCGCGAACGGCTGCGCCTGAGCTGCGGCGAGCAGGCCACGCTGGCGCTGGTATCCAATTTCCCAAGCGGCATGGCCGCCACCATCAGCCTGCCACGGCGCGCGGCTGCGGCGACAGCCACTGCTGCGCCGGCCAGCGTGCCGCCCGTGCCTGCCCCCGAGCGCAGTGCCGTTGCGATACCGGAGCTGCCCCATGCACCTTGATGCGCTGATCGCCGAAGACGAGTCGCTGCTGCGCCAGGCCTTGCTGGACCAGTTGCAGCGGCTGTGGCCGGAGCTGCGCATCGTTGCCGAATGCGAGGACGGTGCCGCCGCGCTGGAGGCACTGGATACCCACAAGCCCGACCTGGCCTTCCTGGATATCCGCATGCCCGGCATCACCGGCCTGGATGTTGCCCGCGCCCTGCAGCAGCTCAGCCCGCAGACCGAGGTGGTCTTCGTCACCGCCTATGACCAGTACGCGATCAGTGCATTCGAGCAGGGCGCGGTGGATTACCTGCTCAAACCGGTCAGCGATGAGCGCCTGTTGGCCACCCGTCAACGCGTGCTGGCCCGCCGCCAGAGTGGCGGGCCGGACCCGGCCTTGCTGGAGCGGCTGCTGCAGCAACTGGCGCGGCAGCCGTCCGCCGCTGTTGCGGCACCGCCGCTGGCCTGGATCACCGCCAGCAATGGTCGCGAAACGCGCCTGGTGATGCTGGACGAGGTGCTGTACTTCCGCGCCGACAGCAAATACACCGTGGTGGTCACCGCCGAGGAAGAGTTGTTGCTGCGCAGTTCGCTGCGCGAGCTCGGCGCGGCGCTGGATACCAATAACTTTCGCCAGATCCACCGCGGCACCATCGTCAACATGAAGGCGGTGGCGGCGGTCAGTCGCGATGACAGCGGCCGCGGCGTGCTGCGGCTCAAGCAGCGTGCCGAGACGCTGGTGGTCAGCCAACCCTTCATGAGTCTTTTCCGCGGCATGTGATGCCGCCCCGTCCGCCGGAGAATCGCCATGCATTACCTCACCGTTCTGCTCGGCAGCCTGCTGTCGATGCTGGGCATACATGAATCCCCCGGGCAGACCTCGATCACCCGCATCAGTGGTGAGCACAGCCTGCTAAGCCGCACCACCGTGGTCAACGACGTCAGCCGTTTCCAGTGCCTGCAGAGTGACACCGGCCGCTGCAGCTATCTGCTGTATCGCGAGCACTGCAGTGGCGCGGACGACGCCCAGGTGTGTCGCCGCGAAGCCTTGGGTGATTTTGTTGTGGTGGTGGGCGCCACCCGCCAGTTGCAGGGCTTGCCGGCCGGCTACGCGCAGCAGGTCAGCCTGCAATAACAGACGCGTTCTGGTCTCGCGCCGCGTAGCCCGGGTAAGCGCAGCGCACCCGGGGCAGCGCGTAGTCGCAGAGCATCGTCAGCCAGTCTTCGTTGCGCAGCAGCTTGGCCCGTAGCAGCAGGCGTGTTGCGGTCTCACGCGCCACGTAGCCCGGGTAAGCGCAGCGCACCCGGGACAACCCGTAGTCGCAAGCATCGCCAGCGAGTCTTCATTGCGCAGCTGGTTGGCCGATGGCAGCAAGCGTGTCGCGGTCTCACGCGCCACGTAGCCCGGGTAAGCGCAGCGCACCCGGGGCAACCCGTAGTCGCAGAGCATCGTCAGCCAGTCTTCGTTGCGCAACAGGTCGGCCTGTGGCAGTAGGCGTATTGCGGTCTCGCGCGCCACGTAGCCCGGGTAAGCGCAGCGCACCCGGGACAATCCGTAGTCGCAGAGCATCGTCAGCCAGTCTTCGTTGCGCAGCAGCTTGGCCCGTAGCAGCAAGCGTGTCGCGGTCTCACGCGCCACGTAGCCCGGGTAAGCGCAGCGCACCCGGGGCAACCCGTAGTCGCCGGGCATTGCCAGGCCGGTAAGTCCTCGTTTCCCGGGTGCGCTGCGCTTACCTGGGCTACGTGGCTTTCCCTTTGCGGGAGTGGGCTCCAGCTTCGCAATGGCGCAAAAAAAGATCGCCGCGACAGAGCGCGGCGATGAGGAGCAACAAGGGGATGTGACGTCAGAACGCAGGTTGCAGACGCAGCCCATCGTCGCCAATGTGGTTCAGTTCACCGACCAGCATCGAGTGCTGCCGCATGCGGCCCAGCTCGCGCATGATGCGGATGTCTTCGTGGCGCAGTTCGCGGTTGGCGGTGACCGCCTGCTTGTAGTCCAGCACTTCCGGATAGTGCTTGGCCATCTCCAGCGCTTCGGCCACTTCGTCCACACTGTCAGCGTCGGAGCTGATGCGCGCGCGGCTGTTGAACGCCTTCATCCAACGCTCGAAACCGGCGGTGCGGTCGAACATGTTGGCCATGAACCAGATCACGAACAGGATCGAGACCCAGGAGCCGACCACGATCACTACCCGGGTAAAGGTGATATGGAAATCATCACGCCACAGGTAGTTGGTGATCAGCCCAAGGATCAGCAGCGATGAGGCCTGCCAAAGCACGATCGAGGCAATCAGCCATTGGCACTTGGCCTTGGCCAACAGGCTTACTTCTTCACGTATCTGCTGGTCGCTCAGCTTTTTCCAGTGGTCAACCTGCTTTTCAAACGGGCTGTGGTACAGCTCGTTGTCTTCCAGCAACAACCCTAAACCTTTGAACAACGCGATCATGTTGAGCTCCTTGCAGTAACTATCTGGAACGAGCGACGGATGCAGCGTGGAACGGTCAGGCGACTCAAGTTCTAGCACTTTCACCGTGCTTGGCAATGGGGGAGTTGCGAAGAAGGGCCGTGCACCGCGCTTGCAGGTACGCTGCAGGCAGCGTGGTTTTGCGCCGCAGCATCATGCAGGTTGCGGAAGTTCAGGGGTCTGCAGCAAAAACATGTTGCATATGCACAAGCCCGGCCCAGGTGCCGTTGGATGAACGCCAGCGGAGTCAGGCAGGGGCCTGACAGGGCTCAGTTGCGCAGCACTGCCGCTAGGATAGGCGCCATGTCGTCCCTGTTCAGACCCGTTTCTTCCGCCGCCACCGCCCAGATCCGCCGTTGGGTGCTGGATGCCTTTCCACGTGACCAGAGCGGCGTCGCCTACGACGCGCCCCTGGGCGATCCGGGTTGGTTCGGCCCGGACAGTGTTACCTGGCGTATTCATTCGGAGTTCCCGGGCATGCTCGCCGGTGGCCTGTGTGCCTTGATGCTGCAGTTGCTGCACCCGCGCGCGTTGGCCGGCGTCTACGACCATTCCAATTTCCGTGAGGATCTGGTCGGCCGCCTGCGCCGCACCACCAGTTTCGTGGCCGGCACCAGCTATGCGCCGGCGGCGGAGGTGGACAAGCTGGTGGCGCGGGTACGCCGCATTCATGCCCAGGTGGTGGGCACGCTGCCGGACGGCCGTGCCTATGCCGCCGATGATCCGCAGCTGCTTACCTGGGTGCATGTCACCGAGGCCTATGGCTTTCTGGAGGGCTGCCGGCGCTATTGCCGTGAGGTGCCGGTAGCCATTGCCGACCGCTACTACGCTGAGTACCGCCGCGTGGCCGAAGCGCTGGGTGCGCGCGATGTGCCTGCCAGCGAGGCGCAGGTGCAGGCCTATTTCCAGGATCAGCAACCGCAGCTGTGCATGGATGCGCGCTCACGCGAGGTATTGGAGGTGCTCAGCGAGGTACGCCTGCCGGTGCCCCTGCCGGGGGTGTCGCGGGATGTGTTCCTGGCTGCCGGTGCCGCCTTGCTGCCGGACTGGGCGGTGCAGTTGCTGGGGCGCAGCCGTGGCCAGCAGTTGCAGTCGGTGGTGGCCGCGCGCGTGCTGCGCAGTGTCGCGCCCTTGTTCCGGATCGCCTTGAACGATGGCATTTCGACGCGGGCCTGCAAGCGGGTGGGGCAGGACCCGGCACTGCTGGCGCATTGGCCCTGACCTGCGGTAGTGCCGAGCCATGCTCGGCAGGGGCGTTACCAGCCAGCGCCTAAAGCGACCCCTCCTCAGTCCTCCCCTCGGCCTGCGGCCAAAGGGAGGGAGCGTTGTAGTGCCGAGCCATGCTCGGCAGGGGCGTTACCAGCAAACGCCAAAAGCACCCCTCCCCAGCCCTCCCCTTGGCCGCGGCCAAAGGGAGGGGGCATAGCTTTTCCACACCCGGCCCTGTTACCAGACCTTGACCCGCTTCTCCGGTGCCAGGTACAGCTTCTGCCCATCCTTGACCTCGAACGCCGGATACCAGGCGTCGATGTTGCGCACCGTCAAGGCGCGGAACTGGCCCGGCGCGTGCACATTGGTCAGCAGCGAATTGCGCAGCGCCTGCTCACGCGCCTTGCTGCGCCAGGCCTGCGCAAACCCGAGGAAGAAGCGCTGGTCCGGGGTGAAACCTTCCAGCGTCTGCTCCTGCTTGCCCTGCAAGGACAGCCGGTAGGCGTCGTAGGCGGTGCCGAGGCCGGCGACGTCGGCGATGTTCTCGCCCAGGGTCAGGCGGCCGTTGACGTGTACGCCGGGGAACGGCTCATAGCTGTCGAACTGCATCGCCAGCGCATTGCCGGCGGCGTTGAACTGCTTCAGGTCGTTTGGTGTCCACCAGTTGTGCAGCTTGCCGGTTTCGTCGAACAGCGCACCGGCATTGTCGAAGCCGTGGCTGATTTCGTGGCCGATCACCGCACCGATGGCGCCGTAGTTGATCGCATCGTCAGCCGCACCGTCGAAGAACGGCGGCTGCAGGATGGCCGCCGGGAAGACCAGGCGGTTCTCCAGCGGCACGTTCATCGCATTGATGGTCTGCGGCAGCATCGCCCATTCGCTGTGGTCCACCGGCTTGCCGAGCTTGGCGATGTTGCGCTGGTACTCGAACAGCGACGCGCGCTGGGCATTGCCCAATGCATCGTCGCGCTTTACTTCCAGCGCGCTGTAGTCACGCCAGGTGCTGGGGTAACCCATGTCCACCTTGAGCCCGGCAACCTTGGCCTTGGCGTGCGCCTTGGTCTCCGGCGACATCCATTCCAGCGCATCGATGCGCTTGGCGAAGGCCGCGATGATGTTCCTGGCCATCTCGTCGGCGCGCGCCTTGGTGGTGGCGTCGAAGTGGCGTTCAACATAGATCTTGCCAACCGCTTCGCCAACCGCGGTGTTGGTATCGGCAACGGCGCGCTTCCAGCGCTCGCTCTGCTGCGGGGTGCCGCTCATCGTGGTGCCGTGGAAGGCGAAGCTGGCATCGGCGAAGGCCTTGGGCAGATAGGCGGCGGCCTCATCCAGGGCGTGGAAGGTCATGTAGTCCTTCCACACCTCCAGCGGCTCGCTGGCGACCAGCTTGGACAGGCCGGCGACGGCCTTGGGCTGCCAGACGATGAAATCCTGCTGCGCCCCCAGGTTGGCGCCATCGAGGAAGGCGTTCCAGTCCATGCCCGGTGCCTTGCCTGCCAGGTCCGCCTGCTTCCAGGCGTTGGCGCCCTTCTGCACGTCGTTGGTCTCTTCCTGGGTGGCATGGGCGCGGGCGATCTTGGTCTCCAGGGCGATGATGCGCTCGGCCTTGGCGGCGGCATCCTTGTCACCGGACAGCTCCAGCAGCTTGGCGACATAGGCCTGGTAGGCGGTGCGCAGCTCGGCCATGCGGCCGTCCTGGAGGTAGAAATCGCGGTCCGGCATGCCCAGGCCGCCCTGCACCAGGTAGGGCGCATTGCGGTCAGGCTGCAGCAGGTCCACCGAAACCCAGACGCCGAACAGGTGCGGGGTGTAGAAGTTGGTGGCGTTCAGCAGGTCCACGTCGGCGCGCAGGGTGGTGCCCAGGGTGCGTGCCAGTGCCTGCTTGTCGGCGATGCCGGCAATGGCCTGCAGCTGCGGCTGAACCGGTGCCACGCCGCGGGCCTCGATGCCCGCTTCATCCATGAACGCCGCGTAATAGTCACCAATCCGGCGGACGTCGACGGCATCGGACGTGCCGGCTTCCTCCATGATCGCGCGGGTGTCGGCCAGGGTCTTCTCGGCGATGACGTTGAAGCTGCCATAGCTGGAGCGGTCAGCCGGGATTTCGGTGCGCTGTACCCAGCCACCATTGGCAAAGTCGAAGAAGTTGTCACCGGCAGCGACGTTGCGGTCCATGCCACTGGCATCGAAGCCAAAGCTGCCCAGTTGCGCCTTGGCAGCGGCCTGGGCGGGCGTTTCGGGTGCGTTGGCGGCAGCGGGCGCCGCGCCGTCCTTGTCGCAACCGCTCAGCGCGACCGCGGCGCCGATTGCGAGCATCAGCAGGGAACGTTGCAAAGCCATGGCAATTTCCAGGTAAAGAGTCAGGTCGCCAAGTCTAGACCCGTGCCGATGCTGTGGCAGATACCGATTCTGGCACTTGCTCTGCGTGTCCGCTTGTGCCGGTGCCATTTTTTTTATCACGAACTCTTCACGGCAGAGGCCATTGTGCTGCATGCTTGCAGGCAACCCGCTGCAGGTGACGTCTGGGGAGGCGTTGGCAGCGCGGGGGTGCCACGTTTGCGTGATGTCGTCGTCGGTCCCCAGCCGGCGACACCCTTGTTGCCGAAGTAGTAGCTGGATCAACAACCGTGAACACTGATCGTCGCCCACCGCTGCTCCGGAAGTTCCGGTGACCCGGACGCCTGCCCATCCGGTGCGGGTGATCGCCGTTGCCGGCGTGCTGGTGGCGGTACTGCTGGCGGTGGCGCTGGCGTCGATGCTGTGGAACGACCGCAACACCCGCCTGCAGGCGGCGCAGCGGCAGAGCATTGCGATGGCCAGTGGCAGCGACCGCCTGTTGCGGGCGCAGTTGATCACCATGGAACGCGCCCTGCGCGGTACCGCCAACGATGGCCGCGAGCTGTTCGCGCGGGTGCCCGAACAGGCCCCGGCATTGTTCGAAGCCAGCATCCGCGGTGTACTTGAGCGCAATCACGACCTGGTATCGATCACCCTGGTCGATGGCCGCGGGCGGCCCCTGTCGTCCGGACGCGGCGACCCGACCCTGCCGGAATGGGTCACCACCCAGAACCGGGTGCTCAGCGGTGAGCTTTACGTCGGTGCGCTGGAAGAACTGCCCGGCGGGCACTGGACGGTGCGCACGGCCTTGCCGGTGCAGCCAGACCAGTGGTTGCTGGCACGGGTAAGACTGGGCACGTTCCAGGAAGTAGTCAGCGGCCTGGACCTGGGCCGCGACGGCGTGGCTTCGATCGGCAACCGCTATGGGCAATTGCTGGCCCACAGCCGCGACCCGGGCCGCCTGGTGGGCAGGACGTTGCCCACGCCGATGGTGATGGTGCCGCCCTCCACCGAGGTGATTCCGGGGGGCGTGGTGACCAGCCCGTCCGATGGACAGCTGCGCATTGCCGCGATCAGTGTGCCGCCGGACTACCCCCTGATCCTCTATACCGCGCTGTCCTACCAGGAAGTGATGGCGCGCTGGTATGTATTTCTTTACGCGGCGATAGGCATCTATCTGATCTATCTGCTGGGCCTGGCCTTCCTGTTGTACGCGGTGGACCGCAGCGCCAGACATCAGGCGCGGTTGGCCGAAGAACTGCGCGCGGGGAATGCGGAACTGGCATTGGCCTACGAGGTTGGCAAGGTGGGGACGTGGTCGGTGCAGGGCCTGCCGCCGCGGCTGGTCTGGTCGGAGCTGACCCGGCAGATGCTTGGCCTGAAGGGCAACAGCGCCTCGCCGGAGCAGCTGTTGGCGTTGGTGCATGAAGACGACCGCGCCTCGCTGAAGGACAAGCTGGAGTCGGCGCAGGCCGGCCGTGGGGCGCTCAATGCCGTTTATCGCCTGAAGTTGCCCGATGGCTCGTGGCGCTGGCTGTCCGCGCGTGGTGAGCTGGTGGGCACCGAGGGTTCGGCGCGTCGCCTGGCAGGGGTGGTGGTGGACGTCAGCGAGCGCGTGCAGATGGAGGAACGTGCACAGGAGGCGCAGCGCCAGTTCCGCCTGGTGTTTGACCGCAACCCGGCGCCGTTCTGGATCTTCGACCTGGTCACCCTGCGCTTCATCGAGGTCAACCAGGCGGCGGTAGCGCAGTACGGTTACAGCCGTGATGAGTTCCTGGCAATGTCGATACTGGACATCCGCCCACCGGAAGAATGGGCGGAAGTGCGGCAGAGCGTGGCACGCGCGCTGCGCGGTGAGCAGGAGGGGATCAACATCAGTACCCACCTGCGCAAGGACGGCACCGCCTTCCAGGTGCAGAGCCACTTCGCCAATCTTGAGTTTGCCGGCCGCAACGCCAGCTTGGTGCTGGCCGAGGACGTCAGCCAGCGTCTGCGCTATGAAAGCGAGCTGGCCTACCGCGCCAGCCATCATGCCGGTACCGGCCTGTTGACCGTGCGCGCCCTGGCCGAAAAGCTCGATGCCGGTGACAACGGCTACACGATCGCGCATGTGCAGCTGCGCGGCCTGCAGATGATCACCGACACCCTGGGCCGCGAGGCCGGCGAGGACGTGCTGCGCGCGGTGGCGGTGCGGCTGGGCGGGCTGGCCGCCCGCTACGGCATGCTGGCGCACCAGCCGGCCGAGGATTTCGTGCTGGCCATCCAGGGCAGTGCCGATGTGCAGTTGGTGCTGGATACCTTGTTGGCGGCGGTGGCCGAGCCGGTGCGTGGCCGCGACACCCTGCACCAGCTGGAAGCCCGGGTAGGCGTGGCCAGTTGCCCAACCGATGGCGAGTTGGCCGAGCAGGTCCTGGGCCGCGCCGCCCAGGCCGCCCATGCCGCCCGCGAGAGCGGGGCGACCCTGCTGCGGTTTGAACCGGGCATGGCGGCGCATTACACCGAGCGGCTGCAGTTGGCCGGCCGCATCCACATGGCGATCGATCATGGCGAGTTCGAGCTGCACTTCCAGCCGATCCGGCATGCCGCCGATGGCAGCCCGGCCGCGCTGGAGGCATTGCTGCGCTGGCCGCAGGCCGATGGCAGCTATATCGCGCCGACCGATTTCATCCAGTTGTGCGAAGACACCGGCCTGATCATCTCGCTGGGGCGCTGGGTGATCCATGCCGCGGCGCGGGCACAGCGGCAGCTGGTAAGCGCAGGTTGGGGACAATTGCCGATCGCGGTCAATGTCTCGGCGGTGCAGCTGTTCAACAGCGATCTGGTGGGTGACTTCAGCCGTGCGATGCAGGAGTTCAGCCTGCAACCGGGTGCCCTGCAGATGGAGCTGACCGAAAGCGTGCTGATGCGCAACCCGACCCAGGCGCTGCAGACCCTGGGCTATCTGCATGCCAATGGCATCGGCGTGGCACTGGACGATTTCGGTACCGGGTTCTCCAGCATGTCCTACCTGCAGCACCTGCCGCTGGATTCGCTGAAGATCGACCGGGTGTTCGTCAAGGACGTGGAAACCAACCCGCGCAACGCGGCCATCTGCCGCGCGCTGCTGTCGCTGGGCCACAGCATGGGTCTATCGGTGATTGCCGAAGGTGTGGAGACCGATGGCCAGCACCGTTGGCTGGCCGCCCACGGCTGTGACCAGGTGCAGGGCTACCTGCTGGGGCGGCCGATGCCGTTGCAGGAGGTCCTCACCGTACTGGATCGCAGCCGCCGCTCAGAGTGAGCCCTCGTTGCCGTTGTCCAGCTGTTGCGCCAGATAGTCGATGAAGCTGCGCACCTTGGGCGCCAGATGGCTGCGGCTGGTATAGACCGCGTGGATGCCGATGGGGGCGGCTTCCCAGCCCGGCAGCACTGCCACCAGGCGGCCGTCGGCCAATGCCTGGTCGACGATGAAATCCGGCTGGCTGATGATGCCCATGCCGGCGATGGCGGCCTCCCGCAGCACTTCGCCGTTGTTGGCCCGCATGCGTGGCTGCAGCGCCACGCTTGCTTCGCCTTGCGGCCCCTGCAGGCTCCAGGTTTCGCCGCCGGCCAGGTAGGTATAGGACAGGCAATCGTGCTCGACCAGCGCCTCGGGGCTTGCCGGCTGGCCACGGCGGGCCAGATAGTCCGGTGCCGCGCACAACAGGATGCGGGCCTGGGCCAGGCGCCGTGCGATCAGGCTGGGGGCCGGTTGGCGGGTGATGCGGATGGCCAGGTCGAAGCCTTCCTCGACCATGTCCACCAGACGATCGGAAAGCTGCAGGTCCAGCTCCACCTGCGGGTACAGCGCGCTGTAGCCGGGCAGCAGCTGCGCCAGCCGGGCAATGCCATAACTGACCGGCGCATTGATCCGCAGCCGTCCGGAAGGCTGCAGTGCCTGCGCGCCCACCGAGGCCTCCAGCGCATCGAACTCGGCCAGCAACTGCAAGCAGCGCTGGTAATACATCGCACCGATGCTGGTCGGGCTGACCCGCCGCGTGGTGCGGTTCAGCAGTCGCGCCGAGAGCCGCTTCTCCAGCGCGGCGATCTGCCGGGTCACCGCGGCGGTGGACAGGTCCAGGGCATCGGCTGCGGCGCTGAAGCCGTTGCGCTCGACCACCGCGACGAACACCCGCATGGCATCGATGGTGTCCATTGTTTCCGTTTCCGCAATAAAACGTTGACGCCGAGATTATTTGTTGTCCACACCCCGCGCAATAAGCTGTGCACTGTCTTCTTCCCACTGGGAGCCTGCCATGAGCACGCCGCTGCCGTCCCTGTACATCTCGCATGGTTCGCCGATGACGGCGTTGCAGCCGGGCCAGGTCGGTCCGCGTCTGGCCGAACTGGCCGCCGGCCTGCAACGTCCGCGTGCCATCGTGATGGCGTCGGCACATTGGCTGGGGCGGGCGCCAATGGTGTCCGCGTCGCCGCAACCGCAGACCATCCACGATTTCGGTGGCTTTCCCGAGGAGCTGTACCAGCTGCAGTACCCGGCACCGGGCGCACCGGTGCTGGCCCAGGAGGTGGCCTCGCGGCTGGCCAAGGCCGGCCTGCGGCCGGTGATCGATCCCGATCGCGGTCTCGACCACGGCGCCTGGGTGCCACTGCGCTATCTGTACCCGCAGGCCGACATCCCGGTACTGCAGGTATCGATCCAGCCGATGCTGGGGCCACGCCACCAGTTCGAGATCGGCCGTGCACTGGCGCCGCTGCGCGAGCAGGGCGTGCTGTTGATCGGCTCGGGCAGCATCACCCACAACCTGCACGACTGGCACAACTACGCGCAGGGCAAGGAGGCGCCGTATGTGCGTCCGTTCATCGAATGGATGGAGCAGAAACTGCGTGACGATGACCTGCCGGCGCTGTTCGACTACCGCCGGCAGGCACCATTCGCCGCGCAGGCCCATCCCACCGATGAACACCTGCTGCCGCTGTACTTTGCCATGGGCGCGGCCGGCTCTGGTGGCATGGGAGCACAGCGCATCGATGCCGGCATCGACATGGGCTTCCTGGCCATGGACATCTACCGTTTCGACGGCGACCAGGCACTGAAGGCCGCGGCCTGAGGGGCGGCCGGCTCGCAGCAGCATGGATGAGGTGATGAATGCGCATTGGGCATGAGGCCTATGCGCATTCATTCAACATCCGCAGCGCACGCATGCTGTGCTAGTTTTTCCGGGTCTGTGGCGCGGTGCTGATGCCCGCGCCGATTTCTGGAACACACATGCATACGATCGAAGTCGTCCTGGCGATGCTGGTAGCCGTTGTCGCCAGTGGCTATCTGGTCCGGATCCTGCCGTTTTCATTGCCACTGCCGCTGGTGCAGATTGGTCTGGGCGCGTTGATATCCGGTGTTTTCAAGCGCGGCCACGCGCTGGAACCGGACATGTTCTTCCTGCTGTTCCTGCCACCGTTGCTGTTCCTGGATGGCTGGCGCATTCCCAAGCAGGGCCTGTTCCGTGACAAGGGCGCCATCCTTGAGCTGGCCTTCGGCCTGGTGGTGTTCACCGTGGTCGGTGCGGGCCTGCTGATCCATTGGTTGATTCCGGCCATGCCACTGGCGGTGGCCTTTGCGCTGGCGGCGATCATTTCGCCAACCGACCCGGTGGCGGTCAGTGCGATTGCCTCGCGCGCGCCCATTCCCAAGCGGCTGATGCACATCCTGGAAGGCGAGTCGCTGTTGAACGACGCCTCCGGCCTGGTCTGTTTCCGCTTTGCGGTGGCGGCAGTGATGACCGGCACGTTCTCGCTCGCGCAGGCCTCGCTGACCTTCCTGTGGGTGGCCTTTGCCGGCCTGGCGATCGGCGTGGCGGTGACCTGGGGCGTGTCCACCTTCCAGCGTTGGCTGTGGCGCGGCTTCGGTGAGGAGCCGGGCGCGGCGTTGCTGGTCAACCTGCTGATCCCCTTCGCCGCCTACCTGCTGGCCGAAGAACTGCAGGCCTCGGGCATTCTGGCGGCGGTGGCGGCCGGCATCACCATGAGCTACGTGGAGCTGACCGGCCGCATCAGCGGCAGCATGCGCGTGCAGCGCAACGCGGTCTGGAACATGGTGCAGTTCACCTTCAACGGCATCATGTTCGTGCTGCTGGGCGAGCAGTTGCCGGGCATCGTCGAGCGCGCGGTGGAGACCATGAACGTCACCGGTCACCACAGCCCGTGGTGGCTGCTGGTGTACGTGCTGGCCATCAACGGCATGCTGATCGCGCTGCGGTTGGCGTTCGTGTGGTTGTCGCTGCGCTGGAACCTGCTCAAGGCCCGCATGCGTGGCGAGAAGGAGACGGTGACATCGTGGCGGGTGGTGCTGGCGATGTCGGTGGCCGGCGTGCGCGGTGCCATCACCCTGGCCGGCGTGCTGACCTTGCCGCTGATGATTCCCGGTGGCGAGCCGTTCCCGGCGCGCGATCTGGTGATCTTCCTGGCGGCAGCGGTGATCCTGGTCTCGTTGATCGCCGCCAGCCTGTTGCTGCCACGCCTGCTCAAGGGGCTGGAGCTGCCCAAGGACGACAGCAGCCGACGCGAGGAGGATCTGGCCCGCAAGGCTTCGTCCAAGGCGGCATTGGCAGCGGTGGAAAAGGCGCGCCAGCAGCTGGTGGAAGGGCAGTCGACCGGCGCGGTGCAGCTGCTCAATGACGCGGCGGCGCGGGTCAGCCTGCTGTACCAGCGCAACCTGGAAAAGGGGCAGAGCCCGGACGAAGACCCGGAAAAGGTAAGGCGCATGGAGCAGGCCTATCGCAGCCTGCGCACTGCCGGCTTGAATGCCGAGCGTGAGGAATTGTTCCGGCTGACCCGGCGCGGCCAGGTATCCGATGAGATCGCCCGCAAGCTGATCCGCAACCTGGACCTGCTGGAAAGCCGGCAGCGGGATTGAGGCCAGGGCCGCAAGGGCGGCCGGCGATCAGAGCCCCTCTCCCGTTTACGGGAGAGGGGTTGGGGTGAGGGCAGGCCGTCAGCCCTTACGCGTTCTTCAACTCAAGAAAATACGGTTCCACCGCGCCCTTGATCTTCAGGGTCATCGGGTTGCCACGGCGGTCGCGGGCCTTGCCGGCCTGCACGCGGATCCAGCCTTCGCTGACCGAGTATTCCTCGACGTCATCGCGCTCGATGCCGTTGAAGCGCACGCCGACACCGCGCTGCAGTGCTTCGGCATTGTGGAACGGGCTCTGCGGGTTGACCGCCAGATGATCGGGAGGGGTATCGCTCATATCAGTGTTTCACTGAAGGCCACCGTGGCCCTCTTCGGGGCGCAAGGATAACCGCTGTGACGGCCTGAGGCTTTCGCTGTCACGCCGCGGGCGGCAGAATGCGCGCCAAACCTGTAGTGGAAACCGCCCCATGCCCGACAACAGCGCCGATTACGAAGACTCTGACGAACTGCAGCCGGACTTCGACGAAGACGACCATCCCGCGCGGGTCTGGAACCTGCTGTGGCTGATCAACCCCGGCGACGAGGACGCCGCGCTGCAGCAGTTCGATGCCTGGCGTGAAGCCCGCGCCGGCGCCGAGGAGGACGGCAGCGACGAGCAGTGGCTGTGGGACCTGAAGGACGCCATCGACTGGCGTTCAGGCTTCTACGTGGACTGGAAGGACACCGACTCCTTCGTCGCCGCGCTGGAAGAAATGGCCGCGCGCTGGAACCTGCGCATCGATTGGGGCGGCGATCTGGACGACGAGGATTTTGCCGACGATCTGGATGTGCCGGCGCTGATGAGCACCGCCTATGACCGCCTGCGTGAGCATGGCTACTCGGTGTGGAACTGGAACACCGGTGGCGATGCCTATGCCGGCTGGATCGCGCTCAGCCGCGATGACGAGGCCATGCTGGCGCTGTGCTCCCTGCTGGGGGTGGAAGTGCGCCCGGGCAGCGACCCGTTCTAAGCCGACAGCAACGGTAGAGCCGAGCCATGCTCGGCTGGGGCGGTACCGATAAGTCAATCTGCAGTGCCGAGCCATGCTCGGCAGGATTCCACCGGTAACGCTTCTGCCGAGCATGGCTCGGCACTACGGCGCATTCATCAGGGCTGATACAACGCCCGCGCATTGGCGATCACGCGGCGTACCAGGGCGCGATCGCTGTGCCGCGATATCGGCTGCGCGCCCAGTGCGATGGCCTGTTCGCGCAGTGGCGCGGGTACGTCGTAATGCACGCCGCTGGGGCGGTTCTGGAACGCCCTGCGGGGGAAGCCGAGCTGCTGCGCCAGCGCATGCAGCTCGGGCAAGGTGTCGGCCATCAGATGCGCCCAGCGCTCGCCGCGCCAGGGGTGTACCGCATCGTCGATATAGACCGTCACGGCTGGCCTGTGGCTCAGGCCTTGGGCTGGTCGTCGCTGGCCTCGGGCACTTCCTCGGCAATGGCGACGGCCTCGTCGGCGGCGTCAACGGCTTCTTCGCCTTCCACACCCTCGAACTCGGCCACCAGGCCGGCCAGGTAGTCGTCGGCGGTCTTGCCTTCGTCGGCGGCCAGGTCGTCGATCATCTGCTGCAGGGCGGCGGAGTATTCCAGGGTGACCTTGCGGCCTTCCTTCTCCTGCACATTGGCCAGGTGCTTGAGCATGGCCAGCATCGGCACCGGGTTGTCGGCATTGCCCATGGTCTGGCCACCGATGGCCAGCAGCCATTCATTGCGCTGCAGGCCGATGGCAGCAACCACCTGGCCTTCTTCGTTGACCAGCACGGCGTGGTTCTGCACCTGCTGCTGGGCATTCAGGCGGGCAAACGGACGGCGCGGGGCCTGCTTCTTGCGCTTGTCGCGCTTGGCTTTGGAGAGCTTGGACATGAGTGTTGGCTGATTGAAAACGGTGCCTATTGTAGGCATCTGGGGGATTTGGCGTTTGTGCCCTCCCTTTCGCGCAGCGAAGGGGAGGGTTGGGGGAGGGGTTGCTGTTCGCAGGGAAACCCCCCTTGCCGAGCATGGCTCGGCACTACAACGCTTCCTCCCTTGCG
>DAMCTY010000045.1:0-34419 GCA_032112995.1 Stenotrophomonas sp. | reverse complement strand
GGCCGCCGCCGCAGCGCGGGCGCTGGGGGAATCTGCTGGCGGCGGTGGTGGTGGCGGTGGCGCCGCCCCGGCTGTGCCGCCACCGAGGGGGGCCGCCGCATCGCCGGGGATACCCGACTGCGGGGCGACACCGTTGCCGCTGTAGACCTGCAACTCCAGGTTGAGCGTCCCAGCAGGACCGCTGACCACAGCAGCGCGCGGCTGCAACGACAACAGCTGCCAGCCATTTTCAGGTTCCGCGCCCAACCGCAGGCGCAGCGACTGGCCCTGCTCGGTGGTCAACGTCGCCATCTCCAGGCTGGGCGTCATCAGCACGCCGGTCAGGCGTACGCTGCCGGTGCTGTCGGTTTCAGCGGGCTGCCCGATGGAGAACGGATGCGGTCGCCGATCACCGGCGAACAACGGCCGTGCCATTGCTTCGGCATTGTCCAGCACCACCGGTGCCGGTGCCTGGGGCACCTGCGGCAGCGGCGCCGCGCTGGCGCCCACATCACCACTGCCCAAGCGGCTGCCCAGGCCAAACAGGCTGGCCGCCCACAGCAGCAATGCCCAGCCTCCCATGCCGGCCAGCAACCAGGTACGCAGGCCGGCGGCATCACGGCGCATTGCCAACCTCCGCCTGTGCATTGGCCGGCGCCGCCACGCTGGGTGCCAGATAGCCGCTCAATTCAAAGCTCACATCCAGACCGCCAGTCACTTCACCCATGCCCGCCGCCGACAGGATGTCCAGGCGGTCCACCTGCAACTGCGGCGCGCCGGTTTCCAGGCTCTGCAGCACCTGCATCCACTCGCCCATGCCACAGCGCAGGCGCGCCTGCACCGCCACCCGCACGAAACGGCCCGTGGTATCGGGTGGCAGCGGCGAACGGTCGCTGATGGCGCAACTGCGCCCGTCCGGGCTGGCCTGGCGCGCGGCTTCCTCCAGCCGCTGCACCAAGCGCGAGGTGGCCAGTTCCATCGAGCCCTCGGGCATGAAGCCGGGCTGGTCGGCCAATACCTGCTGCGCCTGCTGCAGGCGCTGGCTCACCTGCGGTGCCTGCCGCAACTGCTGTTGCACGCGTTGCTGACGTTCCTGCAACGCGCGGATCTGTGCTTCCACCTCACGCATGGGCTGGGTCCACAGGGGATGCACCAGCAACAGATACACCACCGCCAGCACGGCCAGCAGCAGCCCTACGGCCAACAGGCGATCACGGCGATCCGGCAGCTGCGCCATTGGCGGCCTCCGGTTGCATACCGCGCAGTTCCGCGGTCAGGGTGAAGCGCTCCTGGCCACCGCCGCTGCCGGTCTGCAACACCCCGGTCAAGGAAGGGGTTTTCCACAGCGTCGAGCCCTCGAGCGTGGAGACCAGCGAGGAGGCGCTGCTGCTCAGGCCGATCAACTGCATGCGCCCTGCCTCGATGGACAGTTTTTCCAATGAGGTGTCATCGCCCAGGCGCTTGCTCAGTTCATTGATTACGACAGTGGCGCGCGGCTGCGCGGCACGCTGCTCGGCAAAGAAGCGCTGCCCGTCCACCAGATCCTGCAGTTGCTGGCGCTGTGCCGCCACCGCGCGTGCGCGTTGCGCCGCCGACTCGACCTGTGCGGACAGCTCGGCGGCCGCCTGGCGGCGGTTGTCCAGCACCTGCCACCCCGCCAGTACCAGCATCACCACGCCACCCAGCATCAACATGCGATCCAGGCGCCGCATCGGATTGGTCCGCTGGCGGCGCAAGGCAGGCGGCAACAGGTTCACGCCCAGGGGTTCACCGGCGGCGTTGGTGGCGTCCACACCATCCAGCTGTGCCTGCCAGGCATCAGGTGGCAGCACCCCCTCCACCAGGGCACGCGGTGCCACCACCAGCTCGACGTCAAGCTGGCCATCGCCCCGCCGCTGCAGCAGCCGGACATCGTGATAGACCTGCGCGGCGGTGAACGGCGTCTGCCGGTCGATCTCGAAACCCAACACGTCACGCATGCGGGCTTCGGCGGCAGCAGGCAGACGCATCGGTTTGCACAGCACCGAGGTCGGTGCCAACAGCGCAAAACGTGGCAGCCGCGAGCAACGCGCCGGCAAGGCCTGCTCCAGCGCTGCCGGCGTCAAGGGGGCCGGCAGGGACAGCAGTGGCTGCAACTGCCCGGACTGCACCACGCCCAATCGCACCTGGTCAGCAACCGGCACCAACAGCAGCCGCGCATCGGAATAGCCCAGCAATGTCCGCCAGGACGGCGGCAGACAGGACAGCAGTGCGCGCCGCCACCACGCCCAGAAGCCCCCGGCCCCCGGCGCAATGCGCGCACTCCACTGCCCCAGCTTGTCCTGCAACACCGTCATTTTGCTGCTGCTCCTTGTTCCCATCGCAACACTGTATAGGGCGCACCGGCGCTTCCCTCCGGATTCAGACGCACAACGGCGCGGGTTACCGCCTGCCGTTCGCCCACCAGCATCACCCGGCTGTCGACGCTGTAGGTACCGCTGCCAGATGCCGTCATCACCCCCCCGGCAGTGTCGCCGATTGCCGCTGCGGCGTCTTCACGCTCGCGCTGCGCCAGCAGCACTGCCGCATCCAGCCCCATGGCGGTCAATACCGGCCCCTGGGCAAACCGCGGGTTCGGCTGGGCGACCCCAAACACGGTGATATGCGGCGCCAGCTGCGCATACAGGGCAGCGTCCATGCCGAGTACGCGCTGCAGTTCGCCAATGCTGTCAAAGCGCGCGTTCTTGGCGCCATAGGGATAACCGGCGGCTGCATAGTCACTGCTTTCTGCACCGCCACCGGGTTGCTTCAGGTCGTCGTTGTCGCGCCAGTCCATGATCGCCCCCGCCAGCTGCTGGGCCCGCGCCTGCTCCGCCCCGACAGCGCGCAGCAGGCCTTGCAACAACACCGGGCTGGCCTGGTTCAGATCGACCTTGCCAGTCTCGTCGATGATCCGCAGCGTGATCCGGTGGTCGGCAAACTGCCAATGATACGGACGACCATCGGCATGCCAGGCGGGCTGGCCAGGCGTGCCGCGCATGCGTGACAACGCATAGTCCACGCCCGCATGCGCCAGTTCCTGGCCGGCTGCCATGTCACCCATCGTACGCCCCTGCAGGTGTTCGACGCGGGCGGTGAGTGCGAATGCGGCAATGGTGGTGGTCAGCAGGGCTACCAGCCATAGCACCAGTACCAGCGCAGCCCCGCGACTGTTCATTGCCAGCCCCCCTGCAGGTGCTGCTGCGGCAAGGCCACCAGCAAGGGCGGCCACGGGCTGCCCCGGCTGGGGGTCACCTCGATGCTCACCAGCAGGGGCATGCGTCCTGGCACCTCCCAGCGGTCCTGCCAGCTACCCAAGGCGTTGCTGCTCGGGTCGATGCCGCGATAGCGCAGGCGCACCTGCTTCAGTTCGCCGGCCAGCAACTCGCTGCCACGGGGTGGGGTTTCCTCCACCGCCTGCCCGGCCTGCAGCAGCACCAGGCCCAAGCGCAGCTGCTGCTGGTCGCCGCTGCCACTGACCTGCAGGTGATGGATGTAGGGGCCGCCACGGCCCAAATAATCTGGCACTTCGGCAACGAATTTCAGTTCGGCCGGACCGCCTTCAAATGCGCTGGCGGCACCGTTGAGTGCATCACGCTGCATCGGCAGCGCCATCGCCGTGGACAGGCGCCGGCGCAGAAAGCCCTCGACCGCCCGCATGCGCTCGTTGTCGGCCGCGATCACCTCGCCACGGGCACTGATGGCCAGGGTCGAACGTACCGCGGCAAATGCCAGCGCCATGCCCGCGGCCAGCAACACCGTTGCCAACAGCACCTCGATCAGGGTGAAACCTGCCGCCGAGCGCACGCTCATGGCAGCGCCTCGCCGACCGCGTTGTTGCGCAGGCGCAGGCTGCGCCAGCGCAGCTGTTGCTGGGCCTCATCGCCCCAACTGACCTGCAGGTCCAGCAACCACAGCCGCGATTGCGGCTGGCGCGGCGCGTTGTATGGGCTGACCTGCAGGCTCCAGCGGTAGCGGCCCTGCTCCCACTGGCCTTGCTGCCGACCTGCCACCAACGGCGCCTCGACCCCGGCCACCGCCAACAGGGACTGCGCATGCAGGGCCGCACGCCCGTAGCCATCAGCCATGCCCACCTGCCGCGCGGCACCGGACAGACTGCCCAGCAACAAGGTCATTGCCAACGCCAACAGGGCAAAGGCAACAATCACCTCGATCAGTGAATAGCCCGCCTGGCGCTTCATTGGCCCGGTCCGCGCAACGGCCCGGACCGCACCTCGCCGGTGATCCAGGCCACGTCCACGCGCCACACTGCCGAACCCGCCGACAGGTCGATGCGACCACCGCTGGACGCGCCGTCCTCGAAGAAACGCACCACGCCGGTATCGGCGCGGCTCTGCAGCTGGCCGGCGCCGGTGTAGGACAACTTCAAGGCGGCAGGCAGGTCACCCTGGCGGCCATCCGGGCCCTGCCAACGGTGCTGGCGCAGGTTCAACTCGAACTGCTGCGGTACCCCGGTGGCTATCGCACGGGTGCGTGCATAACGCAGCTCTGCTGCCACCGACTTGCCGGCCGAGCGCAGCTTGAGCCCCTCCAGGCCACCGTTCATGGCCATCGCGGCCATCAAGGCGATGGCCGCCACCAGTGCGAGCACCAGCAGCATCTCCAGCAGCGACATGCCGGCCACGCCCGCAGGCATGGGCACCGGCCGGCGCGCGCGCGGCTGCAAGGCGACAGGAGCAGCATGCAGCACGTGCTTACTCGTAGCGGATATCGGCGTTGTAACTGTCACCGCCGGGCTGGCCATCGGCCCCAAGGCTGATCAGGTCGAACGGGCGACCTTCACCGGGCACCCGGTACTGCACCGGGTTACCCCAGGGGTCGTTGAACTCGGCGGGCTTGGCATAGGGGCCCAACCAGCCACCTACGCCGGCAGGCTGCGTGGCCAGGTCATCAAGCTTGCCGGGCAACCGGCCGGTATCCAGCTTGTAGTTCTCCACCTTGCCCGCCAGGGTCTGGATCTGGGTCTTGCCCAGGTTGGCCTTGCCACGGTCGGCCCCCCCCAGCACACGGCTGCCGACAAGGGTAAGGACCGCACCGATCAGGACGATGACGATGATGATCTCCAGCAGGCTCATGCCCGTCTGATGGTGGCGGAACGACGGTTGTTTAAAGCTGCGTTTCATCAAAATGTTTCCTTGGTCACGACTACGGCAGGTTCAGCCGATGGCATTGGTCAGGTCATACAGCGGCACCAGCACCGCGATGATGACCACGCCTACCACCGACGCCAACAACAAGGTGATTACTGGCACCAGCGCGGCCAACATGCGGTCGATGGCACGCGCGCTTTCCTGTTCAAACGTGTCGGCGGTCTTGAGCAGCATGTTTTCCAGCGTGCCCGACTCCTCGCCCACCTGGATCATCTGCAGCGCCAGGCGTGGAAACCGACCATTGCGGCTCAGTGAGGTGGCCAGCCCCGCACCGTTCTTCACTGCCTCGGAGGCTTCGGCCACGTCCCCTACCAGGGCGCGGTTGCCCAGCACATTGCGGGCGATACCCAGCCCTGCCAGCAAGGGCACGCCATTGCGCAGCAAGGTCCCCAGGGTGCGTGCCAACCGTGCGGTCTCCAGCTTGGCCACCAGCCCGCCCACCATGGGCCGCCGCAGCAGCCAGCCATCGAAGGCCAGGCGGAACGCAGGATCGCGGCGCTTGCGCTCCATCCACAGCAACAGCACCGCCGGGACAGCGATCAGCACGATCCACCATTGCCGCACCAGCAGTCCCACGCTGAGCACTGCGCTGGTGAACCAGGGCAGGCTCACGTCCAGGCTTTCGTACATCTGCGCGAACTGCGGCACCACGTAACCCAGCAGGAACAACAGTGCACCGCCCACGACCAGCAGCAGGATGGCCGGATAGATCATCGCGTTGATCACCCGGCCCTTGAGCTCCTGGCTGCGCTCCAGATAATCAGCCAGGCGCTGCAGGGTCTCGTGCAGGCTGCCGCCGGCCTCGCCGGCGCGCACCATGTTCACGTACAGGCGCGAGAACAGCCCATGCTGGCGTTCCAGTGCCTGCGACAGCGGCGCACCGCCGCGCACGCTGTCGCGGATATCGGCGATCACCCGCCGCGAACGCTCCTCCTCGGGCGTCTCCAGCAGGATGGACAATGCACGGTCCAGGGGCTGTCCCGCACTGAGCAGGGTCGCCAGTTGCTGGGTGAACTGCACCAGCGTGGCACCGGCAAACGGGCGCTGCCGCCATTGCTTCCAATTGGCACCTTCAAAGGCCGAGCCGGTGGCCAGCCGGGCCTCGACCGGCAGGTGGCCCTGCTCCTGCAGACGGGCGATGACATCGGCATCGCTGGCCGCTTCCATCTGCCCGTCCAGCAGCTCACCGCGGGCGTCCAGCGCCTTGTAGCGGTACAGCGGCATCAGCGCAGGTACTCCTTAAACGGGTGCAGGCTCATGCGTCCTCCGTCACCCGCAGCACTTCCTCCAGCGTGGTCTCGCCGCGCAACGCTTTGGCGATGCCATCCTCGTACATGGTGCGCATGCCGTTGGCACGCGCCAACTGCTCGATCTCGCCCATGCCGGCCTTGCGCATCACCGCATTGCGCAGCGCATCGTCCATCACCAGGAACTCGACGATGGTGGTGCGGCCCTTGTAGCCGGTGGGCGCAAGCGCCGAGGGCTGCGCGCGGTACAGGAAAATCTCGCCCTGCGGCTGGTAGCGGCGCAGGTTGAAACGCGCGATCTCTTCGGCCGAGGCCGGGTAGCGCTGGGCATGCCGCGGCTCCAGCTTGCGCACCAGGCGCTGGGCAAGGATGCCATTGATGGTGGAGGTAAGCAGGTAGTCCTCCACCCCCATGTCCAGCAGGCGGGTGATGCCACCGGCGGCGTTGTTGGTATGCAGGGTGGACAGCACCAGGTGGCCGGTAAGCGCGGACTGGATGGCGATGCGCGCGGTTTCCAGGTCACGCATTTCGCCGATCATGATGATGTCCGGGTCCTGGCGGACGATGCCACGCAGCGCATTGGCGAAATCCAGGCCTATCTGCGGCTTGGCCTGGATCTGGTTGATGCCTTCCAGCTGATATTCCACCGGGTCCTCGACCGTGATGATCTTGACCTTGTCGGTGTTGAGCTGGCTCAACGCGGTATACAGCGTGGTGGTTTTGCCCGAGCCGGTGGGGCCGGTCACCAGCAGGATGCCGTGCGGCTGCTCCAGCACCTTGCGGAACTGCGGCAGGAAATCCTCGCTGAAACCCAGGCGCTGGAAATCGAATACCACCGCCTCGCGGTCCAGCAGGCGCATCACCACGCTTTCGCCATGGGCGGTGGGCATGGTGCTCACGCGCAGGTCCAGTTCCTTGCCCTGCACGCGCAGCATGATGCGACCGTCCTGCGGCAGGCGTCGCTCTGCGATGTTGAGCTTGGCCATGATCTTGATGCGGCTGATCACCGCGGCGGTAAGGTTGACCGGTGGGCTTTCACCGTCCACCAGCACGCCGTCAACGCGGTAACGCACCTTCAGGCGGTTCTCGAACGGTTCCACGTGGATGTCCGAGGCGCGCAGTTCCACCGCCCGCTGGATCACCAGGTTGACCAGCCGGATAACCGGTGCTTCGGAAGCCAGGTCACGCAGGTGCTCGATGTCGTCCAGGGGCACGGCCTCGCCGTCGGCGGCCTCCAGGATGGTACCCATCGCGCTGCGGCCCTGGCCATGCCAACGCTCGATCGCCTCGTCCACCTCGCTGCGCACGCCTACCACGGGTGCCACGCCGCAACCGGTGACCAGCGCGATCGCATCGATGGCATAGCTGTCGTGCGGATCGGCCATCCACAGCAGGATGCGACCGCGTTGTTCGCCCAGTGGCAGCACCAGGTACTGTTTGAGAAACCGCAGCGGGATGGGCTCCACGCCTTCCACCAGTTCCGGCGGATGCTCGGGCACCTCGCGTGCGCCCAGCAGGCGCAGGCCCAACACCTTGGCGCTGGCCTCGGCGTGATCACGTTCGGACACCAGCCCAAGACGTGCCAGCAGCACCAGCAGGTCACCACCGGACTCACGCTGCAGCTGGCGTGCGCGCAGCAGGTCCGCATCCTTCAGACGGCCCTGCGCCAGCAGCGCATCGACGATGCGCTCGGCAGGCGTAGGCGCAAGTTGGGCGTCGTGGGCTACCGCGTTCACGCATTCCTCCTGTGTTGCCCGGACTTTAGCAGTTCAACCTGCCAAGCCGTGCACATGAACACGCATTACGTCCAAAAAAAAGAACCCCGGCATGGCCGGGGTTCCTTCAACAGCGAACGTCGTGGTTACTGACGCGCAACCAGGCTGACACCTGCGAACGAGGCCGCGCCCACCACCTTGACGTAGTAGGTACCGGCCTGCGGCTTGTTGATGCGCACCGTCTCGCTGTTGCCGGCACGGGTGGACTTGGCATCGAACGCGCTGCTGGTGGGCTCAGCGTCATAGCTGACGTACAGCGATACGTCACCGGTACCGCCGTAGGTCATGAACGTGAGCACCTTGCCGGCCTCAGCCTGGAAACTGTAGACCGTCTCGCTGCCAGCACCGCCGGTCAGGCCGGTGACGGCCACCTTGTTGGTCAACGGCGTGGCCACCGGCCCGCAATCATCGACGGCCGGATCACACGGCGGCGTGGTGGCCTTGACCAACGCGGCATTGATATCCAGGATGCCCGCGCCAATCGGCGTGCTGGCGGGAATGGTGGTGCCGAACGGCTTGACAGTGGAAGTCAGCAGATCGCGCATCTGGGTCCAGGTCAACGGTGTATCCACCACGCTCTGCACCATGGCCACTGCCGCAGCCACATGCGGTGATGCCATCGACGTACCGACCAGGCCAAGCGGTGCCCAACTGGCCGTCGGCGTGGTGGTGCCCTCGTTGATCACCTGGAAGATCCAGCCATCGTTGCTGTTTTCGGCGTTGCCGCCCGGTGCCGACAGATCCACGCGCGCACCGTAGTTGGAGTAATAGGTACGGCCGCCATTGATGCCCGTAGCGCCCACCGAAATCACGTTGTTGCAGGACGACATGGTGTAGCTGCCAGCATTCGCATTGTCGTTGCCTGCGGCCACCACGATGATGCTGCCCAGGCCGATGGCTTCATCGATGGCGTCCTGGTACATGGCGGGGCATGAAGAAGGGCTGACGCTGCCCAGGCTCATATTGATGACCTCGGCCGGGGTCGGATTGGCCGGCAGGCCGGGCACGCTGCCGCCGGCTGCCCAGACGATGCCGTCGGCAATATCGCTACCGAAGCCGCCGCAGGAGCCCAGCACACGCACCGGCTGCACCTTGGCCTTGAATGCGAGGCCGGCCATGTTCAAGCCATTGTTGGTTTCCTGTGCCACCGTGCCGGCGACATGGCTGCCATGCCAGGAACTGTCCTTGGCCGCATGCGGATCATTGGTGGCCCAGCCGGTGCAGTAGTTCTGCTCGATCCAGTCACCGGTATCCCAGCCACCCGCCACCCGGTCATCACTGTCGCGTCGTGACACACGCTTGTCGGTGATCATGTCGTAGCCGGGGATGACGTTGTTCTGCAGATCCGGGTTGCCCTGGGTGATGCCCGTATCGACCACCGCCACCACCACGCCTTCACCCTGGGAGATATCCCATGCAGCAGTCGCGTTGACGCCGGCCTTGGCGTTGTAGAAATTCCACTGCGCAAAGGTCTGCGGATCGTTCGGCGTGAACTTGGGAGCATCGGTCGCCATGCTGCGGTACATGCGGTCAATCTCGACACGTTCCACTGCAGGGTTGGCCTTCATCTCCTGGATGAACTGGGCGGCCTCGGCCTTGTCGAGCGCACGCGAGGTTTTCACCACTGCCCAGCCAGGCGCGGCCATGCGCCGCAGCATCGTCGCACTGGCCGCCGGACGGGCAGCAGAGCGCGCGGAGGCCGCCACGGCGCGATTCAGACCCGCCCGGGAGGCAGCGCTGCCAAGCCCGCGGTTGACCGCAGCGGCGTCGCGCAGCTCGCTGGAGCCAGCACGGTATTTGACGATGAAGCGATAGCCACCTTCGCCGCCGCCAATGCCCGTATCCAGCGGGCGTGTCTGCAGCTTACCCGGCGTTGCCGCCGATGCAGCGGTGACACCAACGGTAGCCATCAGCACAACAGCGGCAACTGCCATTCCAAGCTTGGTCTTCTTCATGTTCGATCTCTCGTCTGGTGAAACAGGGATGGAACTCCATTGCTGCATCTACTAACCCTCCGGTTGACCGCTGTGGCGCCGCGGGGGCGACGCCACAGCAGGCCGTGCAACCGGAGGCCGGTGCCGCAGCCGGCACCGACCCGAGCCTGCGTGTGGTTACCAGCCGAAGCCGGCGCCCACGCCTACCGAGCTGTCGTCACTGCTGAAAGCACCGCCGATGGTGAGGGTGGCGCGTTCGCTCAACGCACGCTGGTAGCCCACCGACAGCGCCGACTCACCACTCTGGTAGCCCACACCCACACCGACGCGGTTCTGGGTATGGATGCCCGCCGCACTGGTGGCCATGTTCATCATGGCGGCGTTCATCGCGCCCTGGCGATCGATGCGACGATCGACGTTGCGCAGACGGTTGTCCATGTCATTGCGCAGGCCGCTGAAGCTGTCGTTGAGGCTGCCGAACTTGCTGTCGGTGTAGCTGTTGGCCGAGGCGATACCACTATCCAGCTGCCCCTTGTTGACCGCATCGGTCGCCTGGGTACCTGCCGCCACGTTGGTGATCTGGCGTTCGCTTCCGACGCTGCCCACCGACACTGTATTGGCACGGTCCGCAACCGAGCCCTGGCCCAGGGCCACCGCACCTTGCGCGGTTACGCTGGAGCCTTGGCCGATGGCGGTACCCGATGCCGCAGACACGCTGGCGCCCTCGCCGACCGCCACGGCATTGGTGGCCGCTGCGGTGATGTGGGTGTTGGCACCCACGGCCGTGCTGCCATCGGCATCGACACGGGCATTGCTGCCCAGCGCCGTGTCCTTCGGGCCATGGGCATAGCTGCCATTGCCCGCTGCCGTACCGGTTGCATGGTTGGCAGCGGCCTGGTCACCCATAGCAAGGCCACCGGCCGCGGCCGGCGTTACCGGCGTGGTACCCGCATCGGTCGTACCGTTGCGTGGACCATTGCCATTGCCATTGCCATTGCCGTTACCGTTGCCATTCCCTTGGCCATTGCCATTGCCCTTGCTGGCCAACTGGTTGTTGATCGACGTGACCTGCTTGTCCAATGCGGTCAGTGCGGCCCCTACGTTGTTGAAGCTCTTGCCCTGGATGACATAGGTGGGGGCGACGAACATGCCCTGCATGCCGACACCGGCACCGCCGCCCAGGAAGCTGGCCATGTTGCCCAGCGACTGGAACAGCTGGCCGCCGTTGATGGCCTGCATGCTGCCGGCAGCAATACTGCCTGCGGCCACGTTGTCCAGGCGGGTGCCCTGGGCACCGGCCAGGGTCAGCGTGTCGCGGTTGGCATCGTCATAGGTCACCGCATTGGCAGTGACGCCCTCGATGCTGCCGAGGCGGCCATCCATGTCGGTCACGCGGGTTTCCACCGCACCCACGCGCTGGTTGGTGACATGCAGCTGGCCACCGGTCACCGCGTCGGTGCTGCCTTCGGCAATACGGCCTGCACCGACATTGACGATACGGCGTGTGGTCGGCCCGTTGCTGCCGTTGCCGCCACCCACCGACACCACGTTGGCCTCAACCGCCCGCGAGCCCGCACCCAGCGCCACCGAGTTGGCCCCGGATACACCCGCACCGGCACCAATGGCCACGCTGTTGGCACCATTGCTGGCGAATGCGCCGTAGCCGATGGCCACACCATTGGTGGCCGTGATGGAGGTCTGCCGGCCCAGCGCCGTGCTGTTGCTGGCACGCGCCGAGGCATCGGCACCCACCGCGGTGGCACCGTTTGCATTGGCGGTACTGGCCGCACCCAGCGCGGTACTGCGCTCGGCACTGGCAACAGCACCGGCGCCGGATGCCACCGCATTGGTCCCACTGGCGGTCGCCACGCCGTCACCGCTGGCCTGGAAGTACTTGCTGGTTTCACCGGCGACATCGGCCACCGCGTCCAGCTGCGCCTTGTTGACCGCATCGGTGGCCTCGGTACCCGCAGCCACGTTGGTGATCTGCCGGGTATTGGCCGCGTGGGTCACGCCGTACTCGTCGGTCCAGGCCTGCGCGGCGCCGACCGACACGGTATTGGCACGATCAGCCAGCGCGCCCGAACCCAGCGCCACGGCGCCGGCGGCGTCTGCCTTGGCATTGGCACCGATAGCCACCGCATCGCTGCCCTGCTCGTACACCGATGCACGGAAGCCCAGCGCAACACCATTGTTGGCCAGCGACATCGAGGCGCGTCCCAATGCCATCGAGTTGGTCGCGTCGGCCAGGCTGCTGTTGCCCATGGCGATGCCGTTGTTGCCGGTGCTCAGTGCACCAACGCCCATCGCGATCGAGCTGGTGCCATTGGCCCAGGTGTTCGGGCCGATGGCAATGGCGTTGACTGCATCGGCCCATGAGCCCACACCCAGTGCGGTCGCATTGGCGCCGGTAGCCCACGCCGATGCGCCCAGGGCGGTGGCACCGTCCTCGAGCGCCCAGGAGTAGCCGCCGATCGCAGTGGCGTTGTCCACCTTGGCCCAAGCATTGCTGCCCACCGCGGTGGACCAGTCGCCAGCGGCACGCGACTTCATGCCGGCGGCAAAGGTGTCGTTGCCATAGGCCTGTGCACCACTGCCGAACGCCGAGCTGCTGATGCCGGTGGCCTGCGCACCCGCACCCACGGCAGTTCCGTTTTCGCCAGCCTGGGTACCCACCAGCATCGGCGAGCCGTCCGGGTTCTGCAGTGCGAAGTTGTACTCATCATAGGCCTGGCCCATGCCGCCCACCGCCACCGCGCCATTGGCACTGGCGGTGCTGTTCTGGCCCACGGCCACGGTGTTGTCGGCTACCGCCGAGCTGCCACTGCCGAAGGCAGACGCACCATTGCCGGTGGCATTGGCAGCCTCGCCGGCGGCGGTGGCGTTGTCACCCTCCGCGTAGGCGCCGGCATCGCTGTCGGCACTGCCGGTAGCGGTGAAGTACTTGCTGGTGTTCTCGGCCACGGCGGCAACCGCATCCAACTGGTCCTTGTTGACCGCGTCGGTGCCTTCGGTGCCTGCCGCGACATTGGTGATCTGGCGCTCGGCCCCTTCATCACCTACCGAGACCGTGTTGTCGCGGCTGGCGACGGAGCCTGCACCCAGTGCCACCGCATTCTCGCCACTGGCTTCGCTGCCCATGCCGATGGCGGTGGTGCGCTGGCCAACCGCCCAGGCACCGGCACCGACTGCCGTGGCATCGTCACCGAAGGCCCAACTGCCACTGCCGATGGCGACCGCATTGGTCGCACCGATGCCGAAGAAACCGAAGCCGGTTTCAGCACCATCGCCGATGGCCAGGCTGCCCTCGCCCAATGCCGAGGCATTGCGGCCGACCGCGACATTGCCGTCTTCATAGGCCGCCGCATTGAAGCCCACCGCCGTTGTCCCGGCACCTTCGGCATAGCTCTGCGAGCCCGTCGCGGTGCTGTAGTCGCCCAGCGCATTGGCCACCGCACCGCTGGCGGTGGACTGGTCGCCGCGCGCCAGTGCACCCACACCGGTGGCGGTGGCGGCAAAGCCCTCGGCATTGGCGCTGGCACCCAGCGCGGTACCGCCCACACCGGCGCTGGTCGCACCGGACTGCACCGGCTCGCCCGCCACCGTGATCAACGGATCACCATTGTCATCCACCGCATTGCCACCCACGGCCACCGCGCCCGGGCCCATCGCCTGGGCGTTCTGGCCGAAGGCCGCCGCATTCTGGCCACTGGCCAGTGCGTTCATGCCCACGGCGGTTGCCCCGTCGGCAATCGCGTTGGCGCCGCTGCCAAATGCCGATGCGCCATTGCCGATGGCATTGGCAGCCTCGCCGGCGGCGGTGGCGTTGTCGCCTTCGGCATAGGCACCGGCATCGCTGTCGTCACTGCCGGTGGCAGTGAAGTACTTGCTGGTGTTCTCGGCCACGGCGGCTACTGCATCCAACTGGTTCTTGTTGACTGCGTCGGTACCCTCGGTGCCGTCTGCAACATTGGTGATCTGGCGCTCTGCGCCAACATCACCCACAGACACCGTGTTCTCACGGTCGGCCCAGGAATTCGCACCCAGGGCAACACTGTTGGCAGCCTCGGCAACCGCGCTCTGGCCCAGCGCGGTGGAGTTGTCCGCATCGGCCCAGCTGTTGAAGCCGATCGCCGTGGCGTACTCACCCAGTGCCCAGGCGCCGTTGCCGAATGCCGAGGCACCGGTGCCCGACGCTTCGGTGCTGATCAGGCCACCGTAGGTGGTGCCGCCGACTGCGGTTGCTTCATCACCCGATGCAATGGCCGATTCACCCACGGCCGTGGTGCTGGCACCGGACGCCGATGCGGCCAGACCCATGGCCACACCGTAATCGCCCGTGGCCTGCGCGCCATAGCCCACGGCCGACGCCAGATCGCCGGAGGCGACGCTGTAGCTGCCCACGGCGGTAGTACCACGGCCGCTGGCATCGGCGCGGAAGCCGTTGGCCAAGGCCTGCTGCCCGGATGCCACGGCTTCGGCCCCCTGCGCGGTGGCAAATGCACCCGATGCCTCGGCACCGGCGCCCAGGGCGGTGCTGCTGTCACCGGTGGCGGCACTGGCCGAGCCCACCGCAACCGCATTGTCCGCATCCGCTAACGCCGCATCACCAATCACCACGCTGCCATCACCGCTGGCCACGCTGTTGCTGCCCAGCGCAATCGCATTGGCACCGTCAACCAGATTGCCCATGCCGAAGGCACTGCTGTTCTCGCCGTCGACCTGGTTGAAGTTGCCGAACGCCGAGCTGTTGGTGCCATTGGCGGTGTTCACGTAGCCAACCGCACTGGCGTAGTCACCGGCGGCAACGTTGTAGCTGCCGACGGCGGTGCTCTGCACGCCGCTGGCCTCCGACCCCACGCCCGCCGCCGTGGCACCTTCGCCACTGGCAACCGCATCGTCGCTGCCATCGGCCGCACCGTTGGCCTTGAAGTAGCGGCCAGCCAGCAAGGCACCCTCGGCAGCTGCGTTGAGCTGATCCACGTTCACCGCGTCGGTGCCTTCGGTACCGGCTGCGACATTGGTGATCTGCCGATCGATCGCCGCGTGCGTTTCGCCCGTCGCATCGGTCCACTCCTGCGCCGCGCCAACCGACACCGTGTTGGCCCGGTCCGCCAGCGAGCCGGCACCCAGCGACACACTGTTCTCCGCCTCCTTCGTGGTCCAGGCGTTGGAGCCCAGCACTGTCGAGTTCAGCGCCTGCGCGTAGCTGTTGTAGCCCACCACCGTCGCACCATCTTCGGTGGCCCAGGCTTCGGCACCTACCGCAGTGGTGTTCTTGCCCTCGGTGACGCTGTAGAAGTCCTGCCCGGCCAGCGCGTTCACACCCACGGCCACGCCCATCTGGCCGGTGGCGGCGTTGTTGCCCACGGCCACACCGCCCTCACCGGCGCGGGTCTGTACGCCAAACGCCGAGCCAGCGATACCGGCGATGGCGTTCTGGCCCATCGCCGTAGCCACTTCCGCGGCCTGCGCCGAGGTACCCACGGCGGTGCCGAAGAAGGTCGCATAGGCTCCGCTGCCCACCGCCACGGCCTGCCATGCATCGGCGGTGGCGCCGAAGCCGACTGCAGTGGATTCGCGACCGGTCGCCCAGGCCGCGTTGCCAATCGCGGTGGCTGCCAGCCCGGCGGCCTGCGCCTCGGCACCAATGGCCGCGGCAAACAGCCCCTGCGCATTGGCACCGGCGCCAATCGCGAGGAAGGCACCCTCCGACGTACTTGCATTGGTGCCGATGGCGATGTCGTCCTGTGCGGCAGCATTGGCGTTCATGCCCAGCGCGATGCTGCCGGCACCGGTCGCCAGGGCATTGGTGCCCAGTGCCGTTGCGTTGTCCGCCAGCGCGTTGGCACCACTGCCGTAGGCCGAGGCACCGTTGCCGATGGCATTGGTGGCTTCACCGGAGGCGGTAGCGTTGTCACCTTCGGCATAGGCACCGGCATCACTGTCGGCGCTGCCGGTGGCGGCGAAGTACTTGGTCGAGCCGGTCACCGCATCCAACTGGCCCTTGTTCACCGCATCGGTGGCTTCGGTGCCTGCTGCGACATTGGTAATCTGACGCTCGGCCCCTTCATCACCTACCGAGACCGTGTTGTCACGGTTGGCAACCGAATCCGCGCCCAACGCCACCGAGTTTTCGGCGCCGGCCTGGCTGCCGGTGCCGATCGCGGTGCTGCGCTGGTCAAATGCCCAGGCGTTTGCACCGACTGCCGTGGCATCGTCACCGAAGGCCCAACTGCCACTGCCGATGGCGACCGCATTGGTCGCACCGATGCCGAAGAAACCGAAGCCGGTTTCAGCACCATCGCCGATGGCCAGGCTGCCCTCGCCCAATGCCGAGGCATTGCGGCCGACCGCGACATTGCCGTCTTCATAGGCCGCCGCATTGAAGCCCACCGCCGTTGTCCCGGCACCTTCGGCATAGCTCTGCGAGCCCGTCGCGGTGCTGTAGTCGCCCAGCGCATTGGCCACCGCACCGCTGGCGGTGGACTGGTCGCCGCGCGCCAGTGCACCCACACCGGTGGCGGTGGCGGCAAAGCCCTCGGCATTGGCGCTGGCACCCAGCGCGGTACCGCCCACACCGGCGCTGGTCGCACCGGACTGCACCGGCTCGCCCGCCACCGTGATCAACGGATCACCATTGTCATCCACCGCATTGCCACCCACGGCCACCGCGCCCGGGCCCATCGCCTGGGCGTTCTGGCCGAAGGCCGCCGCATTCTGGCCACTGGCCAGTGCGTTCATGCCCACGGCGGTTGCCCCGTCGGCAATCGCGTTGGCGCCGCTGCCAAATGCCGATGCGCCATTGCCGATGGCATTGGCAGCCTCGCCGGCGGCGGTGGCGTTGTCGCCTTCGGCATAGGCACCGGCATCGCTGTCGTCACTGCCGGTGGCAGTGAAGTACTTGCTGGTGTTCTCGGCCACTGCGGCTACTGCATCCAACTGGTTCTTGTTGACTGCGTCGGTACCTTCGGTGCCGTCTGCGACATTGGTGATCTGACGCTCGGCACCCACATCACCCACGGACACCGTGTTCTCGCGGTCGGCCACCGATTCCGCCCCCAGCGCCACGCTGTTGGCGGCCACCGCTGTTGCACCGGCGCCCAAGGCGGTGCTGTTGGCACCACGGCTGGTGCTGTAGAAGCCCACCGCCGTGCTGTTGGCGCCACTGGCCCAGCTTTCCGCGCCCAGCGCACTGGCGTTGTCGCCCGGTGCGTAGGCAAAGTAGCCCACCGCCGTTGCCTCGGTACCCGAGGCTTCGCTCAGGGCGCCGGATGCCAGCGCGTAGTCGCCCGAGGCGATCGCGCCTGCACCCACCGCCGTGGACACTTCACCGCTGGCCTGGGTGTCGACGAAGAAGCCGAAACCCGGGATCAGATCAGCCGGCCCACCAATGGCGACACTGCTGGTGCCGGATGCCGCACTCTGCGTACCCACCGAGGTGCTGTAGTCGCCGGTGGCATTGGCCACCGCACCAAACGCTGACGACTGCGCGCCTTGGGCGAACGCACCTACGCCGGCGGCGGTGGCGGCAAAGCCTTCCGCACTGGCACTGGCACCGACTGCGGTACCGCCGACCGACGCACTGGTTGCGCCGGTAGTGACCGGCTGGCCACCAAAGGTGATCAGCGCATTGCCATCAGCATCCACCGCGTTGCCACCGACAGCCACTGCTGCCGGGCCGGTAGCCTCGGCATTCTGGCCCACGGCGGCGCTGTTCTGACCAGTGGCCAAGGCGTTCTGACCAACCGCGGTAGCGCCGTTGGCAACCGCATTGGCGCCGTTGCCATAAGCCGACGCACCGTCACCGGTGGCATTGCTCGCTTCACCGGCAGCAACGGCGCCATCACCATCAGCCAGTGCACCGGCATCGCTGTCGGCACTGCCGCTGGCCTGGAAATATTTGCTGGTGTTTTCAGCCACGCTTGCCACCGCGTCCAGCTGCGCCTTGTTCACCGCATCGGTGTCTTCGCTGCCTGCGGCGACATTGGTGATCTGGCGCTCGGCACCTGCATCACCTACCGACACCGTGTTCTCGCGATCCGCAAAAGAGTTCGCGCCAAGGGCGACACTGTTGGCTGCAGCCGCGGTAGCGCTCTGACCCAGTGCCGTGGCGTCGTCGGCATCTGCCCAGCTGTTGAAGCCGATGGCGGTGGCGTAGTCCGCAACCGCCCAGGCGCCATTGCCGAATGCGGATGCACCGGTGCCGGATGCACGCGTGGTGATGAAGCCACCGAATGTGGTGCCGCCAACCGCCGTGGATTCCTCACCGGAAGCCACCGCCGAATCACCGACCGCCGTGGTGCTGGTACCTGACGCTTCGGCGCCCAGCCCCATCGCCACGCCATAGTCGCCACTGGCCTGCGCGCCATAGCCAACGGCCGATGCCAGGTCGCCCGAGGCGGCGCTGTAGCTGCCCAATGCGGTACCGCCACGGCCACTGGCCTCGGCACGGAAGCCGCTGGCGGTGGCCTGCTGGCCCGACGCGAGCGACTGGCTGCCTTGTGCGCTTGCATAGGCGCCGGACGCCTCGGCACCACTGCCGGTTGCCGTGCTGCCCACTTCGCTGGCGACGCTGCCGGAGCCTACCGCCGTGCTGTCGTCGGCGGCAGCATAGGCGCCATCGCCAATCACCACGCTGCCGTCACCGCTGGCAATGCTGTTGCTGCCAAGTGCGATCGCATTGGCCCCATCGACCAGGTTGCCCGAGCCAAACGCGCTGCTGTTGTCACCGTCGACCTGGTTGAAATTACCCACCGCCGAACTGTTGCTGCCGTTGGCAGTGTTCACGTACCCCACCGCACTGGAGTAATCGCCGGCAGCAACGTTGTTGTTGCCGACCGCAGTGCTTTCCACGCCGGTGGCCTGCGACCCGACACCCGCAGCCATCGCCCCGGTACCACTGGCCACCGCGTCGTCGCTGCCATCGGCCGCGCCGTTGGCCTTGAAGTAGCGGCCCGCCAGCAACGCGCCTTCGGCAGCAGCGTTGAGCTGATCCACGTTGACGGCATCGGTGCCAGCGGTACCCGCGGCAACATTGCTGATCTGACGCTCGCTACCGGTGGCACCCACCGACACGGTGTTGGCGCGATCAGCGACCGAGCCGGCGCCCAGCGCCACGCTGTTGTCCGCCGAAGCAACGGTACCGGCGCCGATGGCGACCGCATTGGCACCGGACGCATCAGCGTCGTTGGCAATGGCGCAGTCCACCAGGGTCGCGCTGCCGAGCACCATGCACTGCGCATTGCCACCCACTTCCACCGACTGTGCCTGTACCGCTGTTGCCCAGGTACTGGCGCCTAGTCCCAGGGCAACCGCAACCGACAAGGCCTGCAGGCGGAAACCGGAGCTGTGACGCTCATCCATGACCACACCGGCCGAGCTGGACGATGCCAACTCCGACGCCACCACCAACTGCCCCAACGCCTTGTTCCACACCTTGCGGTAGATCCGGTTCATCGCTGCTGCTCCTCAAGTGGACGGTTTGTTCGCTTGCAGAAACGCGCCATCGCTGGACTGTCGTGCCCAACGATCCCCCTGAGGTGTTGTGGTCCAGCTCCCGGTCGAACCGGGCACGTAAGGCTCACGCCTGTCGTGGTCTACCCAATCGGTTCCATACCTGTTGGGCGACTACGGGATGGATGGAGTCTTAATCGACGATTCATCGTTCGTCAAATTTCCGGCGTAGCGGACGATTTTTGAGAGCAACCGCACAGATCTCGCGAGCAAGCGAGATTTTCAGAAAATTTTCTTTTGAAACAAACGGCTAGCCGCTTGATTGGCCCAAGAACACCGCAACCGTTCATCAGCGCCAAAGACGCCCACCAAAAAGCCCGCAGGCGTTGGCCTGCGGGCTTTTTGGGATATCAACCAGCGCCATGTGATCAACCACCTGTCACCCGCTGGCGTTGAACTTCATGGTTGCATTGCAGCACCCGAATGGGTGCCTTGGTTCATTGGCGCGCTACCACCGTGACGCCGGCGTAGGAGAGAGACGCTGGTGCCACCAGCCTGATGAAGTACTTGCCCGCTTTCGGTGCAGTAAACCTGACCGTTTCGATGGGGGTGCCGCTACGTATCGACCGGGCATCTGACACCGCGACGGTCGGCGCCTTGCCATGGCTGACATACATCGACAGATCACCCCAGCCGCCGTAAGTCATGAAGCTGAGCACCTTGCCCGCTTCCGCGTCGTAGCTGTACAAGGCCTCGGATCCACCCTCCCCGCCCTGTCCCTTCAATTCCACCTTGTTGGTCAGCGCGATCGGCGTCAGCACCGGACCGCAATCCTCATTGACGGGGTCACAGGGCTTTTCGCAGCTTGTCAGGTCCAGTGAGCAGCCAGGGTTGGCCAGCTCGACCAGCGCGGCATCGATGTTCAGTATGCCCGCGCCCATGCCCACCGCGTTGATGCCCTCGGGCGGCCCCGGGGGAAGCACCGACCCCGGCGGCGGCACGGTACCCGTGATCGTTATCGGCATGGCGGTACGCGCCAGCAGATTGCGCATCTGCACCAAGGTCAACGGCGCAGCCGCAACACTCTGCACCATGGCAGCGGCCGCAGCTACATGCGGTGCTGCCATCGATGTCCCGGAGTAACCTTCTGCCAACCAGTTACCGGCTTCGGGCCGTGTCTTCCCCCCATTGATCATCTGCCAGATGTAGCCGTGCTTGAAGGACGAGACGGTACCCTTGCCCAACTCACTGCCCCCCGGTGCCGACAAGGCGACCCGTGAGCCCCTGTTGGCAAAGCCGGCCGGCTTGGCCGTGTTGCCGGTCGCCGCCACCAGGATGATGTTGCTGCACGACCCCATCGTGTAGGTATCGGCATCGCCACCGCTGTTACCGGAGGCAGCAACGATGATGGCGCCTTTGCTTACCGCGAAATTGATCGCGTCCTGGTAGAACGCGGGACAGGCTTGTGGCGTCTCGCTACCCAGGCTCATGTTGATCACTTCGGCCGGGTTGGCATTCATCGGCATGTCCGGAATCTGCCCTCCTGCCGCCCACACGATGCCATCGGCGATGTCGCTGGTCAGCCCCCCGCATGAACCCAGCACACGGATCGGAACCACTTTCGATTTATGGGCCAGACCCGCCAGACCCTGTCCATTGTTGGTCTGCTGTGCAATGGTCCCCGCCACATGGGTCCCATGCCAACTGGAGTCTTTGGCGGGATGCCCACGCAACCCCAACTGCGTGCAATAGTTTTCCTCGATCCAATCGCCCTGGTCCCATCCACCGGGCACGCGCCCATCACTGTCCCGCCGGGAGACCAGTTTTTCGCTGATCATGTCGTAGCCGGGCAATAGACTGGCTTGCAGGTCCGGGTTGCCCTGTGCAATGCCGGTATCGATTACCGCCACGACCACCCCCTCACCCTGCGACCGTGCCCAGGCCTCAGGCGCATGCACGCCGCTGGTAGTACTCAGCAGGTTCCACTGGTACTTGGCATAGTCAGGATCATTGGGGACCAGCGCGTTTGCACGGCCGCTGATCGTCGGTACCATCCAACTGTCCACCTCGACGCGCTCCACCGCGGGATTGGCCCTGAGTTCCCGCATGAATGCTTCGGCCTGTACGGCATTCAATGCACGCGAGGCACGGACTACGCTCCAGCCCGGTGCGCCCATGCGCCGCATCAACGCGGCGGTCGCAGCCGGTTGCGCAGCCGATGCAGCCGTTGCCGGCAATGCCCGCTGCAGGCCCGCACGCGTCGCCGCCTGGGCAATGCCCTGATTTGCAGCCGTAGTGTTGCTCCGCTCCACCGCACCGCTGCGGTATTTGATGATAAAGCGCGACGGCCCAGCCGGCGCCGCATTTGCAACCGAGCTGCTTGTGGCAGGCTTGACCAGCGTGGCCGCCGCGCTTTCCGGAAGATGGGCACTGCTCGCAAGAACGGCCACTACCGCAGACGCAAGGATCTTGTGCTTGTTCACTGTTGGTTCTCTCTTTTGAGGCACCTGCAAGGAGGGCGGTTGGCGTAGCTGCGGTGAAGTGAAAGGCCCACTTTCGGCGCGCCCCCTACACCACGGCGCAATAGCCGTCCGACCCTGCAGGTACGGTTTCATGGACAGGTTCTGCGGTCACTGCCGCGCAACGACACTCACAGCGCTAAACGCTGTTTCGCCACGTACCCTGATGAAGTAGGTACCCGTGGTGGCGGGCGTGAACCTGACAGTCTCGGCATTGGTCGCAGACAGCGAACGCGCGTCCGACGATTCAACGGTGGGTACCCTGCCCATGCTTGCAAACAACGAGACGTTGCCCTTGCCACCGTAGGTCATGATGGTCACCAGCTTGCCCGCCACGGCGTCGAAGCGGAACAACTGTTCCTGGCCGGCCACACCATTGATGATCAGCGGTACCTTGTTGGTCAGGCTGGTGGCGACCACCGTGCAGTTTGGATGGCACGCTGGATTCAGCACTTTGATCAGCGCGCCCTCCACGTTGAGGATCCCCGCACCCATCGTCCGCCCGCCCACCACCGGCGCGCCGAGGGGGCTGGCAGTCTGCTTGAACAGATCACGCATCTGGGTAACTGTCAGCGGCGTGTCCACAACGCTCTGCACCATTGCCGCCGCAGCAGCCACATGCGGCGACGCCATCGATGTGCCGCTATACCCGACAACACGCCAGTTGGTCGGTTCCACCACGCTTCTACCGCCGTTCACCATCTGCCAGATGCCGACGGGCCGCCCATCCGGGCGAAGTGTGGCACCACCACCCGGCGCGGAGACATCGACCCGGGCACCATGGTTGGAGTAGGTCGCCTTGCGTCCGTCTTCATCGGTGGCACCGACGGTGATCACGTTATTGCAGGATGCCGGCGTCTGCTGCATGGCGGGCATATCATCGTTACCCGCCGACACAACGACTATCGCCCCCATCCGCGTAACCTGATCGATTGCCTCCTGGATGAAGCCAGCACATGGGCCTGGCCCACCCAAGCTCATGTTGATGACATCTGCAGGATTGGGATTGATCGGCAACCCCGGTATCTCCACGCCGGCAGCCCACAGCATGCCTTCCCATACGTCCAATATGCTGCCACCGCATGAGCCCAGCACACGCACGGGCAGAACCTTGGCCTTGTAGGCCAAACCCGCATTTTCGACGCCGTTATTGGTCTCCTGGGCGATGGTTCCGGCCACATGCGTACCATGCCAGGAACTGGGGGAGACAATGGGACGTCCCTCGCTGATGCCGTCCGAACAGTAGTTCTGCTCCTCCCGATTACCAACATCCCAGCCCCCCGGAACGCGGCCATCGGCAGCGCGTCTGGAGATGAACCTGCTTTCGATCATGTCGTATCCCGGCAGGACATTGGCCTTCAGGTCCGGGTTGTCGAGGGCTATGCCCGTATCCACCACAGCCACCACTACCCCTTCGCCCTGCGAATACCCCCAGGCCTGTGGCGCACGAACACCAAAGCGTGGATCACTGAAGTTCCACTGATACCTGGCGTAACCGGGGTCCGACGGGATGACCTCCCCGGCCCGGCCAACAGCCAGGTCGGCAGTGAAACGCCGTTCGACTTCGACCGACTCCACCGCGGGATTGGCCGTGATCTCGCGGGCCAGGGCCGTCAAGTCCTGCGCCTGCATCGGAGCCGACGCCTTGACCACACTCCACCGCGACACTGCCGAACGCCGCTGCAGACTGGCGCTTATCGCCGCTCGGCCGGCACTGCTTGCCGTCGCCGGCACCGCCCGATGAAGGCCGGCGCGCGATACCGCCGAGGCCAGACTGCGATTGGCAGCCGCCACATCACTCAGTTCCATAGTGCCCTGGCGGTACTTCACAAGAAGCCGCGGCGCCAACTGCGGTGCAGTGGTGGGGGCTTCCAACCGGGAGGGCGATTCCATTGCCGCAGCCGGCGGCATAACCGAACCCAACATCGCGCCGGCACAAGCAAACATGCATTTCGCAACGAGGTGCTTCATATCTTTTCCCTGCTGTTTGGCAGCCGCGCAGATAGCAGGCGGCCGCGTAGTGCTGTTACAAGGGCATGCACGCGACGCCTGGCAGTAGCGCGTCGGGCGTGACGCCCGCCTATGAACGGCATCGCCGCTATTACCAGCCGAACCCGGCACCTATGCCAACCGAGCTGTCATCGCTGCTGAAGGCCCCGCCCACGGTGACCGTTGCGCGATCACTGATGGCGCGCTGATAGCCAACCGAAAGCGCGGACTCCCCGCCCTGGAAGCCGACACCCACGCCGACTCGATTCTCGGTACGTACGCCGGCAGCGCTGGTTGCCATGTTCAACATGGCCGCGCCCATGGCCCCCTGCCGGTCAATACGGCGGTCCATGTTGCGCAGGCGGTGATCAACGTCACCGCGCAGCAGCTCAAAACTGTCGTTCAAGCCTGCAATCTGGCTGTCGGTATAGCGATTGGCCGATGCCAGTCCCTGATCCAATTGGGCCTTGTTGACCGCATCGGTATCCGCCGTGCCGGCAGCCACATGGGTGATCTGACGCTCTCCCCCGGCCTTGCCTACCGATACCGTGTTTTCCCGATCGGCAACCGAGCCCTGTCCCAAGGCAACCGCGCCGGCCGCAGTGACACTGGCACCCTGACCGACGGCGGTGCCATTGGCTGCAACCACGCTGCTACCCTGGCCGAGCGCGGTGCCGTTGCTCGCACTCACCGCTGCCGCTTCGCCCACCGCCACAGCGTTGCCCGCATCCGCGCTGATCAGCGTGTTGGCACCCACGGCGGTGCCGCCGTCGGACAGGACGCGTGCGTTGTTTCCCAACGCCGTGTCAGCTTCGCCACTGGCAAGCGCATCGTGGCCAATGCCGGTGCCGCTTGCTTCCGGCGCAGTCGCGTCGTCGCCCAGGGTGACACCGCCGCCCGTCTGTCCGGGTACCACGCCACCGTCCTTCAACACGTTATGGATGCCGCTGACCTGCCTGTCCAGCGCCGCCAATGCATCACCCACGTTGCTGAAACTCTCCCCTTGCACCACATAGCCCGGCGCTACGAAGGCGCCCTGCAGACCCAGGGCGGCACCACCGCCCAGCATGCCTGCCAGTGAACCCAGCGCGTCATACAGCTGTCCCCCGTTGATGGCATGCATGCTGCCGGCTGCGACATCGCCTGCCAGCAGGTTGCTTATCAGCGTGCCGCCCCGGCCTTGCAATGCGATCTCGGCATGGGTCTCGTCGCTGTACGACACCGCATTGGCGGTAAGGGATTCGACCCCTTGCATGCGGACATCGATGGTATCCACCCGCGACTCCACGTCGCCGACACGCAGGTTGGTTTCATGCAACTGGCTGCCGTTGATCGCGTCGGTGCTGTCGCCGGCAACGCGCCCCTCACCCACATTGATGATCCGACGTGTGGCCGGCCCCCCCTGTCCGTTGCCGCTACCTACCGACACCACGTTTTCGTCCAGAGCCTGCGAGCCAAAGCCCAGCGCGACCGATCCCCTGCCCGCTACCACTGCGTTGCTGCCCAACGCCAAGGCCTGGTCCGCCTGCACCTGGTTGTTGTAGCCAAACGCACTGCTGGCGCTGCCCTCGACGGTATTGAAGCCCCCCGCCGCCACGCTGGCGCTCCCGTTGACCACGCTGAACTGACCGATTGATGTACTGTCCATGCCCGTCGCCTGCGCGCCCGCACCTACCGCCAGTGCGCGCTCGCCGGTTGCCGTGGCGGCATCACTGCCATCACCGGCGCCATTGGCAACGAAGTAGCGATTGGCGCTGCTTGCTTCCATCGCAGTTGTGAGCGCATCCAGCTGGCTCTTGTTCACCGCGTCCGTTGCCTGGGTACCTGCCGCGACATTGGCGATCTGGCGCTCGGCACCGGCACTGCCGACGGACACCGTACCCTCGCGGTCCGCAACCGAACCAGCGCCAAGTGCAACGGCGCCGGCAGCCGTTGCCGAAGCACCCCAGCCCAAGGCGACAGCACTGTCCGCAAGTGACATGGCGCCGTATCCCAGCGCGAGCGTTCCCAGGCCGTTTGCAGCGGCCGCCTCGCCAGCGGCTACCGCGCCCATGCCTTCGGCAAGCGCACCGGCATCATCGGCACCCACGCTGGCAGCCTGGAAGTACTTGCTGGTGCCCGCCGCCTGCGCCGCGACAGCGTCAAGCTGGGCTTTGTTGACCGCATCGGTCGCCTCGCTGCCTGCTGCCACGTTGACAATCTGCCGCTCCATGCCGGCACTGCCCACGGATACCGTGCCATCGCGTTCGGCTACCGCTCCCTGCCCAAGCGCCACGCTGCCGATGCCCAACGCCAAGGCATCGGGGCCAAGTGCAACTGCGCCATCAGCAAGCGCATTGGCATTGTGGCCCATGCCCAGGGAGCCGATGCCGATGGCATTGCTGGCCTCGCCCGCCGCCAAAGCGCCATCACCTTCGGCGTAAGCGGTCACATCATCAGCATCGCCATTGGCCTTGAAGTAGCGGACGGATTGATCGGCAGCGTCCGCCAATGCATCAAGCTGCGCCTTGTTCACCGCATCAGTGGCCTCGGTTCCTTCCGCCACATGGACGATCTGCCGCTCCTCCCCGGCGCTACCGACCGAAACGGAGTACTCACGCTCAGCAACGGATCTGCTACCCAGCGCCACGCTGCTGTAAGCCAAAGCCCGCGCCCCTTCGCCGATGGCGGCGCTGTACTGAAAGTCGCTTCTCGCGTCCCTTCCGACGGCTACGCTACCGATGCCGAACGCTTTGGACATCACACCCAGCGCCACGCCGCCGTCGCGCTGCGCATCAGCCCCCGAGCCGATCGAAACCGCCCATAAGCCGCGGGCGATGGTGGAATAGGTAGCACCGTCGGCCATCAACTGCGCACCGATGGCGATGGACCCGACGCCATTGGCGCTGCTGTAGCTTCCTATAGCGATCCCTTCCTCCGCGCCCTGGGCGCCGGTACCCATGGCAACAGCATTGAATCCAAGCGCTCCCGCACCCATGCCCATGGCTACTGCATTGACCCCACTGGACAGGGAGCGCACACCCAATGCCAAGCTGCTCTCTCCGCTGGCTGTCGCGCTGTCGGCCACCGCGACGCTTCCAGCGCCTTCGGAAAACGCATTCGGGCCAATTGCCGTGCCACCGTCAGCGGTAACGGTCGCACCACTGCCTATCGCCAGCGCGCGCTTGGCCAGCGCATTGGAAGCTTCGCCAATGGCGACCGCCGCGTCTCCGTCGGCAAACGCCCCGGCATCGCTTTCCTCACTTGGAAGGGCCTTGAAATACCTGCCAAATTCATCCAGCTGCCCCTTGTTCACTGCATCCGTGGCTTCGGTACCTGCAGCGACATGGGTGATCTGGCGCTCAGCACCGGCGTCACCCACGGAGACACTGTTTTCCCGATCCGCAAACGAATTCGCCCCCAGCGCTACGCTGTTCGCGGCCGCCGCGTAGGCGTGCCTTCCCACGGCGGTGGCGCTGTCGCCTTCGGCCCAGCTGCTGTAACCAATCGCGGTGCTGAGTTCCCCCGTGGCCCAGGCACCGTTGCCAAATGCAGCCGCTCCGTCGCCCTCAGCCATGGCATATATCTGGCCCATCGCCAGCCCGCCAACCACCACCGATTCGCTGCCCGTCGCCATCGCAACCTGGCCGATGGCGATCGCGGAGACACCCGCTGCCTGCGCCTCGTCACCCACCGCCAGACTGCTGATTCCGATTGCCTTGGCCAGATAGCCAACCGCCAGGGCACGATCGGCGGATGCGACAGAGAAGCCACCCAGCGCCGTGGAAACATTGCCACTGGCTTCAGCCATGGCGCCCACCGCCAGCGCCTGCTCTCCGCTGGCATTGGCCAAGGTTCCCAGTGCAGTTGAATAGTCCGCACTTGCTTGCGCAGCCGCCCCTACTGCGCTGGCGCTGATGCCGGTGGCCACCGCGTCAGCCCCCAGCGCAACTGCTGCCTCGCCACCTGCCGACGCCACGTCGCCTGCTGCAAGACTTCTGTTTCCCGAAGCCGTGCTGTTGCTGCCCACTACAATGGCGTTGGCGCCCTCGACACGGTTTGCAAAGCCAAACGCACTGGCGTTCTCGCCATCCACCTGGTTGGCGCTGCCCATTGCCGAGCTGTTGATGCCGTTGGCGCTGTTCGCATGGCCGACAGCAGCGCTGGCAGCACCTGCGGCAACGTTGCCATTGCCGATCGCGGTACTTTCCTCCCCGCTGGCAACCGTGGCGATACCCGCAGCGGTGGCACCTTGGCCGCTGGCCTGGGCATCATCGCTGCCATCGGCTGCACCATTGGCCAGGAAGTAGTTGTCCGTGGCGACAGCCCTGCCGATCAGCTGCGGCAACAGCGGAAGATTGGCCGGGGCCGTTGCTGTATCCGCATCTGCAGCGGACCGGCCAGCGGGCGGGCCGACATCGTCACCAATGCTGCTACCGGTCTCAGCCGGCGCAGAGCCCACTGCCTGCTGTGCCTGCACGGCGGCGGGGGCAAGCGCGGTCAGCCCCATGCCCATCATCGCTACCAACGCACAGGCCCTGGCGGCCCCCCCCTTGCGGGCATCCACAAGCTTTCCAGCCACGGCCGATGTAGCCAACTCCGATGCAACTACCACTTGCCCCAGCGCCCTGTTCCAAACCTTGCGATAAATGCGGTTCATCGAAACCTGCTCCAGTTGTTCTGTTTGCCTGCGCGCAGGCGTTGCCATGCCGCCACGCGCAGAGCGTTCGGTTACCTGCTGATCGATGGATGCTTGCTTCCCGGATCCCGTTGGGCGCGCCAGGCTCATGCCTGTCGCGGACGCCTGATTCCCCGTTCGAAAACGTCAGGCAGCTGCAAGGTGGCCGGAGTTTTCTGGATTGGTTTCATGTGAGTCAAATCTGTTACTGACCCACATCCAGAACGGAAACAGCGTTGAATTCGCAAAAACTGCAAGGAATAAACTGCCGCGCTCCGAAGCGTTTGAACGCTGTACTTTCTGCAACAGGTACAGATGGCAAACAGCCCGCACAGCTGTACCCAGGCACAAACAAAAAGCCCGCAGGCCTTGGCCTGCGGGCTTCTTCAAACATCGATGTGCCGATCTACACTTTATGCGCCACAGCGCATTCAGCCGCACCATACTCTGGCGTTGCGGAACATCCGCAGCCACGGCGAATCTTCGCCCCAGCTCGCCGGTGCCCAGCTCAGGTTGACCGTGCGCGGGGTACGTTCCGGGTGCGGCATCAGGATGGTGACGCGGCCATCGCTGCTGGTCAGGCCGGTGATACCGTCCGGCGAACCGTTCGGATTGAGCGGGTACTGGGTGGCCACGCGGCCATCGCCATCAACGTAACGCAGGGCGATGCTGGCCGCCGCCTGGTCCACCGCGCTGTCGAACTCGGCACGGCCTTCGCCGTGTGCCACTGCAACCGGCAGGCGCGAGCCAGCCATGCCACGCAGCAGGATGGACGGCGATTCGACAACCTCGAGCAACGCCGTGCGGGCTTCGAACTGCTCGCCGGCATTGCGCAGGAACTTCGGCCAGTGCTCGGCACCGGGGATGATGTCCTTGAGCTGGCTCATCATCTGGCAGCCGTTGCACACGCCCAGCGCAAAGGTGTCCGGGCGGGCGAAGAAGGCCGCAAAGGCCTCACGCAGCGCCGGGCGCTCGAGGATGGAGGTTGCCCAGCCACGGCCGGCACCCAGCACGTCGCCGTAGCTGAAGCCACCGCAGGCAGCGATGCCACGGAAGTCGGCGAGCTGCACACGGCCTTCGATCAGGTCGCTCATGTGCACGTCGTAGGCTTCAAAGCCGGCACGTTCGAAGATGTTGGCCATTTCGATCTGGCCATTGACGCCCTGCTCGCGCAGGATCGCCACCTTCGGGCGCTTGCCGCTGGCGATGAACGGTGCAGCCACGTCCTCGGCCGGGTCAAACACCAGCTTCGGCTTCAGGCCCGGCGCGTTGAAGTTGCGCGCGATCGCACGTTCCTGATCGGCCGCATCCGGGTTGTCGCGCAGCTTCTGCATGGCGTGGGTCACCGACCACCAGGCATCGAACAGTTCTTCCCAGCGCCACTCGACCAGGCTCTCGCCGCCCAACTGCACGCGCACCACCGGTGCGGTGGTCGGGCGGGCAATGCGCTGCGCGCATTCGGTCAGGGCGTGACGCTCGACCAGGTCGGCAAAGGCGGCACGGTCTTCCTTGGCGATCTGCACCACGGCACCCAGTTCTTCGTTGAACAGGCTGCGGAACGGATCATCGCCCCAGGCATCGAGCACGATGTCCAGGCCCAGGCGCGAGGCGAAGGCCATTTCGCACAGGGCGGCAAACGCGCCGCCGTCGCTGCGGTCGTGGTAGGCCAGCAACAGGCCGGACGCACGCGCATCGCGGATCAATTCAAAGAACGCGCGCAGGCGCTGCGGGTCGTCCAGGTCCGGCACTTCACCGGCAAAGGCCGGCAGTGCGCTGTGGTCGGCCTGGGTCTGCGCCAGGATAGAACCGCCCAGACGCTGCTTGCCAGCGCCCAAGCCAATGAGCCACAGCTCGCTGTCGGTTTCGCGGTCGAGCAGCGGGGTCAGCTGCTGGCGGGCATCGCTGACCGGGGCAAAGGCGGAGATCACCAGCGACACCGGCGATACCGACTTCTCGGTCTGGCCATCGGCCTGCCACTGCGCCTGCATCGACAGCGAGTCCTTGCCCACCGGAATGCTGATATCCAGCTGCGGGCACAGTTCCATGCCCACCGCCTTGACCGCGTCATACAGCAGCGCGTCTTCACCGTTGTGGCCGCAGGCGGCCATCCAGTTGGCCGACAACTTGACCGTATCGAGCGCGGTTACCGGTGCCGCACACAGGTTGGTGATGGCTTCACCCACCGCCATGCGTGCCGATGCGGCGGCATCCAGCAGGGCCAGCGGGGTGCGTTCACCCAGCGACATCGCCTCGCCGGCATAGGTATCAAAGCCAGCCAGGGTGATCGCCACATCGGCCATCGGTAGCTGCCAGGGGCCGATCATCTGCTCGCGTGCGGTCAGGCCGCCAACGCTGCGGTCACCAATGGTGACCAGGAAGTTCTTGGACGCCACGGTCGGGTGCGCCAGCACACGCAGGCCCGCCTCACGCAGGTCGATGCCGGCGGTCTTGAGCTGCGGCCACGGCGCTGCGGGCGGATGCGCGGTGTCACGGTGCATCTTCGGCGCCTTGCCGAACAGCACGTCCATCGGCAGGTCGATCGGTGCATCGGCCGGGGTGTTGCCCGGGGTCGCGCCATAGGCCACGACCAGGTGTTCTTCAGCCGTTGCAACGCCGACCGCGGCAAACGGGCAACGTTCGCGCGCGCAGATGGCGGCGAACTCGGCCAGGCGCTCCTGCGCCACGCCAAGTACATATCGTTCCTGCGACTCGTTGCACCACAGTTCCAGCGGCGACAGCGAGGGATCGTCGGTGGGCACCTTGCCCAGGTCGATCACGCCACCGACATTGGAGTCGTGCAGCAGTTCCGGAATGGCGTTGGACAGGCCACCGGCGCCGACGTCGTGGAAGAACTTGATCGGGTTGTTCGTGCCCATGGCCACGCAACGGTCGATCACTTCCTGGCAACGGCGCTCCATTTCCGGGTTGTCGCGCTGCACGCTGGCGAAGTCGAGGTCTTCGGCGCTTTCGCCCGAGGCCACCGACGAAGCCGCACCACCGCCCAAGCCGATCAACATGGCCGGGCCACCGAGCACGATCACCGCGTCGCCGGCCTGCAGCTGCAGCTTGTCGACCTGCACGCGGTCAATCGCGCCCAGGCCACCGGCCAACATGATCGGCTTGTCGTAGGCGCGGGTGATGCCCTCTTCCGGCAGCTCAAAGCTGCGGAAATAGCCCAGCAGGTTCGGGCGGCCGAATTCGTTGTTGAACGCAGCGCCGCCCAGCGGGCCGTCCAGCATGATGTCCAGGGCCGGTGCCATGCGCGGGTTCAGCGCGCGCGGCGCTTCCCAGGGCTGCGGCAGGGTCGGGATGCGCAGGTGCGAGACCGAGAAGCCGGTCAGGCCGGCCTTGGGCTTGCCACCGCGGCCGGTGGCACCTTCGTCGCGGATCTCGCCGCCGGCGCCGGTTGCAGCACCGGGGAACGGGGCGATCGCGGTAGGGTGATTATGGGTTTCCACCTTGATCTGGAAGGCGCTGGGTACCACCGCTTCGCTGCGGTACTTGCCGGTGGCCGGGTCCGGGCGATAACGCGCGGCCGGCTCGCCTTCGATCACCGCGGCATTGTCGCTGTACGCGCTGAGCGTGTGCTGCGGGGTCTGCTGGTGGGTGTTCTTGATCATCCGGAACAGCGAGCGGTCCTGCTCCTGACCGTCGATGGTCCAGCTGGCGTTGAAGATCTTGTGCCGGCAGTGCTCGGAATTGGCCTGCGCGAACATCATCAGCTCGACGTCGGACGGATCACGGCCAAGTTCGCTGTAGCGCTGGCGCAGGTAATCGATCTCGTCATCGGCCAGGGCCAGACCGAGGCGCTTGTTGGCACCTTCCAGGTCATCCAGGGCGATGCGCTCCAGGCTGCCACGGCCGACGTTGTTGAACAGCGCCTGGGCCTGGCCGATGTCGTCCAGCAGCGACTGGGTCATCGGATCGTGCAGCAGCTTGGCCAGCGCGGCCTGCTGGGCCGGATCGGTCGGCCAGCCGCTCAGGTCGATGCGGGTGCCGCGTTCGACGCGCTGGATCGGCAGGCCGGCACCGCGCACCAGCTCGGTGGCCTTGCTCGACCACGGCGACAAGGTGCCCAGGCGCGGCACCACATAGCGCGAGATCGCGCCAGCGGCGCGCTCGGCGGCCTGTGGCTGGCCCTGCAGGATGCGGCCCAGCGTGGTCTGGTCGACCGCGCCGGCATCGGCAGCTTGGGTGAAATAGACGTGCCAGGCACCGGTAATGCGCAGATCGGCGGCAATGGACTGCAGGCGGGATTCAAGACGTTCGCGGCGGAACGGCGAAAGGGCAGCTGCGCCCTCGAGGACGATCATGTCCGGGAGACCATGGTGGGAATCGGCCCACGATTGTACCGGACTCGACCGCCCCAAGCCTCAGCCTTGCCCCTACCGGAAGTCCTCAGCAACGACGCGGGTCACACCGACAGCTGCCCAGGCCGGGCAAATCGTACCGGCCAATTTGACAACGTTATCCTCGATCGGCCGGCAGCCAAGTGCCGGTACACCGGCCCTCCGCGGGCACGTGATCCCCCTTGCACGGTCGTCCGGCCAGGCCGCCGCTTGCCTGGCCGGCCGAAGGCGTGCCCCTGCGCGCACCTCATTCCATCAAAGGAGCCCCATCGTGACGGAACACCCCCTGCCCTCTCGCCGCCCCCGGTTCATCCGCCCGCGTGCCCACCAAAGCACAGGGCTGGCCCTGGTCCTGGCCGTGGCGGCCATACCTGCGGTACAGGCTGCGGACTGCAACGGGGTCAAACCGTGGCTGGGCAGCACCATTTACCAGCCCGGCGACACCTTGCAGAAGGCCGACGTGCTGTACCAGGCACGCCAGACCATCTGGAACGCCCCGCCCGACCATCCTGCCGGCCGGCGCTATTACGACAACCTGGGCCGCTGTGAGGCCGGCCCGCCAGCCGCCAACATCCCCCCGCAGGTGCGCCGAGCGCCCCGGGCAACGGCAGCCACTTCACCGCCGGCAGCCCGATCACCGTCATCGCCGAGGCCAGCGACCGTGACGGCAGCATCGGCAAGGTCGAATTTTTCCGCGATGCGCTGTCCCTCGGCAGCGTCAGCAAGGCGCCCTACCAAGTGGTCTGGTCCAGCCCCGGGGCCGGCGAGTACCAGCTGACGGCAGTGGCGACCGACGACCGCGGCGCCCGCACTACCTCCGCGCCCATCAAGGTGAACGTCACCGCCGCAACCACGGACAGCACCGCGCCCAGCATCCCCGACGGGCTGGCAGCGACCTCGCGCAGCCCCAACAGCATCGCCTTGCAGTGGAATGCCGCCCACGACAACCCCGGCGGCAGCGGCGTGGCCGCCTATCTGCTGTACCGGGACGGCCGCCAGATAGCCACGGTCGCGGCTACCCGCTTTACCGACAATGGCTTGCAGGCGGCCACCGGCTACCGCTATGCGCTGAGCGCCCGCGACAAGGCCGGCAATACCTCGGCAGTCAGCGCCGCCATCAGCGCCCACACCCTGGCCGAGGACAACGGCGGCGAGCCGGTAGCGCCAATTGAGCCCGGTGAACCCGGTGAGCCCGGTGATCCCGGCAATCCCGGTGATCCTGGCGCCCCGGCCGCCAGCGGCAAGCGGGTGATCGGCTATTTCACCCAGTGGGGCATCTATGGCCGCAACTACCGGGTCAAGAACATCGACAGCAGCGGCTCGGC
>DAMCTY010000044.1:0-35241 GCA_032112995.1 Stenotrophomonas sp. | reverse complement strand
CAATCACGATCAGGTTTTGCAGCAGGCCCACGCGCTGGATGGATGCGGCCAGTTCGGGGATGGACATGCGCGGGGTCTTGCGCACGTTGCGGCCCGTGGGGCGCAACACCAGCCGCGACAGCGGAACCAGTATCAGGTTCTTGGTCGGGTCGGCGGCTTCCAGCGGGACAGCGGCGGCGGCATTGACGGCGCGGGCTTCGGTGTAGGTGACGGCGTTCATGGTGATAACTCCTAACGGTTCAGGGATGCAGCAGCGAGGGATGCGGCAAGGGCTGCTGCCTGCCCTGCCGCGTGGGGAATCAGGCTTTCAACTGGCGCAGGCCATCGGCCAGCATCCAGAGGGCGCGATTGAGGCGCACATCGGAATCAATGCCCTGCACGGGGCGGGTCTGCTGGCGGCGTCCGTTGGCGCTGCGGCCATGCAATCCGCCTTTGGTCAGGTTTTCTTGCGTGCGGTTGAACACGCTCCACAAGTCCGGGCGGCGGTCGTCGAACCGGCGCGGCATCAGGATTTGCGATTCGGTGATGGGCGCGGGCTTGTTGTCGGTGGGGTCGTACTTGAGGGCCAGCGCGGCGCGGGCGAATACTTCGGCCTCGCCTTCGTCCAGCGTGATCGCGCGCATGGCATCGCGGGAATCCTTCACCCGGTCGAAGCCGCGCAAGACTTCGTAAGCGCCTTCGATGACATGCCCGGAAACGTCGCCCTTGTGGGGTACGCGCACATCGGCCACGGTGTCGCCACACACCAGCCCATTGCTGCACACGAACCGGAACATGCCTGCGAGCATTTGATAGCTGCTCGTGCCATCGTGCGAGTTCAACAACACGATTTCATTGGCCTCCGCGCCGTTGATCTGGCTGGCGTGGCGCAGGCGCAGCATGTGTTTCGTATGCTCGCGCTTGCCTTCATCGCGCACGCGGGTTTGCGTCACCATGAAGGGCTGGAACCCTTCTTTGCGAAGCTCGGCCAGCACGGCGGCGGTGGGGATATAGGCGTACCGCTGCGAACGGCTTTCATGCGGCGCGTCCGCGAAGATGGACGGCGCTACCCGGTGAATCTGGTCATCGGTCAGCGGGTAGTCGCTGCGCAGCGAGGGGGAACGGGAAGCGAAACGGGATGCGAGTTGCATGGTCTTTCTCCTGACAAAAAGGGTTTGCTGTTCAAGCCGCACACCGGATTCCTAGATTCGGAGCCCAGCCTTTCGGCTGTTCTGTGCGGTTGGCACGAGGAACCCGGTTGGCCCTGTTGCCACCGTCTTTCCTGAGTTCATCGCCCGCGGCCAAAGGAGCGCGCGGACGGGGGCCGTCAAGGAGACAAGCGCAGGGTTGGTGCGGCCCGCAGGCGCAGCCGAGGACACGGCCCTGCGCGCCTTGACGGCACACGGGAGCGGGCTACGGTCGCGGAGAAGGTGATGAAGTCAGGGGAGACGGCTGGACATGGCAACGGCCGCCTCGATGTGCCGAACCGCACGCAAGCGAAGCGCGCAGGCCCGAAGCTGGAAGCCGGGCCGAAGGCGTCAGCCGAGCGGAGCGAGGGAACGATGGAAGCCCGTCAGGGGCGAAACCCCGAAGGGGGTTCGATGCGCAGCACGACAGCGCGACCGGCCATGCTTAATGGCCAGAGACGCTAATGAAGCGGTAGTTTGAATTCTTGTTTTTCACAATAACTATACAAGTCATCCTGTATAGTTATAATTCCTATACTCTCCGCCAATGCACCTGCGGGAGCCCTGCCGCATCAGTTCGCGGCCGCTTGTAACCAGCCCAGGAGCCTGCTTGCCTATGATTCCCTCCAAATCCCAGCGCTGGTCCCTGCTGGTAACCGTCGCCGCCGGCCTTCTCCTGGTGACCTTGGACAACTCGGTGCTTTACACGGCGCTGCCAACGCTGACCCACGAGCTGCACGCCAGCGCCACGCAAGGGCTATGGATCATTAACGCCTATCCGCTGGTTATGGCAGGCCTGCTGCTAGGCACGGGCACGCTTGGCGACCGCATCGGCCATCGGCGCATGTTCCTGTTCGGCCTGGTGATTTTTGGCGTTGCATCCCTGGCCGCAGCGTTTTCACCGACTGCTTCGCTGCTGATCGCCGCACGGGCATTCCTTGCGGTGGGTGCGGCGGCCATGATGCCGGCAACCCTGGCGCTGATCCGCATCACCTTCGACAACGAGCGCGAACGCAATATCGCCATCGCCGTATGGGGCAGTCTGTCGGTAGTGGGCGCTGCGCTCGGCCCGATCATCGGAGGCCTGCTGCTGTCGCATTTCTGGTGGGGTTCGGTGTTCCTGCTCAACGTGCCGGTGGTCGTGCTGGCCTTCATCGGCACCCTGGCGTTCGCGCCCAAAGGAACGGTAGAGAGCGACAAACCCTGGGATCTGTGGTCCTCGATCCTGGCTCTGTTGACCCTGTCCGGCCTCGTCGTCGCCATCAAGGAAGTCGCGCACGCCGGACCCTCGTGGCCGTTGGCAGGCGCTGCGCTGGCAGTCGCCGCCGCAGGCGGTTGGCTATTTGTCCGGCGGCAGGCGCGTCTGCGCTCGCCGCTGCTTGATTTCAAGATCTTCCGCAAGCCTGCTTTCAGCGCGGGTGTGCTGGCTGCCGCGTTCGCGATGTTCACCATCGGCGGCATGCAGCTGGTGACCACCCAACGCTTCCAACTGGTCGCTGGCTTCACGCCGCTGCAGGCCGGTTTGCTGGTCTCGGCAGTGGCGATAGGATCGCTGCCTACGGCCTTGCTGGGCGGGGCTTTCCTTCACCGGCTGGGATTGCGGGTTCTCATCGCCGGCGGACTGGCGGCGGGTGCCATTGGCGCACTCGCCACCACAGCCGGCCTTCACCTGGGCCTGGGGTGGCTGGTAGCCGGGATGGTTCTCAATGGCGCAGGCCTTGGCGCTGTGATGGCAGTGGCCTCCAGCGCCATCGTCGGCAACGTGCCTCCGGCCCAAGCGGGCATGGCATCGTCGGTCGAGGAAGTCTCATACGAATTCGGCAGTCTCATCGCCGTGGCCCTGTTGGGAAGCCTGCTGGGGGCGCTTTACTCGATGGGCGTGAGCTTGCCGCCTGACGTCCCCGATGCCGCACGTGCAGGGATTGCCCAGGCGCTGGAGATCGCTCAAGCCAGCGAGCCTGTGAATACCGCGCTGGTCGAGTCCGCATCATCCGCCTTCGATCGAGGCTATCTGGTGGTGTTGTGGGTCATCGCAGGCGTGCAGGCTTTGGGTGCGCTGGTGACTGCCTGGTTGCTACGGCACCACGGGCCGGGCACTGCCACGGCCACCCATTGAAGGAGCGGTGCTCATGCGCCCCAGCAATCGCAGCAAGATCCTCGACGCCGCCATCCGTGTGGTGCATCGCGATGGCGTCACCGGGATTACCTTCGAGTCGGTGGCCGCCGAGGCCGGGCTGACGCGCGGCGGTATGCTCTACCACTTCCCATCCCGCGATGCCTTGCTTTTGGGCATTCACGAACACCTGGCGAACCAGTGGGAGGCACTGCTGGAAAAAGTCGCGGGCAAACCGGCTCATGAGGCCAGCGCGGAAGAGCGCTTCGCGGCCTATGTGCAGGCTTGCGCCCAAGGCAAATCCACCCGAGTCGAACTGCAGCTCATGCTGGAGGGCGCTACCCAGACTGCCCTGGCCGCGCCTTGGTCGGCGGTGCTGTCGCGCTGGATTCCCGCTACCCCGGCACAAGAGGATGTCGTCGCTGCGCTGTGGGTGGTGCGCCTGGCGGCCGACGGCCTGTGGGTTCACCAATCGTTCTCCAACAAAGCGCTGCCCGCGAGCTTGCGCAAACGTATCGGTCGTATGCTTCTGGACATGATTCCAAGGTCTGAGAAGAGCACTCAGGTGTCCAAAGAGGACGCGGACCAATGAAGCGCGTGGACATTGAACCAGGGGCGCAGGCGATGACCCCAGTGGACATTGAACTCAAGGTGCTGCGCCTACCGATCTACACCGGCGCGGTGGTGTCCCTGCTCGCCCTGATCGCAGTGCCGTTCACGGGTTCACAGGCCATCTTGCTTGATGGCTTCTTCAACCTCGTGTACCTCATCACCGGCATCTTCACGTACCGGGTCGGCCGGCTGTTGCGACTCGGCGCCAGTCGACGCTTTCCATTTGGCTACGCGCCGCTGGAACCTCTGGTCAACCTCATCAAGAGCCTGCTGATCGCCGGTGTCTCGATGCTCTCGATTTGGTACGCCGTATCCAGCCTTCTCACGGGCGGAACCGACATTCGCTTCGGGGTCGCGCTGCTCTATGCCTTCGTGTCTGCGGCCGTCACTATTGGTATGGCAGTCTATGTTTGGTTGCGCTACCGTCATCTGCAAAGCCCACTGGTCCAAGGCGACCTGGCTGCGCGTGTCATCGACGCACTGACCGCGTTCGGTGCGTTGCTGGCCTTCGTGATTGCATACCTGTTGCAGGCTTACGGCTACACACAAGCTGCACGTTATGTCGATCCGATTCTGTCGCTTGCCCTGGTCGCCATGACCGTCGGTATTCCCTGGTCGCTGGGTAAGGGGGCCTTGGCCGAACTGCTGTACATGGCACCGCCACCCAGCAAGACGGAGCCGATCGAGGCCACGATCCGGCAGGCCTTGAAAGCTGTGCCCCTGGTTGCGCTGGACATTCGCACCGTACGCATCGGTCGCTCCTGGGAAGTCATGATCCATGCCCAGCTCGGCCCGGATACCGAGATGAACACGCACGCGGCGGATGAGTGTCGCCAGCGCGTGGAGGCCGCGCTGGCTGGCGGGCATGATCAGGTTCGCCCGGTGCTGGTGTTCTCGCACCATGCACCTGAGCCGCTGAGATAGCGCGGGTTCGGTCGCTTCAGGAGTAGGGCTGCTGGATTGTTGGGGCGGCTGCGCTGCCGACTGCGCGTGGCGCTTTGGCAAAGGGGAATTGAGCACAGTCCAGCCTCTAAAGGCCATGCCAACTCCCATCGCCACATCATGCGGGTGAGCAAAAAAAGGGGCCGAAGCCCCTTTTGTCAGATCAGCCCGCGCTCGGCAAACGATGTGGCGTCGGTGCCTGCGACGATGATGTGATCCAGAACGCGCACGTCCACCAGGCCTAATGCCTCCTTCAGCCTCTGGGTCAGTGTCCTGTCGGCACCGCTCGGCTCGGGACTACCGCTCGGGTGGTTGTGCGAAACAATGACCGCCGCCGCGTTGAGCCGCAGCGCCTCCTTGGCCAGCTCGCGCGGATACACCGATGCGCCGTCGATGGTGCCTCGGAACATTTCAGCGTATTCGATCAGCCGATGCTGCGTGTCCATGAACAGCACCGCGAACACTTCATGCTCGAAGCCGGCCAGCTTGGCGCACAGATACTCCTTGACCGCCGCCGGTGAAGTGAACGAAGTACCGCGCTGCATCTTGCGCTCGATGGCGTGGCGCGCGGCCTCCAGAATCTGCTCTGCAGTCGCTAGCAGGTAGCGGCCCTGTGCGTCACGCACCATCAGCGGGGAATCGAACGATGAAAAGGACAGTTGCGACATGATCGTGCTCCGGTTGCTCGGGCGGAATTGCCCGGAACCGTGGAAGCACGGCGCAGCGCAAGCAGTCAGGGGTCGAAAGACGGCCGCCAGGACGCAAGGGCCATCGGCCCGAAGCCCTTGACGGCGAGAACGCCGTGGTACGGTGAAAGGGACAGCAAGACCGCCTACACCCGCCCAATGCACACACTCGCCTTTTTGCAAGCGGAGCGCGCAGGCCCGCCAGGGTCGAAGGCGTCAGGGGTCAAAGCCGGATGGCCGCACTACGGCACGAAGCGCGGGGTGCAGCCCGCGAACCCGACGGCAGCACGCCGGGACGCATGGTTGCTGCTTGGCCTACTCTGTGTCCTGCTTGCGCTGCTCGATCTGCAACCGCGCCCGCTCGGTCGCCTGCTGCAACTTCTCGCCCAGTACCGCGCGTGGCGGCAAGCTGGTCAGGTACTCGGCAACGTGGATGCCCGACTTATCCAGTTCCAGCAACTCGATCTGCTCGCGCTTCTTGCCGGTGCAAAGGATGATCCCCAGCGGCGAGGCTTCTTCCGGCTCCCTCTCGTGCTTGTCCAGCCAGCGCAAGTAAAGCTCCATCTGCCCTTTGTACGCCGCCTTGAACTCGCCTATCTTCAATTCGACGGCCACCAGGCGACGCAGTTTGCGGTTGTAGAAAAGCAGGTCAAGGTGAAAATCATCGTCGTCAACCGGGATGCGCTTCTGCCGGGCGACAAAGGAAAAGCCCGCGCCCAGTTCCAGCAGGAAGGCTTCCATTTCGCGGATGATCGCGGCTTCCAAGTCGCCTTCCTGCCAGGTATCGCGCAATCCCAGGAAGTCGAGGATGTACGGGTCGCGCATGACCAGTGCCGGCGTCATGCGCTGTGCCTCGCGCAGGGCCGCCAGCTCCTGTGCGATGGTTTCCTCCGGCTTTTGGGACAGCGCCGTGCGCTCGTACAGCATCGAGTCGATGCGCTCGCGCAGCGTCCGCACGCTCCAGCGTTCGGCGCTCGCCATCTGCGCGTAGTAGTCCCGCTGGAGCGGGTCTTTCAGCGGAATCAGGGCTATGAAGTGCGTCCAGCTCAATTGTCGTATCAGCGATACGACAATTCGCTCGTCCGGGTAAGCGGCGGCGAACTGCACCATCCGGCGCAGATTTTTGACCGAGAAACTGGTGCCATACTCCTTTACCAGTTGCGCTGCCAAGGTCAGCACGACTTCCTCGCCGTAGTCGGCCCGCCGACCTTCCAAGACCTGCGTATGGATGCGCTGGCCGATGCGCCAGTAGAGCATCGACAGTTCGCTATTCACCGCCGAAGCGGCGCGCTTGCGCGCGGCGTCGATCAATGTCCGAATATCGCCCAGCAGCGCCGTCGGCGCTGTGGGTGCTGCAATGGAGGCTCTGCGTCTGGTCATACCCGTACCTCCGCCGTGTTCCGCGTGCCGGTAATCGCCAATCGCCGGTTCGCCACCAGTTCGGCCGCATCCCGCACCGGCTTGTCTTCGGTATGAACATAGTGCATAAACATCGCCACGGTCTTGTGGCCTGTGAGCTTCATGCCCACCTTGGTTGGTACGCCTGAGTTGGCAATGTCGGTCGTCGCTCGGTGGCGGATGCCATGCGTGCCGACATGCGGCACGCCAGCGACCTTGAGCACGCGCTTCCAGCCGCCATAGTGCTCACCGTGGGTCAGGTGCCGAGTCGGATCGTTTGGCGATGGCAGGACGTAGGGGCAGCCATCCCGGCGCGGTGCGGTGGATAGCAACCGATAGGCTTCTTCACTCATGGGCTTGGATATGCCGCCGGTCTTGCTATCGGGCCACACCACGCGGCGCTTCTCCAGATCAACCCACGCCCATTCGAGCGGGCAGATTTCGGAGCGGCGGGCGGCGAACTCGAATTGCAGGCGGATTGCCAGCGGGATGACGTAGTTTTCCAGTCCTTCCGCCTCCAGCTTCTCCAACTGGCGAAAGATCCGCACCAGTTCATCGTCCACGATAAGCCGGGTTTCCTTGCCGGGTGGGTACATCGGGACGTGGCGGCATGGATTCGTGCCGTCCGGGCGTAGTCCCCACACTTCGGCCAAGTTGAACATCTTGCGCAACACGCCGAAGGTGCGGTTTGCCTCGGCCTGCTTGTAGGCCAGCTTCTTCATCAGAGCGGCCACATCCGGGCGCTTCACGTCCTGCACTTTCATCCGCCCCATGATCGGGATGATGCAACGGTCGATGACGCCCTGATAGCCGCGCTGCGTGCTGGCCTTGTTGCGCTGCTTGGAATAGTCCTCCATGAAGGTGTGGCAAAACTCCTTCATGGTCGGCGCCTTGCGGGCAGCGTTCTTGGCCGCGCTGGGGTCGCCGCCCTTGCGTACCTCAGCCAACCACTCCTGCGCCATCGTGCGCGCCTGATCGACGGTCAGTTCCCCGTACTGGCCTAGGGCGGGCTTGCGGCGCTCACCGGCGTTCGTGCGGTACTGGAGCATGAACACCTTGCGGCCCGCCGGGGTGATCTTGCAAAGGAAGCCCGGCACCACGGTGTCCCGCAGTTCGACGGCCTTGGCCTGGGGTTGTGCCGCATCGACTGCGGACTTGGTGAGCTTGATTTTTGCCATGATGACTCCTCGGAAAGCCCGGATTCCAAGAGCTGCATGGGAGCCACGCGAGGGGAAGCCGGGTCAAGTTTCGGAAAGCACCGGCATATGTTGAACTCGCCTAAGTAATTGATAAACCTGCTGTATCGAGCCTTGGCGTAGTCCAGCGAATTGCCGAGCTGGAGTCATCGTGAAACAAAAAAAACCCCGGCAGTGCCGGGGCTTTCGGGCTGCAAACGGTGGATCAACCGTTGCGCGGGCCGCGCGGCTTGAAGCCCTCGCGGCGCGGGCCACCGGGGCGCACCGCCGGCTTGGGGCCCTTGTGGAAGCGCGGCTTGAAGGCCGGTGCCGCCGAGGCGCCCACGTCTTCGCCCGGCTCGACCTTGCGCATCTGCAACTGCTGGCCGGACACCCACACCTTCTTCAGGTGCTGCAGCACGTCGCTGGGCATGTCGGCGGGCAGGTCCAGCACCGAGTGGCCGTCGTGGATGTCGATGCGGCCGATGTAACGGCTTTCCAGGCCGGCTTCATTGGCGATGGCGCCGACGATGTTGGCCGGCTTCACGCCGTGGGTATGGCCCACTTCGATGCGGTAGGTCTCCATGCCGAACTCCGGCGCGCTGCGCGGCGGCATTTCGCGACGCGGACGCGACTCAAACTCACCCTCGCCACGCGGCGGACGCGGGCCGCGCTCGCCATCGTCATGACGCGGTGCGCGTTCAAAGCGCGGCTCGAACCGGGCCGGGCGTTCGCCACGATCACCGCGCTCGTCGCGGCGATGGAAGCCACCGTCACGGGCAGGACGCTCACTGCGGTCGAATGACTGCTCGCGGCGCTCACGCACCGGCGGGGTCAGCAGGAACGGGGTGTCGCCCTGCAGCAGCTTGGCCAGCGCGGCGGCGATGTCGATCGCCGGCACATTGTTCTCGCCTTCGTAGCGCTGCAGCAGGTCGCGGTAGAAGTCCATGTCGCCACCGGCCAGGGTCTGGCTGATGCGGTCCATGAACTTGCTCACGCGGTGGTCGTTGACCGCATCCACGGTCGGCAGCTGCATTTCCTCGATCGGCTGGCGGGTAGCGCGCTCGATCTGGCGCAGCATGCCCTTCTCGCGCGGGGTGACGAACAGGATCGCCTCGCCGCTGCGGCCGGCGCGGCCGGTGCGGCCGATGCGGTGCACGTAGCTTTCGGTGTCGTACGGGATGTCGTAGTTCAGCACGTGGCTGATGCGCTCCACGTCCAGGCCACGGGCCGCCACGTCGGTGGCCACCAGGATGTCGAGCTTGCCTTCCTTCAGCTGGCCGATGGTGCGCTCGCGCTGGGCCTGCTGCATGTCGCCGTTGATGGCGGCCGCGGCCAGGCCACGCGCCTGCAGCTTGCCGGCCAGTTCCTCGGTGCCGGCCTTGGTGCGCGCGAAGATGATCATCGCATCGAAGGTTTCCACCTCCAGGATGCGGGTCAGCGCGTCCAGCTTGTGCATGCCGGCCACCCACCAGTAGCGCTGGCGGATATTGGCCGAGGTGGTGGTCTTGGAGGCGATGGTCACTTCCACCGGATTGCGCAGGTAGGTCTGCGCGATGCGGCGGATCTGCTGCGGCATGGTGGCCGAGAACAGCGCGACCTGGCGGCTTTCCGGCAACTTCTTGAGCACGGCTTCGACGTCGTCGATGAAGCCCATGCGCAGCATTTCATCGGCCTCGTCCAGCACCAGCGTCTTCAGCTCGGACAGGTCCAGGGTGCCGCGATCGAGGTGATCGATCACGCGGCCCGGGGTGCCGACCACGACGTGCACGCCACGGCGCAGTGCCGACAGCTGCTGGCCGTAGGGCTGGCCGCCGTATACCGGCAGCACGCGGAAGCCCGGCATCGACGCCGAATAGGTCTGGAACGCCTCGGCGACCTGGATGGCCAGCTCGCGGGTCGGGGCCAGCACCAGCACCTGCGGCTTGGTGGCGGAAAGATCGATATTGGACAGCACCGGCAGCGCGAAGGCGCCGGTCTTGCCGGTGCCGGTCTGCGCCTGGCCGAGCACGTCGCGGCCTTCCAGCATGGCCGGGATGGTGGCAGCCTGGATCGGCGACGGGGTCTCGTAACCGACATCGGCCACTGCCTTCATCACAGGCTCGGACAGGCCGAGATCTGCGAACAGCAGCGGCGCGGGGGTATCTTGGGACATGGGTAACTCCGGGGGCACCGCCGCGAACGGGCGGGCGAAAAGACGGATATTGTGCGCTCTAAAGCCCCCTGCTGTCGCGGGGGTCACGTTTTCCGTTCAGCTAACGAACACGGCAACGGCCATGCGCGACGGCTTCACGCCCCCGTGCTGCCACCGTTTGGCGCACAATAGTGCCCGTTTTTACCGGCAATCACCATGCAAACCATCGATTTCGAGCTGGACCGCGAGTACGTGGAACTGAAGCAGTTGCTGAAGCTGACCGACCTGGTCTCCAGCGGCGGCGAGGCCAAGATGATCATCGGCGAAGGCCATGTGACGGTCGACGGCGCGGTGGAACTGCGCAAGGCCTGCAAAATCCGCGGCGGCCAGCAGGTGGAACTGGGCGACGTGCGCATCCGCGTACTGGCCGACAGCTCCGCTGCCTGAGGCAGCGCTTGCCGGGCCACGCCCGGCATTCCCACCGCCTCACCCGCCAGCCCAACGCAGCGCTAGGCCGAGGCCTGGGTCAGATGACCTGCTATCACCTTCCTGAACGGAGCAACCCCTTGGGCGATGCGCAGCGCCGCATCGCGCAACAGGCGCACCGGTCGACGTTCGTCGTTGTAGAGGGTGGCGATGGCGTTGGTGGCCTCGTACAGCGGCCGGGTCGCCAGCCGATGCCCGCGCTGGTAACTGGCCAGCAAGGCATCGGCACCGATATCCCCGCCCCTGTCCGCCGCCGTGCGCAACAGCCCGGCCAGGCGCTGCTGGCTCTGCAGGCCAAAGTTGAAGCCATGCGCGGTAACCGGATGCATGCCGACCGCGGCATCGCCGATCAGGGCGTAGCGGCTGCCGACGAAGCGGCGTGCATACACCCCGACCAGTGGATAGACATGACGGCTGCTGGCCGGCTGCATCTGCCCCAGCCGGGCCTCGAACATGGCCGTGACCTTGTGCCCAAATGCCACCTCATCCAGGCCTGCCAGCGCCTGTGCCTGCTGTGGCGGCAGGGTGATCACCGCCGATGCCTGGCCGCCGGGCAGCGGCAACATGGCCAGTGTTCGGCCATAGCCGAACCACTCCCAAGCCTCGTGGTTGTGCGGCCGCTCACACTGCATCCGGCAGACCAGCATCGACTTGCCGAAATCCCGCATCTGCGCGCCGATACCCATCATCCGCCGGGTCGCCGAGAAGCGGCTGTCTGCCGCCACCACCAGCCGTGCCTGCAGGCGACGGCCATCGGCCAGGGTCACCACGCTGGCCGCAGCACCCGGCTCGATCGCTGTGACACTGCTGCCGTCCAGCAACTCCAGGTTGGCCTGCCCCTGCACCGCCTCCCAGGCAGCCCGCCGGATCAGGTGGTTGGGCACCAGCCAGCCCAGCTCGGCCACATTTTCACGCTCGGCGGCAAAGCCCAGTGCGAACGGCGAACTGCCGTTCATCACCCGCGCACTGCGCAGCGATGAGATTTCCGCTGGCGGCAGCCGCTGCCACAGTCCGATGCCCTGCATGATCTGGCGCGAGGCATGGGTCAGGGCAATCTCACGCCCATCAAAACCCGGATCGGCCAAGGCGGTCTGCGGCTGCTGCTCCACCAGTGCCAGCGACAGGCCGGTATCGGCCAGGCTGCGCGCAAAACTCAGCCCTGCCGGGCCGGCGCCCACCACCACTACATCGACCTTGTGCATGCCCACTCCATCGTGCCAGTTGCCGGGCAGCGTAGAGGGCCACGGGTAAGGTTTCATTGATCCTGATCAGGCCCGGCACAAAAAGAACAGGCGCCTTGCGGCGCCCGTCCAGGGAACACGGGTTTTACCAGCTCAATTCGCCGTCGCCGCGCGCAGGCTGTAACCGGAGGCGCGCCACACCTTGTCCTCGTCCAGGCGGAAAGACACCAGCTCGCGCACCGGCTGGGCATTGTTGGCAAAGCGCGTGGGGAAGCTGACGTTGAGATAGATACCCTCCGGCACGGCCGCGCCAGCCGGGTACTGCACCCGGGTGATGGACGGCTTGCCACGCGATACCAGCGCGCCCAACTTGGCGCGATCTGCATTGATGTTGCCGGCGAACTGGTCACGGGTGACCGCCTTGCGTGCTACCGCCGACGCCCCGTCCCACACCACTGCGGCCTGGTTGCCATCCACCAACTGCGCCACGCGTTGCGCTGCGGCCGTCATTTCCGCGTCCTGACGCGCCACCTGCGCCTGCTGTGCCGCGGTCAGTCCACCCGCCGGCCGCGCCGCCGCTGTCCCTGCCGGTGCCTGCGCGGGTGCAGCTGCCGGCGTCTGCGCGGCTGCGGGCTGCGGCGCGCTCTGTGCCGTTACCACGCCGGCGGGCAGCGCAAGGGACAACATCAACAACAGACAACTGGATCGCATGGCTCACTCCGTGACGCTTTCAGTTGATGAACTTCCATCCAAACATGGTTTCATCCGAAATGCAGCAATTGGCGGTTCAGTTTTTTGCCGGATGCGTATTCAGCGGCACTGTCGCCGCCGCAGCCGGTGCCACGGCGGCAGAATTCACAGGTACAACCGTGGGTTCGGGCACCAGCATGGCGGTGTCGATCTCGGACAGCGGGCTCTCGTCGGGGCAGGTTTCATCAGGGAAGCCGAACTGCTCCTTCAACGCCTGGCCACAGGCGGTGACCGCCTCAAGGTCGGCCCCCTCCACCTTGCAGTCACGATCAAACGCAATGAGGAAGGCGTCCTTGCGGCGCACGAAATCATCGCCGCACTTGCGCATCTGCTTGATCCGCTCCAGGTCGTCCTGCACCGCATTGGTGCCGTCCAGGCCGTACTGCTTGAGCTCCTCGCTGGTCAGCAGGCGCAGACTGCGGTTGGGCACGGTCATCATCAGGTCGGCCACGCCCACCGCCACGCCGTTGCGCTGCAGGTAGTCCTTCACGTTGTCGTAGACCTCGTGCAGTTCCTTGTTCAACTCCGCGCGCGAGGTGGCCGTGGAGCTGATGCGCATCATCCGGTGGATGCCGACCTTGCCGGAGATCAAGCGGTTGTCCCCTGCCGCCAGCACGAAGACGCAGGCGCTGTGGCAGATGGAGCCCTCGCGCACCCAGATGGTCCAGCCCGACTCGCCAATGTTGTCGCCGGCGACGATGGCCGCTTCCACCTGGCCACCGCTGGAGTCCAGGTCAAGGATGCGCTTGCCGATCTTCTGCGCGTCCGCCACCACCGCCAGGCGCGACACCAACGCCGCGAACGATGGATTGATCTTGCCGACATAGCGCACCCGCAGCAGGCCGCGCTCCTGGCAGGGTTGCAGCGCAGCGTCCAGGCTCTCCCGGTCCAGGGCGGTCAGTTCCTCGCCATCGCCGTCCTCACCGGCATAGTCGGTGGCGCAGCTGACCCAGGCCTTGCCGTTCTCCAGCATCAGCTCCGGCCACGGCTTGTCCTTGGCCGGTACCACCGGCGCAGGTGGCGCTGGCGCATCGATCACATTGATCGAGACCATGTGGTCGCCATCGGCGGCAAGGGCCACGGCCGGATCGACGGCCGGCTTGCTGGCCGGCTTGTCCGGATTACAGGCAAGCAGCCCGATACACAACAACGGCGACCACCAGAACTTGGGCAACATGGAGAACGATCAGGTCCGTGCAACGGCGCAGCCGCGCCGGAAAGATGCACAGTCTAGTGCGCCAGGCCAATGGCATCGCAATCTTTCCTGAACCAACCATTGGTTATCCGCATTGCTGTCCGGAAATGGCCAGTACCCATCCCTGCACCGCCCTAGACTGGGCGCCATGCAGAACCTTCTGATGCCACCGCAGAGCCAATGTGAACAAGCCCGGCTGGCGCGCGATGCCCGCTTTGACGGCCTGTTCTTCACCGCCGTGCGCAGCACCGGCATCTATTGCCGACCGGTGTGCCCTGCACCGCCGCCGAAGCCGGAGAACGTCAGTTACTACCCCAGCGCCGCTGCCGCCAGCGCCGCCGGTTACCGGCCCTGCCTGCGCTGCCGGCCCGAGCTGTCCCCCGACGACGCCAACCTGCTGCAGGATGAAACCCTGCACCGGGCGCTGGCTTTGCTCAACGAAGGCCTGCTGCAGGAGCAGCCGATGGACGCCCTGGCCGACGCGATGGGCCTGAGCGCGCGCCAGTTGCAGCGCCTGTTCGTGGCCCGGCTCGGCGCCACCCCGGCACAGCTGCACACCACCCGCCGCCTGTTGCTGGCCAAGCAATTGCTTACCGAAACCCAACTCCCCGTCACCCAGGTGGCACTCGCCGCCGGCTTCAACAGCCTGCGCCGTTTCAACAGCGCTTTCCTGCAGGGCTGCGGCATGCCGCCTACCGCCCTGCGCAAGCAGCATGGCGCGGTGGCCGGCGGCGAACCGGTGCTGCGCCTGGCCTACCGGCCGCCGTTGGACTTCCCGTTGATGCTGGCTTTCCTGCGCCGGCGCTCGCTGCCAGGCATCGAATACATCGATGACAACAGCTACCAGCGGGTGGTGGTCGCCAATGGCAGCGCCAGCCTGATCCGGGTCAGTGCCGACCCGAAGCGGCCCGAACTGCGCCTGCAGCTGGGCACCACCGACGCGCGTGCCATCCCCGCCATCGTCGCCAAGGTGCGGCGCGTGTTCGATCTGGATGCCGACCTCAGCACCGTCCATGCAACCCTGGGCCAGGAACCACTGCTGGCGCGCGGCATCAGCGAACGCCCCGGCCTGCGCCTGCCCGGCGGCTGGGACGGCTTTGAAGTGGCAGCGCGCGCCGTGCTCGGCCAGCAGGTCAGCGTTGCTGCTGCCACCACGCTGGCACGGCGTCTGGTGGACCGGTTTGGTGAACACCTGCCCGGCATGCCGGAAGGCCTGGATCGCCAGTTCCCCGCCCCGGCAACGCTGGTCGAAGCTCCTTTGGAAAGCATCGGCCTGCCGCGTACCCGCGCCGCCACCCTGCGCGCCATCGCCCGCGCCTGTGCCGACGGCCGCCTGGATTTCAGCCGCGCACAGACCCTGGAAAGCTTCGTGCAGAAAGCCACCGCCCTGCCCGGCATCGGCCCGTGGACAGCGCATTACATGGCGCTGCGGGCGATGGGCCTGCCCGACGCCTTCCCCGCCGGCGACCTGGTGCTGCAGCAGGTATTGGGCGAAGGCCAGCGCCTGAGCGAGCGCGAAACCGAACGGCGCTCGCAACCGTGGCGGCCGTGGCGCGCCTACGCGGTATTGCACCTGTGGCACCTGGCCGTGCCCACGGAACGAAAGAATCCCAAGTCTGCTACGGAGGCCACGGCATGAACACCCTCTACTACGACCGCTTCGACAGCCCGATCGGCGCCCTGACCGTCGCCGTCGACCAGGTCGGCGTGCGCCACATCCTGTTTGCCGAGAACCGCCATGACGCCAAGGGCCGCGAGCATTGGCAACGCGACCCCGACGCCGTCGCCGAGCCCCGCCGGCAGCTGCTGGAATACCTGCGCGGCCAGCGCCAGCACTTCACGCTGACCCTTGCCCCGGTGGGCACCGCGTTCCAGTTGCAGGTCTGGCACACGCTGGCGCAGATTCCGTTCGGCGCGACCTGGAGTTACCGCCAGCTGGCCGAGCGCATTGGCCGCCCCACCGCCACGCGTGCGGTAGGTGCCGCCAATGGCCGCAACCCGCTGCCGATCGTGCTGCCCTGCCATCGGGTGATCGGCAACAACGGCGCGCTGACCGGCTTCGGTGGCGGGCTGCCGACCAAGGCGGCGCTGTTGAAGCTGGAAGGTGTCGCCAGTGAAGGCGAGCGGGTGGCGGATCTGTTTGCCTGAGTGTGGTTGCTCCCGGGTGCGCGGTGCTTACCCGGGCTACGGGACTACGCGTTGGATCAAACGCTGACAACCTGCCGAAGGTTGTATTTGTACGGTCACCGGCGCGGCCTAGAATGGCGCCATGACTTTTCTACGTATTTCGGCCACGGCGCTGGCCTGTGCATTGCTTGCCGCCTGCGCCAGCACCCCCTCGTCCACCGCCACCGCGGAAGCACCGCCCACCGTATTGATGATTTCCATCGACGGCCTGCGCGCCGACAAACTCAATGACGCAGACAGCCCAAACCTGATGCGCCTGGCGCGCGAAGGCGTGCGCAGCGTTGGCATGCGCCCGTCCTATCCCTCGCTCACCTTCCCCAATCACTACACCCTGGTCACCGGCCTGCGCCCGGACCACCATGGCTTGGTGCACAACGCGATGAGCGCCGATGCACTGGGTGACTTCAAGGTCAGCGACCGCGCCGCCGTACAGAACGCGGCCTGGTGGGATGGCGGCGAGCCGATCTGGGTCAGCGTACGCAAGGCCGGGCTGAAGAGCGCCACCTGGTCGTGGCCGGGCAGCGAAGCACCGGTGCGCGGCCTGCACGCCAACCAATGGCGCATGTACGACGAAAGCGTGCCGCTGGCCGAGCGCATGAACCAGGTACTGGCCTGGCTGCACGGCGAACCGGACGCGATCACCCCACGCTTCGTCGCCACCTATATGGAGCAGGTAGACAAGGCCGGCCATGCGCACGGGCCGGATTCGCCCGAGTACAAAGCAGCATTGCAGCAAGTTGATGCCGCCATCGGCCAGTTGGTCGACGGCATGCGCCGCGACGGCTCGCTCGACCACACCAACGTAATTGTCGTATCCGACCACGGCATGGCAACGGTCAAGGCCGGCAATGCGGTGGCCATCGAAGACATGGTGTCGGCAGATATCGCCAAGGTGGTGTCGGTGGGTCAATCGGTAGGCTTCGCACCGCTGCCGGGCAAGCAGGCCGCCGCGGAAAAGGCGCTGCTCGGCGAGCACGCGCACTACCAGTGCTGGAACAAGGCGCAGTTGCCAACGCGCTGGCACTACGGCAGCAACCCGCGCGTGCCGGCCATCATCTGCCAGATGCAGGAGGGCTGGGATGCATTGACTCGCAACGACATCGCAAAGCGCCCGCCAGGCGACCGCGGCTCGCATGGTTATGATCCGGCGCTGCCGTCGATGCAGGCGGTATTCGTCGCACGGGGCCCGGCCTTCGCGCAGGGCAAGCAGCTCACCGCCTTCGACAACGTCGACGTCTATCCGCTGCTTACCCGCCTGATCGGCATCCCGGCCCAGCCCAACGATGGCGACCCACGTGCACTCGAGCAGGCACTACGCCAATCGAAGTGAGGTAACCCGGGGGTAGCCCGGGTAAGCGCAGCGCACCCGGGAGCACACAGCCAGCGCAGATCGCAGGCAAAAAAAAGCGGCGCAATGCGCCGCTTTTCTGTAACCACTGCCGGGCTGGATCAGCCGGCCTTGGCGACGGTCTTCTTGGCAACGGCCTTCTTGGCCGGGGCCTTGGCGACAGTCTTCTTGGCGACCGGCGCGGCAGCGCCCACGGCCACCTTGCTCACGTGCGAGCGCGAATTGCCATAGCTGGCGTTGTAGCGCTTGCCCTTGGCGGTCTTACGGTCACCCTTACCCATGTCGTCAACTCCTTGGTTTGTAATCAGTTACCCCGTGCAGGCACGGGTTTTGCGGGGCCACAACAAGCACCCTCGCGCATGGACAGAAAGCCTACCATGCGCCCCTCAATGTGCGCAGCTGGCGTCATGCACATGCACGTGGTTCAAGCGCAGGTTGACCACATGCGCCAGCCCCACCAACACACCGCCCAAGGTCATCACTACCGCATGCGGGATGCGCGAATGGTGCAGCTCGGGATGCAGCAGGCCAGCCCACAGCAACACCAGGCCCGGCACCAGCAACAGCAGCGCCATCAGCGCGCGGTGGCGCAGATAGCCCCAGATCAGGCTGAACAGCCCCAGCACGGTAACGAAGATGACGATGCTGGCCTCCACCCCGTCACTGAGCCAGAACGACAGGCCCAATGCCGGCGCCACCGCCAGCAGGGCCGGCAACACCGCGCAGTGCACCGCACAGATCAGCGAGCCGGTGGCACCAAAGCGATCCAGGAATTTGCGTAGTCCGGCAGTGGGGGTAGGCATGACTTCCAGCAGGGGCGGCAGAACGTTATGGAATAATATAACATTATTGTCCTCCCCGCCCGAACCTCATGTGTCAGTCCCGCTGCCACGACCGGTTCAGCCTGCCACCCAAGTGATACACAGTAACAAAGGAACACTCATGCCCTTCCCCCGTCGCACCCAGCACCACCTGCTGTTCCTCGCCCTTGCCGCCGCCCTTCCTGCCATTGCCAGCGCCGCCGATGACGACGCCGGACAGAGTCATCACCTCACCGAACTGAGTGCGGTCAAGGTCACCGCATCGCCCTTGCAGGGTTCGGCCGAATCACTGGCGCGCCCGGTCGAGGTCCTGGCCGGCACCGACCTGGACGAACACAAGTCCGGCACCCTGGGTGACACCGTGGCCAAGCTGCCCGGCGTACAGAGCACCTTCTTCGGCCCCGGCGTGGGCCGCCCGATCATCCGTGGCCAGGAAGGCCCGCGTGTGGCGGTTGTCGCCAATGGCGTCGGCAACATGGATGCTTCCACGGTCAGCGCCGACCACGCTTCCAGCATCGAGCCGTTCCTGGCCGACCAGATCGAAGTCCTGAAAGGCCCGGCAACCCTGCTGTTCGGTAGCGGCGCCATTGGCGGCGCGGTCAACGTGGTGGATGGCCGCATTGCCAGCGAAGTCCCGGACCGTCCGCTCAGCGGCCGCGCCGAGTTGCGTGGCAACTCGGTCAATGAAGAGCGCAGCGGCATGTTCCGCCTGGACGGCGTCAGCGGCGACAACCTGGTGCTGCATGTGGACGGCCTGATCCGCAATGGCGATGACTACCGCATCCCCGGCTATGCCATCGACCCGCACGCCTTGGACGCCGATGGCCATGACGACCATGACGGCGACAGCGACGAGCTCGGCCCCCGCGGCCGCCTGGAGAACAGCTCGGTACGTACCCGCGCCGGCGGCTTCGGTGCCACCTGGTTTGGCGAAAGCGGCTACCTCGGCGCATCGCTGGGCACCTACCGCAGCAACTACGGCATCCCCAATGGCGCCCATGTGCATGCCGACGATGACCATGGCCACGACCATGATGACCACGATCACGACCATGCCGAGGAAGGCGAAGAGCATGACGTGCGCATCGACATGGTGCAAAACCGCTTCGACCTGAAGGGCGGCCTGTACAACCCGACCTCCTTCCTGAAGAGCCTGACCCTGCGCGGTGGCTATACCGACTACGAGCACACCGAGCTGGAAGCCGGTACGCCCTCCACCCGTTTCACCAACAAGGGCTATGAGGGCCGACTGGAAGCTGTGCAGCAGCCGCTGGCCGGCTGGGAAGGTGCCTTCGGCCTGCAGTTCGGCAGCAGCGATTTTGGCGCGATCGGTGAGGAAGCCTTCGTACCGGGCACCACCACCGACACCATTGGCGCCTTCGTCCTGCAGGAAAAGCAGTTCGGCCCGTTCAAGCTGGAGCTGGGCGCACGCCATGACCGGGTGAAGCTGGATCCAAACGATGCCCAGCGCAACCGCAGCTTTGGTGCCACCAATCTTTCCGCATCCGGTATCTGGGCGCTGAACGACACCTTCGATCTGCGCTTTGGCGTGGATAGCTCCGAGCGTGCGCCGACCAATGAAGAGCTGTACGCCGCGGGCGCCCACATCGCCACCCGCTCGCTGGAAATCGGTAACGCCAACATGGACACCGAGCGTGGTCGTCGCGTCGAGCTGGGCCTGCACGCCCACAACGAGCGCATCGATGTACAGGCGGCGATCTACCAGACCAAGTTCAAGGACTTCATCTACCTGGCCGACACCGGCGTGGTCGAAGGTGGTTTGCCGGTACGCAGCTGGACCCAGAACGACGCCACCTTCAAGGGCGCCGAGGCCGAGGCCACCTGGCACATGATCGAAGGCCTGGCCGGTGATTGGGACCTGCGCGTGTTCGGCGATTACGTCAAGGCTGAACTGGATGGCAGCGGCACCCGCAACGTCGACATCGCCGTGCCGCATGGCGACCACGCGCACCATTACAACGTCGACCTGGCCAATGGTGGCTATCTGCCGCGCATCTCCCCGGCCCGTGTCGGTGCCGACCTGCATTGGTCGCTGGGCGGCTGGCGCGCCTCGCTGGGTGCCGTGCGCTATGGCAGCCAGAAGGACGTGGCGCAGAACGAAGAACCGAGCAGTGCCTACACGCTGGTCGATGCCCATCTTGCCTATCGCTGGGACCGCAGTGGCAGCAACAGCTACGAGGTCTTCCTGGACGGCAGCAACCTGACCAACCGTGAGGCAAGGCCGCATACCTCGTTGCTGCGGGATTATTCGCCGCTGCCGGGTCGCGGTGTGGCGTTTGGTATCCGCGCCTGGTTCTAAGCGATTGCCGCCGGCCGCAGTGGCTTTGAGCTGTGGCCTTTGCTGTCGCTTTTGCTGTCGCTTTTGCTGTGGCCTTTGCTGTCTCTTTTGCTGTGGCCTTTGCTGTGGCTTTTGCTGTGGCTTTTGCTGTGGCTTTTGCTGTCCCCTCTCCCCCCTGCGGGAGAGGGGGAGGGGTGAGGGCAAGCTTCTGCTCTTTGCTCTCCGCTTCTGCTCTTCAGCCTCTGCCGCCCCCCAGAACCCGAGCACAGATGAAAACCACCGCAAGGTGGTTTTTTTCTCTGACCAACTTGCTGAGAAGCCCATTTAAAAACACAACAAAGCCTGATCAAAAGCGCCCCCCATCCGCCCTCCGGGCACCTTCCCCCGCAAGCGGGAGAAGGGAAAGCTGAAGCCAAAGCTAACGCCAAAGCTAACGCCAAAGCCAAAGCCGAAGCCGAAGCCGAAGCCGAAGCCAAAAGCAAAAGCAAAGAAAGAACCACTGCAGCGGCAAGGGCAACGGCAAAAGCAGCAGCAGCAACAGCAACAGCAACAGCAACAGCAACAGCAACGAAGTCTGCCTGCCACCACTCACCACCACTCGCAATTACGTGCACATACACATAAACTGCCGCCATCGCCCCACCGACAACGCCGATGGACGCCCCAAGCCCGTGCACCTGCTTCCAGCTGCGCCGCGCAACGCGCCGCGTTTCCCAGCTCTATGACCGCCACCTCGCCGCGGCCGAGCTGAGCCTCAACGCCTACTCCATCCTGCGCCGCGCCAGCCAGGCACGCCCGCTGGGCGAGCTCGCCGATGCGCTGGGCATGGACCGCACCACCCTCACTCGCAACCTCAAGCCGCTGCTGGAGGCCGGCCTGCTCAGCGCGGCCCCCGGCCAGGACTCACGTCAGCGCCAGTTGCAGATCACCACCGCTGGCAAACGTCGCCTGCTCAAAGCCTTCCCGCTCTGGCAGCAAGCGCAGCAGGAGGTCGAAGCCCTGTTCGGCAGCGCCCGCATCACCGCCCTCAACCAGCAACTGGAAGCCCTGAACCACGTACTGGAACAGGAGCGCCCGGCATGAGCACGCAAGCCCCAACGCGCACGCCCTGGCTGCTGTTGCTCGCCGCTTCCAGCATCCTGATGGTCACCATGGGCGTGCGCCAGACCAGTGGCCTGCTGATCGACCCAATCCACGCCGCCACCGGCCTGGGCATTGCCCAGATCAGCTTCTCGCTGGCGATCGGCCAGTTTGTCTGGGGCGCGGTGCAGCCCCTGTTCGGCGCCTTGGCCGACCAACGCGGGCCGCTCCCGGTACTGGTTGGCGGCGGCCTGTTGCTGGCCATCGGCCTGTTCGCCGCAACCCTGCTGCCCGGTGCCTGGGGGCTGAATCTCAGCTTCGGACTGCTGCTGGCCGCCGGTGCGGGCGCGGGCAGCTTCTCGGTGCTGATCGGTGCCACCGCCTGGCGCATCCCCGCGCAGAAGCGTTCGATGGCTGCCGGCATCATCAACGCCGGCGGGTCGCTGGGCCAGTTCCTGTTCGCGCCATTGGTGCAACTGCTGCTCAGCGCCTTCGGCTGGGTCAAGGCACTGTATGCACTGGCGGTGATCGTGCTGCTGTCATTGCCGCTGGCCTGGCCGCTGCGCAAGCGCGCACCGCGTACTGTCGGCACGGATGATGGCGAAGCGCTGCGCCCGCAATTGCAGCGCGCCCTGCGTGACCGCAGCTACTGGTGCCTGCACCTGGGCTTCTTCACCTGCGGCGTGCATATCGCCTTCCTGGTTACCCACCTGCCCGGCGAAATCGCCCTGTGCGGCTTGTCGCCAAGCGTGGCTTCGGTGTCGATTGCGCTGATCGGCCTGTTCAATGTGGCCGGCAGCCTGATCATCGGCGCGCTTGGCGCGCGTTTCCGCATGAAATGGCTGTTGTTCTGGATGTACCTCAGCCGTGCGGTGCTGATCGCCGTCTATCTGGTGTCGCCGCCCACGCCGATGACCTTCTATGTGTTCGCTGCAGTGCTCGGCTTCACCTGGCTGGCCACGGTGCCGCCCACCGCCGGCCTGGTCGGCAAGCTGTTCGGCCCACGCCATATGGGCACCTTGTTCGGCCTGACCCTGCTCTCGCACCAGATCGGCGCGTTCTTCGGTGCCTGGCTCGGCGGCGTGGCATTGGAATATGGCGGCGACTATAGCTGGATGTGGTACGCCGACATGGCGCTGGCCGCCGCTGCAGCCTTGGTCAACCTGCCGATCCGCGAAGCGCCATTGCGCCGCCAGCTCGCTAGCGGCTGAACAGAAACTAGCGCTGCAACAAGCCGTTTCATCGCCGCCATTGAAACCGGACATTTTTGTCCGGATCATATGCAGCATGACTTCTTTACGTTCCGATGCCGTCGCGCGTCGCGCTTTGCTATTGGACGCGGCCGACGCCGTGTTCGGTGAACACGGCATCACCGCCCCGCTTGACCTGGTAGTGGAACGCGCCGGCGTTGGCCGCGCCACCCTGTACCGCAACTTCCCCGACCGCACCGCGCTGGTGGAAGCGCTGCTGCAGCGGACCGTGGAGAAGATCGAGGTCCACCTGCAGGAACTGGGCGAGCGCGACGACGCCTTGTTCGAGCTGATCAAGGGCATGGCCCGGCGCATCGTGCATTCCCCGGCGCTGGCCGATTACTGGCGTGCGGTGGACCGCGACGACCCGGCCATCAAGGCCGCCCGCGAGCACATCCTGGCGCTGTCGGCACCGGCCCTGCAACGCGCCAAGGATGCCGGGCTGTGCCGCCAGGACCTGCAGCTGGCCGATATCTCGCTGATTTCCAGCATGCTGGGGGCCGCACTGCGCGGGCGCACCGCCGAAGATCGCGCCACCCTCGCACGCCGTGCGATTGAATTGCTGCGTCCCGGCCTGGCCGCGCCGGCTGCAGCGGAACGCACATGAAGCCACTCAAGCCCATCCCGGACTGGGAGGAACACGAAAAGCCCTCCCTGCCCGGCTCAGCCTCGATGCCCTGGCACCCGCCGCATCGGCGTGCCGCCTATGCCGCGGTGGCGGTGCTGGTTGCCATCACCGGCGGCCTGGGCAATGCGCTGATCAGCGCCAACCTGCCATGGATCACCGGGCAGATGGGCCTGCAGGCCAGCGAGGCGAACTGGCTGGTGGCGGCCTACCTGATGGTCAACGTCAGCGCCAACCTGCTGGTGTTCAAGTTCCGCCAGGAATACGGCATCCGCCTGTTCGCCGAGATCGGCCTGGGCACCTATGCGGCGTTGGCCGTGCTGCACCTGTTTGTCGGCACCACCACCACCACGCTGCTGGTGCGCGCCGGCAGTGGCTTTGCCGGTGCAGCCTGCACCACCTTGGGCACGCTGTACATGCTGCAGGCGCTGCCGCGCAAATACGTGGGCAACCTGCTGGTGATCGGCGTTGGCCTGTCGCAGCTGGCGGTGCCACTGGCCTGGCTGCTGTCGCCCGGCCTGCTCGACCATGGTGAGTGGCAGAACCTCTACCTGTTCGAGGCCGGCCTTGCGCTGTGTTCGTTTGCGGCGGTGGTGGTGCTGAAGCTGCCACCCGGCATCCAGATCAAGGTGTTCGAACGCAAGGATTTCCTTACCTTCGCCCTGCTGGCGCCAGGCCTGGCGCTACTGGTGGTGGTGCTGAGCCAGGGCTATCTGCATTGGTGGCTCGATTCGCCATGGCTGGGCTGGGTGCTGGCGGCGGCCGTGGTGCTGATCACCGTCGGCCTGTGCATCGAGCACCAGCGCCGCAACCCGCTGCTGCAGGTGCGCTGGTTGATGGGCCCGGTGATGCTGCGTTTCATCATCGGCGCCTTCCTGATCCGCTTCCTGACCAATGAGCAGTCCTACGGGATGATCACCATGATGCGCACGCTGGGCATGGGGCCGGAGCAGATGGCGCCCCTGTTCGGCGTGATCCTGGTTGGCGTGCTGGTTGGCATTGCCGCCGGTGCGCTGACCTTCGGGCCGAAGGCGCTGATCCCGCAGCTGCTGACCTCGATCATCCTGCTCGGCACCGCCGCCTTCCTCGACCAGCACCGCACCAGCATGGACCGGCCGCTGGATTTCGCCTTGAGCCAGTTCTTCGCGGCAGTGGGCAGCGGCATGTTCATGGGCCCGCTGATGCTGATGGGCATACGCCAGGCGATGGCACGCGGGCTGGACCATATCGTGTCCTTCATCGTGATCCTGTCGCTGACCCAGAGCTTTGGCAGCCTGGCCGGCTCGGCCTTCCTCAGCAGCTACCAGTTGCACCGCGAGCACATCTATTCCACCGCGCTGGTCAGCCAGCTCAACCCCGCCGACCCGCAGGTGGCCCGCCGGCTGCAGCTGCAGCAACAGGCCTACGCCCGCGTCATCACCGACCCGGTACAACTGAAGGCCCAGGCCAGCGCCGCGCTGGCCGCCAGTGCCAAGCGCGAGGCCAATGTGCGGGCCTTCAACGACGTATTCGCCCTCAGCGGCTGGGTGGCGATCTGCTTCCTGACCTGGCTGCTGCTGGAAGTGATGCTGCGCAACCCGCGCGTGAAACAGGTGATCCGGCGCCAGCCTGCCGGCGCCCCGAACCAACGAGCTGAAACATGAGCAACAAGACCGAAACCCCAGCAACATCCGCCTCGGCGCCGGTGTCCAAGTACAACCGGCCCAGCCGCGCCAGCGTGGTGGTGATGATTGCCGTCGCCCTGGTCGGGCTGACCCTGATCCTGCGCGCCTGGCAGCTGTGGCCATTCAACAGCAGCCACATGCACACAGACGATGCCTATGTGCGTGGCCAGGTAACGGTGCTGGCGCCGCAGGTCAACGGCTATGTCACCGAGGTGCTGGTCAGCGATTTCGACCACGTCAAGAAAGACCAGCCCCTGCTGCGCATCGACGACCGCATCTACCGGCAGAAGGTGGACCAGGCCCAGGCCGCGCTGGAGGATGCGCGCGCGCAGCTGGCCAACTCCGACCAGAGCCAGGCGCAGAACCGTGCGCAGATCAGCTCCGCGCGTGCCAACTACGCCGCCGAACAGGCCGAGCAGCAGCGCAGCCGCACCGAGCTGCAGCGCTACGAAACACTGGCGTCCCAGCAACTGGTTTCCAACAGCGACCGCGACAAGCTGCGTTCGTCCGCGCAGGCGGCAACCGCCGGTGTCGCGCAGTCGCAGGCTGCCATCCATATCGCCGAGGAAACGCTGACCTCCACCCAGGTGGCGCGCAAGGGACTGGAAGCCAAGGTAGCGATGGCCGAAGCGGCCTTGGAACTGGCCCGGATCGACCTGGACAACACAGTCATCAAGGCCCCTCGTGACGGCCAGGTGTCGGAGGCGACGGTGCGGCTTGGGCAATACGTCACCGCCGGCAGCCAGTTGCTGTTCCTGGTGCCGGACAGCCTGTGGGTGGTGGCCAACTACAAGGAAGGCCAGACCTGGAACATGGCCATCGGGCAGCCGGCGACCTTTAGTGTCGATGCCTTCCAGGGCAAGCAGCTGACTGGCCACATCGAGCAGATCGCCCCGGCCACCGGTTCGGAGTTCTCGGTGCTCAAGCCGGACAACGCCAGCGGCAACTTCACCAAGGTGGTGCAGCGCCTGCCGATCCGCATCGCCATCGACCCCGACCAGCCACTGGCCGCGCGCCTGCGCCCGGGCATGTCGGTCGTGGTGGAGGTAGACACGGCAGCAAGCCCGCAGGCACGCCGGCAGTAGGTGGTAGTGCCGAGCCATGCTCGGCAGGGGCTTTCCAGGCAATCCCACAGGAGCGGCCTAAGCCGCAGAACCAGCGGCAAGCAAAAGCCCAAAGCCAACCCCTCCCCAACCCTCCCCTGCTACGCAAGGGAGGGCGCAAGGCGGTAGTGCCGAGCCATGCTCGGCAAGGGCTTTCCACACAATCCCGCAGGAGCGGCCCAAGCCGCAAAACCAGCAGCAAGCAAAAGCCCAAAGCCAACCCCTCCCCAACCCTCCCCTGCTACGCAAGGGAGGGGGCAAGGCGGTAGTGCCGAGCCATGCTCGGCAGGGGCTTTCCAGGCAATCCCGCAGGAGCGGCATAAGCCGCAGAACCAGCAGCAAGCAAAAGCCCAAAAGCCAACCCCTCCCCAACCCTCCCCTGCTACGCAAGGGAGGGGGCTGGAACGCTGGCTTTGGCAGGCCAACCCGCGGCCTGCGTCACTTCGCCTCACCACGCCCAAACCAGCAAAGCGCTACGCTGTACCCCTGCCCACAGCCGGGAGAACCCTCGGTGAAACTGCATCTGGCGCTCTCCGTACTGGCCGCGCTCACAGCCAGCTCCGCCAACGCCGCCGATACGCTGTACGCCGGCGGGCCCATCGTCACCGTCAATGACCGCCAGCCCGATGCCGAGGCCATCGTCGTGCGCGACGGCCGTATCGCCTTCGTCGGCAGCCGCCAGGCCGCACTGCGCTTCAGCCCGAAGGCGCAGCAGATCGACCTGCATGGCCACACCCTGGCACCGGGCTTCATCGACGCCCATGGCCATGTCTCCGGCGTTGGCCTGCAGGCGCTGTCCGCCAACCTGCTGCCCGCGCCCGATGGCGAAGGCAACTCGATCCCCGCGCTGCAGAAGATCATGCGCGAGTTCCGCGCACACCCGACCACCCCCGAGGGCTACAAGGTGCTGATCGGCTTCGGCTACGACGACTCGCAGTTGGCCGAACAGCGGCATCCCACCCGTCAGGATCTGGATGCCATCGCCACCGATATCCCGATCATCCTGATGCACCAGTCCGGCCACCTCGGCGCCTACAACAGCAAGGCGCTGGAAATGGCGGGCATCACCGCCGACACCCCCAATCCACCCGGCGGCGTGATCCGCCGCGAGCCCGGCAGCACGGTGCCCGACGGCGTACTGGAAGAAAGCGCGCACAACCTCGCCCTGGCCAAGCTGATGCCGGCAATGACTGCCGAGCAATCCCTGGCCATGCTTGAGGCCGGCCAGGCGCTGTACATGAAATACGGCTACACCACCGCGCAGGACGGCAAGAGCGATGCCGGCACGCTACAACTGCTGCCGATGGCGGCCAAGGCCGGCAAGCTCAAGATCGACGTGGTGGCCTACCCCGACATCGAAGTGGCCCTCAACAGCCCCGCCATGGAGGGCCCGTTCTACGGCCTGAACTACACCGACCACTACCGCATCGGCGGGGTAAAGATCAGCCTGGACGGCTCGCCGCAGGGCAAGACCGCGTGGCTGACCAAGCCCTATTACAAGGTGCCCGAGGGCGAGAAGCCGGACTATGCCGGCTACCCTGCCTTCCCGGATGCCAAGGTCGACGACCTGATCACCCAGGCCTGGGGCCATGGCTGGCAGGTGCTGGCCCATGCCAATGGCGATGCCGCCATTGATCAGCTGATCCATGCAGTGGCCAGCGCCGAAGCCAAATACCCCGACAAGCATCTGGTACCGGTGCTGATCCATGGCCAGACCCTGCGCAAGGACCAGGTGGGCGAGCTGCGCCGGCTGGGTATCTTCCCCTCGCTGTTCCCGATGCACACCTACTACTGGGGTGATTGGCACCGCGACTCGGTGCTGGGCCCGGAGCGCGCCGAGAACATCTCGCCGACGCAATGGGTGCTGGATGCAGGCATGGTGTTCACCTCGCACCACGATGCGCCGGTGGTATTCCCGGATTCGATGCGGGTGCTCGATGCCACGGTCAACCGCGTGACCCGCAGCGGCCGCGTACTGGGCCCAGAGCAACGTGTGTCGCCTTTGATCGCGCTGAAGGCGATCACCTTGTGGGCCGCGCGTCAGTACGGCGAGGAAAGCAGCAAGGGCTCGATCGAGGTCGGCAAGCGTGCCGACCTGGTACTGCTGTCGGACAACCCGTTGAGCATCGAACGCAGCCAGCTGCACACCATCAAGGTGCTGCAGACCATCAAGGATGGCGAAGTGGTTTACGAGGCAAAGCCGTAGGAGCGATATGTGGTTGTTGTGGGAGCGGCGTAAGCCGCGAAACCACTGCAACATCCGAAGCCGATACCGCATTGCCCGCACCGACGTAACCGGGGCGGTCAAGGCCTATCGGCTTCGCGGCTTACGCCGCTCCCACAAAAATCGTTTCCGCGGGGCGCTTCACCCTCTCCCCAACCCCTCTCCCGCAGGGAGAGGGGCTAGAACTTCAGCCTGCGCAGTTCGCGCACAGGCCATGCACTTCCAGCGTCTGCGCCTGCGGCTTGAAGCCCAACTCCTTGGCGCGGGCCTCGAGCTGGCGGACGATGTCGCGGTCTTCCAACTCCACCGCGCTATGGCAGCGGTCGCAGATCAGGAACGGCACCGAGTGCTGATTGCTGCTGGGGTGGTGGCAGGCGACGAACGAGTTGACCGACGCCAGTTTGTGCACGAAGCCATTGGCCATCAGGAAATCCAGCGCGCGGTACACCGTGGGCGGGGCATCGGCGCCCACACCCTTGCCTTCGCGCACCCATTCCAGCAGTTCGTAGGCCTTGACCGGCTTGCCCGCCTCCGCAATCAGGCGCAGCACGTTGGCGCGGATCGGCGTCAGCCGCAATCCGCGCTCGCGGCACACCCGCTCGACCACCGCGACAAAGTCCGCCGCGTCTTCGACGTGGTGGTGCGGGGCGGTACAGGAGTGGGCGTCGGTCATGGCTACCTCGTCGGAATCAGGCCGTTGGGATCTTGATGAGTGCGGCGTCGATGCGTTTCAAGGCCTCGTCGCGGCCGGCCAGGTACACGGTATGGGAAATATCCGGGCTCACCTGGGTGCCGGTGATGGCCACGCGCAGTGGCTGGGCCACCTTGCCCATGCCGATTTCCAGTTGCGCGGCCACCTCGTGCAGCGCCACGGACACGCCTTCGGCAGTCCATTCGGCAGCGGCCAGCAGCTCGCGCGCCTTGGCCAGCGGAACCTCGGCACCGGCCTTGAAGTGCTTGGCCACTGCAGCTTCGTCGTATTCGCTCAGCGGGGTGTACCAGACCACGGCCTTCTCGGCCATTTCCTTCAGGGTCTGCACACGCTCGCGCAGGGCGATGATCACGTCCACCGGCGCCGGCCCCTTGGCCAGGTCCAGGCCCAGTTTTTCCAGCTGGTAGACCAGGTGCGGAACGATGGATTCGGGCGTCTCGGTCTTCAGGAAGTGCTGGTTGACCCAGCCCAGCTTGGCCATGTCCAGGCGCGCGGCCTTGGAGTTGCAGTTGGTGACGTCGAACAGGTCGATCAGTTCCTGGCGGGTGAAGATCTCCTGGTCACCGTGCGACCAGCCCAGGCGGGCCAGGTAGCTCAACAGCGCCTCGGGCAGGTAGCCGGCATCCTTGTACTGCATCACGTCGGCAGCACCGGTGCGCTTGGACAGCTTGGCGCCCTGCTCGTCCAGGATCATCGGCATGTGGCCGAACTTGGGCACCGGCGCGCCGATGGCCTCGTACAGGTTGATCTGGCGCGGGGTGTTGTTGATGTGGTCATCGCCGCGGATGACCTCATTGATATTCATGTCCCAATCGTCGACCACCACCGCGAAGTTGTAGGTGGGGTAACCGTCCGGGCGGAAGATGACCATGTCATCGAGCTCGCTGTTGGCGATCTCGATCTTGCCCTTGATCAGGTCGTCGAACACCACGGTGCCGTCGAGCGGGTTCTTGAAGCGGATGACGCGGTTCGGGTCGTCCTTGTACGCCAGGTTGAGCTCGCGGGCAGCGCCGTTGTAGCGCGGCTTTTCCTGCTTGGCCATGGCGGCCTCGCGCATGGCGTCCAGCTCTTCCTTGGTCTCGTAGGCGTAGTAAGCCTTGCCCGAGGCGATCAGCTGTTCAGCCACTTCCTGGTAACGGGCGACCCGGTCGGTCTGGTAGATCGGGCCTTCGTCATAGCCCAGGCCCAGCCAGTCCATGGCCTCCAGGATGGCGTCGATGGCCGCCTGGGTGGAGCGCTCACGGTCGGTATCCTCGATGCGCAGCACGAACTCACCGCCACGGTGGCGCGCCTCCAGCCAGCAATACAGCGCGGTGCGGGCGCCACCAATATGCAGGTAGCCGGTGGGACTGGGGGCAAAGCGGGTACGGACGGTCATGACGGGCGCAGATGTGGGAATCGGGGCATTTTACCTTTTCCCCCCTGCCAGTGCTTCGAACCGGCTCCAGCCCTTGGCGCGTGGACCGGAAGACGCAGCAAGCGCCAGCGACCCGCAGCTGCAAGCCCCTCTCCCGTTCACGGGAGAGGGGTTGGGGTGAGGGCAGCTTTGGCTTTGGCTTTGGCTTTGGCTTTGGCTTTGGCTCTGGCTTTGGCTTTGGCTCTGGCTCTGGCTCTGGCTTTGGCTTTGGCTTTGGCTCTGGCTTTGGCTTTGGCTCTGGCTTTGGCTCTGGCTTTGGCTCTGGCTCTGGCTCCGGCTCTGGCTCCGGCCGTTGCCCTTGCTCCAGCCGTTGACTTACCGGGCCCCTTCCGCAGCGACGGAGCTGGCAGACAGGACCCCGCAGGGGCGACGCACAGGGATGTGCGTCGTTTTTCGACGAGACAGGGATGTCTCGTCGAAAAATCCTGCCAGCGGAGTGGACCCACGCCGCGTAGCGGCGTGGGCGCGGAGGCAGGGTGTGCTTTCTTTTGGTTATCTTTTCTTTGCACAAGCAAAGAAAAGTAACTCGCTCCCCGCAGGGGAGTGAAAGCTCTTGATCTTGATCTTGATCTTGCTGTTGCTCAGCGCAACAACCGAAGCCAAAGCCAAAGCTCCCCCCATCCGCCCCCCGCCTTCGCGGGGGCAGGCTCTTCGGACACTTTCCCCCGCAAGCGGGAGAAGGGAGGCATCCGACAAGGCTCTGCGCTTAAAAAACAAAAGCCAAAGCTCCCCCCATCCGCCCTTCGGGCACCTTCCCCCGCAAGCGGGAGAAGGGAGCCTTCAAGCATTTCTTGCCTTGCCCCAAAAAGCAGAAGGGCCGCAATGCGGCCCTTCCTTCAAGCAATCTCAACCAACTCACTTCTCAAGCAAGGGCTTGCGCGGGAAACGCTCCTCGCGCATCGCAGCGTTGTAAACAAACGACGCCACGATCGCCGCCGCCTGCTTCAGATCCTCCGCCTCTGCGTGATCCCAGGTATCCAGATGGCTGTGGTGCACATTGCTGAAATAGTCCAGACGGTCCTGCACGAACTGGAAGCCCGGCAGACCTACCCGGTCATAACTGATGTGGTCCGTGCTGCCGGTATTGCGCGATACCACCGTGGTTGCACCCACATCATTGAACGGCTTCAACCACGCCTCGAAGATCGGCATCGCCGCCATGTTCTCCTGCGCATAGATACCGCGGAACCGGCCCGAACCATTGTCCATGTTGAAGTAAACCTGGAACTTGTCGTAATCACGCAGCTTCTGCAGCGCGCCGGTCGGCTCGCGCAGCGACGCCGGCAGCGCCTTCTGCGCCGCATCGGTCGGCTCCGGATAACGCGCGAAGTGCTGCGCCACATACGCCTGCGAACCAATCAGGCCCTGCTCCTCACCGCTCCACAAAGCTACCCGGATGGTCCGCTTCGGCTTGGCACCCACCGCCTTGAGGATGCGCATCGCCTCCATCATCACCGCCACGCCGGCGGCATTGTCTGCCGCACCGGTGCCGGTGTGCCAGGAATCCATATGCGCACCCAGCATCACGATCTCATCGGCCTTGCTGCTGCCACGGATCTCGGCCAGCGTGTTGTGGCCCGGCTGGTTGCTGTCGTCGGTGAAGCGCGCCTGCACATCCACCCGCAACTTGACGCTCTGCTTGTCCTTCAGCGCACGTACCAGTGGATTGAAATGCTCGGCGATCATCGCCAGTTCGGGGATGCCCACCGATTCACCGGCCCGGCGCGAACCGCCACCGGCCACGCGGATGATGCCGTTGTCCCAGCCACTGATACTGATCGCCGCCAGCGCGCCCTCTTCGACAAAGAACGCATTGACCGCCTTGCCCAGCTCCTGGCGCTCGTTGTACTCCTTCACCCGCTTGGCACGGTCTTCCTCGGCCGTCTTGGGAATGGTGAAGGCCTGCAGACCCTCCAGCGAGGTGGCATCGTGGCGGTGCGAATCAGACTCCGTGCCACGCTTGTACTCACGCGCGTCGCCCAGCAGCAGGATCTTGCCGCGCAGCTTGCCCTTGTACTGCTCAAGGTCAGCCAGCTTCTTGATATCGACCTGGATCAGTTCGCCCTCGACCGGGCCATTGGTGCCCGGCGTCCACGCCTTGGGCAGGGCATGCAGCGGCTGCACGCGCTGGCCGAGCATCTCGACGCTGGCCGAGGTGAATTCCCAACCACGGCCAAAGTCCTCGAAAGCCTCGTCATGCACGTTCACCAGGCCCCAGTCATTGAAGCGGCTGCGGGTCCAGGCATTGGCCTGGGCCATGGCCGGCGAATTGGTCAGGCGCGGGCCGATGGTTTCGGTCAGGTGGCTGAAGGTATCCATCACCTGCGAGCGATGAAAGGCCTCCTGGCGGATCTTGCTGACCATGTCCAGATCCACCTGTTCGGCTGCCTGTGCTGTGGTAGCCACCGCCAAGCCCATGCACAACGCCAACAAACCCCGCTTGATCATGCTTCCCCCGGCCTTAAGCCAAATGACGACAAACCACCGAGTCTAGCCAGCACATGGCCCTGCCCGAGTCGGCCAATGGTCATGGTTGGGCAAGAACCCGCGATTCAGTCGGCACGGCTCAGCACTGCATGTGCGAGTGCAGGCTGCAGCTGGCCAGCCCAATCGCGGTCGTTGGCCACCTGGGCGCGCCGTCGGCTGGCCTCGAACGCGGCAAAATCCAGATCGGCATATGCCCACAACTGGCCTTCAGTGGTCTGCGCCATCACCCCATCGGCGGGAAAACCAACATCCATTGGCGCGTAAATCGCGGCCTCGCCGGTATTCACGTCCAGCGCTGGGCTCCATTCGGCCAAGCCAGCCGTCACCGCCTGCGCGACAAACATGCGGTTCTCCAGCGCGCGCGCCAGGCAGCCGATGCGCACGCGGGTTGCACCGGCCGCGGTATCCGTGCAGCTGGGCACCACCAGCAGGCGCGCCCCGGCCTCGTACTGGCGCCGCACCGGCAACGGAAATTCGCTGTCGTAGCAGATCGCCACCGCTACCCGCACACCGTCAACTTCGAACACCTTCAAGGCGTCGCCCGGATCGATCACCCCGGTGGCTTTCTCGAAACCGGTCAACTGCAGCTTGTCCTGCCACAGGTGCTGGCCCTGCGGCGTCAACCAGTCGCAACGGTTACGGAAGCGCGCATTGCCGGTATCCAGCAGAAAGCTGCCAGCGACCACGTGCATGTCCAGCTCAGCTGCCAGACCGCCGAACAAGGACAGCCAGCGCTGCCGGTACTGCTGGATGGCAGCAAGCGAAGCCTGCAGATCACTGAAGATCGGCTGGCCCAAGGTTGCCGCCAACTCCAGGGACAGGTACTCGGGCAACACTGCGATGCGGGCGCCTGCGGCGGCGGCCAGGCCCAGTACCTCGGTCTGGCGTGCAGCGAAGTCCTCGAAACTGGCCGGCGAACCTACCGGATAACGGGCGACGGCAATTTTCATGCAACAGGCTCCAGTTGGCGTGTCCAGAAGGTCAACGGATGAATCACGCTGCCCTGCCCCACTTCCTCCCATTGCAGCTGCAGGGTCATGCCCGGCTGCCGCTGGTAGCCGCGCTTATGCCAGAACACGGCATTGTCGCGGTGCCCGGCTGGCCGGCGCGGATCATCGTCGGCGCGGTCCACCGCGCAGAACGCGGTCAGCGTGAACCGGCCAAGCGCGCGCGCATGTGCTTCGCGGGCATCGAAGAACGCGTGACCAACGCCTTGCCCCCGGTAAGCGGGCAGCAGCACCGATTCGCCGAAGTAAAACACCTGCGCCGGGTCGATACCGGCCGCCTCGAACGGCGCACTGAAAGCAGGACCGTCGTCTCGCAGTGGCAAGCCGGTGGAGGCCCCCACCACCTCCTCACCATCTCGCGCGATCACGCAGACCGCATCGGTGGTGGCGGCGTAAGCGGCCAGATACTCCCGCTCGTAGTCGAAGCTGCCCTGGTAAAGATAGGGCCAATCATTGAACACGCGGATGCGCAGGCGCGCGATGTCATCGAGGACCGACAACAGCTGCTGGCCGCGCAACGCCGTGATGGTGGGAATGGTATGCATGCGGGGATTGTAGAACCTGTTTGGCAAGCCCACGCCGCGTTCCGGGGATGGCCATCCCATCCATCGCCTCGGCCATGCACCCGAGCGCCCAACAGCCATGAACAGGCGTCAATCCGCCATCCCACCCAAGCAGCGACCAATGGGGAAAGATTCCGGACGCAATGCCGTGGTGGTGGCTATGCCTATGCCTATGCCTATGCCTATGGCTGCGGCTGCGGCTGTTGCTGTTGCTGTTGCTCAAGCCTTTGGCTTACCGGGCCCCTTCCGCAGCGACGGAGCTGGCAGATAGGACCCCGCAGGGGCGACGCACACGGATGTGCGTCGTTTTTCGACGAGACAGGGATGTCTCGTCGAAAAATCCTGCCAGCGGAGTGGACCCACGCCGCGTAGCGGCGTGGGCGCGGAGGCAGGGTGTGCTTTCTTTTGGTTATCTTTTCTTTGCACAAGCAAAGAAAAGTAACTCGCTCCCCGCAGGGGAGTGAAAGCTCTTGATCTTGATCTTGATCTTGCTATTGCTTAGCGCAACAACCGAAGCCAAAGCTCCCCCCATCCGCCCTCCGGGCACCTTCCCCCGCAAGCGGGAGAAGGGAGATAACCAGCAATGCTTTGCTCTGCGAATAGCCAAAGCCAAAGC
>DAMCTY010000043.1:0-35521 GCA_032112995.1 Stenotrophomonas sp. | reverse complement strand
AGCAGTGATCTGCACGGGATGCCCCGGGGGCGCTGCGCTTACCCGGGCTACATGATCTCCTACAAAAGACCAAGGGCCGGCAGAGCCGGCCCTTGGGGTCCTGCTGCCGGCCGGCAATGCCAGCCTGCAAACACTTACCAGTTGTCCGAGCCCGGCACGTGGTGGGCCTTGGCGTTGCGACGCATCAGCAGGTTCAGCCACTCCACCAGCACCGAAAAGCCCATCGCCGCGTAGATGTAGGGCTTGGGTACGTGCACGTCCAGGCCATCCAGCACCAACACCGCACCCACCATCAGGATGAAGGCCAGGGCCAGCAGCTTGACGGTCGGGTTGGCGTCGATGAAACGGCCCAGCGGGTTGGCCGCCAGCAACATCACCGCCACTGCCAGCAGCACCGCACAGACCATCACCGGGATGTGGTCGGCAATACCAACGGCGGTGATCACCGAGTCCAACGAGAACACGATGTCGATGATCGCGATCTGGGCGATAACCATGCCGAAGGTGGCCGAGGCCTTGGTGGTAGTGGGGTCGGCGTCTTCGCCGCCGCTGACCAGCTCGCGGATTTCCTTGATGCCCTTGTAGAGCAGGAACAGGCCACCCACGATCAACACCAGGTCACGGATCGATATCCCCATGCCAGCCACGCTGAACAGGTTGTTTTCCATGTGCGCCAGGTAGGCCAGCGAGACCAGCAGCATGATGCGGGTGATGCAGGCCACCGCGATGCCGACACGTCGCGCCGTCGGGCGCTTGTGCTCGGGCAGGCGCCCGACGGCAATGGAGATGAAAACCAGATTGTCGATGCCAAGCACGATTTCCAGTGCACTAAGCATGAACAGGGTTACCCATACGTTCGGGTCAGCCAGAAACTCTAAAGACATGCGAAAAATCCTTCAGTAAAACCAGATCACCGCCGCCACCCGGCGTCGGTTTGAAATCAGAGCAGACGCGGCACCAGGATCAGGCCCCAGCACAGCAGCACATTCATCATCAGCACGAACACCGCGGCCGAGCCCATGTCCTTGGCGCGCCCGGCCAGCACGTGGTATTCCGGGCCATAGCGCTCAATCACCGCCTCGATGGCGGAATTGGCCAGCTCCATGGCCAGGACCAGCAGCATCGAGCCGATCAGCAATATCTGTTCAACCGGGGTCTGCCCCAGCCACAGTGCCAGCGGGGCCAGCACCACGAACAGGCAGACCTCCAGCCGGAACGAGGATTCGTGCAGCCACGCCGCCTTCAAACCCTGCCAGGACCACTTGGCCGCCTTGAAGATGCGCCCGGGCCCGCGCGGCATATGCCCCATCTGGTCAGCCACGGCACACCATGCCGATCACCGTGTCACGGCGAAGCGATGAGAGGGAAAACGAGGAAACCGTCATCTGACAGATACCAGCGGCTGGATAAGCAATCGGTAATTTTGCCACATCTGCCGTCAACCCACCGGACCCAGGGCTGCCAGACCGGCTCAGCCGTAGTGCAGGGTGGCGGTGGTGCCCTGCCCCTCGGCGCTTTCCAGCTGGATGCGCCAGCCGCAGCGCTCACACAGGCGGCGCACGATGGGCAGACCCAGCCCAACGCCGTAGCTCTGGTTGCGGTCGGCACGGTAGAACGGCTCATAGATATGCCCCAGCGCCTCGGCGCTCATGCCGATGCCGGTGTCGCGGACCACCACCTTGCCGTCTGCCACCGTTACTTCCACCTGGCCGGCGTCGGTGTACTGGCAGGCGTTTCGCAGCAGGTTGGCCACCACCACGTGCATGACCCGCGGCGGTGCCACCAGCGGGTGCGCGCCGTCGATCGAGACCGTCATCCGCACCGGCTTGTCCTTCAGCAGCTCGGCGGCATTGGCTACCTCGTAGCGCACCAGCTCACCGACATCGAACAACTCCGACTGCGGCTCCACGTCCACTTCGCGGGCCAGCAGCAGGAAGGCATCAATCACCGCCTCCATGTCACGCCCGGCACGCTGGATGCGCTGCAGACTGCGCTGCTGACGTGGTGTCAGGTCCGGATCGGCCAGACCGATGTCGCTGGCCATGCGGATCACGGTCAGCGGGGTGCGCAGCTCATGGCTGGCGTCGCGGGTGAAATTGCGCTCGCGGGCGACGTGTTCGCTGACCTTGCCAGCCATCGCATGCAGGGCCAGCGCCAGTTGCCGGCTTTCCCCCTGTACATCGGCCGGCAGGCGCTCGGGTGAGAGTTCGTGGACATCCGGGTGTCTCGGGTCCCATTGCGCCACCCGCCGGGCCAGCCAATCCACCGGCGACACCAGCCGCCACGAGGCCCGATAAGTAATCCAACTGGCCCCGTAAATCGCCAGCAGCACCAGCAGCACCGGCACCACCCCGAACCAGAACGCAGCACGCTGGGCCTGCGCACGCTGGAACACCAGGTACAACCGCCCTTCCTTGCGCTCATCCACCAGGACCAGCAGGCCCGCGTCCTTGAGCTCATGGAACCCGGGCTGCAGCGGCTGAAGTGCGGGTGGCAACGTGTTCTGCGCAGCCCCGGCCGCTTGCAGATAGCCCTGCAGGTTGAGGGTGTCCGGAGCAGGGTGCCGGGGGTCGCGGGCGTGGGCGCTCCAGAAGTGCGCGGCTTCCTCGCGCAGCACCTCCTGCACCAGGCCATGCTTGATCACCAGCGCAACCAGATAGCCGCCCACCAACACCGCCAGGCTCGCCAGCAGCGCCTGCACGATGAACGCCCTTCTCAATTTGCGCGGCAACCCGTATGGCATTCCGCTCCCCCCCGAAGCTGGCGCAATTATAGGGATTCAAGCCGGCTGTATGCGGGGGTACAGCAAGGAAAGGCCGCTGCAGCTGACATGCAGCGATGCCTCCCTGAACCCATCACGCCTGCCTGCCGCATCAGCCCATGGGCTGGCCGATATCGGCAATGCGATAGCCGGCGCTCTGCACGGTGTGCAGCAGAGGGCGGTCGAACGGCTTGTCGATGATCTTGCGCAGGTTGTACAGATGGCTGCGCAAGGTGTCCGAGTCCGGCAGGCCATTGCCCCAGATCTCACGCTCGATCTCCTGCCGGGTAACCACCCGCGGCGACTCGCGCATCAGGATGGTCAACAGCCGCAGGCCGATCGGCGAGAGCTGCAACTCGTTGCCGGCACGGGTCGCGCGCATGCTCACCGGGTCCAGCACCAGGTCCGCCACCTTCAGCACCTCGGCCCCGACCTGGCGGCGTTCACGGCGGATCAGGGCGCGCAGACGGGCTTCCAGTTCCTGGATGGCGAAGGGCTTGGTCAGGTAGTCATCCGCGCCATAGCCCAGGCCGGTGAGCTTGTCATCCAGCGTGTCGCGGGCGGTGAGCATCAGCACCGGGGTGGACTTGCGCGCCTCGTTGCGCAGCCGACGGCAGACCTCGATGCCATCCAGGCGCGGCAGCATCAAGTCCAGCACCACCACGTCGTAGCTGTTCTCGGCGGCCAGCCGGTAGCCGTCCAGGCCATCGACCGCGTAATCCACCTCGAACCCCTTGCCTTCCAGGTACTCGCCAATCATCTCGGAGATGTTGCGGTTGTCTTCGACAACCAAGACGAGCCCTGCCGATTCCTTTGTCTGTCGCATGGAGCCTCCTAGTCTTCAGCTTTGTGAAAGATGCCGCACACGGAGTAGAAATCATGTGAAGAGATTGGAACGGGAATGGTTTTGAATGAAACCACCGCCTGCATCATCGCAGCGGGACCACCCTGCCCGCCTATCCTATCGACCCGCTCCGAAGAATCTGCACATGCCCAGCGCGCCCTTCACCGCCTACCTGTACCCCGTGCTCCTGCTGGTCGCCAGCAACGTCTTCATGACCGTGGCCTGGTATGGGCACCTGAAATACAAGTCCGCGCCCTTGCTGACGGTGATCCTGGTCAGCTGGGGCATCGCCTTCTTCGAGTATTGCCTGCAGGTACCGGGCAACCGGCTGGGCAGCGCGGTGTACTCGGCGCCGCAGCTGAAGGGCATGCAGGAGGTCATCACCCTAGCCGTGTTCGCGGTGTTTTCCGCCACGTATCTGGGGCAACCGCTGAAATGGAATCACTGGGCTGCGTTTGCGCTGATCCTGCTGGCGGCGCTGCTGATGTTCAAGGAGTGAGCTTGGCCCTGCGCCGCGATCAGCCCCTTTCCTGCGCCGCAGCCGCAGGAAAGGGGTGGGGAAGCTGACGGCCCTTCAGCCCTGCCGGCACCGCGTGTTTCGCTGCTTGTGCCGCGCCTGCCGGGGCTTCTGCACCTGACATGGGCAAACGCGGGGCCCGGTCACTGCGCGGCTTCGACGTATTGTGCGAACACCGCGTCGATCTTGCCGGGGTCCAGCGCGGCACCGTCCTGGATGGCCTGCGCCTGTTCGAACAGGGGAATGATCATTGCCATGCCGTCCAGCTTGGTCTTCAGGTGCACGCCCGGTGCCTTGCCCAGATAAGCCTCCCAGCGCTGCCGCACCTGCGCCCAGAACGGCGCAGTGGCTGCCCAGTATGTACGGGCCGGGCCGAAGTCGACCTCGGTGGTCTTGATGTAGTCGTTGAAGCCAAACTCGCGTGCGATCTCCACCTGGCTGCCGTCGGCATTGCGCTGCACCTTGGTGTTGAACTGCTCGTGGGTCCAGCCATTGGGGGTGAGCGTGTGCTGGTTGACCACCGCCAGCGCGTTGTAATCGCTGCGCTTGGTGTATTCACGGCGCGGCAGCGGCCGCCAGCTCAGGTCACTGGTCCAGGTAGGTACATTGTTGTCATAGCTCCACCGGCCGGTGCCGCAGTAGCGTGGCGCATCGCTGACCTCATAGACGCATTGCGTCCACGCCCCCTGGTTGAGTGCGGCGGGAATCGGACGCACCGTCCAGGTCTGGTCAGCGCTGAACTCGAAGCGATGGGCCGCCTCGTAGACCCAATCCTGGCGCCAATGCTTGGTGACGTGACCACTCTTGCTGTCCACCAGCAGGTGCTGCAGCACCACCCGACGCGGGCTGTCCTCGACCACGATCACCACTTCATCGCCGCCACTGCGCATGGCCGGCGCACGCTCATAGCCGGGCTTTAGCAGCACGGTTTCGTCGAAGGCGAAATCGACCGTGTATTCACCCTGCATACTGAGGATGCTGTCGTGGTCGCGGGTGATGTCGGCAGGGGCGGCGCTGGCGGCGGTGCTGATGACAAGCAGCAGCGGCAGGCTGGCGGAAGACAGCTTCATGGGCGTTCCTAATGGAGTTGAAGGAAGGCCATCCCTGGCCGTTTGGCGATCCATCGCCGGGTTCCTGGAGGAACCGTTTGCTTACCAGGACACCGAGACGCTGGCCGATACCGTGCGCCCGGGGCTGCTGAAACGATCGACGACGCTGCTGCCGGCAGCCAGCGTGGAGGTGATGCCGGACCACTCGATGTAGTTGCGGTCGGTGAGGTTGAACACGCCAAGGTTGAACCGCGAGCCGGGGGTGAACTCCCAATGCGCCATCAGGTCGAGCACGCCATAGCCCGCGGGTCGATAGACATCGGCCGACGCCACGCGATCCTTGCGGCGGGCAAACGTGCCTGCCAGTTCCACGCCCCACTGCTCGCGGTCATACAGCAGCCCGACCGTGGCACGCAGAGGATCCACCGAATCCAGCGGCACATCCTCGGTGCGGTTCTGCCCGTGCGACCAGGCCACGGCACCGCGCAAGCCCCAACCGTCCAATGCCTGCGCGAGTTCACCGAAATCCACACCGGCCTTGAGCTCGCTGCCATAGATGCGCGCATCGGCGATGTTCTGCGACTGGAACACCATCAGGCCCTGCGCATTGCGCCCGACATAGCGCTGCGATTCGATGAAATCGCGGTAATCGTTCCAATAGCCGCTCAGGCTCAGGTAGGCAGCCGGGCTGATGTAACGGATGCCCAGTTCAAGCCCATTGCTGGTTTCCGGCTTCAGGTCCGGATTGGGGATGGCGGTATAACCAAAGGCGAGGTTGGTGAAGCCCAGGTTGACGTCGTTGTACGGTGGCGAGCGGAAGCCATGGGCGTAGCCGGCAAACAGCGACCATTGTTCGTCCAGTCGCAACACCATGCCCAACTTCGGTGACACGCTGGTCTTGTTCAACGCGGCCACTGCCATGCCCGGGTTGTCCTCGCTGAAGATCGTGTCCAGCTCCGGCTTCAGCCGGTAATGGTCCACGCGCAGGCCAGGCACCAGCGACAGTCGCCCACCGGCAAGGCGCATCTCATCCTGCACGTACAGGCCCAGCTCGGTGGTCTTGCTGATGGGGAAATCACGTACCGGGAAACTGTCCGGCGAGATATTGCTGCTCACCGTGCCATTGGCCAGCACCTGGAAACCATCCCGCTTCTGCCGGATCTCGGTCCAGGCACCATCAAAGCCCCAGGTCAGCGCGTGCTCGAGCGTACCGGTCTGCACCGCTTTGTTGAACTGCGCCTGTGCGCCGTACACGCGCTGGTCGAAGTTGAACTCACGGTGGCGACGGCTGCCGTTGACCCGGCCTTCGTCGGTGACCTGGGTGGTCTCGCTGTCCTGCCGGTAGACCTGCCAGGTAAGACTGTCGGCGAATGCCGATTGCAGTGCATGCATTTCATGGCCGAACGAGAGCCGCGCCCGGGTCTGCTTGTCGTGTGCGCGCATGCTGGTGGTGGTGCGCGAGGCCGCGACCGGATGATTGGCGTTGACCGATGAATAGACATCGGTATCGGTGATGTCCTCGTTGCCTTCCACGGTCAGACGAAAGCGCTGGGTATCGTCGGGCGCGTAAACCAGTTTGGACAGTACGCTGCGGCCGTCGCGCTGCTGCGGATTGGCGGCGGTGCGGGTGTAGTCCTGGCTGTGCACATCGCCCTTGCTGGCGGTTTCCTGGCCCTGGCGGTGATTGACATTGACCATGCCGCTCCAGCGCTCGCTGCCGAAGGCAGTGGTCACGCTGCCAAGCAGGCCCTTCCAATCACCGTCATAGCCGAACTTCAGCCCGACGTAACTGTCCTTGCCGTCCTTCAGGTAATCCGCAGGGTCCTTGGTGACGAAGGCCACCACCCCACCCAGCGCATCGGATCCATACAACGAACTGGCCGGCCCGCGCACGATCTCCACCCGCTTGAGTGTTTCCAGATCGGTGAAATTGCGGTTGCTGTTGGCGAAGCTGCCGATGTCGAAGCTCTTGGGCATGGCAATGCCGTCGGTCTGGATCAGCACGCGGTTGGCGTCCAGGCCGCGGATGCGGAAGCCCCCCAGGCCGAAACGGGTGGCGCTGCGGGTAACCGATACGCCCGGCTCATAGCGCACCAGGTCGGCAATGTCGTTGGCCAACTGCTTGTCCAGCTGCTCGCGGTCAATCACATCCACGGTGGCCGCCACATCGCTGACCGCACGCTCGGTACGGGTTGCGGTGACCTGCACACGGTCGAAATCATGGACATCGGGCGCGGCCGAGCTTTCGGCATGCGCGGGGGAAAGCACCACCCACAGGGCAGCGCTCAAGGCAGTTGGACGGATCATGTGAACCTGGAATCGGTAGGTAAACAAAACCCCTGGCGGGACGACCGGTCTGCGAACAGGCCGGCCGCGGCCAAGGGGGGAGAGAGCTGTGCGATTCAGGCTTGCCGCGCGATGGCGGCTGGCGGGCGAACGCGGCCGGTATTACTTGGTCAGGATCAGCTTGTCGTTGCTGGTATGGCGCAGGCGGTACACCTTGTCGCCGTGCTGGATCAGGATCTCGCGCTGGCCCTTGAGCAGGGCACTGCTGTCGATTGCACCGTCGGCCGACATCAACTGGACCGGACGCTGCGGCAGGTGGAGGGTACGCGGGCGAAGCAGGATGGGCTGAGCGGACATCATCGTGATTCCGTACTGGGGACGGATTTGATGATAATGATTCTCAATAGCGATGCAAGAACTATTTTCAATAACTGAGGCAAGAGCGGCGTAAATCGTCAAGCCTGCCAGGCGGGAAGGCCCAAAAACCAATCCCCCAAAGCCCCCCGCCCTACGCCCTACGCCCTACGCCTGCGGCGCAAGGGAGGCCAGGTAGTGCCGAGCCATGCTCGGCAAGGCCTTGCCGGCCCATCATCAACACGGTGAGAGCGGCACAAGCCGCGACGCTGGTAGCACTGCAACCACCACCCGGCCCGCAATCTGCCTGATCAATGGCCGCGCGATTTACCCCCACATATGCCCCGGGCTTGAAAACCCACTGGCAAGGCCCTTGCCGAGCATTGCCCGGCACTACCACAGCGCGATCAGGCGAAAATGGCCTCGATCTTCTGCCAGGCGCCCTCTTCCACCCGCGCCAGCACATCCAGCGCGCGCAGGTTCTCCTCCAGCTGCGATACCCGGCTGGCGCCCAGGATCACGCTGGACACCTGCGGGTTGCGCAGGCACCAGGCAATGGCCAGCTGCGCCGGCGATTCACCCAGCTCGGCGGCCAGGGCGGTAAAGCGCCGCGCCTTGCCCAGGCGATCATCGGCCGGCTCGCCCAGCACCGCACCCTGCAGCCACTCCAGCGACGGTTGGCCCAGGCGCGAATCGGCGGCGATGCCATCGTTGTACTTGCCGGTCAGCAGGCCCGAGGCCAGCGGCGACCAGATGGTGGTACCCAGCCCCGCGTCGGCATACAGCCCGGCGTACTCCTGCTCCACGCGCTTGCGGTGCAGCAGGTTGTACTGCGGCTGCTCCATGCTGGGCGCATACAGATGGTTGGCGCGAGCAAAGGCCACCGCCTCGGCAATCTGCACCCCCGACCACTCCGAGGTGCCCCAATACAACACCTTGCCCTGGCGGATCAGCGCGTCCATGGCGAGCACGGTTTCGCCGATCGGGGTCTCGGCATCGGGACGGTGGCAGTAATAAAGGTCCAGATAGTCCACCCGCAGGCGCTTGAGCGCGGCATGGCAGGCATCGGTGACATGCTTGCGCGACAAGCCGCGCTGGGTCGGCGCCGGCTCCTCGGCCGAGCCGAAAAACACCTTGGACGATACGCAATAGCCGTCACGCGGCAGGCGCAGGTCGGCGATCACATCGCCCATCACCTGTTCAGCGCGGCCCTTGGCATAGCCCTCGGCGTTGTCAAAGAAGTTGACCCCGTTGTCCCAGGCCGCGGCAATCAGGTTGCGCGACTCGTCGCGCCCGATCTGGCTGCCAAAGGTCACCCAGGCACCAAAGGACAAGGCGGACAGCTGCAGGCCGGAGGACCCGAGACGACGGTATTGCATGGCTGGCTCCAACAATTGGACGCTGCGCGGCAGTCGCGCAGCCAGGCCCCCAGTGTAACCCTGGCGGCGCGCCGGCCTGCCCCCCGGACCTTGCCGATACCGGCGCAATCGCGGCAAATTCGGCCTCATGCCATGGATATTCTTGCCCGGCATCAGCCGCTGCTCTAGGCTTGCGTCTTTTGCGGGCACGCCCGGGGATTACTCATGTTCGAAGGTTTGGGCAGAATCGGCTTCGGCCTGTTCGGCCTGGCGGTGCTTTTGGGCATCACCTGGCTGTTCTCCAACAACAAGAAAGCCATTGACTGGAAGCTGGTTGCTACCGGTATTACGTTGCAGATCGCGTTTGCCGCGCTGGTGCTGCTGGTTCCGGGCGGCCGCGACGTGTTCGACTGGCTGGGCAAGGGCTTCGTCAAGATCCTGAGCTTCGTCAATGAAGGCTCCAACTTCATTTTCGGCAGCCTGATGGATGTGCCCAAGTACGGCTTCATCTTCGCCTTCCAGGTACTGCCGACCATCATCTTCTTCTCGGCGCTGATGGGCGTGATGTACCACCTGGGGGTGATGCAGGCCATCGTGCGGGTCATGGCGGCGGCCATCACCAAGGTGATGCGTGTGTCTGGTGCCGAAACCACCAGCGTCTGCGCCAGCGTCTTCATCGGCCAGACCGAGGCGCCGCTGACCGTGCGCCCCTACATCTCCAAGATGACCCAGTCCGAGCTGATCACCATGATGATCGGCGGCATGGCGCACATCGCCGGCGGCGTGCTGGCCGCCTATGTGGGCATGCTCGGCGGTGGCGACCCGGTGGCCCAGGCCTTCTACGCCAAGCACCTGCTGGCCGCATCGATCATGGCCGCACCGGCCACCCTGGTGATTTCCAAGCTGCTGGTGCCCGAAACCGGCACCCCGCTGACCCGTGGCACGGTCAAGATGGAAGTGGAAAAGACCTCCTCCAACATCATCGACGCCGCCGCCGCCGGTGCCGGCGACGGCCTGCGCCTTGCACTGAACATCGGCGCCATGCTGCTGGCCTTCATCGCCCTGATCGCCCTGCTCAATGCGCCGCTGACCTGGATCGGCGACGTGACCGGCCTGGCAGCCGCCATCGGCAAGCCGACCAACCTGGCGACCATCTTCGGCTATGTGCTGGCCCCGATTGCCTGGGTGATCGGCACCCCGTGGGCTGACGCCACCACGGTCGGCTCGCTGATTGGCCAGAAGGTCGTGATCAACGAATTTGTCGCCTACATGGACCTGTCGGAGATCATCAAGGGCAATGTTGCCGGCGTCACCCTCAGTGAGGAAGGCCGCCTGATCGCCACCTACGCCCTGTGCGGCTTCGCCAACTTCAGCTCGATCGCCATCCAGATCGGCGGCATCGGCGGGCTGGCCCCGGACCGTCGCCAGGACCTGGCCAAGTTCGGCCTGCGTGCGGTCCTGGGCGGCACCATCGCCACCTTGATGACCGCCACCATCGCCGGCGTGCTGACCCATTTCACCTGATCCAACCCGGCCGAACGCTTCCTGCCCGACCACCGCAGCTGCTGCTTCATCGCCACCTTAGAGACGTAGATTCCATGAGTTCTGTTGTCGTTGCTGGTTCCTTCAATGTCGATCACGTCTGGCGCTGCGATGCCCTGCCCGCGCCGGGAGCGACGATTGCTGGCCGTTACAGCACCGGCCCCGGCGGCAAGGGCTTCAACCAGGCGGTGGCCGCTGGCCGCGCCGGCGCGCAGACCAGTTTTGTCTGCGCCCTGGGTGCCGATGCCGGCGGCGCGCTGGCCCGCCAACTGGCCGCTGCCGACGGCATCGCGCTGGTGGCCGAAGCCAGTGACGAACCCACCGGCACCGCAGGCATCTACGTCGATGGCCGTGGCCGCAACTCGATCGTGATCGGCGCCGGCGCCAACGCCTCGTTGAGCACGGGCTTCGTGGCCGCCAATGCGGCCCTGGTCAGCGCCGCCAAGGTCCTGCTGGCGCAGCTGGAATCGCCGGTGGAAACCATCGAGGCGGCACTGGCGCTGGCGCGCGAGGCCGGCGTGCTGACCATGCTCAACGCCGCCCCGGCCAATGCCCCGTCCACCATCGGCCTGCTCAAGCTGGCCGATGTGCTGACCCCCAACGAAACCGAGTTTGCCGCCCTGCTCGGCCGCCATGTCGGTGAGCGCATCGAGGCCGATGACGTGGCCACCCTGGATGGTGCCAGCCTGCACGCGCTGTGCCGCAAGTTATCCGGCAACACCGTGGTGGTGACCCTGGGCGCGGTGGGCGTGTTTGTCTCGCACGACGAGGACAAGCTGCGCGGCGACAGCCAGCCGTACTACCGCGTGGCTGCCGAATCGGTGCAGGTGGTGGACACCACCGGCGCCGGGGATGCCTTCAACGGCGCGCTGGCCGCGTCGCTGGCGCAGGCCCCGGAGGCGTCGTTCATCAAGCATGTGCGCTTCGCCAACCAGTACGCCGCGCGTTCGACCGAGAGCGAAGGCGCGGCCCTGTCGATGCCGAAGATGACCCCGGCCGACGCCTGAGGCCCGGCTTTGCCCCCTCCCTTTGCCGCAGGCAAGGGGAGGGTTGGGGAGGGGTAGGCTCTACAGCCCTTCGCGCACTCCTCGCTTCGCGGCCCGTGCCGTTCCTACAGCCCGGGTTGCGGCCCGCGCCGTACAATAGCCCCATGCAGATCGGCCCCTACACCATCGCACCCAACGTGGTGCTCGCGCCCATGGCCGGCGTCACCGACAAACCTTTCCGCCAGCTGTGCAAACGGCTGGGCGCGGGCTTGGCTGCGTCGGAAATGACGATCAGCGATCCCCGTTTCTGGAACACCCGCAAATCCATCCACCGCATGGATCATGCCGGCGAACCCGCCCCGATCAGCGTGCAGATCGCTGGCACCGAGCCGCAGCAGCTGGCCGAGGCGGCACGCTACAACGTCGACCACGGCGCGCAGATCATCGACATCAACATGGGCTGCCCGGCCAAGAAGGTCTGCAACGCCTGGGCCGGCTCGGCACTGATGCGTGATGAGGCGCTGGTCGCACGTATTCTCGAAGCGGTGGTCAATGCCGTTGACGTTCCGGTGACCTTGAAGATCCGCACCGGCTGGTGCGCGGACGTGCGCAACGCGCCAACCATCGCCCGCATTGCCGAGGACAGCGGCATCGCCGCGTTGGCCATCCACGGCCGTACCCGCGACCAGCACTACACCGGCGTGGCCGAGTACGACACCATCGCCGCGATCAAGGCGATGCTGAAGATCCCGGTACTGGCCAATGGCGACGTGGGTTCACCGCGCAAGGCCGAACAGGTGCTCAAGCACACCGGCGCCGATGCGGTGATGGTGGGCCGTGCCGCACAGGGCCGGCCGTGGATCTTCCGCGAGATCGCCCACTACCTGGCCACCGGCGAGCAGCTGCCACCGCCATCGGTGGAGGAAGTACGCGACATCCTGCTGGGACATCTCACCGACCTGCACGCCTTCTACGGCGAGCCACAGGGCGTGCGCATCGCCCGCAAGCACCTGGGCTGGTATGCCAAGGACCGGCCGGAAAACGCAGCCTTCCGCGCGGTGGTCAATGCCGCCGAAACCGCCGATGCGCAGCTGCGCCTGACCCGTGATTATTTCAACGCGCTGATCGATGCCGAGGCGGTAGGCGCGGCCTAGGTCGCGACGCAGGCGAGCCCGAAGTACGCGCAGTGAACGTGCGATCCAGATTTTCGGGCAGGCTCTTGCCGAGCATGGCTCGGCACTACCGGTGAAGCTGTGTGGGCGTAGCTGCGAAACAGGGGGCCGCATTCGCCGGGAAGGCTCTTGCCGAGCATGGCTCGGCACTACAGAACCTGGCAGAAAAAACCCGCCAGCGGGGCTGGCGGGTCGGGTCGGCCTGCATCAACGCGCGGGGGAGAGATCCGCGTCGACGTGGCTCAGCCGAAAACCTTGAAACGGGCTTCGTCTTCCATGTAGCTCTTCTCGCCGAACGGTGCTTCGTTGGAGCCGAACGGCATCTGCGCACGCAGCTGCCAGTTGCCATGGACGCCCCATTCCTTGCGCACCGCCTCGTCCACCAGCGGGTTGTAGTGCTGCAGGCTGGCGCCGATACCGGCATCGGCCAGTGCCGTCCACACCGCGAACTGGGCCATGCCGTTGGACTGCTCGGCCCATACCGGGAAGTTGTCGGCGTACAGCGCGAACTGCTCCTGCAGGCCCTTCACCACGTCGGTGTCGACGAAATACAGCACGGTGCCGGCGCCGGCAGCGAAGCTGGTCAGCTTGCCTTCGGTGGCAGCAAAGGCCTCGGCCGGCACGATCTTGCGCAGTTCATCCTTGGCCAGCTCCCAGAACTTCTGGCTCTCGGCGCCAAACAGGATCAGCGCGCGCGAGGACTGTGCGTTGAAGGCCGACGGCGCCTCGCGCATGGCCTGCTTGATCAGCTCGGTGGTCTCGGCCTGGCTGATCGGCACATTCTTGCCGAGGGCGTACTGGGAACGGCGCTTCTTGTACAGGGAGATGACTTGGCTGCTCATGATCGGATCCTTGGAAGGAGAAGCAGACCGGCGACAGGCCGATCCGTGCTTGTTGGCGGCCATTGTATTTATCGGCAAAATTAGAACAATTACTCAAATTCCAATAATTCGTTTCATTTTCGGAACAAATGCACTTCTGCCTTCTGCGCGAACCGGCCGCGCGGCGCTGTCCCAGCCACCATCGCATCCGCCCGCCAGGTCCCGGAGCCGATTGCTGAGAACCAATGGCCATGAGCAGACTGCTGGCGCCCGCCCCTTGCCACGGCAGCATTGCCACGGCCAGCGCAATGCTGGGTTCCGCAGCGCATGCACCGCGGTAACAGGCGCTGGCGATACTTGGGAGCTTGTTGCATGACGCTGTTTTATGACCCTCAACGACTTCCCCTACCTGCATGGTTTCTCCACCACCGAACAGGCACGGCTGCGCAAGCAGGCCCGGCTGTTCGAGCCGGCGATTTTCCATGACATCGATTTCTGCAATGCCCGCCATATCCTGGAAGTGGGCAGCGGGGTCGGCGCGCAGACCGAAATCCTGCTGCGCCGCTTCCCCGACCTGCGGGTAACCGGCATCGACCTCAACGAGCGCCAGTTGGCCGCCGCCAATGCACATCTGGCGCAGGTGCCATGGCTGCAGGAACGCGCCGAGTTCCAGCGCGCCAACGCCAGCGACCTGCCATTCGAGCCCCGCAGTTTTGATGGCGCCTTCCTGTGCTGGGTGCTGGAACACGTGCCCTCGCCAGCGCGTGCGCTGGCCGAGGTACGCCGCGTACTGAGTCCTGGCTCACCGGTGTTTGTCACCGAGGTGATGAATGCCTCATTCCTGCTCGACCCTTATTCGCCCAATCTGTGGCGCTACTGGATGGCCTTCAATGACTACCAGATCGACAGCGGCGGCGATCCCTTCGTCGGGGCCAAGCTGGGCAACCTGCTGCTGGCCGGCGGTTTCCGCGATGTGCAGACGCAGGCCAAGACCGTGCACCTGGACAACCGCGAGCCCGCCAGGCGCAAGGTGATGTTCGCGCTGTGGGAAGAACTGCTGCTGTCCGCCGCCGAGCAACTGCTGGAGGCGGGCAAGGTCGACCAGGCCACGGTCGAGGGCATGCGTGCCGAGTTCACCCAGGTACAGAACGACCCCAATGCCGTGTTCTTCTATTCCTTCGTACAGGCCCGCGCCACGGTCTACTGAGTGGAGGCGGCGCCGCTTGCCACCGGCGCCTGCCAGATGCGCTGCCACACCTGCGCCAGCCGCTGCTTCAATACATCGCGATTACCTGCCTGCCGATAGGCCGGCATCAGCTGCCGTGGCGGCATTGTCTGCCACTGGCCGTTGCGTTCACTGGCAACGGCGAAGTTGAAGTTGTAATCCGGCTCCAGGCCCATGCGCAGGTCGCTGAGCACCAGCTCGCCATCGACTACCTGCGCACGCATGAAGCCGTGGTTGAACCAGCCCAACCGCTGCACCGCAGGCACATGGGCGGCCTGCCGCAACGCCTGCACATTCGACGGATAGCCCTGGAACTGCATGGGCCCGTGGTCGGCCCATAGCGAACGGTCGCCGACCACATAGCCCTGCGGCGTCATCGCGACCACCCGCCACAGCAAGGTATTGAACGGCATCGGCACCGAGAAACGCGGCGCATCGGCCAGCCCCATCTGCGCCAGGGATTGCGCGGCAACGCGGTCCACCTGCGCCTTGGCGATCAACGACCACCCCAGATAGCCCGTGCTCAACACCAGCCCAGCCACCAGCGCGCGCTGTGCCAGTGGCCGTGCCCGTGCAAACCAGGCAGTGACGCAGCCGATCAGCAGCCAGATCGTATACAGCGGGTCGATGATGAAGACGCTGGACCACATCGTCGGTGGCGGCATCAGCGGCCACCACAGCTGGGTGCCGTAAACGGTGAAGGCATCCAGCAGCGGATGCGTCACCAGCGCCAGCACCATCGCCCACCACCAGCGCGTCGGCGCTTGGGCGACGCGGCCATGGCCGAAGCGCTTGTACAACCACCAGATCAAGGTGCCCAGCACGGGCAGCACGAACAGCGAATGGCTGAAGCTGCGGTGCACCGTCATCAGGCTCACCGGGTTGTCGGTGAAGGCCATGATCGCCAAGCCGTCCAGATCAGGCAGCGTCGCCAGCGCAGCACCGGCCAGCAAGGCAGCACGACGATGGGCGGCGGGGGTGATGGCGGCGGCAAGGGCGCCACCGAGAACGATCTGACTGAGGGAATCCATGTCGCCGATGCTAGCAGCCAACGCTGCGCTCAGTGCCGCCGCCGGCCATGCAGCCGCCAAAGCACGAGGCTTCCGTACAGCAGCGCCAGCAACAACAGGTTCAGCAGCTCGCCAGCTATCTCGGGCAGGCGCGCACCCAACTGCTGGGTGCGGACGATGGCGTTGATGCCGGCGGTCGTCGGCAACAACTTGGCCAAGGCCACCAGCGCTGGCGGCGAGGCAATCGCCGGCCACGACAGGTTGGACAGGAAAAACAGCGGGATCGATACCGCGGTGACGTATTGGAAGGCCCGCTCGCGGGTATCGAAGAAGCTGGCGATGAATAGACCGAACGCCACTGTTGCCAACGCGAACAGCAGCACCGCCAACAGCAGGCCGGGGATGTTGCCGCCACGCGGGTAGTCCTGCGCCCAGGCAGTGAAGCCGACGTAGTACAACAGCCCGCACACCGCCACCACAACGAAGGCCAGCGCCATGCCGGACAAGGCCGGCAGGTCGAACTGCAGGCGCCGGCCCAGCTGCGCGCGGCGACTGCCCAGCAGTACACCGATGCCGAGCAGCAGGGTCTGGTGCACGATCAATTCCGATACCCCGGGCACCACGCTGCTGCCATAGCCTTCGCGCGTGTTGTACAGCGGCCGCTGCACCAGTTGCAGCGGCGCTGCCTGCTGCGCGCCCATGAACGCCGCCTGGCGCACGGCCTGCTGGCGTCCAAAGCCGGTAATGCCTTCGGCCAAGCCGTTGAGTATGGTGCTGGCCCGGCTCAGGTAGGCGCCGTTGCCCAGCAGCACCAGTTGGCCGCTGCCCCCGCGCAGGATGTCGCGCTCCAGCCGCTGCGGGATCAGCACGATGCCATCCACCTCGCCGCGCAACAGTTGCTGTTTGGCCTGACCAAGATCCGCTGGCTGGCTGACCACCCGTACCGCGAGCAGTGCATCCATATGCCGGATCAGTTCGCGACTGGTGGCGCTGTGGTCCGCATCCACCACCGCGATCGGCAGGTCACTGGCAACCTGATGGCGATAGGCCGCCGGGTAGAAGAACGAATACAGCAGCACCGCGCCTATCATCACCGCGCGCGCCGCCGGGTCGGCGAACATGGCCTGCAAGGCGCTCCGGAAGCCTGCGCCAAAGCCGCTCATGCGCGTGCCTGCTGGCGGGCCGCACGTAGCAGCAGGCAGGCCCCCAAACCGCCGGCCACCACGCTCATCAACAACAGCACCGCCAGCGGCCGCAGCGACACCTGCCAAGACGCGCCCATGAACAACTGCTGCATCTGCACCTGCACATAGGCGGTGAGCGGCAGCAACATGTTCCAGACGCGGGTGAACAACGGTGCCTCGATCACCGGGAAGGTGGCACCGGAGAACGCCAACGCCGTACCAATCGTCAGACCCACCGCCGACAGGCCCGTGCAGGTGTCGCGGGTCACTGCGATGAACAGCAGCGCGAAACTGCAGCAGGCCAGGTAGAACAGCGGCTGCGCCAGCAGCATCAGCCACAGACTGCCGGCCATGCCGTCACCGCGCACATAGGCCAGATACAACACGCCAAACGCGCCATACAGCGAGAACAGCGCGACATACGGAAACAACTTGCCGGCCATCGCCGCCCACGGCCGTTGCTGCAACCAGCCGCCGAGCAGGCCATCGCGCTGCTCGCGCCCCAACGCGGCGCCGGCCGCGAGCGCGGCCAGCAGGGACAGCATGGCCGGGAAGATCAGCGGCAGCAGGAACAGTTCATAGCTGCGCGCCGGGTTGGACAGCACCGTCGCCTGCACCGTCACCGGCGGCCCACGCAGTTTTGCCGGGCCAACCTGCAGCGCGATCTGCTGCTTGAGCATGCGCGCGTTGTAGGCGCTCACCGCGTCGCCAATATCGCGCCCGGCTGATTGCCCGGTCGCCATGTAGGTGGCGTTGTAGAAGGCGTAGACCGGCACGGTTTCGCCACGCAGCGCGCGCCGGCTCAGGTCGCGCGGCACCAGCACGATGGCAAACACTTCCAGCGCCCGCAGTTGCGCCTGCGCCTGCTGCAGCGACGCCGGCTGGCTTGCCACCCGCACGCCGGGGCTGTCATCGATGGCACGTGCCAAGCCACGACTGATCGGGCTGTGGTCGAGGTCCACCAGGGCAATCGGCACCTGCCGCAGCACCGAGCCGGAAAACAACCACATCATCAGCGCCATCAGCAGCAGCGGTAGCACCGTCACCAGTGCAAGCTCCCAGCGGTCACTGCGCCAGTGCTGCAGCTCGCGCCGCAGCGAGGCGGCGAAGGCGTGGGCAGATGTCAGTCCTGCGGCCATGCAAACAGCACGCTCATGCCCGGCCGGAATCCTTCGATTGCCTGCTGCGGCCGCGCCCGTACTTCGAAGCTGCGCACGTCATAGCCGGAGGACTGCCGCGTGCTGCGCCAGGTGGCGTAGTCACCGGCCGGGTTGATGAAATAGACCTCGAACGCTGCACTGCGATCCTGCAGCGCCGGAATCGTGCCCTGCAGGCGGGCGCCGGGCTTGAGCCCGTTCATCTGGTCCTCGCGCAGGTTCAGCGCCACCCACATATGGTCGATGTCGACCAGGGTGAAGACCGGATAGCCGGCCGGCACCAGCTCGCCTATATCGGCCATGCGCTTGCCGACCTCGCCGGCCAGCGGCGCGCGGCCCTGGGTTTCCTGCCGGGCCGCATCGACCTCGGCCTTGGCACCCTCGGCCTGCCGCACCTGCGCCAGTGCCGCGTCCTTGTCCTGCACCCGCGCACCGGCAAGGGCAAGGTCGTACTGCGCGCGGGCAGCGCGGGTCAGCTCGTTGGCACTGCGCGCCTGCGCCTGTGCTTCGTCGCGCTTCTGCCGGCTCACCACGCCTTCGGCATAAAGATTGTCGAGCCGGCGGAAGGTGCTGGTCGCCAGCTCGGCACCGGCCTGCGCACGCTTCCAGTTGGCTTCGGCGGCGCGGATGTCCTCGCTGCGTGCGCCCTCCTCGGCCTTGGAGGCCATCGCCGCAGCCGCAGCCACCACCGCGTCGGCCTGGCGTTCCTTGGCGGCGACCTCTGGGCTGTCGAGATCGAACAGCACCTGCCCGGCCTTGACCCGGTCGCCTTCGCGCACATGCAACTGCTGCAGGCGCGCGGTGACCTTGGCGGCGACATTGACGTTGTCGGCATCGGCCATGCCCTGCACCTGGTCCGGCGGGCTGCGCAGGCCCAGCCACAGGCCGACCGCCACCAGCACCAGCAGCACCACGCCGGCAATCAGGAACACGCGGCGTTGCCGCGGATTGGTCTCCACCTGCAGCGAATCGCTCATTCCAGCACCTTGTCCGCGCGTTGGCGGTAGTCGTCAAAACGTTGCAGCTGCCCGCTCACTTCCAGCAGCTGCGCCAGCGCCACGTCGAACTGATAGGCGGCCTGTGCACGCTCCACCTGTGCCCCACCCAGGCCCAGGCGTGCGTCGATCACATCCAGCGAAGTCGACTGGCCTTCGCGGAACGACAGCTCCTGCAGGCGCAGGTTTTCCTGCGCCTGGGCGATGCTGCTGTCCAGCAGCTGGAACTGCGCGCGGGCGGTCTCCAGCTCGTTCCAGGCCTTGCCGACACCGAGCTGCAACTGGTTCTCCACCTCGCTCAACCCCGACTGCGCCTGCTCCAGCTGCGCGCGCGCCGCGCTGACCTGCAGCGGCCGCGCCGTCGGCGACAGGAAGGTGTAGCGCAGGCCGATGCCGAATGCCCAGTCGGCGTCGGTCAACAACGCATCGCGACGGCGCAGGTCGTATTGGCCGAACAGATAGATCTGCGGCTTGAGCTTGGCCTGCTGTGCACGCACGCCCTGCTCGGCCTGCGCGGCCAATGCGCGCAGCCGGCCAACCTGCGGATGCCGCTGCTGGGCGCTGCGCTCGAACTCCTCACGCGCACCGACCGGGCCATTGATCACGAACAGCGGCGACGTCGTCGCAACCGTGACACCACTGCGCAGCAAGGTGGCCAACGCCTGCTGCAGGGTGGACAGATCGTTGACGGCCTTCTGGTATTCGCGCTCGGCCTTGTCGCGGGCGACGTTGGCCTGCAGCCGCTGCGCCTTGGTGGCAAAGCCCTCGCGTTCGAGCTTCTGCGCGTCCTCAAGGTGCCGCTGCAGGCCATCGCGCACGTCACGCCGCACCTGCAGCGCCTGCTCGGCCAACTGCTGACCGAAGTAAGCCTGCACCAGCTGCAGCGACAAGGATTGCCGCTGCAGTTCGCGATCGGCTTGGGCCAGTTCGCTGGCGGCCTGTGCAGCCCCTTGCGCGGCCGGGATCAGGCCACCGCTGTACAAGGGCACGCTGGCAGTAACAATGGGACGTGTACGCCAGTCGCGCTCGCCGAACTCCAGCGGCGACTCGATGCCAAACGCCTCAGCCACCGGTGCCAATGAACCCAAGGGCAGGTTCAAGGTCTTCTGGAACTGCATGCGGCGCACGTCGGCGGTGATTTCCGGCAAGCGCAGATAACGGCTGGCATCCTGTAGATCCAGCTTGTTGCGTACCCCTGCATCGGCTGCCGCCAGCGCATCGGAGACCTGCTCCAGCCGCTGCCGCGCCTGCTCGTAACTCAACGCAGGTACCGTCTCTGCCGCCGCTGCCGGCGGCGGCGCCAGCAGCATACACAGCACACACAAGCTTATCGCGATCGATGCTGGTTGCTTGCCTGCCACCCCGATACTCCCCGCTCGTCGGCTGAGCTCAGCATAGCCGCCCGGCAGGTGAGGATGAAGTCAGACCCGTAATCAGGCTGCCTGCGCCAGCCGCCGGTTGCCTGGCAGGCATACCAGGCTGCGGCCGGAATGATCGAGCAGACGCAGGCTGCCATCCGGGTCCTCGGCCAGCGCGGTCAGGCTTTCCACCCAGTCGCCGTCATTGGCATAGACCAGGCCGTCATGCTCGACCAGCGCGGCGCGATGGATATGGCCGCAGATGATGCCGTCCAGGCCGCGCCGACGCACATCGGCCAGCCCTGCCTGCACGAAGCGCGCGATATAGCGCTCGGCCGCACCGCTTTGCCGCTTGAGGAACTCCGACAGCGACCAGTAGCGCATGCCCAGCCGTCGCCGCACGGCATTGAGCAGGCGGTTGCCGGTAAGGATGCGGTAGTACAGCCAGTCGCCAAAGCGCTCCTGCAGGCCACCAAAATGGGTGATGCCGTCGTAATCGTCACCGTGCACCACCAGCAGCCGGCGGCCATCGGCGGTGGTGTGGATGGCGCGGCGGCGTACCTGCATGGCCGGCAGCATCAGGCCGCAGGTGCGGCGCAGCGGCGCGTCGTGATTGCCGGGGATGTAGATGATCTCGGTGCCTGCGCGACGCAGTGCATGCAACGCTTCGATCACCTCGTTGTGCGCCTGCTGCCAGGTTGCACGCTTATGGGAAAGCCACCATAGATCGACGATGTCGCCGACCAGATACAGACGTTCGCAACGCAGGCTGGCGAGGAAGCGCGCCAGTTCCGCCGCATGGCAATGGCGCGCGCCCAGATGCGTGTCGGAGATGAACACTGCGCGCCGGTGCGGCGGCAACACCGGCACCGCACTCATGCCACTGCTCCGGCATCACGCAGATAGCGTTTGCGTTTGTGCGGGCGGATGGCCTGCAGGTCCACTTCGATAAGGCCATCGATGGAATCGCTGAAATCCGGGTCCACGCCAAAGGCGAGGAAGCGCGCGCCGCCCGGCTCGCACAGGTCGGTGTACTGGCGGTACAGCATCGGCACGCTGGTGCCCAGCGCAGCCAGGTTGGCCTTGAGCACATCGAAGGCGGCCTGCGCGCCCAGCTCGCCGAAACTCGGTGGCGCGGCAAAGTACTGGAACGGCCGGTTGGACTCGGCCAGACCGGCGCCGGCACCGTAGTAATGCTGGTAATAGGCCACCAGCTGCTCACGCGCCGCGCGCGGCAGCGCGGCGCTGATCGACACCGCGCCAAACAGATAGCGCACGCCCGGCTGGCTGGCCAGATAGGCGCCAATGCCCTGCCACAGGTAATCCAGGCTGCGGCTGCCCCAGTACGCCGGCACCACGAAGCTGCGGCCCAGCTCCAGCCCCTCGGCGATACGCGGGATGGCGTCATCCGAGTAACGGAACAGGCCGGCGGTATACAGCCCCTGCAGGCCACTGCGGGCCAGCGCCGGTGCGCCGCGCATCACCCGGTAGGCACCGGCAATGCACTGGGCCGGCGCATCCCAGACCACGATGTGCTGGTAATGCGGATCGAAGTCGTCCAGGTCCCGGCTGCGGCCGGTGCCCTCGCCTACTTCGCGGAAGGTCAGCTCCCGCAGCCGGCCCAGCTCCAGCAGCAACGGTGAATCGGCAGCACAGCGGGCCAGGCGGATCTGCTTGCCGTCGCCGGTCTGGCCCAGCAGCTCGGTCGCCTCGATGGCGGCAGCCAGCTGGGCGGCAGGCAGCGGCGCGGCCAGCGGCTGTGGGCGCTGCTCCGATGCGGTGGTGTCCTGCGCTGCCGTGCCCAAGGCGTAAAGGGCATCGCGCACCGCCTGCAGCTGTTGGCCGGGCTCCTGTCGCGGATCCAGCTGCATCAGCTGGCCGATCTGCAGCCGCAGCGGGCGTTTGCGGCGGGCAAACATCTCCCGCGCCAGCAGCGCCGTCGCGGCCGGTTTGAACACCGCCGAGGCGCCGTAGAACAGCGCCGAGTTGCGTGCCAGCACCCGCACCGGCAGCACCGGTGCCGCGCAGGCACGGGCAAAACGCACAAAGCCGCGGTTCCAGCGGCCATCACGGATGCCCTGCAGCGACAGCCGCGAGACCTCCCCGGCCGGGAACACGATCACGCACTGCTCGGCCTGCAGCGCCTGTTCCACCGCCTGCAGGCTGGCCCGCTGGGCACGGCCGCCGAGGATACGCACCGGCAGCAGCAGCTCGCGCAGGGGCTCCAGCTCCAGCAACATGTCGTTGGCGATGATCCGTACATCGCTGCGCACCTTGCCCACCGCGTCCAGCAGGGCCAGCGCATCCAGCGCGCCGGAGGGGTGGTTGGCGACGACCAGCAGCCGCCCGCTGGCCGGTATCCGCGCCAGCGCCGCGGCGTCCACCGCATAACCGGCATCCAGGAAATCCAGCGCGGCGCTGACAAAGGCAAAGCCCTGCAGCCCGGCACTGCGCTGCAGGAAGGCGTCCATCTGCGCAAAACGTGACCAGCGTCCCACAGTGCGCAGCAGCGGCCGGGCCAGGTGACCGCGCGGTCCGTGGAACCAATCGGGGTAACGCTGCTGCAGGCGCTGCGCGATCTGTTGCATGGCAAGGTCTCCCTGACGGCCCATTGGCCGGGAGCCTGCGCCCGCCACAAGGCAGGCCGGTTGCGGATTTGCGGCAATTTGGTGACCCCGCCTTAACCGTATGGCAACAGCCGCATCGGCACTATTCCGTCAAGGGGCCGAGCGTGTATCATTCGCGCCCATCTTTCCATCCGAATCAAGGGATATATAGCCCGATGTCCAGCTACCTGTTCACCTCCGAATCGGTCTCCGAAGGCCATCCGGACAAGATTGCCGACCAGATCTCCGATGCGGTGCTGGACGCGATCCTGGCCCAGGACAAGCGCGCCCGCGTGGCCTGCGAAACCCTGGTCAAGACCGGTGCGGCGATTGTCGCCGGTGAAGTGACCACCTCGGCGTGGGTCGATATCGAAGAACTGACCCGCAACGTCATCAACGAAATCGGCTACGACAACTCCAACGTCGGCTTCGACGGCCACACCTGCGCCATCATCAACATGCTCGGCAAGCAGTCGCCGGACATCGCCGCCGGCGTCGACGGCACCGACAGGAAGGCCAAGAAGCCGGAAGAACAGGGCGCGGGCGACCAGGGCCTGATGTTCGGCTATGCCTGCAACGAAGCCCCGGAATTCATGCCGGCGCCGATCTACTACTCGCACCGCCTGGTCGAGCAGCAGGCCAAGGTCCGCAAGAAGAAGAACTCGCCGCTGCCGTGGCTGCGCCCGGACGCCAAGAGCCAGGTCACCCTGCGCTACGGCCAGGATGGCCGGATCGAGGGCCTGGACGCGGTGGTGCTGTCGACCCAGCATGACCCGGGCGTGAAGCAGAAGGACCTGATCGAGGCCGTGCGCGAGCACATCCTCAAGCCGGTCCTGCCCAAGGCGTGGCTGGACGCGCTGCCGAAGAACAAGGTGCACATCAACCCGACCGGCATCTTCGTGATCGGCGGCCCGGTGGGCGACTGCGGCCTGACCGGCCGCAAGATCATCGTCGACACCTACGGCGGCATGGCCCGTCACGGTGGTGGTGCGTTCTCCGGCAAGGATCCGTCCAAGGTTGACCGTTCGGCCGCTTACGCTGCCCGTTACGTCGCCAAGAACGTGGTTGCCGCCGGTCTGGCCGACAAGTGCGAAGTGCAGGTCTCCTACGCCATCGGCGTGGCCGAGCCGACCTCGATCTCGGTCACCACCTTCGGCACCGGCAAGATCGCCGACGCGCAGATCGAGAAGCTGATCCGCGCGCACTTCGACCTGCGCCCGTACGGCATCATCAAGATGCTCGACCTGATCCACCCGATGTACCAGCAGACCGCCGCCTACGGCCACTTCGGCCGCAAGCCGAAGGAGTTCTCGTACGTCGACGGCGACGGCAAGACCCAGAACGCCACCGCGTTCTCGTGGGAGCAGACCGATCGCGCCGAAGCCCTGCGCAAGGCTGCAAAGCTGAAGTAAGGCTGCAATAGCGTTTGAACAGGAAAGGCCGCCCGCAGGGGCGGCCTTTTTTGTTGTGGTTGTGGTTGTCGCTTTAGCTTTGGCTCTAGCCCTTCTCCCGCCCGCGGGAGAAGGGTTGGGATGAGGGCGCCTTTGGTTTTGGTTTCAGCAAAAGCCAAAGCAAGAAGCCACAAGCCCCCTCATCCGCCCTCCGGGCACCTTCTCCCGCAAACGGGAGAAGGGACGTCCACAGCCACAGCCAAAGCCACAGCCACGGCCACGGCCAAAGCCACAACAAAAGCGACCACAGAAGCGGAGGCTGGAAAGCCCGCTCCGCACATCTTCAACAACAGCCTCCCCACCCACCTCTACCGCCACAACGCCATCCAATCTGTCCCCCATCACAGCCAATGCACTACCATCGGCCCATGGGAAAGGAAGACCGTCGACCAATTGCCGCCCGTTCCACCGGCTGGGCCCGAGCCCTCAGCGCCGCGCTGGCACGCTCATCCGTCACACCGAACCAGATTTCGGTACTCAGCATCTTCTTTGCTGCCGCAGGCGCCGCTGCATTGCTGTACTGGCCCGGCATCCCCGGCCTGATCGCCTGTGCCGTCGGCATCCAGCTACGCCTGATCTGCAACCTGCTCGACGGCATGGTGGCAATGGAAGGCGGCAAGCAGACCCCCACCGGCGCCCTCTACAACGAATACCCCGACCGCATCGCCGACTCCCTGCTGATCGTTGCCCTTGGCTATGCCGCCGGCATGCCCTGGCTGGGTTGGCTGGGCGCCCTGCTCGCCGCGCTTACCGCCTATGTGCGCCTGTCCGGTGCCAGCCTTGGCCTGCCCCAGGATTTCCGTGGACCCATGGCCAAGCAGCACCGCATGGCCGTAATGACCGCTGCCTGCATCGCCGCCTGTATCGAACAGCTCACCTCGCATACGCACTACGCCCTGCCCGCCGCCGCCATCCTCATCGCCGCCGGCTCGCTGCTCACCTGCATTACCCGCACCCGCGCCATCGCCGCGCAACTGAAGGCAAGTACCTGATGCTATCCAGCCTGCTGGTCGCCGCCGTCAAGGTCTTCATTGGCGCCTACCCGCGTTGGGTAGGCAGCCGCCCCACCGACACCCAGCGCATCTACTTCGCCAACCATGCCAGCCATCTGGATACCGTGGCGCTGTGGTCGGCATTGCCGCCAGCCCTGCGCGAGCGTACCCGCCCGGTGGCTGCGCGCGATTACTGGAGCAAGGGCATACGCAAGGTCATCGCCGACAAGGGCTTCAACGCGGTATTGATCGAGCGCGACCGCAGCAAGTGCGTTGGCGATCCGCTGCAGCCGCTGCATGACGCGCTGGATGCCGGCGATTCGCTGATCCTGTTCCCGGAAGGCACCCGCAACCACGAGCCGCTACCGCAGCCGTTCAAGGCCGGGCTGTTCCACCTGGCACAGCACTATCCGCATGTGGAACTGGTGCCGGTGTACCTGGACAACGCACGCCGTGCCCTGCCCAAGGGCAGCCTGGTACCGGTACCGCTGGTGTGCACGGCGCGTTTTGGTGCCCCGCTCAACCGCATCGCCGATGAAGACAAGGCGCAGTTCCTGGAACGCGCCCGCAACGCCGTGGTGGAGCTGGCATGAACAACGTCTTCCAACAGCTGCCGCTGGGCAGTTTCCTGCAGCAGGCCATCGACCGCGCACCGCCCAGCTTCTGGTGGATGATCGGTGGCGTGTTCGGCGTGCTGATACTGGCCAGCGCGATCGGCTTCATCCTCGGCCGGGTCAAGCCCGGCTCGGTGGTGGACAACCTCAACGCCCGCATCCGCGCCTGGTGGGTGATGGCCGCGGTGCTGCTGTTCTGCTTCGTCCTCGGCAAGATCGCGACGCTGGTGTTCTTTGGCCTGCTGTCGTTCTTTGCATTGCGTGAGTTCATTTCGCTGACGCCCACCCGCCGCGGCGATCACCTGGCGCTGTGCCTGTGCTTCTATGTCGCCATCCCGCTGCAGTACTGGCTGATCGGCATCGACTGGTACGGCCTGTTCGTGATGTGCATCCCGGTATACGGCTTCCTCGCCCTGCCGGCGGTATCGGCGCTGTCCGGTGACACCGAGAACTTCCTGGAGCGCAACACCAAGATCCAGTGGGGTGTGATGCTCACCGTGTTCTGCCTGAGCCATGCACCGGCGCTGATGCTGCTGCGCATCCCCGGCTACGAAGGCCAGAACCTGATGCTGCTGTTCTACCTGCTGTTGGTGGTGCAGCTCAGCGACGTGCTGCAGTACGTGTTCGGCAAGCTGTTCGGCAAACACCTGCTGGCGCCGCTGGTCAGCCCGTCGAAGACGGTGGAAGGCCTGGTTGGCGGCGGCCTGGCGGCGACCGGCGTGGGCGCGGCGCTGTGGTGGATCACCCCGTTCTCGCCACTGCAGTCGGCGGCACTGTCGCTGCTGATCGTGATCTGCGGCTTCCTGGGTGGGCTGGCGCTGTCGGCAGTGAAGCGCAGCCTGGGGGCCAAGGACTGGGGCGAGATGATCGAAGGCCACGGCGGCATCCTCGACCGGTTGGATTCGGTGGTGTTCTCCGCGCCGGTGTTCTTCCACGTGGTGCGTTACAACTTCCAGTAAGGCTCCCCCTGTAGTGCCGAGCCATGCTCGGCAGAAGCATTCCTGGCAGAGCCCAATGCCGAGCATGGCTCGGCACTACATAACCCTGCCTCCCGTCGTGCCGAGCCATGCTCGGCAGAGGCTTTCCCGGTAACGCCCTATGCCGAGCATGGCTCGGCACTACAAAACCCTGCTTCCCGTTGTGCCGAGCCATGCTCGGCAGAAGCATTCCTGGTAACGCCCAATGCCGAGCATGGCTCGGCACTACAAATGCCTGCTTCCCGTAATGCCGAGCCATGCTCGGCAGAGGCATTCCCGGTAACGCCCGTTGCCGAGCATGGCTCGGCACTACAAAACCCTGCTTCCCGTCGTGCCGAGCCATGCTCGGCAGAGGCTTTCCCGGTAACGCACCTTGCCGAGCATGGCTCGGCACTACATTCGGCTGCCGCGCATGCCACGCGCCTACGGTGTAGCCTGCTCGTCCCGCATCTGTAGTTGCCGCCATGAACGAACACAAAGCCCACCAGTTGTCGATGACCGTGTTGATGTCACCGGAGATGGCCAATTTCTCCGGCAAGGTCCACGGTGGCGCGATCCTGCGCCTGCTCGACCAGGTCGCCTATGCCTGTGCCAGCCGCTATGCAGGCAACTATGTGGTGACCCTGTCGGTGGACCAGGTGACCTTCCGCCAGCCCATCGCCGTAGGCGAATTGGTGACCTTCCTGGCCTCGGTGAACTACACCGGCACCTCGTCGATGGAAATCGGCATCAAGGTGGTGGCCGAGGACATCCGCAAGGGCGCGGTACGCCACGCCAACAGCTGTTTCTTCACCATGGTGGCGGTGGATGACGATGGCCGGCCAACGCCGGTGCCGACGCTGCAACCTGAAACCAGCGATGAGAAGCGGCGCTTCGCGGCCGCGCAGATCCGCCGCCAGCTGCGCCAGGAAATGGAGCAGCGCCATCTGGAGCTGCTGCAGAGCAATCCCTCGGGGGAAGCCGATTTGTCGGTGCCCGCGTTGTAGGAGCGGCGCAGGCCGCGAAGCCGGCAATGCTTGAAAAGCACCCCTCCCCAACCCTCCCCTACGCCTTCGGCGCAAGGGAGGGGGCAGGAACAAATCAGCCGGTGTTCTGCACGCCCTGCGATACGCCGTTGACGCAAGCCACAAGCGCACGCAGCAGGCCTTCGTCCTGGCGGTCGCTTGCGCGCCAGCGCTGCAGCAGATCCACCTGCAGGATGCTGATCGGGTCGATATAGGGGTTGCGCAGGCGGATCGACAAGGCCAGCCGCGGGTCCTGTTCCAGCAGTTCCTGCTGGCCGCTCAGGCGCTTGACCCAATGCGCGGTCAAGGCCAGCTCCTCGCGGATCAACGGGAAGAACTGATCATGCAGCGGACCGGCCAGTCGCGAGAACTGTTCGGCGATGTGGATGTCGCCCTTGCTCAGCACCATCGACATATCGTCGAGGAAGGTTTCGAAGAACGGCCAGTCGTGCGCCATCTCGCGCAGGGTCGGCTCGTGACCAGCGTCGGCCGCCGCCTGCAGGCCACTGCCTACGCCAAACCAGCCCGGGATCACCGCACGCGCCTGGCTCCAGGCAAACACCCACGGGATCGCACGCAGGTTGCTCAGCGCCGCATCCTGGCCCAGACGCCGCGAGGGGCGTGAGCCCAGCGTCATGCGCTCGATCACATCGATCGGCGTGGCCTGGCGGAAGTAATTCATGAACTGCGCATCGCCGACAAAGGCGCGGTAGGCCACCGAGCTCTTCTCGGCGACCAGCGTCATCACCGGCTTCCACTGCTCCTCGCGCGGCTCCTCGGCACGCGGGCGCAGGCTGGCGCGCAACACCGCGCCGGCCGACTGCTCCAGCGAGCGCAACGCCAAGGCACGGATGCCGTACTTGCGATGGATCACCTCGCCCTGCTCGGTGACACGCAGGCGGCCACCGATGCTGCCGCGCGGCGAGGCGTTCACCGCATGCGTGGTCTTGGTGCCGCCGCGGCTGATAGAGCCACCACGGCCGTGGAAGAAGGTCAGTTTGACGCCGTATTCGGCGGCGGTGTCCAGCAACTCCACCTGGGCGTGCTGCAGGCCCCAGCGCGATGCGGCGATACCACCGTCCTTGCCGCTGTCGGAGTAACCCAGCATCACCATCTGCACGTTGTCGCGTGCCGCCAGATGCGCGCGGTAGACCGGATCGGCGAGCAGGTCGCGCAGCGTGGCAGTGCCGCGCTGCAGATCGTCAACGGTTTCGAACAGCGGTGCGATATCCAGCGGCACGGCATTGTCCGCATCGAGCAGGCCACCGCGGCGCGCCAGCGCCAGTACCGCCAGCACGTCGCCGCGGTCATGCGCCATCGAGATGATGTAGCTGCCCAGGGCATCGGCACCGTGGCGACGGCGGGCGTCGGCCAGTGCTGCGAATACCTTGTCCAGGCGCTGCCCGGCCTCGTCCTCGCCACGTGCCAGCACTGCGCTGCCGGCCGCATACGGCGACAGCAGCTGCGCGCGGGCGACATCGTCCAGTGCATCGAACGCATCCTGCCCGCCAAGCACTTCAGCCAGCGCGCGCGAATGCACGCTCGACTCCTGCCGCACATCCAGCCGCGCCAGATGGAACCCAAACGTGCGCACCCGCCACAGCAGGCGGCGCACCGAGAACCATCCGGCATGCTTGCCCTTGTTGGCTTCCAGGCTGTCCAGGATCAGCTGGATGTCATGGATGAATTCTTCCGGCGATGCATAGGCACCCGGCGCATCCTCCACGGTGGCCTGCAGGCGCGCGCGCATGCGGTCGTTTAGCAGGCGGTACGGCATGTCGGCGTGACGCGGGCGCGACTTCACCTGCGGCAACAGCTGCTGGTACTCCTGCACCCGCGCCAGCACGTCCGCGCTGACGCCAACCAGTTCGGTCGATTGGCTGAGCAGGCTGGCCAATGCCACCATGTCTTTCAGATACAGCCCGAGCACGGCATTGCGCTGCGCGTTCAAGGTATTGGTGATGGTGCCGGCGTCCACGTTCGGATTGCCGTCCATGTCACCGCCCACCCAGGTGCCAAAACGCAGCAGGCGTGGCAGCGGCAGGGTGCGGCCCCAGGTGTCGCGCAGCGCCTGCTCCAGTGATTCGTAGAACACCGGAATCACCCGGTACAGCACGCGGGTCAGATAGAAGCCGACATGCTCGCGCTCATCGTCCACGGTCGGCCGCACCGGCGAGGAATCAGCGGTCTGCCAGGAGGCGGTCAAGGCCATGCGGAATCGTGCGGCATCGGCCGCCTGTTCGCCCGGCGTGCGCTGGCCGTCGAGGTTGTCCACCAGTGCGGCAACCATCAGCTGTTCTTTTTCCAGCAGCGCACGACGCACCGCTTCGGTGGGATGCGCGGTGAACACCGGTTCGATGTCGATCTGCGGCAACCACTGCGCCAGCTCTTCCGGCGTCACGCCCTGCGCCTTCAGCGCAAGCAGGGCGTCATGCAGGCCTTCCGGCTGCGGACGCTTGGTACCTGCACGCTGGTAGTCGCGACGACGACGGATGCGATGCACGCGCTCGGCGATGTTGACCACCTGGAAGTAGGTACTGAAAGCACGCACCAGCGACTCGGCATCGCGCGGCGAACGGCCAGCCAGCTGCGCGCTGAGCGAAGCCAGCGGCGCCTGGCTTTCGCGTCGGGCAATCGCCGCCGTACGCACGTCTTCCACCTCGTCGAGGAAGCCCGGCGATACCTGTTCGGAAATCAGATCACCAACCAGCGCGCCAAGGCGACGTACATCGTCGCGCAGAGGCAGGTCGGGGGTGGCGAAGACAACGCTGCTGCGGTACTCGTTCATCTACGACGGAGAGCCTGGAGAGCGGAAACCCGTCAAGCCTACCGCAAAAATCGGCACAATTTTGCGGTGCACCAAACCTGAAACAGTTGCATTTGAATGTTGTCTGGCCGCTGTCCTTTTGGACAGAAAGGCACGCCGGATCAGTCATCTGTAGACCTGTAGTGCCGAGCCATGCTCGGCATGGGGCATTACCAGCAAAGCCAATGTAGTGCCGAGCCATGCTCGGCAGAGGCGTTACCGGTAATGCTCCATGCCGAGCATGGCTCGGCACTACATGGCTGCCCCTGCGCCTTCGGCGCAGGGGCAGCAACAACTCGTCAGCGCTTCTTGCCGGCTTCGGCGCCCAACCAACGGTCCAGCCAATCTTCGCTTTCGGCCAGCATGGTCATGATCGACTCGCGGGCGCGGTAGGCATGCGATTCGTTCGGCAACATCACCAGCCGTGAGGTGCCACCCAAGCCCTTCACCGCGGCAAACATGCGCTCGCTCTGGATCGGGAAGGTGCCGGAGTTGTTGTCGTCCACGCCGTGGATGAAGAGGATCGGGTCCTTGATCTTGTCGGCGTAATTGAACGGCGACATCTTCTGGTAGACCTCCTGCGCCTGCCAATAGTTGCGTTCCTCGGCCTGGAAGCCGAACGGCGTCAGCGTGCGGTTGTACGCGCCGGAACGCGCAATACCCGCCTTGAACAGACGCGTATGCGCCAGCAGGTTCGCGGTCATGAAGGCGCCATAGGAATGGCCACCCACGGCGATGCGCTCACGGTCACCCACGCCACGCTTCACCACTTCATCCACTGCCGCCTGTGCGCTGGCCACCAGCTGCTGCACATAGGTGTCGTTCGGCTCGGTGTCACCCTCGCCGACAATCGGCATGGTCGGGTTGTTCAACACCACATAGCCCTTGGCCAGGAAGGCCTGCGGGCCCCAGTAGCTGATTGCATTGAAGCGGTGCGGCGAGCCGCTGACCTGGCTGGCATCGGCGGCGGATTTGAACTCGGCCGGATACGCCCACATCAGCACCGGGCGCGGACCGTCCTTCTTCGGATCATAGCCGGGCGGCAGCAGCAGGTCGGCGGTCAGCTCGACGCCATCGTTGCGCGTGTAGCGGATCTGCTCCTTCTTCACACCACGCAGCTGCGGCAGCGGATGGGCGAAGTGGGTCAGCTCGACCGGCTGCGCGTCGGCGGCCAGACCACGCGCATACAGATTGGCCGGCACATCATTGGATTCGCGGTAGGTCAGGATGCGACCAGCTTCGCCTTCGATGATGCCCAGCGGCATTTCGTAATACGGCGCCTGCGAGTGGAACAGTCGTTCGCTCTTGCCACTGGCCAGATCCACGCGATCCAGGAACGGTCGGTCGCCCTCCGCCGATGCGCCGTCACCAATGCGATAGAAACTCTTGCCATCTGCACTGAGCTGGAGCCGCGAGCGACCACCGTCATCCATCTGCAGCAAGGGCTCACCCGGGTCGCTGTAGCGGTCGTCTTCCGAACGCTGGACCAGCAGGGTCGCGGCCTGGTCCAGATGATCCGGCGCGATCTTCCACTGCTTCACCTGGCGGCTCTTCCACCAGTACTCATCCAGCAGCGCCAGTTCGCCATTTGCCCAGGTAACACCTGCATAGCGCGAGCCCAGCTGTGCCAGCGTCACCGGCGGCTTCTCGAACGGTGCCGCCTGCATCAGCACCGCATCGCGCACCTTGGCCTCACGCGACGGATCGCCGCCGTCCTGTGCTTCGGCCCACACCAGCGAGGCCGGTGCATCGGCGCGCCAACTGATCGAACGCACACCCGTCGGCACGGCATCGTTGCCGGTTGGCAGGCCATCCACCAACGGCAGCCGTGCCACCGTGTGCACCAGCTTGCCCTGCGCATCCAGCACTTCGATGTTGCGGGGGAAGCGGCTGACCGGCACCGCATAGGAGAACGGCCGCTGCACACGCTGGCTCAGCAGGTAGTTGCCATCCGGCGAGGCCGACAGGCCCAGGTAGATGCCAGCAGCCCCCACCGGCTTGCTGTCACCGGTGATCGACACTCGCACCGGCTGGGCCTGCAGGTAGTAGGCGAACAGGCGCGCGTCGTCTTCGTTCTTCAACAGGTCCTGGTAGGTGCGCACCGAGCGCACGCCCTGCCCGGCCTCGGTCTGCTGTACGGCCGGTCCGGTGGGCACGCCATTGCCCTGCGGCGGTTCCCCCTGTCCGGCCGGGCGCTGCAGCACCAGCAGTGCGTCGCCGCCCGGCAGCCAGGCGTAACCGTTGCCGACGATGCTGTTCAGGCGCTCGGCCACACGCCGCGCACTGGCGGTCTGCACATCCACCAGCCACAGCTCATTGGCGCCGCTGGCCGGGTCCAGCTGGTTGAAAGCCAGGTACTTCTGGTCCGGCGACCATGCCAGCGAGGCCACCGACAACGGCTGCGGCAGGCCGCTGATCTGGCGCTCCTTGCCATCGGCGGTGGACGCCAGCCACAGCTTGCTGCCGAAGGAGAAGCGACTGTCGGACACGGTTTTGGGATTGATGCGCAGGCCGGCCAGCTTCAGCTCCGGGGCCGCCACCTGGGCGATGGAGGGCAGCGCCGGGGTCTGCAGCAGCACGGTCAGGTCACGCTTGGGCGACAGGTACAGGCTGGGCGCGCGCGGGGCGTCCACCACCGCCTGCAGCGCCGCCGATGGCAGCCGGTAGCCTTCACCCTGCTGTTTGGCCTGCGGCGGTGCCACCGGGTTCAGCGCCAGCACCGGCGGCACTGCCAGCAACAGGCCGGCACACAGCACCAATGCGGCCGAGGCGTGGCGGCGACGGCGGGAGGGGGACAGATTCATGGCAATCCTCAAACACAGGGACAATGGGCCAACTTAACAATCCCCATCAGCACTGGCCCCTGCCGTTGGTTGGGCCTGCGGAAGCCGGGCGCGCCCGGGATATAATGGCCAGCCCGTTCCGAGGGGCGCTGCGACCGCTGGATGAAGCTGGCCATGCCTTGCATGGACACCCCACGGCCAGGCTCGGACGGTCTTTCATGCAACAACGGCGCCCGGCGAACGCGAGCCTGCTCGCACCACACCGGAGCTTTGAATGAACGCTGTTGCCTCGACCTTCTCGCAGGAAGGTGATTACAAGATCCGCGACATCTCGCTGGCCGAATGGGGCCGCAAGGAACTGGACATCGCCGAGCACGAAATGCCGGGCCTGATGTCGATCCGTCGCAAGTACCAGGCCGAGCTGCCGCTGAAGGGCGTGCGCGTGACCGGCTCGCTGCACATGACCATCCAGACCGCGGTGCTGATCGAAACGCTGAAGGACATCGGCGCCAACGTGCGCTGGGCCTCGTGCAACATCTTCTCCACCCAGGACCATGCTGCCGCCGCGATTGCCGCCACCGGCACGCCGGTGTTCGCCTGGAAGGGCGAGTCGCTGGAAGAATACTGGGACTGCACCCTGGACGCGCTGACCTTCACCCTGGCCGACGGCACCCTGACCGGTCCGGAGCTGGTGGTCGATGACGGCGGCGACGTCACCCTGCTGATCCACAAGGGCTACGAGCTGGAGAACGGCAGCAACTGGGTCAACGAGCCGGCCTCCTCGCACGAAGAACAGGTCATCAAGAACCTGCTCAAGCGCGTTGCCACCGAGCGCCCGGGTTACTGGGGCCGTGTGGTCAAGGATTGGAAGGGCGTCTCCGAAGAGACCACCACCGGCGTGCACCGCCTGTACCAGCTGGCCCAGGCCGGCACCCTGCTGATCCCGGCGATCAACGTCAACGACTCGGTCACCAAGAGCAAGTTCGACAACCTGTACGGCTGCCGCGAGTCGCTGGCCGACGGCCTGAAGCGCGCGATGGACGTGATGCTGGCCGGCAAGGTGGCCGTGGTCTGCGGCTACGGTGACGTGGGCAAGGGCTGCGCCGCCTCGCTGCGTGCCTACGGCGCGCGCGTGATCGTCACCGAGATCGACCCGATCTGCGCCCTGCAGGCGGCGATGGAAGGCTTTGAAGTCAACACCATCGAATCGACCCTGGGCCGTGCCGACCTGTACGTCACCACCACCGGCAACAAGGACATCATCCGCATCGAGCACCTGAGCGCGATGAAGGACCAGGCCATCGTCTGCAACATCGGCCACTTCGACAACGAGATCCAGGTCGATGCGCTGAACGGCTACACCGGCGTGAAGAAGATCAACATCAAGCCGCAGGTGGACAAGTACGTGTTCCCGAACGGCAACGCGATCTTCCTGCTGGCCGAGGGCCGCCTGGTGAACCTGGGCTGCGCCACCGGCCACCCGAGCTTCGTGATGTCCAACAGCTTCGCCAACCAGACCCTGGCACAGATCGACCTGTGGGCGAACAAGGACAGCTACGAGAACAAGGTGTACCTGCTGCCGAAGAAGCTGGACGAAGAAGTGGCCCGCCTGCACCTGGAGAAGATCGGCGTCAAGCTGACCACCCTGACCCAGGAACAGGCCGACTAC
>DAMCTY010000042.1:0-35878 GCA_032112995.1 Stenotrophomonas sp. | reverse complement strand
GAACCGACCAACGACCTGGACGTGGAAACCCTGGAGCTGCTGGAAGAGCTGCTGGCCGACTACACCGGCACGCTGCTGCTGGTCAGCCATGACCGTGACTTCCTCGACAACGTGGTGACCTCCACCCTGGTGCTGGAAGGCGAGGGCAAGGTGGGCGATTACGTGGGCGGCTACAGCGACTCGCTGCGCCAGCGGCCGGCGCCGACGCAAAGTGGCATGGCCGTTGCCAAGGCGTCGGCGACCGCAGTGCCGGCCGCCGCACCGCCGCCGGCCCCCACCGCCGCGCCCGCCAAGCGCAAGCTCAGCTTCAAGGACGCACGCGAGCTGGAACAACTGCCGGCGAAGATCGAGCAGTTGGAGCTGGACGTGGAAGGCCTGACCAGTGCCATGAATGATCCGGCGTTCTACACCCGCACCAGCGCCGAAGTGACAGCGCATACGCAGAAGCTCAGCAAACTGCAGGCCGAGCTGGATGCGGCCTACGCGCGTTGGCAGGAACTGGACGCCTGAGCCGGACTTGACGTTCGGTTCCTTCAAGAGCCAAAGCACCCCTCCCAACCCTCCCCTTGGCTGCGCCAAAGGGAGGGCTAAGCATGCTTCGCCCCCTCCCTTGCACCGCAGGTGCAGGGGAGGGCTGGGGAGGGGTGCTTTTTGCCGTGAGGTTGGTGTCGCTCATGCGGCAAGCAAGAGCCAAAGCACCCCATTCAACCCTCCCGCTTGGCTATGCCAAAGGGAGGGCTAAGCATGCTTCGCCCCCTCCCTTGCACCGCAGGTGCAGGGGAGGGCTGGGGAGGGGTGCTTTTTGCTGTGAGGTTGGTGCCGCCCATGCGGCAAGCAAGAGCCAAGGCACGCCTCCCAACCCTTCTCCTTGGCTACGGCAAAGGGAGGGCTAAGCCGTGCAGCGGCTCACTCTTCCTCGTCCGCCCCGGCCCCACCGCCATCGTGCAGCTCGAAGAACGCCCAGAACGGAACCTTGTCCTCGGCCCAGCGGCTTGCCGCTTCGGACAGGATGTCCAGCAAGGTGTCGAAATCTTCCGGGTTGGCGCTCCGCAGATCATCGGCCTGGCTGAAAAGCAGGGCATAGCCATTGGCGGGTAACCAGGACAGGTCGCGCAGCGCGTCGGACAGCGCATCCCAGTTGCGACTCCAACCCGGCGGGAAGTCCAGCTGGGTGCCGACGCGCATCAGCAGGGTACGCTTGTCGGCGCAGGCTTCCAGGTCGATGCGCAGCACTTTGAGTCCTGCATCGCGCGCTGCAGCGGCCAATCCACCCAGGTCGCCATCACCGACGCCGTAGACACCCGCCTGGTTGGCGTCTTCCAGCCCCATGTCGAAACCGCTGTCACTCATGGCGTTGCTCCGGCTGCAGGTACTTCAAAACTACGGAAGCTGTCGTAGTGGTCGTCCGTGTAGTACCAAGCGTCCGGCGGATCGCCGCCGGTGACGATACGCTTGGCGCCGCGGTGGTCCAGCCCCGGCGTGTCGACGGTGTATTCGCGGTAGTAGCCACGCGGCCGTTGCGGCAACAGACGCTCGCGGTTGCCGAACACGCTGCCGTCCTTGCTGTGCGGATACGGGCCGCCACGCTGGATCAGGGCGATGGTCGCGCGCGCCTCCCTTGGCAGGAACGCAGGTAGCGGGTCGCTGGGTTGCTGGCGGGCTTGCGCCTGCGGAGCAGGGGCATCATCCACGCCCTGGGTCAGCGAGGGCGCGAACTGTGGCGGCGGTGGTTGCTGCGCCACACGCATACCCCACAAGCCTGCGACCAGCAGGACGACGGCAACAACCAGAAGCAAGGGCTTGCGCATTGGCAGCGTGGCAACCTGTAAACGGCCCATGATTATCGCGCCAGTGCGCGTGCTTTGTTGAATGGCCGGTTCAGTGGGCAGGTTTCACGTAGTGGTAACAACGGCAACGGACGTTGCCTGTTCCAGCGTGTATGGCCCGGTGGCGGGACAAAGTTTCCTTTACATCACCCTTGGTAAGTTGGCTGTTCGTCCCTACCATTCATAACGCAGCGTCCGGTTTTTCGACCGGATGCATTACCAGGTATCTAAAGGAGATCCCTCATGGCCTACACCCTGCCCAAGCTGCCCTACGCTTACGACGCCCTCGAACCGCATATCGATGCGGCCACGATGGAAATCCACCACAGCAAGCACCACCAGACCTACATCAACAACGTCAATGCGGCGCTGGAAGGCACCGAATACGCCGACCTGCCGGTGGAAGAGCTGGTCAAGAAGACCAAGTCGCTGCCGGAGAACCTGCAGGGTCCGGTGCGCAACAACGGTGGCGGCCATGCCAACCACTCGCTGTTCTGGACCGTGATGTCGCCCAACGGCGGCGGCCAGCCGGTCGGTGACGTGGGCAAGGCCATCGACGCTCAGCTGGGCGGTTTCGAGAAGTTCAAGGAAGCCTTCACCAAGGCCGCGCTGACCCGCTTTGGCAGTGGCTGGGCATGGCTGAGCGTCACCCCGGACAAGAAGGTTGTCGTTGAGTCCTCGGCCAACCAGGACAGCCCGCTGATGGACGGCAACACCCCGATCCTGGCGCTGGATGTGTGGGAACACGCCTACTATCTGAAGTACCAGAACCGTCGCCCGGAATACATCGGCGCGTTCTTCAACGTGGTCGACTGGAACGAAGTCGAGCGTCGTTATCAGGAAGCAATTGCCTGATTCCCGTAAGTGGCCGTCATTGGCGGCCGCCAGGGACAAAGGGAGGCCGGGCATTGCCCGGCCTTTTTTGTGTCTGGCAACGTGATGGTGCGCTCTCCCTTGCACTGCAGGTGCAGGAAAGGGGCGGGGAGGGGGCGTCGGTTCCTGATGCGGGCTTCTGCTTGGGTCACAGTGAAGATCAAGGGCACCCCTTCCAACTCTCCCCTTGGCTGCGTCAAAGGGAGGGCATTGCTCCCTCCCTTGCACCGCAGGTACAGGGGAGGGCTGGGGAGGGGCGCTTAAGTTCTTGATGTGAGCTTCTGCTCGGGCCACGGCGAAGATCAACGGCACCCCTCCCAACCCTCCCCTTGGCTGCGCCAAAGGGAGGGCTTTGCTACCTCCCTTGCACCGCAGGTGCAGGGGAGGGTTGGGGAGGGGTGCTTCGGTTCTTGATGCTGACTTCTGCTCGGGGTACAGCGAAGATCAACGGCACCCCTCCCAACCCTTCCTTTGGCTGCGCCAAAGGAAGGGCATTGCTCCCTCCCTTGCACCGCAGGTGCAGGGGAGGGCTGGGGAGGGGTGCTTCGGTTCTTGATGCTGGCTTCTGCTCGGGCCACAGCGAAGATCAACGGCCCCCCTCCCAAGCCGCCCTTTGGCTGCGCCAAAGGGAGGGCTTTGCTTCTCCCTTGCACTACAGGTGCAGGGACGGCTCGGGTTCTAGAGCATTCCCGGCTCGGGGTCTGGTTGCGCGGGCTCCGGCACGATCCGGGTCACCCGCAGGGTTGCCATCATGCCCAGCCGCAGCGGCGGGGCATCGCTCTGCGTGCCTGCCAGCTCAATGCTCTGCTGGGTGATGTCGGCAAAGCTGCGGACCTGGTAAAGCACGTCCAGACCGTGCTCGTCAGGGTTCTGGGGGCGCCCGTCCGCGCGTCGCATGCTGGGATTGCGCCGGGCCGGCTGGAAACCAGGCAGCTGGCGCACCAGTTCCTCGGTGGACGCGGCGAAATCACCTACCACCAATGAGGGCAGGGTCTGGCTGGTGGCATCCATCCAGGCACGCAGATCGGCGGCCTGGTGGCCTCGCACCACGCTGGTGTTTTCGCCCGGACGCATGCTGGCGGCATAAACGTTCAAACGCGCGCGCTGCAGTTGCAGGCGCTGCATACCTGCGGCCGACGGGGTACGGTCGCCATGCAGCAGGGTGATGCCGTCTTCCAGTGCGGTGAGACGGGTAAGTACGGCATTGCCACGGCGCAGGGGCTGGCTGGGACGGTCGGCACTGATGAAGTCGCAGCTGTAGCGCAGGCGTGTGCCCAGCCAGCAGGCAGGATTGACGGCGTCACTGGCCTGGCTCACGTCCTGCACCACGATCACGTCCGGGCGCAGCTGCTGGACCAGCTCGGCGATGCGGTCGCGGCTGCCCGCCCAAGCCTCACCGGCGGCAGGCAGGCGCAGGTTCGCGATCTTCAGCACCGGTGCCGGTGGCTCCGCCATCGCGGCGAAGGAAAGAACCAGCAGCCCAAAACAGCCCAAACGCAACATCGCCACGGTCCATAAGAATTCGGTTAATCCTATTCCGAGAACTGTCTAAGATTCGTGGACGCGCTTGGCTCAGGTTATCTCTCGTTGATGTGTAAGGTTTTTCTGGCATGTGTGCTGCCGTGAAGCCGACATGATGGGTTACGCTTGCAACCTTTGTATTTTCGGATCGCCCGCAGATGACGACCAGCCACGTAGCAGCCACGCCCGCACCCAAGGGGCGGATGCCCCGCCAGATCCCCTACATCATCGGCAACGAGGGCTGCGAGCGGTTCAGCTTCTACGGGATGCGCAACATCCTGGTGCAGTTCCTGATCACCTCGACCCTGCTGCAGCACATCCTGGACTCGGGCGAGCGTGCGCTTGCCGCCAAGGATCTGATGCACACCTTCATGATTGGCGTGTACTTCTTCCCGCTGCTGGGTGGCTGGATTGCCGACCGCTTCTTCGGCAAGTACAACACCATCCTCTGGTTCAGCCTGGTGTACTGCCTGGGCCATGCCTTCCTGGCGGTGTTCGAAGACAACCGCATGGGCTTCTTTGCCGGCCTTGGCCTGATCGCCTTTGGCGCCGGTGGCATCAAGCCGCTGGTGGCGTCGTTCGTGGGCGACCAGTTCGACCAGACCAACAAGCACCTGGCCAAGAAGGTGTTCGATGCCTTCTACTGGATCATCAATTTCGGCTCACTGTTCGCCTCGCTGACCATGCCGCTGTTCCTGAAGAACTACGGCCCGTCGGTGGCGTTCGGCATCCCCGGCCTGCTGATGTTCATTGCCACCTTCGTGTTCTGGCTGGGCCGCAAGAAGTACGTGCTGGTGAAGCCGCAGATGGCCGAAGACCCGGACTCGTTCGGCAAGGTGATCCGTACCGCGTTGTTCGCGCGCAGGGACGGGCAGGGCCGTCCGGGTCTGGTGCTGGCCGGGCTGGGCCTGCTGGCAGCGGTAGTGTCGCTGGCGATGACGCCGGTGCTTGGCTTCGTGATCGCCGCCTGTATCGCGCTGGTGGTGGTGATTGCCGGTGTCGGCGGCGGTGCCTGGCTGCAGCTGGACCGCGCCCGTGGCGTGCATCCGGATGCGGCCGTCAATGGCGTGCGCAGCGTGCTGCGGGTGCTGGTGATCTTTGCCCTGGTCACCCCTTTCCATTCGCTGTTCGACCAGAAGGCCTCCACTTGGGTGATCCAGGGTGAGGAAATGACCAAGCCGGCCTGGTTCGTCGCTTCGCAGATGCAGGCGCTCAACCCGGCGCTGGTGATGATCCTGATCCCGTTCAACAACCTGGTGCTGTACCCGCTGCTGGCCAGGATGGGGTGGGAACCCACCGCGCTGCGGCGCATGACCGCCGGCATTGCGTTCAGCGGCCTGGCCTGGATCGTGATTGGCGGCATCCAGGTGGTGATGGACGGTGGCGAGCCGATGTCCATCGTCTGGCAGGTACTGCCCTATGCGCTGCTCACCCTGGGTGAGGTACTGGTGTCGGCGACGGGCCTTGAGTTTGCCTACAGCCAGGCACCGCAGTCGATGAAGGGCGTGGTGATGAGCTTCTGGAACCTGACCACGACCATTGGCAACCTGTGGGTATTGCTGGCCAACTTCGCGGTGCGCAATGACGCGGTGACCGGCAGCATCGCCACCACCGGGCTGAGCGTCACCGCCTTCCAGATGTTCTTCTTTGCCGGGTTCGCCTTGTTGGCTGCGCTGGCTTTCGGTATGTATGCGCGGCGATATAAAGTCGTCGACAACTACCGGGCAGCCTGAGCATGCAGGGAATGATTACGTTTGTTCTGATCGGCGTCACCGCGCTGGTGTCGTGGCTGGCCTTCAAGGACCGCAAGCTGGCGGACCGGCTGGTGCTGTGGCCGCCAGCGGTTGACCGCCACAAGCAGTACGACCGGCTGGTGACCTACGGCTTCATCCACGCCGATTTCCCGCACCTGCTGTTCAACATGATCACCCTGTTCTTCTTCGGCCGGCTGGTGGAGAAGCTGATGACCAGCATCACCGGTCACTGGTGGGTGTACCTGCTGTTCTATCTATCGGCGCTGGTGGTGTCGATCCTGCCCAGCTACCTGAAGAACCAGAAGAACCCCAACTACCTGAGCCTGGGGGCGTCGGGCGCGGTGTCGGCGGTGTTGTTCGCCTTCATCCTGGTGTCGCCGTGGTCGTTGATCTTCGTGTTCTTCATCCCGGCCCCGGCCATCCTCTATGCCGTCTTCTATGTTGGCTACAGCATCTGGATGGACAAGAAGGGCGGTGACAACGTCAACCACAGCGCGCACCTGGCCGGTGCCGCCTACGGGGTTATGTTCATGCTGCTGATGGAGCCGGGCTTGCTGCAGCACTTCCTGCAGGCCTTGATGAATCCCAGCTTCGGCCGCTGAGGCGGCCGTGCCTTGGCGCGGGATGCGCCAAGGCCACTCCGGCTTGCCGGCGGCGGGTCAGCCGCCGCTGTTGGACCGGTATGTCAACTCAGGCGGCGTAGGCCGCCAGCAGGCGCGAATAGACTTCGCTTTCGATCTTCTCGAACTGCCAGTTGCTGGTTTCGCCGGACACGCTCAGCTGGAACAGGCCTTCCAGCAGGGTGGCGTCGTGGTCGTCGGTGGGGATCGGGTGGTCCAGGTAGGTCATGGCTCGCATTCCTTTTTCGCTTGCAGGGGATGAAGCAAGGGCCATGCCAGAAAATATGACGCAGTTCCGGGTTTGATTCCGATCCACTGACGGGGGTAAGGTCGAAATGTGACGCACTGCGGCGCAAGGGTGGCCGGGCAGCGTCATCACACCTTCCTCATCAACCGGGCCTGCCCCTTTGCCCTGGAGCGTTCATGTCTGCTGCCGATACCACCAACCTGCCGATTCACCACAATGCCGCCGCCCAGCGTTTCGAGATGCGCGTTGACGGGCACTTGGCGGTGCTGGACTACGAACTGCAGGATGGCGTGATGGTGATCACCCACACCGGCGTGCCACAGGCCATCGGGGGACGCGGTGTGGCCGGGCAGATCACCCGTTTTGCGCTGGACCATGCGCGCGCTGCCGGCTGGAAGGTACTACCGGCCTGCAGCTATGCCGCTGCCTTCCTGCAACGTCATGGCGAATATACGGACCTGCTGGGATAATCCCGCTGACATGGCCATGCCCAGTCGGGCGGCCGGATTTTTCGAGGAATGACAGGGCATGAACAGGTTTGCACAGGGATCGTTGGCCACGGCGGTATTGCTGGCGGCGTTGGCAGGATGCAAGCAGGAGCAGCAGGGTGCGGCAGTGACGCCGCCGCCAGCCGGGGTGGAAGCGCCGGCCACGCCGACGGCTGCGCCAGCTGCCGTGGAGTTGAAGGACGTCATCGAGAACACCCCCAGCTACATCATTGGTATCAGCTATCCGCCGGCCGCGTCCAAGTACCCTGGCCTGGCCAATGAGCTGGCCAGCTATTCGGAGCACGCCAAGGCCGAACTGCTGAAGGCTGTCAGCGAGCTGGGCAATGACAAGCCGACGGCCCCCTACGAACTGTCCCTGGCCTACGACATGCTGGTCGACACCCCGGCGGTAGTCGCGGTATCGGCCGATGGCAGCAGCTACACCGGTGGCGCCCACGGTCAGCCGCTGGTTGCCCGCTTTGTCTGGTTGCCGGAACAGCAGCACCTGCTCAAGGCCGAGGATCTGATGAGCTCGGCCAAGGGTTGGCAGGCATTGAGCGATTATGCCGAGGACAAGCTGCTGGAGCAGGCCACCGTGCGTGCCCAGGGTGAGGACCTGTCGCCGGAGGAGCAGCAGGCGCAGGTGCGCAATCTGTCCAAGATGATCGACGAAGGCACCGCGCCGGACCCGACCAACTTCAGTCAGTTCCAACCGGTGATGGATGCCGCTGGCAAGATCAGCGCGCTGCGTTTCGTGTTTGCGCCTTACCAGGTGGGGCCGTACTCGGACGGCACGCAGACGGTGGATGTGCCGGCGGCGGTGCTGCTGCCGCATGTGGCGGCTGATTACCAGGGGTTTTTCGCACACCCGTAAACCATGGAGGCCAGCGATGGATGCAGGATTGCAACGACGTGTCGAAGCGCTGTTGCAGGAGGCCGGTATCACCCCCGGGGGAGACCAGCCGCAGGACATCGACATCCTTGACCCGCGCTTCCATGCGCGGGTGCTGGCTGATGGCTCGCTCGGTCTGGGCGAGAGCTATATGGATGGCTGGTGGCAGGCGCCTTCGCTGGACGGCTTTCTGACCCACCTGCTGGACGCGCGTCTGGACGAGCGCGTCCACGGCAGTGGCGAGGTCTGGGATGCACTCAAGGCCAAGCTGTTCAACCTGCAGAGCGGGCAGGGCAGCTACGAGGTCGGCAAGCGGCACTACGACCTGGGCAATGACCTGTACCGGGCCATGCTCGGCAAGCGCCTGGTCTACAGCTGCGGGTACTGGCGCAACGCCGGCAACCTGGATGACGCGCAGGAAGCCAAGCTGGACCTGATCTGCCGCAAGCTGGGCCTGCAGCCCGGCATGCGCGTACTCGATATCGGCTGCGGTTGGGGCGAGGCGCTGAAATTCGCCGCCGAACGCTACGGCGTGCAGGGGGTGGGGGTGACCATCTCGCAGGAGCAGGCCGAGTTCGCGCGCGAGCTGTGCGCCGGGTTGCCGGTGGAGATCCGCCTGCAGGACTACCGCGAACTGGACGAGCCGTTCGACGCCATTTTGTCGGTGGGCATGTTCGAGCATGTCGGGGTCAAGAACTACCGCACGTACTTCGAGGTGGCCCGGCGTTGCCTGGCCGAGCAGGGACTGTTCCTGCTGCACAGCATCGGTACCAATATCAGCCGCGATCGCACCGATCCTTGGATCGCAAGGTACATCTTCCCCAACTCCATGCTGCCTTCGGCCACGCAGATCACCCAGGCGATGGAGGGGCTGTTCGTGCTCGAGGACTGGCACAACTTCGGTACCGACTACGACCGCACCCTGCTGGCGTGGCGCGAGAACGTGGAAGCAGCCTGGGAGCAGCTGGACGCGCGTTATGACGAGCGCTTCCGGCGGATGTGGCGCTTCTATCTGGCGGGCTCGATGGCGACCTTCCGCACCCGCCACTCACAGCTGTGGCAGCTGGTGCTGTCCCCGCGTGGGGTGCGTGGCGGCTATGTGGCGCCACGCTGAACGTAGAACGCTGTAACCATGAAAGTGTTTTAGAAGTTTATATTTCAGTTGTGTATTATTTGGCGCAATCCAGGATGCGCCGGATACGCGATGAGCAGCTTCGACACCACTGAAACCCGCATCGACGCCACCTGCGAACGCTGGCCGGGGTTCCCGCGCGAGCCGGCGGTGCTGGTCCGGCTGGTCAAGGTGATCTACAAGTCGGTGCATGACCGCGCCAACAGCGTGTTGCGCGAGCACGAGCTCAGCCATGCCGAATACAACATCCTGATGATGTTGTACGGCACCCCGGCGCGGCCACTGAACCCTTCCGAGCTGGCCGAAGCGGCCATCGAGAAATCGGCCAACATCACCCGGCTCACCGACAAGTTGTGCGCGATGGGGCTGGTGGAGCGCATTCCCGATGCCAACGATCGCCGCAAGCTCGGCCTGCACCTGACCGCCGATGGCCTGAGCTGCGTGCAGGGCGTGCTGCCGAAGATGGCCGACCTGCTGGTCCAGCAGGTGCAGGGCCTGAACGAGAAAGAGCAGCTGCAACTCGAGCGCCTGCTCAAGAAGATGTTGACCGGCCTGGAAGCCAACTGAGCCGCGCATGTCCAGTACTCCCACTGCAATCACCCCGGCCGCCCCCTGGTACGCCGGCCTGCGCGGCTTCCTGAAAGGCGAGGCCGATACCTGGCTGTTCGTGCTGCGTACCACCGTGGCGTTCTTCCTGACCGGCTGGCTGGCGATGCGCCTGCAGCTGCCGCAACCGGGCACGGCGATGATGACCACGGTCATCGTCATGCACCGGCAGAGCGGCATGGTGCTGGCCAAGGCCTTCTACCGCGTGCTGGGCACCTTGGTGGGCGCGGCGGCGGCGTTGTTGATCGTGGCGCTTTTTCCGCAACAGCGTGAGCCCTTCCTGATACTGATGGCGTTGTGGATTGCCGGCTGCACCGCCGGTGCCACCCTGCATCGCAACTTCAAGTCCTATGCCTTCGTGCTGGCCGGTTACACCGCTGCGATCATCGCCTTGCCGGTGATCGCTACCCAGCCGGGCCAGGTATTCGACTCGGCGGTGGCGCGTATCAGTGAGGTGCTGCTGGGGCTGCTGGTCACGGCGGTGATCAGCGACACGATCTTCCCGGTGCGGCTGCGCGATACCCTGCGTACGGCGGTCACCGGCCAATATGAGAATTTCCTCGGCTTCATGCGCGGCGCGTTGCTGGGCGAGATGCCGCGTGAGCAGATGGAGCAGGCCCACCTGCGCGTAGTGCGCGATGCGGTGACACTGGAAGACCTGCGCAGCTCGGTGATCTTCGAAGACCCGGACGCGCGGGCGCGCAGCGCCCACCTGCAGCGCTTCAACCAGCGCTTCATGGCGGCTTCGACCAGCTTCCAGTCGCTGCACCACCTGATCAATCGCCTGCTGCGCCAGCCTGCGCCCGCGGCAGGGCAGGCACTGCAGCAGCTGTACCAGCCCCTGGGCTTGGCCCTGCAGGGCAGTGAGCAGGACCCCGCGCAGTTGGCTGAGCACATCCATGAGGTACGCCGGCAGCTCGCGTCGCGCGCGGTCGGGCTGCGTAGCGGCTTGCAGGGAGCGGCGCAGGTCGAGGATTTCGATGTCGGTACGCAGCTGCTGCGCCGTTTTGTGAAGGAGCTGGAGCAATACGTGCATGCGCGCCGACAGCTGACCGCACAGGTGGCGCCTACCGAGGACGACGCGCGTGCGCACTTCGTCCGCGGCAATGACTACCTTGGTGCGGCCGTGGCATTTGCCCGTACCGCGATCACCATGTTGTTGCTGGGCGCGCTGTGGGCGGCCAGCGGTTGGGCCATGGCGATCAACGTGATGCTGCTGGCGACGATCTTCTCCGGGCTGTTCGCAACCGTGCCCAATGCTGCGCGGATGACCGGCAAGGTGGGCTGGGGCTATCTGGTCGGCTTGCTGGCGGCCTATGTCTGCAACTTCACCGTGTTGACGCGGATGGAGGGCTATACGCTGCTGGTCGCCGGGCTGCTGCCGTTCTTCCTGGTGGGGCCCTATATGGTCAGCCGGCCGAAGCTGTCGGTGTTCGGGCTGGGTTACACCATGGGCCTGGTCAACATCCTGGCCATTACCAGCGTGCATAGCTTCGACCCGACGCGCTTCTTCAACGAAGGCACCTCGCACATGATCGCCATGGGTGCGGCGGTACTGAGCTTCGCGCTGATGCCCCCGCTGGTAGGCACGGCCTGGTTGCGGCGGCGGCAGATGGCCGGCCTGCGCGCGCAGGTGGGTTTGGCCGCGCAGGCACCGCTGCGTGGCCTGCAGCACCGTTTTGAAAGCAGCAATAGCGACCTGCTGCATCAGATCGTGGCGCACACCGCGCCGGGCAGCGAGGAATCACGTGAACAGCTGGCCTGGGCATTGGCAGTCAACGAGACCGGCCGTGCGCTGATCCACCTGCGCCAGGATGTTGCCCACGAACCGGCATCGACAGCGCTGCACCAGGGTGTGGACGCGGTGGTGCGGGCGTTGGCGGACTTCTTCGCACTGCCCGGCAGGGCGGCCTGGCTGCGCGCCGATGCAGCGCTGGCGGCCGCCATCGACGTTGCCCGCGCCCAGGCCGGGGCGGGCGGCGTGGCGGCGCGCGTGCTGTTGCACCTGCGGCTGGTGCGGCTGGCGATGGTGGACGACCGCTCGGTGATGGCGGCTTACAACACGGCCGCGGATTCAATCCTGGAGACCGATCCCGATGCCCATTGAAATCGCCTTCGCGGGAACCCTGTTTCCCGGCTTGCTGTTGTTGTTCCTGCTGGTCTGCGCGCTGTTGTGGGCGCTGGACGCGGTCGCCGGCCGGCGTGGCTGGTATCGCCATGTCTGGCATCCGGCGTTGTTCCGTACCGCGATCTTCATCTGTCTGTTTGGTGGCTTCGGCCTGCTGCTGTTCTGAGAACTTCCCATGACCCCCAAAGTCCAATCCCTGCTTCGTTTCTCCCTCACCGCGGTTGTGGTGGTGATTGCCGCCCTGGTCGCGATGGCGATGTGGCGCCATTACATGTATTCCCCCTGGACCCGCGAGGGCCGCCTGCGCGCGGAGGTGGTGCGGGTAGCGCCGGATGTGTCCGGCCCGGTGAGTGCGGTGGCAGTGCGGGACAACCAGTTGGTGAAGCGTGGCGATGTGCTCTACCGGATCGATCCGGCGCGTTATCAGAATGCGTTGAACCAGGCCCGCGGCAATCTGGCGGCGGCGCAGGCTTCGGCGCGTGCGGCGGGCGCCAGCATCCAGGTGGCAGCGGCCGGTGCTGCACAGCAGAGTGCGAACGCCAGTCGTTACGAGCTGCAATACGAACGCCGCCAGCGCATCACCGGCAGTCTGATTTCGGAAGAAGCACGCACTGATGCGCTCAGCGCCGCGCAGGCCGCACGTGCCGGTGTTGCCCAGGCACAGGCCAGCCGCCAGCAGGCCAGCGCCGCGCAGCAGCAGGCATTGGCCGCGGTGGAGCAGGCACAGGCGGCGCTGGATACGGCCGAATTGAACCTTGAACGCACCGAAGTGCGTGCGCCGGTGGATGGCTATGTCACCAACCTGGAAGTGCGGCAGGGTGATTACGCTACTGCCGGTGCGGCCAAGCTGGCGGTGATCGACACGAATTCCTTCTGGGTCTACGGCTATTTCGAAGAGACCAAACTTGCCCAGCTGCATGTGGGCGATGGCACGCGCGTGCAGCTGATGAGCGGGCAGGAGCTGCATGGGCATATCGAGAGCATCTCGCACGGTATTACCGATGCGGACAGCCCGACCGGCAGTGATCTGCTGGCGAATGTGAACCCGACCTACAACTGGGTGCGGCTGGCGCAACGCATTCCGGTGCGGATCAAGCTTGATGCTGGCGCGCTCGCAAACGGGGTGGTCCTGGCCAATGGCATGACTGCGACGGTGATTGTGGAGCAGGGGCGATAAGGTTGGGTCGGGTTTGTTCGCTGCTGGCTGTATGAAGTTCGAAGTGGAGCGCCCGAGGCTCGGAGCTAAAAGCTAAAAGCTAAAAGCCCCCTCATCCGCCCTCCGGGCACCTTCTCCCGCTCGCGGGAGAAGGGAATGCAGGCTGCTGCTTGAGCTGAGAGTTGCCGCGCAATGCTGAGTACCGGCAATACGTCAGAGCCTCGTAGCGCCGACGCGCTCACTTCTCCCGCGAGCGGGAGAAGGTGCCCGAAGGGCGGATGAGGGCCGCTCTTGATCTGCCTGCACCACGCAAAAGAAAACGCCCGGCAAAGCCGGGCGTTTTTATTCCATCAAGACCAGTAACTGCTTACTTGGCAGCAGAACCGGTGGTCAGGCCGCGCTTCTCCAGCAAGGGCTCGATCTGCGGCTCGTGGCCGGCGAAGTTGCGGAACAGCTCCATCGCATCCACGCTGCCGCCCTTGGACAGCAGGGTCTTGCGGAAATGGTCGCCGTTGGCACGCGACAGGCCGCCATGCTCGCGGAACCACTTCTGGGTGTTGGCGTCCAGCACCTCGGACCAGATGTAGGCGTAGTAGCCCGCCGAGTAGCCGCCCATGATGTGGCTGAAGTACGGGGTCTTGTAACGCGGCGGGACCGGCGCGTAGTAGATGCCGTCCTTGACCAGCGCCTCATGCTCGAACTTCATCACGTCCTTCGGTGCCGGGATCTGGCCAACACCGATCTGGTGCCAGCTCTGGTCCAGCATCGCCGCACCAAGGTATTCGGTGGTGGCAAAGCCCTGGTTGAACTTGGACGCGGCAATCACCTTGTCCAGCAGCGCCTGCGGCATCGCCGAGCCGTTCTGGTAGTGCTTGGCGTAGTTGGCCAGGATGGTCGGCTCGTCGGACCACATCTCGTTCACCTGCGAGGGGAACTCGACGAAGTCACGCGGCACTGCGGTGCCGGCGAAGTAGGGGTACTTCACGTCCGAGAACATGCCGTGCAGGGCATGGCCGAACTCGTGGAAGGTGGTGGTTACTTCGTCCCAGGTCAGCAGGGTCGGCTTGCCGGCCGGCGGCTTGGGAATGTTGAGGTGGTTGGCCACCACCGGCTTGTCACCGGTCAGGCCCGACTGCGACACATAGGCGTTCATCCACGCACCGCCACGCTTGGACTCACGTGCATACGGGTCGAAGATGAAGATCGCCAGCTGGCTGCCATCGGCGTCGAACACGTCATAGACGGTGACGTCGTCGTGGTAGACCGGCAGGTCGGTGCGCTGCTTGAAGCTCAGGCCGAATTCCTTGCCGGCGGCAAAGAACACGCCGTTCTCCAGCACGTTCTTCAGCTCGAAGTACGGCTTGAGCTGCGACTCGTCGAAGTTGTACTTGGCCTGGCGCACCTTCTCGCTGTAGAAGGCCCAGTCCCACGGCTGCAGCTCGAAGCCCGGCTTGCCGGCGGCCTTCTGCTCGGCGTCGATCATCGCCTGCAGGTCGGCGGCTTCGCGCTTGGCGTTGGCCACGGCGGCCGGGGCCAGCTGGCCGAGCATGGCGTTGACCGCTTCCGGGGTCTTGGCGGTCTGGTTGCCCAGCGAGTAGCTGGCGAAGTTCGGGAAGCCCATCAGCGCGGCCTTCTCGGCACGCAGGGTCATGATGCGCGAGACCAGGGCGGTATTGTCGTACTCGCCACCCTTGCTGCCGCGCGACACCGAAGCTTCGTAGATCTTCTGGCGCAGCTCGCGGTTGGTCAGGTTGGTCAGCGGCGGCTGGCCGGTGGTGTTGAGCAGGGCGATGACGTACTTGCCGTCCAGCTTGCGGGCCTTGGCGGCCTCGGCGGCGGCGGCGATCTGCTCGTCGGACAGGCCATCGAGCTGCTTGACGTCGTCCACCACGATGTAGGACGCGTTGACCTCGGCCAGCACGTTCTGGCTGAACTTGGTGCCCAGGTTGGCCAGCTCGGCGTTCATCGCCTTGAGCTTGGCCTTGTCGGCGTCGGACAGCTTGGCGCCGGCACGGACGAAATTGTCGTAGTACTTCTCGACCAGGCGCAGGCCTTCAGCGTCCAGGCCCAGCTTGGCGCGGTCGTTGTACAGGGTCTCGATACGCGAGAACAGCTTGCCGTTGAGGTTGATGGCATCACCGTGCGCGGCAAACTTGGCCGAGTAGTCGGCCTGCAGCTTCTTGCGCGCGTCGTTGGTGTCGGCGCCAATCAGCGAGAAGAACACAGTGGTGGCGCGGTCCAGCACGGCGCCGCTGTTCTCCAGCGCGATCAGCGTGTTTTCAAAGGTCGGTGCGGCCGGGTTGTTGGCAATCGCCTCCACTTCCTGCAGCTGCTGCGCCATGCCGGCATCGAACGCCGGGGCGAAGTCGCTGTCCTTGATCTTGTCGAACTGCGGGTAGTGCAGCGGCAGCGGGCTTTCGGCGAAGAACGGGTTGGCCTGCTGCGCAGACTGGGTGGTCGCCGCGTTCGCGGTCAGGCTGTAGGCCGGCAGGGCAAGGCCCAGGGTCGCGGCAAGGGCGAGGGCGAGACGGGTGTTCAAGGCGGAAACTCCGATAAAAATTCTGATCAGTCAGGGTAACCGCAGGCAGGCCCGGCGGGGTGTGTCGAATGGCATGGTTGCGCTGAAAGGCCACATCTTGCATGCCGTTGGCGCCGTGATGGCGTACGCTGGCCGTCCAGTCCGGAGCCCCGCCATGCCCAATGCCTTTGATTTCGAGTTGACCGCACTGGATGGCGGCCCACTGCCGTTGGCCGGCTTCGACGGCAAGGTGATGCTGATCGTCAACACCGCTTCCAAATGCGGGTTCACGCCGCAGTACGCGGGGCTGGAGCAGCTATGGCAGGCCCAGGGCCCGCAGGGCTTGGTAGTGCTGGGCTGCCCCTGCGACCAGTTTGGCCACCAGGAGCCGGGTGATGCGGCCGCCATCCAGGACTTCTGCAGCATCAATTACGGGGTCAGCTTCCCGATGTCGGCCAAGCTCAAGGTCAATGGTGCTGACGCCGATCCGCTGTGGCAGTGGCTGCAGCGGCAGAAGCGCGGTGCCTTGGGCATTGCCGCGATCAAATGGAATTTCAGCAAGTTCCTGATCGGCCGCGATGGCCAGGTACTGGCCCGCTACGCGCCGACCGCGCGCCCGGAAGCCCTGGAAGCGGACATCCGGGCGGCGCTGGGCTGAGCCCAGCGTCACCGGTAGCTGCGTCAGGCCGGGTCGGTCGCCGCCTGGTCCAACAGATCCTTCTGCTGTAGCTGCACCTTGGTCGGGTCACCGTGCTCGGCCATGGCGCGTTGCAGGGCGCGGCGGGTAGCTGCGGTGACCAGCGATTGCAGGTCGCGGCCGGAGCTGCCTTCGGTGGCGGCCGCCAGCGTTTCCAGCACCTCGTCCACGGCGAAATCCAGGGGCTTGCCAGCCAGCTGCAGGCGCAGGATGGCCGCGCGTGCGTCGGTGTCGGGCAGGCCGATCTGGATCTTGCGCTCCAGCCGCGACAGCAGGGCGCTGTCGATCGCGTCGGGGTGATTGCTGGCCGCGAGCAGGAAGACCTGGCCTTGCTTGGTGCTGATACCGTCCAGTTCCTGCAGCAGTTGGGCGACGATCTCGGCGTTGAGCTTGTCCGAGTTGCCGCTGCCGCGGGGCGGTGCGATGGTGTCGATCTCATCGAGGAAGACGATGCATGGCGCCTGCGCGCGCGCCTTCTCGAACAGTTGCTTGACCCGCGCGCCGCCATCGCCGATGAACTGGCCCTTGAGCTCTGCCGACGAGGCCGCGATGAAGGACAGGCCGGACTGGTTGGCCAGCACGCGTGCGATCTGGGTCTTGCCGGTCCCCGGCGGGCCGTACAGCAGGATGCCGCGTGGCACTGGGATGTTCATCTTGGCCAGTTCCTCGGCATGCAGCAGTTCCTTGCCCAGGCTCTCGAACTCGGCGCGGGTGCTGGCAGGCACGATCACATCGTCCCAGCCCAGCGCCTGTACCGAGGTGGAGCTCTTGCCGCGCAGGCGGGCAATGGCGGCACTGAAGTCGGTCGCTGCCGGGCGCCCGGCCGGATGCGTGGCCACCACGCTGGTGACCAAGGTGGACAGGTCACGGCCGGACATGCCAGCGGTTTCGCGCACCAGCGCTTCGGTTACCGGCAAGGCCAGCTGGGCCTTGGCGAATTCGGCCAACAGGATGCGTTCGCGTGCGTCCGCATTGGGGGCGCCCAGCTCGATGGCGACGGTGAAGCGTGACAGCACCGCATCATCGATCAGCTCCTGGCGGTTGGTCGCGCCAATCACCAGCACATTGCCGCCGCCCTGGTTGAAGCCGTCCCATTCGGCGATGAAGGTCTGCACCAGTTCATTGCCGAAGTTGTCTGTGTCGCGGCTGCCGCGACGGGCGAAGGCGCTCTCGCATTCGTCGACGAACAGGATGGTCGGGCCCTTGCTGCGTGCGGTTTCCCAGATCTTCTTGACCTTGGGGCCGGTATGGCCGATGTGTTCGCCCTTCAGGTCGGCGATGGTGACGGCAACAAAGTTGCAATCGACGTGCTCGGCCAGCTTGCGCGCGATCAGGGTCTTGCCGGTGCCCGGCGGTCCCCAGAGCAGCATGCCCTTTGGCAGCGGCGGAGTGCCAGCGGCAAATCGGTCCACCAGCTTGATCACCTGTTCCAGGGTCTGCTCCGGAATGGCGACTTCCTTCCAGTTGGTTTCCAGCTTGTCCAGCGACGCCAAACGGGTCAGCAGGGATTGCTGCAGTTGCAGCTCACGCTCATAGGGGACGCTCAATGCCTGCAGATCAATAATGGGCTGCGCAAAAGGCACCAGGCCGGGTGCCAGCTCGGCTGCCAGCGGGGTCCAGGTGCCGGCATGCTCATCCACCTCTGCGCGCACACGCACAAAACCGCCCGGGTGGCCGTTGAGCGGCAGGCGGATGAAGAAGTCGGGGTCCTTGTCGGCGGCGATATCGGTGTTCATGCCGACCATTACCGCGTTTGAGTTGTCGTGCTTGTCACCGAGCTGCCAGTTGTTTCCCAGTTTTTGCATCGAGGGCGCAGGTGCACGGACTACCGGATAGGGATGGCTACGGTCGTCATTGTGCTTGCTGCCGAAAGCATGCAGCTGCAGCTGGCGCTTGCCGAGTGCGTCGATGGAAGCCAGTGCAGCCGAGGCATTGCGCTTGGAAAGACGGGAGCGCCCGAACCAGACCAGCGCGGCATACGCCAGCAGGCCTGGTGGCACGAAGGTGAGCAGCCCGAGCAGCAGGCTCAACGGGAACGGCATTGCGTAGGCCAGCTGCGCGAAGAAACCGCGTACCGGAGAATCCAGCATCAGGCTGCCAAGCAACAGCAACCAGGCAATGATGCGCAGGCCGCCAGTGCCCAGGCTTGCGCGCAGCGTCAGGGCGGCGCCCCAGGTGCCTTTGCGTCCCTGCTGGCGGGCGTTGCGACGCGCCTGCGCCAATGCCTGGTCAAACAGCGGGCGCATCGATTGTGCTGCCTGGCATGCGGCGGGATAGGCAGCGCCCATCGCCTGTTTCGCGATCTCCGCGCGTTGCTGGCACTGCGCCAGTTCGTCAAGCAGCACGCTGCGTTGGTTGTCGATGAAGCTGCTACGAGAACTACTGGAACCCATGAATCCTTTCCCCTGAACTGAAAACGGCCGGATCATTGCGATCCGGCCGTTAAGCTAAACGATCATGCTGTGGCTTCATAGCCACAAAATGTCGGTAAAACCCCTACATATTTACTTCTCGACGAAGGCGCGTTCGAACACGTAATGGCCCGGCGTGCCGATGCGTGCCGATACTTCAAAGCCGCGCGCATCCAGCACGGTACGCAGGTCGGCCAGCATCTGCGGACTGCCGCAGATCATGAAGCGATCGTTGGCCGGGTCCAGCGGCGGCAGGCCGAGCGTTTCCTGCATCTGTCCGGTTTCCATCAGCGAGGTCAGCCGGCCCTGGTTGGGGAAGGGTTCACGGGTGACGGCCGGGTAATACAGCAGTTTGTCGCGGACGATGTCGCCGAGGATCTCGTCGTTGGGCAGTTCCTGTTCGAAGTACTCGCGGTAAGCCAGGTCCTTGGCGAAGCGCACGCCGTGACAGACGATGACCTTGTCGAAGCGTTCGTAGGTTTCCGGGTCCTTGACCACGCTCAGCCACGGCGCCAGGCCGGTGCCGGTGCCCAGCAGGTAGAGGTGCTTGCCGGGGTGCAGGTCGCTGATCAGCAAGGTGCCAGTGGGCTTCTTGCCGACCAGCACCTTGTCGCCGGGCTTGAGGTGCTGCAGGCGCGAGGTCAGCGGGCCGTCCTGCACCTTGATGCTGAAGAAGTGCAGTTGCTCTTCCCAGTTGGCGCTGGCGATGGAATAGGCACGCATCAGCGGGCGGGCGCCTTCGTTTTCCAGCCCGATCATCACGAACTGGCCGTTCTCGAAGCGGAAGCCGCTGTCGCGGGTGGTGGAGAAGCTGAAGTAGGCGTCCGTCCAGTGACGGACCTCAAGCACCGTTTCGGCGCCAAAAGCGGAAGACATGCCGTGATTCGTAGATTGGAGACCTGCCTATTGTAGCCGAATTCGCTTAAATGAGAATAAATCGCATTTGATTGGGCGGGTAGTGCCCAGCCATGCTCGGCATCGCGCCCTCCCTTTGGCCGTAGGCCAAGGGGAGGGTTGGGGAGGGGCGCTTTTCGCCGGCAAAGCCCCTGCCGAGCATGGCTCGGCACTACGCCCCCTCCTTTTGGCCGCAGGCCAAGGGGAGGGCTGGGGAGGGGTGCTTTTCGCTGGTAAAGCCTCTGCCGAGCATGGCTCGGCACTACGCTCCCTTCCTTTGGCCGTAGGCCCAGGGGAGGGTTGGGGAGGGGTGCTTTTCGCTGGGAAAGCTCCCTGCCGAGCATGGCTCGGCACTACGGTCAGCGGTATCCGGCGGCCTGCAGTTCAAACAACTCGGCATAGCGGCCACCTTCGGACATCAACTGCTCGTGGGTGCCACTGGCTTCGATGCGGCCATCGGCCAGCACCAGGATGCGGTCAGCCATGCGCACCGAGGAAAACCGATGCGAGATCAGCACCGCGGTACGGTTATCGGACAGTTCCTTGAAGCGCTGGAACACCTCGAACTCGGCGCGGGCGTCCAGCGCAGCGGTCGGTTCGTCGAGGATCATCACCTGTGCATCGCGCATATAGGCGCGGGCAATTGCGATCTTCTGCCACTGCCCGCCGGACAGGTCCACGCCGGTCTTGAAGCGGCGACCGATCAACTGCTCGTAACCGGCCGGCAAGGCCTCGATCACCTCGTCGGCCAGCGAGCGGTGGGCAGCGTCACGGATGCGTGCCTTGTCGTCCATGGCCTCCACCAGGCCGACGCCGATGTTCTCGCCAGCGGACAGGTGGTAGCGCACGAAGTCCTGGAAGATCACCCCCATATTGGCGCGCAGGTCGTCCAGGTCGTAATCGCGCAGGTCGCGGCCATCAAGCAGGATGCGGCCTTCATCGGGGTCGTACAGGCGCGCCAGCAGCTTGACCAGGGTGGTCTTGCCCGCGCCGTTCTCGCCCACCAGCGCAATCACTTCGCCGGCCTGCAGCTCGAAACTGAGGTTGCGCACCGCCCAGCGCTCGGCATCGGGGTAGCGGAAGCCCACATTGTCGAAGACAAAACCCTGGCGGATAGGGCGTGGGATCGCCACGGCGTCAGGGCGTGAGCGGATCTCCGGTTCGATCGCGAAGAACGAGAACAGGTCGTCCAGGTACAGGGCCTGCCCGGCCACCTGCGAAAAGCCGGTGAGCAGGCCTTCCAGCAACTGGCGCAGGCGCAGGAAGCTGCCGGACAGGAAGGTCAGGTCGCCGATGCTGAAATCGCCGCGGATGGTGCGCCAGGCGATATAGGCATAGGCGGTGTAATAGCCAAAGGTGCCCAAGGCCGCCAGCAAGGTGCCCCAGATCGCGCGTTTGCGCGCCAGGGTGCGGTTGGCCTTGTAGAAGCGCTCGGCCAGCAGTTTGTAGCGGTCGATCAGGAAGCGGTTGAGGTTGAAAATCTTCACCTCCTTCGCCGTTTCCACGCTGGCGCCTATCTGGCGCAGGTAATCAAGCTGGCGGCGTTCCGGGGTCCAGCTGAAGTTGAGCGTATAGCCCAGCGTGTTGAAGTGCGATTCGCCGATGAAGGCAGGCACCAGGGCTATTGCCAGCAGCACGATCAACCACGGTGCGTAGACGATCAGACCGGCAGCAAAGCTGATGACGGTGATGCTGTCCTGCACCTGACCGAACAGCTGGCTCATCAGGCTCATCCGGCCCATGGTCTGGCGGCGGGCACGGTCCAGCTTGTCCTGCAGGTCGGGGTCTTCGAAATCCTCCAGGTCCAGCTCGGCCGCATGCTCCATCAGGCGCACGCTGGTGGCGTTGGTGAACAGTTCGGAGAGCAGGGCGTCGGCGTAGTTGACCAGCCGCCCCAACAGGTCCGAGCCGATAGCAATCGACAGCTCCAGCAGCAGCAGTTCGAGCAAGGTGTTGAGATAGCCGCTGGACAGTGCCTCGGCCAATGGCGGCATCGCCCCGGCACCGGCCAGCCGTACCGCTTCATCGATGATCAGCTTGCCCACGTACAGCATCGCCACCGGCATCAGTGCGCGGATCAGGCGCAGGCCTAGGCTGGCGAGGGTCAAGCCGGGGCTGGTCTGCCACACCTGCCGCAGGAAGGGCGGCAGGTTGCGCATGGCATCCACGCGCTCGCGGAAACTGGGTTTGCGGGTGGGGGCGGGTTCGGGATGCGGCATGTATGACTCAGGCGACCAGGTGCCGGGTCAGGTTAACCGCAAAGCGGTGGCACCGATGTGTTACGGGGCTCAGCCGTCCTTGCCCAGGTCGATGTCACCCATCTGGGCGTCGTCGCGGCCGTCGGGGTTGTCGCGCACTGCTTCGCCGGCGGCGCCGAACGAGCGCTTGCCGCTGTCCACGTGCAGGTGGCTGACCAGCTTGCGCACGCCTTCGATGGCGGCGACCACGGTTTCCACCTTGTGCTTGACCTCGGCACTGGGAACATCGCCGGACAAGGTCACCTGGCCGTCCTTGACCTGCGCCAGCACCTGCGAAGACTGGCCCTGCTGGCCAAGAGTACGGACGACTTCATCGCCGATCAGGGTGTCGGAGCGTTCTGTGGCCATGCTTGTGTCCTTGTCGGAGGGAAAGCACACGATGGCCGAAGCGGTGTGAGATTGGTGTTACTTGCGGCGTTGCGCTGCGCATCGGGTTTGGCTGTGCTCCCTCCCTTTGCCGCAGGCAAGGGGAGGGTTGGGGAGGGCTGCAGTGGCTCCAGTCTTCATGCCGTCATTCCCGCCGTCGCGCGACCAGGCCACAAGAACGGGCGCCGGGAACCCCAATCCCAACATGCCTGCATCAACTACGTGGCCCTTCCGGCGGCGGAGGTTCGGAGGATTGCAGTGCCACCGGCAGGTGCCAGCCGAAATGCATGGCCATCATGCGCAGGCCAAAACACAGGCCGGCGCCCACCAGTGCGCACGGCAAGGGCGGCAAGCCCAGCCAGTAGCCAACCGCCACCACGGCTGCACCGGCCAGGGCGGCGACGGCATACAACTCCGCCTGCAGTACCAGCGGTACCTGCGCCAGCAGTACGTCGCGGGCGATACCGCCGCCTATGCCGGTCAACATGCCCAGCGCTGCCGCCATCGGCGGAGCAATGCCGAAGGCCAAGGCCTTCTGGGTGCCCGCCACTGCAAACAATGCCAGGCCCATGGCGTCGAACATACGCACCGGATACTGCAGGCGTTCGATCAGCGGTGCCCAGAAGAAGGTGACCACGCCTGCCAGCAGGGTGATGGCAGGGTAGCGCCAGTCACTGATCGCGGCCACCGGGGTGGCGCCAATCAACAGATCGCGGGTGATGCCGCCGGCCAGTGCCGCCGCGAACGACAGCACCAGCACGCCGAAGATATCCAGCCGCCGACGTACCCCCATCGTCGCCCCGGACAGGGCGAAGACGAAGGTGCCGATGAGGTCGAGGATCAGTACAAGGGTTCCCATGCGCCGTATTGTGCGTTGTGGCGGCGGCGCAGGCCATCAGCCTTGTCCGCAGTGCTCAGGGCAGTGGCGGCAGCAGCCCGGCACCCAGTCGGTTCCAGGCGTTGATCACGGCCACCGCCATGCTCAGGTCGCTGATGCCTTTTTCATCGAAATGCGGTGCCAGTGCGTTGAAGGCCGCTTCCGAGGGGGCACCATCGGGTAGACGGGTCAGGGCCTCGGCCCAGCCCAGCGCAGCGCGCTCACGGGCGTCGAAGAAGCGGCTTTCGTGCCAGGCGGGCAGCGTGTCGAGCTTGCGCGGTTCAATGCCGGCCTTGCGCAGGGCGGTGGCATGCATGTCCATGCAATAGCCGCAGCCGTTGATCTGCGACACGCGCAGGAACACCAGCTCCTGCAGTTCGTGTTCGATGGAACTGTCGTGCACGGCCTTGCTGGCGGCCAGCAGGCCCTTGAACGCATCGGCCGCCAGGCGGGTGTAGGGGACGCGGGGGGCATTGGTAGGGGACATCAGGTGACTCCAACCGGTCAGGTGACCGGCTTTCAGATATCAGGACGCCGCAGCGCGCTATGGCGTGACAAGTGCTGGCAGCTTTTCCGGATTGAGCACGCTGTACAGCGCGGCAATTCGCCCATCCACCACCTCGATGGTGGTGAACGAGGCCAGCCTGCCCTCGGCAAAGCGCAGGATCGCCGGCTCGCCGTTGACGTAGCCCAGTTGGGCCGGCAGCGCCGCGCCACGGCGGGCAATGGCCCAGTACAGGCGGCCGATGCGCTCGGCGCCTACCAGCGGGCGCACGGTGGCGGTGACGCGGCCACCGCCATCGGCGACCGCCATCGCGTTGGCATGCAGCAGGGCCTGGATAGCTTCGCTGTCACCGCGTTGTGCCGCTTCCATGAAGCGGTGCAGCAGCTGCCGGTGTTGTGCTGGCGAAGCGTCAAAGCGGGGCGCGCCGGTTTGCAGCCGTTGCCGGGCGCGGCGTACCAGTTGGCGGCAATTGGCCTCGCTGTGGCCGAGCAACGTGCCGATCTGGCGGTAGTCATGCTCGAACGCCTCCTTGAGCAGGAAGGCGGCGCGCTCGTCGGGGCTGAGTTGTTCCAGCAGGGTAAGGAAGGCGAAGGAGACCTGGTCGGCGACGGCGTGGGCCTGGGCGGGGTCGGCGCCGGGCTCGGTTGCCAGTTCGACCTGCAGGGGTTCGGGCAGCCAAGGGCCGACATAGTGCTGGCGTTCACGCTTGGCGGCACGCAGGCGATCCAGGCTGAGCCGGGTGGTGGCGGTGACCAGCCAGGCCTCGGCATCGCGGACCTCATCGCTGGCGATACCGGCCCAGCGCAGCCAGGCGTCCTGCAGCACGTCCTCGGCATCGGCGCGGCTGCCGAGCATGCGATAGGCCAAGGCCAGCAGGCGCGGGCGGTGGGTCTGGAAGAGGGATTCGGCGTTCATGTAGGCAGGACGGCGCAGGACTGGCTGGCGTGACAGACGCACTTTGCCTGAAGCGGAGTGGGCCGGCGCGGAAGGGGCGTGCGCCGCGAAGCGGGAGACTTGTCGGTTCAGCCCCTTCACGGCGGACGCCCCTCCCCCAAGACCAAGGGCGGACAGCACGGCGCGGCGGCAAGGCGTAAAATGGGCGGCTGAACCCCCGCCAGCCTTCAGCAAGCGAGCAAGCCCGTGACATCGATCAAGCAGGAAGACCTCATCCAGTCCGTCGCCGACGCACTGCAGTACATCTCGTACTACCACCCGGTCGACTACATCAAGAATCTCTCCGCTGCCTACGAGCGCGAGGAGTCGCCGGCGGCCAAGGAGGCCATTGCGCAGATCCTGATCAACTCGCGCATGTGCGCCGAGGGCCATCGCCCGATCTGCCAGGACACCGGCATCGTCACCGTGTTCCTGGAAATCGGCATGAACGTGCGTTGGGACGACGCCACCATGGGCGTGGAGGACATGGCCAACGAGGGCATCCGCCGCGCCTACGCCTACCCGGACAACAAGCTGCGCGCCTCGGTGCTGGCCGACCCGGCCGGCAAGCGCACCAATACCCGCGACAACACCCCGGGCGTGGTCAACGTCAAGGTCGTGCCGGGCGACACCGTCGAGGTGATCGTCGCCGCCAAGGGCGGCGGTTCGGAGGCCAAGAGCAAGTTCGCCATGCTCAACCCGTCCGACTCCATCGTCGACTGGGTGCTCAAGACCGTGCCGACCATGGGCGCTGGCTGGTGCCCGCCGGGCATGCTCGGCATCGGTATTGGCGGCACCGCCGAGAAGGCGATGCTGCTGGCCAAGGAATCGCTGATGGAGCCGATCGACATCACCGATCTGCAGGCCCGCGGTGCTTCCAACCGTGCCGAAGAACTGCGCCTGGAGCTGTATGAGAAGGTCAATGCGCTGGGCATTGGCGCGCAGGGCCTGGGTGGCCTGACCACGGTGCTGGACATCAAGGTCAAGGACTTCCCGACCCACGCCGCCAACCTGCCGGTGGCGATGATCCCCAACTGTGCCGCCACCCGCCACGCCCACTTCACCCTGGACGGCAGCGGCCCGGTGATGCTGGACCCGCCGTCGCTGGAAGACTGGCCGCAGATCACCTACGACGCCTCCAAGGGCACCCGCGTTGATCTGGACACCATCACGCCGGAAGAAGTGGCCGCATGGAAGCCGGGCCAGACCCTGCTGCTCAACGGCAAGCTGCTGACCGGCCGCGACGCCGCGCACAAGCGTATGGTCGACATGCTCAACAAGGGTGAGCCCTTGCCGGTGGACCTGAAGGGGCGCTTCATCTACTACGTCGGCCCGGTTGATCCGGTGCGCGACGAAGTGGTTGGCCCGGCCGGCCCGACCACGGCGACCCGCATGGACAAGTTCACCCGCCAGATCCTGGAACAGACCGGCCTGCTGGGCATGGTCGGCAAGGCCGAGCGTGGCCCGGCTGCGATCGAGGCGATCCGTGACAACAAGTCGGCCTACCTGATGGCTGTCGGTGGCTCGGCCTACCTGGTGTCCAAGGCGATCAAGGCCTCCAAGGTGGTTGGTTTCGCCGACCTGGGCATGGAGGCGATCTACGAGTTCACCGTGCAGGACATGCCGGTGACTGTGGCGGTCGACTCCACCGGTGAGTCGGTGCATAAGACTGGCCCGCGCGAATGGCAGGCCCGCATCGGCAAGATTCCGGTGATCGTGGAATAAGCGTCGCCTTGCTTATTCCCTCAAGCAGGGATGGCAATGAAACAGCCCGGGCGTATGCTCGGGCTGTTTTCATTTCCGGAGACCGGCATGCGTACAGGGACGTTGGGTGTGGCAGTGGCCTTGTTGGTGTTGCTGTCCGGCTGCGGAAATGGTGTCTGGCGTGACGCCCCCAGGAATGACCCGGCAGCCTGCGTGAACTATTGCCAGAGCCGATATCAGGCCTGTACTGCCAACCCGCGCAGCTATGGTGATTGCGGCGAGTCCAGTCGCAACAATCAATGCGACAAGATCACCAACCCGGAGTTGCGTGGTGCCTGCCAGACCTCGCAGGCGTTCTGCCAGAACCGCTCTGCGGCATCGGTTTGCGGTGAACGCCTGAACAGCTGCATGGCCAGCTGCAACTGACAAGCAACAGTTGCTGAGGGGGAACGCTGTAGGCCTTTGGTTGGGCGGCGGGGCCGCCTTCACGGTGCTAGAATTGATAACCATTCTTATCAACTCTTCATAGGCGCCCATTCAGTGACGTTGTCAGATTTGCCGCTGCATGCATCCGCGAAGGTGGAAAACGTACAGGACCTGCATGCCAACGACGCCATTGCGCGACGCTTGCGTGAGCTGGGGTTCGTCAACGGGGAGGAAGTGCGGCTGGTTGCGCGCGGCCCGGTGGGCGGTGAGCCGCTGCTGTTCCAGGTGGGTTTTACCCGTTTCGCGCTGCGCCGCAGTGAGGCTGCACGCGTGCTGGTGAGCTCGGCCGGAGGTGTGGCGTGAACGAGGTAGTTGCCCGGCTGGCCCTGGTCGGCAATCCGAACAGTGGCAAGACCGCATTGTTCAATCAGTTGACCGGCAGCCGCCAGAAGGTGGCCAATTACACCGGCGTCACCGTCGAGCGCAAGGAGGGCCGCATGCGTGGGCCGTCCGGGCGTGAATATGCGGTGCTGGATCTGCCGGGCGCCTACAGCCTGCACCCGGCCAGCCTGGATGAAGCCATCACCCGCGACCTGTGCCGCGGGTTCTATCCGGGTGAAGCCGCGCCGGACGCGCTGGTGTGCGTGATCGACGCCACCAACCTGCGCCTACACCTGCGCTTCGCGCTGGAAGTGCGTGAGCTGGGCAAGCCGATGATCGTGGCGCTGAACATGGTCGATGCGGCCCGCAAGCGCGGCATCGAGATCGATGTGCCGGCGCTGGAAAAAGCCTTGGGCGTGCCGGTGGTCGAGACGGTGGCGGTGCAGCGCAATGGCGCGCGGGCGCTGGTCGAGCGCATCGATGCGCTGGTGCCGTCGTTGGCCAGCCTGCCGGTGCATGCGGCCGAAGCCGGTGCCGATTACCACGCCCAGGTGCGTGAGATCCTGGCCAGCGCGGTCAGCATGCCGGCCCGTACCGGCCGCATCGATGATGCGCTGGACCGCTGGCTGCTGCATCCGGTGTTCGGCCTGTTGAGCCTGGCCGTGGTGATGTTCCTGATCTTCCAGGCGGTGTATGCCTGGGCCACGCCGATGATGGACGGCATCGAGGCTGCATTTGCCTGGCTGGGTGAGGCGGCGGCGACGCACCTGCCCGCAGGGCCGCTCAGCAGCCTGCTCACCGACGGCATCATTGCCGGCGTGGGTGGGGTGGTGGTGTTCCTGCCGCAGATCCTGATCCTGTTCGCCTTCATCCTGGCGCTGGAAGAATCCGGCTACCTGCCGCGTGCGGCCTTCCTGCTCGACCGGATGATGGCCGCGGCAGGCCTGTCCGGGCGTTCGTTCATCCCGCTGCTGTCCAGCTTTGCCTGCGCGGTGCCGGGCATCATGTCCACGCGTTCCATCCAGGATCCGCGCGACCGCCTGGCCACCATCCTGGTGGCTCCACTGATGACCTGCTCGGCACGCCTGCCGGTGTACGCACTGCTGATTGGTGCGTTCATCCCCGCCAAGACCGTGTGGGGCGTGTTCAACCAGCAGGGTCTGGTGCTGTTCGGCCTGTATGTGGCCGGTATCGCCAGCGCGTTGATCATGTCGTGGACGATGAAGAAATTCCGTCGTGACAAGGGCGAGCATCCGCTGCTGCTGGAGCTGCCGTCCTACCGTCTGCCCAACCCGCGCGACCTGCTGGTGGGGCTGTGGGAGCGTGCGGTGATCTTCCTCAAGCGCGTGGGCGGCATCATCCTGGCGCTGACCATCCTGCTGTGGTTCCTGCTGTCGTTCCCGGGCGCGCCTGAGAACGCGACGCTGCCGGCCATCGATTACAGCTACGCCGGTCAGATCGGCCATGCGATGGCGGTGATCTTCGCGCCACTGGGTTTCAATTGGCAGATCTGCATTGCGCTGATCCCGGGCATGGGCGCACGCGAGGTAGCGGTGTCTTCGTTGGCCACGATCTATGCCTTGTCGGCGGCCGACGATGACGCGGCCATCCAGGCGCTGACGCCGGTGATCAGCGATGGCTGGACGCTGGCTACCGGTCTGTCGCTGATGGTGTGGTTCATTTACGCGCCGATGTGCATTTCCACCTTGGCGACCATCAAGCGCGAGACCAACTCGTGGAAGCAGATGGCATTTGCCACGGTCTACCTGTTTGCCGCGGCCTACCTGGCGGCGCTGGTGACCTACCAGGTGGCCAAGGCGCTGGGGGCGGGCTGATGGACAAGGGTCTGCTGCTGCAATACCTGATTATCGGCCTGGCGGTGCTGGTCAGCGCCTGGGTGGTATTGAAGAAGCAGTTCCCCGGCGTGGTGCGCAAGCTGCGCGGGTCGCTTGCGTTGTGGCTGGTCAAGCCGCAGCGTTCACCGCGGCTGCAGGCGTGGGGGCGGCGGCTGGCGCCGCCTGCCGCCAGCAATGCGGGTGCTTGCGGCGGCTGCAACAGCTGCGGGCCCAGCGAACCCAAGCAACATTGAGTGCAGTGCGGCGCCGGGGAAACCCGGCGTTGCCGCATTCAGACGCTTGTGTGTTGGCCTGCGGAAACGGTAGCTTGGCTGCATGAACAACACTCCGACCCGTTTGCTGATCCATGGCGCCTCCGGCCGCATGGGTCAGGCCCTGCTGCGACTGGCAGCCGAAGATTCGTCCCTGCAGGTGGTGACCGCCGTGGTGCGCAAGCCGCCAGTCCAGCGCGTGGTGGATGGCATACCGCATTTCGCCACCAGTGAGCTGTCCGGCGTGCCGGCGTTCGATGTCGCCATCGATTTCAGTCTGCCGGAGGGGTTTGACCCGATTCTGGCCCTGTGTGTGGAGCGGGGTGTCGGCCTGGTGTCCGGCACCACCGGCATCAGCGAGGGGCAGCAGGCGGCGCTGGATGCGGCTGCGGCGCGCATTCCGCTGGTGTGGGCCACCAACTTCAGCCTCGGCGTTGCCGTGCTGGCCGAGCTGGTCGAGCGCGCGGCAGCGACGTTGCCGGGTTGGGATTGCGACATCGTCGAATCCCACCACGTACACAAGAAGGACGCGCCTTCCGGTACCGCACTGACCTTGGGCGAATCTGCCAGCCAGGGCGGGGCGACGCCGCGCTATGCCAGCCTGCGTGCTGGCGACATCATTGGTGAGCATTTCGTTCAATTCACCGGCTTGGGCGAGCGGGTGGAGCTGGTCCACCGTGCCACCAATCGCGACATTTTCGCGCGTGGTGCGCTGCACGCGGCGCAACGCCTGCTCGGGCGTGAACACGGGCGATACAGGGTGCGCGACCTGATTGGCTGAGCATTACCGTCGGCAGCCGCTGAATAGGCGGCTTTACCGGGCAGAACCGGTTTTCCGTACGGTCTGAAACCATCGGGCGGGGCTGTACGCGACGCTGGCGCTGGTGGCCCCGTTGCCTTTACAATTCCCGCTCGCCGAAACACGTCAGCCGGACCGGTTCCCAGACCGCCGTCCGCGCTTTTTTGCAACCGGTTTTTGACCGCGGACGCAGGCGTGGCTTCGGAGTCCCCCGGTAGCCAAAGTGAGATTCCCGTGACCCAAGCCGCAATTCTCGTGCTCGAAGACGGCACCGTATTCGAGGGCGAATCCGTAGGCGCGCCCGGCCTGTCCGTGGGTGAGGTGGTGTTCAACACCGCCATGACCGGTTACCAGGAAATGCTGACCGATCCGTCCTACGCCCGGCAGATGATCACCCTGACGTACCCGCATATCGGCAACACCGGTATGAACGACCAGGACGATGAAGCCAGCAAGGTCTGGGCATCGGGCCTGATCGTGCGCGACGTGCCGCGCCGCCCCAGCAGCTGGCGCAGCCAGTTGTCGCTGCAGGATTGGTTGGTCCAGCGCGGCGTGGTGGCCATTGCCGGCATCGATACCCGCAAGCTGACCCGCATCCTGCGTGAGCGCGGCGCCCAGAACGGTGCGCTGATGGCTGGCGACGACATCGATGTGGAGAAGGCGCTGGAAGCGGCCCGCAAGTTCCCCGGCCTGAAGGGCATGGATCTGGCCAAGGTGGTCAGCACCGACAAGACCTATGGCTGGGCCGACGGCCAGCTGGACCTGGACCGCAACGAATTCGTGCGCGCAGAACCGAAGTTCAAGGTTGTGGCCTATGACTTCGGCGTCAAGACCAACATCCTGCGCATGCTGGCCGAGCGCGGCTGCGAGCTGACCGTGGTGCCGGCACAGACCCCGGCGGCCGAGGTGCTGGCGCTTAATCCGGACGGCGTGTTCCTGTCCAACGGCCCGGGCGACCCGGAGCCCTGCGATTACGCCATCAGCGCGATCAAGACCTTCGTCGAGAAGAAGATCCCGACCTTCGGCATCTGCCTGGGCCACCAGTTGCTGGGCCTGGCTTCGGGTGCCAAGACCATGAAGATGGGTCACGGCCACCATGGCGCCAACCACCCGGTGCAGGACATCGACAGTGGCCGGGTGATGATCACCTCGCAGAACCATGGCTTCGCCATCGACGAGAGCGTGCTGCCGGGCAATGTCCGCGTCACCCATCGCTCGCTGTTCGACCAGACCATCCAGGGCATTGCCCTGACCGATGCGCCGGCGTTCTCCTTCCAGGGCCACCCGGAAGCATCGCCGGGTCCGCACGACGTGGCACCGCTGTTCGACCGTTTCATCACCCTGATGGAAGGGGCCAAGGCGTGAGCAAGGCGCGCTGGCTGATGTTGCCGGCGCTGCTGGCCACCTCGGTGGCCAGCGCGGCCCCGGTGACGGCCCAGCAGATCCGTGATCTGCTGCCACTGACCGGTTTCGAGCGCATGGGTGAGGACGCGGCCAAGTCCATCCTCGCCAACGAAGCGTTCTTCCCGCAGGTGACCCCGCAGCAGCGCCAATGCATGGCGGCGCCGATCGGCGCGGTGCTCAACGACGCGCTGGTGGAACGGCTGGTCAGCAACCTCGGTGACGAGGGCCAGACGCACCTCAAGCGCTGGCAGGCGTTCTTTACCAGCCAGGGCGGCAAGCGCATGGTCGCTACCCAGCGCCAGATGATGTACGGCACCGCCTTGCCGGCGGAGTTCGCGGGCGAGCCCAGCGAACTGGAACGCAAGCAGGTGGGCGAGTTCATGGCCAGTGGCTCGTATGAGGCATTGGCGGCGGTGCTGGCCGAGATGGGCGACATGCCCGACGGCCTGCCGGTGCGCATGAGCGAGCGCATCCTCGGCGAATGCGGCGTCACCATAGATAGCAACGAGTTTTCCTGATCGACAGCGTGCGATCACTTCCCCCAGACACGCTGTACTGACTTAGAGAAGAAAATGCCAAAGCGCACCGACCTAAAAACCATCCTGATCATCGGCGCTGGCCCGATCGTCATCGGCCAGGCTTGTGAGTTCGACTACTCCGGCGCGCAGGCGTGCAAGGCGCTGCGTGACGAGGGTTACCGCGTGGTGCTGGTGAACTCCAACCCGGCCACGATCATGACCGACCCGGAGATGGCCGATGCCGTCTACATCGAGCCGATCAACTGGCAGACGGTGGAGAAGATCATCGACAAGGAGCGCCCGGACGCGCTGCTGCCGACCATGGGTGGCCAGACCGCGCTGAACTGCGCGCTGGACCTGGCCGACCACGGCGTGCTGGAGAAGTACAACGTCGAGCTGATCGGTGCCAAGCGCGAAGCCATCCGCATGGCCGAAGACCGCGAGCTGTTCCGCGTGGCCATGCAGGAAATCGGCCTGGAGTGCCCCAAGGCCGCCGTTGCCCACACGCTGGAAGAAGCGCTGGAGATCCAGACCCGCGTTGGCTACCCGACCATCATCCGTCCGTCCTTCACCCTGGGCGGCAGCGGCGGCGGCATCGCCTACAACCGCGAGGAGCTGATCGAGATCGTCGGCCGCGGCCTGGAACTGTCGCCGACCACCGAAGTGCTGGTGGAAGAGTCGGTGCTGGGCTGGAAGGAATTCGAGATGGAAGTGGTCCGCGACACCGCGGACAACTGCATCATCGTCTGCTCGATCGAAAACCTCGACCCGATGGGTGTGCACACCGGTGACTCGATCACCGTGGCGCCGGCACAGACCCTGACCGACAAGGAATACCAGCGCCTGCGCGATGCCTCCATCGCCGTGCTGCGCAAGATCGGCGTGGATACCGGCGGCTCCAACGTGCAGTTCGGCATCAGCCCGACCACCGGCCGCGTGGTGGTGATCGAGATGAACCCGCGCGTGTCGCGTTCCTCGGCGCTGGCCTCCAAGGCCACCGGCTTCCCGATCGCCAAGGTCGCCGCCAAGCTGGCGGTGGGCTACACCCTGGACGAACTGAAGAACGAGATCACCGGCGGCCTGACCCCGGCCTCGTTCGAGCCGTCCATCGACTACGTCGTCACCAAGATCCCGCGCTTCGCCTTCGAGAAGTTCCCGGCCGCCGACGCCCGCCTGACCACCCAGATGAAGTCGGTGGGCGAGGTGATGGCGATGGGCCGCACCTTCAAGGAATCGCTGCAGAAGGCGCTGCGCGGCCTGGAAACCGGCAAGATCGGCCTGGACCCGACTGAGCTGGACCTGGGCAACGAAGACGATATCGCCACCATGAAGCGTGAGCTCAAGGCCCCGGGCCCGGAGCGTCTGTTCTACGTGGGCGATGCATTCCGCAGCGGCTTGAGCGTCGAAGATGTCTACGGCCTGTCGCACATCGACCCGTGGTTCCTCGACCAGATCGAAGAAATCATCGTCGACGAAAAGCAGGTCCATGCCCAGGGCATCGACGCACTGGATGCCGCACGTCTGCGCAAGCTCAAGCGTGCCGGTTTCTCCGATGCGCGCCTGGCGCAGCTGACCGGCACCAATGAGGCTGCCATCCGTGCCCTGCGCCGCGCCCACAAGGTGCGCCCGGTGTACAAGCGCGTGGACTCCTGCGCCGCCGAGTTCGCCACCGGCACCGCCTACCTGTACTCGACCTACGAGGACGAGTGCGAGGCCGCACCGAGCAACCGCGACAAGATCATGATCCTGGGCGGTGGCCCGAACCGCATCGGCCAGGGCATCGAGTTCGACTATTGCTGCGTGCATGCTGCGCTCGCCCTGCGCGAGGACGGCTATGAAACCATCATGGTCAACTGCAACCCGGAAACCGTGTCCACCGACTACGACACCTCTGACCGCCTGTACTTCGAGCCGCTGACGCTGGAAGACGTGCTGGAGATCGTCGAGCTGGAACAGCCCAAGGGCGTGATCGTGCAGTACGGCGGCCAGACCCCGCTGAAGCTGGCGCGTGCGCTGGAAGCCAATGGCGTGCCGGTGATCGGCACCTCGCCGGACTCCATCGACCTGGCCGAGGACCGCGAGCGCTTCCAGAAGCTGGTGCAGGACCTGGGCCTGAAGCAGCCGCCGAACCGCACCGCCCGTACCGCCGATGAGGCACAGGCGCTGGCGCGCGAAATCGGCTTCCCGCTGGTGGTGCGCCCGAGCTACGTGCTGGGTGGCCGTGCGATGGAAATCGTCTACGGCGAGGCCGACCTGGCCCGCTACATGCGTGATGCGGTCAAGGTTTCCAACGATTCGCCGGTGCTGCTGGATCACTTCCTGGATGCTGCCGTCGAGGCCGACGTGGACATCATCTGCGACAAGGACGGCAACGTCCTGATCGGCGGCGTGATGGAGCATATCGAAGAAGCCGGCGTGCACTCCGGTGACTCGTCCTGCTCGCTGCCGCCGTATTCGCTGTCGGCGCAGACCCAGGCCGAGCTGCGTCGCCAGGTCACCGAGTTGGCCAAGGCATTGAAGGTGGTCGGCCTGATGAACACCCAGTTCGCCATCCAGACCGATGCCGATGGCAACGACGTGGTCTTCCTGCTGGAAGTGAACCCGCGTGCATCGCGCACCGTGCCGTTCGTGTCCAAGGCCACCGGTATGGCGCTGGCCAAGATCGCCGCCCGCTGCATGGCCGGCAAGACCCTGGCCGAACAGGGCGCGACCAAGGAAGTCGTGCCGGATTACTACTCGGTCAAGGAGGCGATCTTCCCGTTCGCCAAGTTCCAGGGTGTGGATCCGATCCTCGGGCCGGAAATGCGTTCCACCGGTGAAGTGATGGGTGTGGGCCGTACCTTCAGCGCCGCGTTCGCACGCGCGCAGGAAGCCGGCAGCATCAAGACCCCGCCGGTCGGCAAGGTGTTCATTTCGGTGCGTGACATTGACAAGCCGCGCGTGATGCCGGCGGTGCAGGGTCTGGTCGAGGCCGGCTATTCGCTGGTGGCTACCCGTGGCACTGCTGCCTGGTTGCAGCAGCATGGCTACAGCTGCGAAGTGATCAACAAGGTGGTCGAGGGCCGTCCGCATATCGTGGACAGCATCAAGAACGGCGAAATCGTCTACATCGTCAACACGACCGAAGGCCGCGCAGCGATCAACGACTCGTTCTCGATCCGTCGCGAAGCCCTGCAGAACCGCATCACGTACTCGACCACGGTTGCAGGCGCCAAGGCATTGGTGCAATCGTTGGAGTTCCGCGGCACCGGTCCGGTCTGGTCGCTGCAGGAACTGCACAAGGAGTTGAATGCATGAGAGCCCCCATCACGGCAAAGGGCGCCAAGCGCCTGCGTGACGAACTGGAACACCTGAAGTCGGACAAGCGCCCGAAGGTCATTGCCGCCATCGCCGAAGCACGCGAGCACGGTGACCTGAAGGAGAACGCCGAGTACCACGCCGCGCGCGAGGAGCAGGGCTTCATCGAAGGCCGCATCAAGCAGCTGGAAGGCGAGCTGTCGCATGCCGAGATCATCGACATCACCAAGCTCAACGCTGGCAGCAAGGTGGTGTTTGGTGCCACGGTGACATTGGCCGACGTGGAGACCGACGAAGAGAAGCGTTACCAGATCGTTGGTGACCTGGAAGCGGACATCAAGCTGGGCTTGATCGCCATTTCCTCGCCGGTGGCGCGTGCCCTGATCGGCAAGAACGAAGGCGACGCCATCGCCATCGACGCGCCGGCCGGGCAGCGTGAGTACGAGATCGTCAGCGTCGAGTACCTCGACTGACGATGGCCAAGGCCACGCTGCTGCTGCCCGCGCGCAGCCGCTTCCCCGCCGGCACCCTGCCGGCGCC
>DAMCTY010000041.1:4451-36318 GCA_032112995.1 Stenotrophomonas sp. | reverse complement strand
TACTTCGCGCAGGGCTTCTCCGGCCACGGCGTGGCCAGCACCGGCCTGGCCGGCGAGGTGATCGCCGCTGCCATTGCTGGCCAGGCGCAGCGGCTGGATGTGTTCGAGCGCATCCCGCACGGCGTGTTCCCTGGCGGCAAGGCCCTGCGCATGCCGCTGCTGGTGGCGGCGATGTCCTGGTACAAGCTGCGCGACCTGCTGTGGTGAGGCGGGGAATCGCGCTACCGAATTGCGGATGAAGGGCGCGGACCAGCGCGAGTGCGGGACAGGCGTTTGCCCATCCCAAAACCCGAATCCCAGCTGCACACCGCCTCAAGTTCTTACGCTGGCAGCCGCTACACCCTCCGATGCTCCCCATTCCTGCCACCCCTGTCCCAACCTCCCCGGCCAGCTTCGACAGCCCGTCGATCACGCCGCTGCCGCAGCGCATCCTGCTGGTGGAGAACTCGCGCACCTTCACCACGATGCTGCGCGAGGCCATCGAACAGCGGCTGGAACTACCGGTAAGCGTGGCCTCCAGCCTGGCCGAGGCCGGCGAGCTGCTGGACCGGGAAAGCGGCTGGTTCCTGGTGCTGACCGGGCTGGTACTGGCCGACGGTGACCGCGACCAGGTGGTGAGCTACTTCGTCGACCGCGGCCTGCCCACCATCGTGGTCAGCGGCGTCTACGACGAGGACCTGCGCAAACGCGTGCTGCAGCAGCAGATCATCGATTACGTGCTGAAGAACACCCCCGGCAGCGTCGACTACCTGGTGTGGCTGGTGCAGCGCATGGACCGCAACCGGCGCATCGCCGCGCTGGTGGTGGATGACTCGCCCTCCGCGCGCGCCTATGCCGCCGCCCTGCTGTCGATGTATGGCTACCAGGTGATCGAGGCCGCTGACGGCAGCGCAGCGCTGCGTGCGATCGAAGCCGACCCGGCCATCCGCCTGGTCATCGTCGACCAGGAGATGCCCGGCATGGAGGGCGTGGAGCTGACCCGCCACCTGCGTGCCCTGCGCGCACGCGACAAGATGGCGGTGATCGGAATTTCCGGCAATTCCGATCCCTCGCTGATCCCGCGCTTCCTCAAGAACGGTGCCAACGACTTCCTGCGCAAGCCGTTCTCGCGTGAGGAGTTCTTCTGCCGCGTATCGCAGAACGTGGACCAACTGGAGCTGATCGGCACGCTGCAGGACCTGGCCACCCGCGACTTCCTCACCGGCCTGCCCAACCGCCGCAGCTTCCTGGAGCAGAGCCAGCGCCAGCTGGCCAGCGCCGGTACCGGCGATGTATCCGTGGCCATGGTCGACATCGACCATTTCAAGCACATCAACGACAGCCTTGGCCATGAAGCCGGCGACCAGGCCATCCGCGCGGTGGCCGGGGTGCTGCAGGCACATACCCGCGGCCACGACATCAGCGCCCGTTTTGGCGGCGAGGAATTCTGCCTGCTGGTCGCCGGCATGAGTGCCAGCGAAAGCACCCGTCACTTCGAGCAGCTGCGCGAGGCCATTGCCGCACTGCACCTGCAGTTCGCCGAGCGCAGCCTGCGCATGACCGTCAGCATCGGCGTCTGCCGCATGCCGCTGCGCGCCGGCGCCCTGCACCAGCTCATCACCGAGGCCGACCGCCAGCTTTACCTGGCCAAAGCCGCCGGCCGCAACCGCGTATGCAGCGTGCAGTTGCCCTGAGCCCACCGCAAAACTGAACGGACGCCACCGTCAACCACCGCCATTGATCCAGATCAACGCGAGCACGCCCCGCGCTGCCTAGAGTGCAGTCCAGACACTCAGAGGGGAACCGCGGTGGCACTACTGGTATGGCAGGACGATCTCAATACGGGCGTGGAGGTCATCGACCACCAGCATATGCGCATCGTGGAGATGCTCAACCATCTGCATGTCGCGCAGAAAAGCCTGGAGCGCGTGGCCGTTGCCGAGGTGATCGATGAACTGGTCGACTACACCATGTCGCACTTCGCCTTTGAAGAAGAGCTGATGGAGGAAGCCGGTTACCCCTTCTGTGCCGCCCACAAGCGCGTGCACGAAGTGTTTGGCAAGCGTGTCTCCGAATACCGCATGCGCTTCCAGGCCGGTGAGGATGTCACCGACGAACTGCGCAACATGCTCTCGCGCTGGCTGTTCAACCACATCCGTGGCGATGACAAGGCCTATGCCGAGCAGGTGAAACGCCACCTCAACCAGTTCGCCAAGGACCACCAGGAAGGCAGCTGGCTGGGGCGCACGCTCAAACGCCTGTTCCGCTGATCCCGCATGTGCAGGATCGGCACGGTGCATGCCCTCCCCTCAGTGCTATCGCCCGTGCCGGTCCTGCCTCCTGTCGCTCACCCCTGTTCCCGTGCCAGGCGTTGCTGGCGCCGGCCGATGGCCAGCAAGGCCAGGCCGGTCACTACCGCGGTGGCACACAGGTAGCCGCCGACCGCGGCAATGCCGAATCTGCCGGCCAGCCAGGTAGCCGCATACGGTGCCGGCGCAGCGCCCAGGATGCCGGCCAGGTTGAACGACAGCGACGCACCGGTATAGCGCACCTGCACCGGGTACAGGCTGGCCAGCATGGTGCCGCAGGGCCCATAGGTCAGGCCCATCAGGAACAGACCCAGGGACAGGAACAGCAGCACCTGCAACGGATGACCTGCCTGGAACAGCGGCTGGAACAGCAGACCGAACAGAAAGATGCCCAGCGTCGCCCACAACATCGCCTTGACCGTGCCATGCCTGTCGCCGTACAGCGCGGCCAGTGGAATGCCTGCCGCGAAGAACAGGATGCCGACCATCTGCAGCAGCAGAAAGTCCTCGCGCGCATAGTGCAATGCAGAGGTGCCATGACCCAGGGTGAATACCGTCATCAGGTAGAACAGCACGAAGGTGGCAAATGCCGCCAGGGTGCCTACCACCACCGCAAAGCCATGCGTGACCAGCACCTCACGCATGGGCAGCTGCACCCGCTCGCCGCGCTCCAGCGCCTTCTGGAAATCCGGCGTCTCGCGGATGTTCAAACGCACCCACAGGCCAACAATCACCAGCAGCGCACTGGCAATGAACGGCACGCGCCAGCCCCAGGCCAGGAAGCTGGCGTCATCCAACACCCGCCCCAGCAGCAGGAAGGTGCCAGCCGACAGCAGAAAGCCCAGCGGTGCGCCCAACTGCGGGAACATCCCGTACCAGGCGCGCTTGCCTGGCGGCGCATTTTCGGTGGCCAGCAACACCGCACCGCCCCATTCGCCGCCCAGCCCCAAGCCCTGGCCAAACCGGCACAGCGCCAGCAACAACGGCGCCAGCATGCCGATGTCGTGGTAGGTGGGCAGCAGGCCGATCGCCACCGTGGACAGGCCCATGGTCAGAAGCGCCGCCACCAGCGTTGCCTTGCGGCCGATGCGATCACCGTAGTGGCCAAACACCGCCGAGCCCACCGGCCGGGCGATGAAGGCCACCGCAAACGTCGCCAGCGACTGCAGCATGGCGGCATTGCTGCTGCTCTCGGGGAAGAACAACTTCGGGAACACCAGCACCGCCGCCGTGGCGTAGATGTAGAAATCAAAGAATTCGATGGTTGTGCCGATCAGGCTGGCCGCCAGGACGCGGCGCGGGGAGTTCAACGGGGCAGAGCTGGCGGTTGTCGACATGGTGGTGGCGGCGGAAACAGTGACCGCAGTCTGCCACGCAGCCCTCGGTTCGCCGCAATTGGTTGCAGGCGACACGGATGTCACGCAGCGCCGACGGGCTGTCCTGGCGCCAGCCCGCCCAGGCAGGTTGGCGGGAGGCGCGCTGCCGACATGCCCGATACCGCCCGGGACCGTGTCGCGTGCCACCTATCACGCTTTTCCGCCCGCTTTTACCTGGCTGTAACGCAGCTTGTCCGAGCGCCGTTTACGCTCGGCAAGTTCCTTGTGTACCTCCCCCAAGCATCAGGAGAATCCCATGAGCGAATCCACCCCGCGCTTCGACCACGCCCCCGACGCAACCCGCCGCTACTGGCATAACACCCCCCTCAACACCCTGCCGCCGCCGGACATGGTTGGCAACTACCAGCGCTTCAAGCCACTGCCCACCGAAGGCATCGAAACCCGCAAGGCCTGGATCGTCGGCGGCGGCATCGCCGGCATGGCCGCTGCCTTCTACCTGATCCGCGATGGCCATATGCCGGGCGAGAACATCACCTTGATCGAGGGCCTGGATATCGAAGGAGGTTCGCTGGACGGTGCCGGCAATGCCCAGGATGGCTATATCGTGCGCGGCGGCCGCGAGATGAACTGGAACTACGACAATCTCTGGGACATGTTCCAGGACGTGCCGGCGCTGGAACTGCCCCCAGGCTTCAGCGTGCTTGACGAGTACCGCCTGGCCAATGACGCCGACCCCAACTGGTCCAAGTCACGATTGATGCACATGCAGGGCCAGGTAGTGTCCGACTTCAGCCGCTTCGGCCTTACCCGCAAGCAGCAATGGGAGGTTGTCAGCCTGCTGCTCAAGCGCAAGGACCAACTGGACGACCTGACCATCGAGGATCACTTCAGCGATGGGTTCCTCACCAGCAATTTCTGGTTCCTGTTCCGCTCCATGTTCGCCTTCGAGAACTGGCACAGCCTGTTGGAAATGAAGCTGTACATGCATCGTTTCCTCGACGCCATCGATGGCTTCGGCGACATGTCGACACTGGTGTTCCCCAAGTTCAATCAGTACGACACCTTCGTCACCCCGCTGATCAAGCTGTTGCGCGAGAAGGGGGTGCAGGTGAAATTGGGCACGCAGGTGCTGGACATGGACTTCGATCTGCAAGGCGAGGAGCGCACGGTCACCGCACTACATACCCGCAGCAGGCAGGGCGACGGGCGGATCGAGGTGGCTCCGCGCGACCTGGTGATCGCCTTGACGGGCTCGATGACCGAAGACACTGCCTATGGCGATCTCGACACCGTGCCGGTGCTTGCAAAGCGCCACGGTGGCCCCGCCGAAGGCAGCAGCTGGGGTCTGTGGCGCAACCTTGCCGCCAAGTCGCCGGTGTTTGGCAAGCCCGACAAATTCTGCGGCGACATCGACCGCTCGATGTGGGAGTCGGCCACTCTCACCTGCAGGCCGTCACCACTGGTTGACAAGCTTGCCGCGCTGTCGGTCAACCCTCCGGATTCGGGACGTACAGTCACCGGCGGCATCATCACCTTCACCGACTCCAATTGGGTGCTGAGCGTCACCATCAACCGTCAACCACACTTCCCGGGCCAGCCGAAGGACACCGTGGTGATGTGGGTCTATGCGCTGCTGATGGACCAACCGGGCAATTTCGTCAAGAAAACGATGCCCGAATGCACCGGCCGCGAGATCATTGCCGAGCTTTGCCACCACCTGGGTATCGCGGACCAGCTCGATGCCATCCTGCCGCATACCAAGGCACGTCTGGCGCTGATGCCCTACATCACGGCGCAGTTCATGCCGCGGGCAGCGGGTGATCGCCCACAGGTGGTGCCGGCCGGCTGCACCAATCTGGCCCTGGTGGGCCAGTTCGTGGAAACCGCAAACGACGTCGTTTTCACCATGGAAAGTTCGGTGCGCACAGCGCGCATCGCAGTCTACAGCCTGCTTGACCTGCCAAAGCAGGTGCCGGACCTCAGCCCCACCCAATACGACATACGCAACCTGCTGAAGGGTGCGCGCGCCCTCAACAACGGCGAGCCGTTCATTGGTGAGCGACTGTTGCACAAGCTGCTGGACGACACCTACTTCGCCCACATCCTGCCGCCGCTGCCAGACAGCGAAGGTGAAACCACCCGGCGCGAGCGTCTGGAAACAGAGCTGGTCGCATTGCGTGACAAGGGCGGTGCGGTACTGCAGGGTTTCGCACAGTGGCTGGACCGCTTTGCCTCGCAGTTGCGCAAGCGCAACGGGAGCTGATGCCAGCGGCGACATCGCCGGGAGCCACGTACCCGGCGATGTCCTGGTAGATCACGGCCGCAGGCCGGCCGGATAACCCCTCGCAGACATATTCTTGCCCTGCCCTGCACATCCGTTAACCGCCCTTCCGTGCCGCTGCGCCCCTGCTCCAGGATTCACGCCGCGGTACAGGATCGACCGTTTAGGGTTTGACCCGCGCCACAAGCGCGAGGAATCCGAAGGAGCACACCATGACCAGACGCCCCCTTTGCACCGCCCTGCTCAGCGCAGGCTTTCTGATGGCCGGCATCGGCCTGGCCCAGGCCCAGGACGCGTTGACCGCACCACAGGTACGCGCCCAGCTCGAAGCGCAGGGCTATACGGATGTGAAGGACATCAAGTTCGACGACGGCATGTGGGAGGCCGATGCCAGGAGTGCGGATGGCAGGCAGGTCGACGTAAGGCTGGATCCACGCAACGGCACCGTCTACCCCGACAAGGCGGTCTCGCAGTTGAGCGAAGCCGATATCCGCGCGCAGCTGTCCAGCGCCGGCTACACCGGCGTCAGTGATGTAAAGCTGGACGACGGCATGTGGAAGGCCAAGGGCAGGACCGCCGACGGTGAGAAGGTCGAGGTCCACCTGGACCCGGCGACCGGCGCGGTGGTTGCCCAGGAAAAGGATTGATTGCTGCGAGGCGGTGCCAGACTGGCACCGCCTCGCTCATGCTCAGGCAAATGCATCCATGAACAGGAAACTGCCTGGCTGGCGCTGGTAGTGATCGATCATCGGCACCAGCCGCTGGAAGTGCGCGCTGGCGCAGTGTGCATCCAACGCCGCGCGATCGGGCCATTGCTCGATGAAGATGAAATGGCCGGGATCGTTCCGGTCGATGAACAGATCGTAGGCAATGCAAGCGGGCTCAAGCCGGGTTTGCCGCACCAGTTCGCGGTACAGCGGCAACACATCGTCGATGTGCTCTGGCTTGATGAAATCCTGCGCGATGACTTTCAGCATTGTTTCGGGAACGGGGTTGGCAAGTTGGCGCCCAACCTTGGCTGCAGATGTTGTTGCTGGCAAGCGCTGTGTTCTTTTTGTCGTAGCAAACGGGAGGCGGGGACTGTTGCTGTTGCTTGCAAAGCTCCAGAGCCACCCCCTCCCCAACCCTCCCCTTCGCTGCGCGAAAGGGAGGGGGCAACAGCTCCTCCCCGTTGGCGCAGCCAAGGGGGAGGGGGCGACAAAGCGGCAATCATCAGCCCTCCAGATTGATCCAGGTCGCTTTCATCTCGGTGTATTTGTCGAAGGCATGCAGGGATTTGTCGCGCCCATTACCCGATTGCTTGTAACCACCAAACGGGGCGGTCATGTCACCGCCATCCCAGTAGTTGACCCACACACTGCCAGCACGCAGGCCGCGCGCAACACGGTGCGCGCGCGCGATGTCGCGGGTCCACACCCCGGCCGCCAAACCATATTCGCTGTCATTGGCCAGCTGTAGCGCCTGCTGCTCCCCATCAAAGGCGATCACCGACAATACCGGGCCGAATATCTCCTCGCGTGCGATGCGCTGCTGCGGGCTCACCTCGTCAAATACCGTGGGCTCGATATAGCAGCCCCCCTCCACCACCTGCGCGCGCTTGCCGCCCAACAACAGCCGCGCGCCCTCGGCCGTGCCTGCTTCGATATAGCCCAACACGCGCTGCGCCTGCGCCTCGTCCACCATCGCGCCCATCGCCGCCTTCGGCTCGAAGGGATGCGCCGGCTGCATGTGCCGGCCTTGCTCGACCACCCGTGCCACGAATTCATCCTTGATCGAGCGCTCCACCAGCAGCCGCGAGGCCGCGGTGCATACCTCGCCCTGGTTATAGAAAATGCCGGACGCAGCAGCCGCCGCCGCTTTGTCCAGGTCATGCGCATCGGCAAACACGATGTTCGGGCTCTTGCCGCCGCATTCCATGTAGGCGCGTTTCATGTTCGACAGGCCCGCACACTGCAGCAGACGCTTGCCCACCGCAGTGGAACCGGTGAAGACCAGCCCGTCCACGTCCATATGCAATGCCAGCGGTTCGCCCGCGCCCTTGCCGTTGCCGGGCACCACGTTGAACACGCCGTCAGGAATGCCGGCCTCGGCTACCAGTTCGGCGAAGCGCAGTGCGCTCAGCGGCGACTTCTCCGAGGGCTTCAGCACCACCGAGTTGCCGGCCGCCAATGCCGGTGCGATCTTCCAGGCAGCCATCAGCAGCGGGAAGTTCCACGGCACGATGGCAGCGATTACCCCCAGCGGCTCACGGGTAATCAGGCCCAGCTCGTTGGCGCCGGTTGGCGCCACTTCGCCATATAGCTTGTCCACCGCTTCGGCCGTCCACTGGATGCAGCGGATCACTCCGCCGATATCGACACTGCGCGCCTCGGCTACCGGCTTGCCCATGTCCAGGGTTTCCAGCACCGCCAGTTCATCGGCATGCCGCTCGACCAGGGCCGCCAGCTTCAACAGATGGTGCTTGCGCTTGGAGGGCTTCAGTACAGCCCAATGCCCGGCATTGAAACTGCGTCGTGCGGCGGCCACCGCGCGATCAACATCCACCTGCCCGCACTCGGCCACCCGTCCCAGCACGCGCCCGTCAATTGGGCTGATGCAGTCGAAGGTGGCGCCGGACGCGGCATCCACGTACTGGCCATTGATGAACGCGCGGGTACGCAACGAGACGCTGTCGGCCAGCGTCTGCCATTGTTCGCGGATATGGGGGCTGTTCATGGTCGTTTTTCCGGTGGTGGCGCGTTGCGGCGATGCGTTCATGGTACGCCGCCGCCCCTGCACAGCCGGTGTGGATACCCAAACCGGCGCGATTGCAAGGGTTGGCGCTGACCGTCGCGGGCTTCACAATGCCGGCCCAACGTTTCAACCGGCAGCGCAATGGACATCATCGTCAACCAGGAACTCAAGGCCTACATCGACCCGCTCACGCAGGACGAACACGACGCGCTGGAGCGCAGTCTGCTGGCCGAAGGCTGCCGCGATGCACTGGTGCTGTGGGGCGATGTGCTGATCGACGGCCACAACCGTTACGGCATCTGCAGCAAGCACGGCATTCCGTTCAACACGGTGCAGAACACCCGCTTCAAATCCATGGATGACGTGCACCTGTGGATGATCGAGCAGCACCTGGGCCGACGCAGCGTGTCCGATTACCAGCGCGGCGTGCTGGCGCTGCGCAAGCGCGACATCCTGGAGGCGCGGCGCCGTGCTGAACAGGAGCAGCTGCGCCGCGAAAGCGACGGCGAAGCCACCCTCAGCGAGGCCGGCGACGATACCGACACCCCGCCGTGGGAGCCGGCACCCAAGCTGTCCAAGGCCGATCTGGCCCGCGAGGCCAAACTCAGCCCCAGCCAGGTGACGATGATCGAGAAGATCCACGAGCACGCGACCGCCGAGGTGATCGAGGCGATGCGCGTGGGCGCGATCTCGCTGAGTGCGGCAGCCACCGTGGCCAGCCTGCCCGAGGAAGAACAGCGCGCGGCCGCGCGTGGCGGCAAGGACGAGCTCAAGCAGGCTGCCAAGCGCGTGCGTGAAAGCAAGCGCAAGCCCAAGCCCACGCGTGAGGATGCCGATGACGCGGCGCAGCCGCTGAGCATGGCCGAGGCCGATGGCCTGGACGGCAGCAGCGAAAGCCCGGAAGTGCAGGCCCTGCGCCAGCGCGTGGCCTCGCTCACCGCCGAGAACCAGGCCCTGCGCATGGAGCTGGACGCACTGCGCGCGCGCATGCTGGCCGCCCAGGCCGAACCTGCAACCGAGGCTTGATCGCGTCGAGCCCGACCCCTAGGCTGCTGACATCCCTGCAAGGAGCATGTGATGGCCTCGGCCTCCCCGGAACTTGAAAGCTTTGTCCGCGACGCGTTGATGCGCGGGCATAGCCGCCAGCAGGTCAGCACCGCCTTGTTGGCGGCCGGCTGGAGTGAACAGCAGATCAGCGGCGTGCTCGACGGCTGGGCCGAGGTGGACTTTGCCCTGCCGGTGCCGCGCCCGCGCGCCTCCTTGTCGGCGCGCGAGGCCTTTGCCTACCTGGTGTTGTTCAGCACGCTGTATTTCTTCGCCTGGAACCTGGGCAGCCTGCTGTTCCAGCTGATCGAATACCTGCTGCCCGATCCGGCCGATGCCGACTGGCAACGCCTGCGCCTGGACGGCGGCATCCGCTGGGCGATCTCGGCACTGGTGATCGCGTTCCCGGTATTTGCCTTCGTTGCCCGCCGGGTCAGCCTTGATGTTGACCGCCACCCGATCAAGCGCCTGTCACCGGTACGCCGCTGGCTCACCTACCTGACCCTGTTCGTCGCCGCCATCGTCCTGATCGGCGACCTGACCGCGCTGGTCTACAACCTGCTCGGTGGCGACCTGAGCCTGCGCTTCGTGCTGAAGGTGGCGGTGGTCGCGGCCATCGCCGGTACCGTGTTTGGCTACTACCTGTGGGATCTGCGCCAAGAGGAGGTAGACGCATGAGCCGCACTCCTTGGGGCAGCCGGGTCCTGTGGGCCACCGGCCTGGTCACCGCCGCCGCCATCGCTGCCGGGGTATGGGTGATCGATTCCCCCAACCAGCAGCGGCTCAAGCGCCTGGATGGCGCGCGCCTGTCCGAACTGCAGGCCTTGGACAGCGCGGCCCGCAGCTATTGGCGCGAGCACGATGCCCTGCCCGCCGACATCCACTCCCTGCTCGAGCAGCCCGGGGTGGCACTGTCCAGCAGCGACCCCGCGGGCGGTCCGGACTTCAGCTACCGGCCGCTGGATGCAAGCCACTTCGAACTGTGCGCACGCTTTGACACCAGCAGCGCCGATGGTCCGCGCCGCGCCGCGCTCAACGAATGGGCGCATCCGGCCGGGCGACACTGTTTCCGCCGCACGCTGGCCCGCAACGATGACACCTGAGCCGTGAGCCCGCCCGCTGATCCCCGCCGCGCGCAGCTGCGCCGGCTCAAGGCCTATGCGCTGGCGATGCTGCTGGCCATGCTGGCCGGCTTCATCGTCAGCCATATCAACGGCGAGCGTGGCATCTGGGCCTGGGTGGGCGCGTTCTGCGAGGCCGCCACGGTCGGTGCACTGGCCGATTGGTTCGCGGTGGTGGCGCTGTTCCGGCGCCCGCTCAACCTGCCCATACCGCACACCGCCATCATTCCGCGCAACAAGGCACGCATTGCCGACAGCCTGGCGGTATTCGTGCGCGATCACTTCCTGGAGCCGGAAGCGCTGCTGGCCAAGCTGAAGGTATTCGACCCCGCCACCCGCCTGGGCGAATGGCTGTCGCAGCCGGCGCAGGCCAGGATGCTGGCCGGCATGGCGCGCGGCTGGGCGGTGCAGGCGCTGGATCTGTTGGATGAAGCCGCCGTGCGCCGTTCCATCCAGGGCTTTGTCGTTGCCCAGTTGCGGCAATGGAACGCGGCGGCCACCGCCGGTGAACTGCTGGGCCTGCTCACCGCCGACAACCGCCACCAGCGCGTGCTCGATGAAGGGCTTACCCGCGTCGCCCACTGGCTGGACAACGACAAGGTGCGGCAGCAGGCCTCGGCGCTGATCGTGCGCTATATCCGCAAGGAATGGCCCAAGCTGGCCAGCACGGTGGACTGGGTCAAGCCCATCGACGAGATCGGCGATTCGCTGGCGGACCGGTTGGCACGCGCAGGCCTGGAAGAACTGCAGGCCATCCTCTCCCAGCCCGAGCATCCGCTGCGCCAGGACTACGCATTGTGGCTGGGCGATTACATGCGCCGCCTGCGCGAGGACCCGGCATTGGCCGCCAGGGTGGACGCACTCAAGCAGCAGGTGATCGACCACCCGGCCGTGCAGGACTACGTGCAAGGCCTGTGGCAGCGCATCCATGAGTACCTGCACAGCGACCTGTCCCGCGAGGACTCGGTACTGGCCGGGCACCTGGAACGCAGCCTGGGCCGGCTTGGCGCCAGCATCGGCAACGACCCGGCCCTGCGTGATGCCCTGAACCAGCACATGCTGTCCGGTGCGGAGAAGCTGACCAACCGCCTGCGCAGCGGTGTCACCGAGCACATCGCCCAGACCGTGAAGGGCTGGGACGAGAACAAGCTGGTCGAACAGCTGGAACTCAGCGTCGGCCGCGACCTGCAATACATCCGCTTCAACGGCACCCTGGTCGGCGGCCTGATCGGCCTGCTGCTGCACGCCCTGACCGGCTGGTTGAAGTTCTGATCAGCGCAGCGGCAGGGGCGGCGCCGGCAACGGCGCTATCGCTGTTACAGCGGGGCGTTTCAACAAGCTCCGCTTCGCGGCTTACGCCGCTCCTACCGCCACAGCATGCCGTCTCCTGCCGCTGCGTTGCGCCTACCCTTTTGCGGCCAGCGCCTGCAGCGCCGTGGCCAGCCTATCCACCTGCGCTGTGGTGGTGAAAATGCCCGGCGTTACCCGCACACATGCACCTTGCGCCAGCCCATCACGGTGCACGGTGAACACCCCATGCTGTTCCAGCAACTGACGCGCCACCGCCACGTTCTGCTCCAGCGTGGTGCGGCCATGCAGGCGGAACGATGAAATGGCGCTGCTGCTGGCCGTCTCATCACTACCGATCAGCTGTACGCCGGGCACCTCCCGCACCGCATCGCGCCAGCGGTTGCGCAGCAGCAACAGGCGCTCGCGCTTGGCCTGCACACCGATGGCCGCATGGAAATCCAGCGCCGCCGGCAAGGCAAGGAAGGCGGCGAAATTGGCGGTACCGGTATGCACGCGGCTGGCAATGCCACGGTCCGGGTCACCCATGTAAGGGTCGATATCCGCGACCCGCCCGCGTCGCACATACATCGCCCCGACACCTACCGGCGCGCCTATCCACTTGTGCAGGTTGATGCCGACAAAGTCCGCCCCCAGCTCCGCCACCTGCATGTCCACCTGCCCCACCGCATGGGCAGCGTCCACAATCACATCCACGCCACGCGCACGCGCCATCGCCGCGATCTCGGCCACCGGCAGCAACATGCCGTTGCGGTGGTTGACCTGGGTCAGCAGCATCAGCTTCAGACGCGGATGCCTGCGCAGTGCATCGGTGTAGACCTGCAGTGCGGCCGCTGCGTCGCAGGGTTCGGGCAGGCTCATCGCCACCGGCGCCGCACCACGCCGTTGCTGCAGCCAGCGCAGCGCGGTGATGGTGCTGTCGTAGTCGATATCGGCATACAGCACCTGGTCACCGGGCTGCAGCCGGTTGTACCCACCGATCAAGGCCTGCAGCGCTTCGGTAGCACCGCGGGTCAGCACAATCTCATCCTCGCCAACCCCGAGGAAGGCGGCCAGCCGTTGTTGCACCTGCCGCGCGCGCGGCGGGAAGGCGACGCGGCCAAACCACGCATTGCCCTGATTCACCTCCGCCGTGGCCTGCTGGTAGGCCTGCAGCACGGGGCGTGCCATCGCCCCCCAATAGCCGTTGTCCAGCATCACCACGTCATCGGTGAGATCGTACTGGGCGGCCACCGCCGCCCAGTACGCTTCATCACCGGCCAATTGCCGCGCGGTTTTCCCCGCTGCCGTTGGCAGCGGCGCTGGCGCTACCTTTGCCAGGGCCGTGCTGGCGACACCTGCGAGCGGCAGCCAAGCTGCCGAGCGCAGCAATCGACGTCGGTTGCTGTCCATGCTCAGAAGCTCAGCCGGTATTCGGCATACACATTGCGCCCGTCGGTGTCGTAGGGGGCATTGCGCGAATAGATCAGGCCGCGGCTGGCCTGGAAGCTTGCCTCGTCCGGATAGCGATCAAACAGGTTGTCGGCGCCCACCCGCAGCGTATGCATCGCGTTGATGCGGTAGCTCACCGCCAGGTCGAAGAACTGCATGGCACCAAAGCGCTGGAAGATGTCGCCGGTGGCATTGCCGGAGGAATCGGTCCACGCGCCGTAGTGGCGCAGCTTGCCCAGCAGGCTCCAACTGCCCACCTCATAGTTGGCGCTGAGCGTGCCCTTCTGCCGCGGCAGGCGTTCTTCGAACACCACCCGCTGGCTGGCGTTGGTGGCCACGCCGGTGGTGCCCTTGTCGACCTCGGTCTTGTTGTAGTTCCAGCCCAGGGTCAGGTTCAGGCGGCCGGCGCCCAGCTCGGTGGCGTAGCTGCCAACCAGGTCGATGCCGCGGGTGGTGGTGTCGAAATCGTTGGTGAAGTAACTCACCGAGGTATAGCCCATCGGATTGGCAACGCCAGCCGGTATCTGGAACGAGGCCGACTGGCTGAAGCGGTCGGTGACCTTGATGTCGTACAGGTCCACCGAGCCGGAGAAGCCAGCATCGTTGCGCCAGGTCAAACCCAGCGATGCGGTGCGCGACTGCTCCGGCTTCAGGTCCTTGGCACCCAGCATGCGTGCCAACGGGTCACTGGGCGACAGTCGGCCGGAGGTGAATACCTGCAGCGTCACCGTGTCCAAACCCTGCTGGGTATTGGTGGTATAGAGCTGGCCCGGCGTCGGTGCGCGGAAGCCGGTGGATACCGAGCCGCGCACCGCCAGATCGGGGGTGAACTCGAAGCGCGAGGACAGCTTGCCATCCACGGTCTGACCGAAGCTGGAGAAGTGCTCATAGCGCGTGGCCGCACCCACGCTCCAGCGCGCGGTCATTGGCACCTCCACGTCCACATAGGCGGCATAGCTGCGCTGATCCCAGCTGCCGGCGTTGTCCGGGCTGAAACCCGGTGCACCGTTGGAGTTGCCGGCCAGGCCGGCCGCAGCGCCGGGGCCGATCGCATAGGAGGCCGGATCACCGGCATCCACGCTGTAAGTCTCCTCGCGGAACTCGGCACCAAAAGCCACGTTGACCGGCGAGGCGAAGGCGGCCAGCGGCAGGCTGTAGACGAAGTCGGCATTGAGGTTGCGCTCTTCCTGGCTCAGGCGGCCGAGGTAGAACGCGGTCGGGCTGTCCGGGCCCAGCGAGGCGTTGATCGAGTTGCCAAGGCTGTACTCGATGCGGTTGCGGCCGTAGCTGCCGCTGACATCCCAGTCCAGGTTGTCGCCGGCATGCCCGCGCGCACCGAACAGCAACTGCAGGTCATCGTAATCGGTGCCGTACTTCGGGCTGAAGCCGGTGGGGTAGAGATCACGCACATCCCAGCCCGGGAACAGCGCGGTGGTGTTGTAGACCGATGCGGTGCCGTCCGGGTTGCGCCAGTTGAAGTCACTGACGCCATCGCCCTTGCCATACAGGCCATAGCCATAGACTTCGATGGCGTCGCCCAAGTGGTGCTTGAGGTTGAAACCGACACGCTTGTTCTCAAGATCCGGCTGGCCCCAACGTTGCACCGGATTGGGCACCTGCAATTCCGGATGCGCCTGCTGGAAGGCAATGGCATCGGCGCGCTGGCGGGTACGCGAGGTAGCGTCGGACGTGTCGTAATCAGCGAACAGCGACAGGCTGCCGGTGTCGCCCAGTGCAATGCCGGTACGCGCACCGATGTTGCGCGAGGTGCCGTCACCTTCGCTGTACTGCGACAGGCCCATGGTCACGTCGGTGCCGATGCTGTCGTCGAGGATGATGTTGATGACACCGGCAATCGCATCGGAGCCGTACTGCGCCGAGGCGCCGTCGCGCAACACTTCGATGCGCTGGATGGCGCTCTTGGGAATCTGCGCCAGGTCCGGCCCCTGCGCACCGCGCGCACCCAGCAAGGCGGAGCGATGGAAACGTCGGCCGTTGACCAGCACCAGGGTCTGGTCCGGCGACAGACCGCGCAGCGTGGCCGGGCGCACGAATACCTGGCCATCGTTCATCGGCATGCGCTGCACCACGAACGAAGGCACCAGCTGTGCCAGCACGTCGGCCAGATCAGCGGATTCGATGCCGCGGATTTCTTCCTGCGAGAACACATCCACCGGTGCCAGCGTATCGAACTGGGTGCGATTGGAACCACGCGTACCGGTGACGATCATCGCATCCAGCGTGGTCGCCTTTGCCGCCGGCGTTGCCTCGATCTGTTGTGCCCTTGCGCCGGTTGCAGCGCCCCCTGTTACCAACACGCCTACTGCAATCGCCAACGCACTACGCTTCACTTGCTGCTCCGTAATTGAAAGAACGCTGCGCCTGCCGATCGGCAGCGCGCGCCGCATTGTCGTAACAGCCTGTTGCCCGACGATGACAGATGCACACCCTCACGGTATGCAGAGAAACAACAGACGCTTGCCTGTGCCGTAGCTCGCAGGCCCCAGGCATGCAGATGCAATAGCCACGCCGCTGCAGCGGACCAGCCCAATCGGGAACGCCGGCATCGACGACACTTTTGCTTGCTTAATCAAATGCGAACAATTATCGTTACCAGGTAGGCAGTACGCCCAGCTCCGTGCGGCAAGAAGGCTTCACTTCTGTCCCGCCACGCCCCGTGTACCCCGATATCCGAACTGATGCCATGCGTGCCGTTGTTGCAGGCCACGCCATGCATGCAGGCCAACTGGCGGGAGCAGCATGACCCGGGGCATCCACGCATCGCGTGGGCTGCGCCGTGGCGATTCCTGTGGTTGGCAACCTTTTGCCCAACAGGAAATCATCATGTCCCCCCGTACCAACCTGCCCCGCCCGGCACTGCTGGCTGCCGCGCTTTCCGTCGCTGTGAGCAGTATTGCGCTGCCGGCCCTGGCCGAAGAAGCGGCCCCTGCCGCCACCACCCTGGACGCGGTGAAAGTCGTCGCCGAAGGCGAGTTGCCAAACTCCTACACCGTCAAGCATGCGCGGACCGCGACCAAGCTGGACCTGTCACTGCGTCAGACGCCGCAGTCGGTGACGGTCATCACCCGCCAGCGCCTGGACGACATGGGCCTGTTCTCGCTATCCGACGTGATGGGCCAGGTTACCGGCGTGCATGTGTCTGTCACCGACAGCGAGCGCATCAACTACGTCTCGCGCGGCTACAACATCACCAATTTCCAGGTCGACGGCATGCTCAACACGTTTGGTGGGTCGATCAAGACCAATACCGACAACGTGATCTACGAGCGCATCGAAGTGGTGCGTGGCGCCACCGGCCTGACCACCGGCGCAGGCGATCCGTCCGGCACCATCAGCTTCGTGCGCAAGCGCCCTACCGATACCGTGCAGATGGGCGCAAACCTGACGCTCGGCCGTTGGGGCAACCAGCGCATGGAGTTCGATATCGGCGGCCCGGTGGCCTGGGACGGCCGCATCCGCGCCCGTGCGGTCGCCGCCAAGCAACAGAGCGACTCGTTCCGCGATGTCTACAAACTCGACAAGAACGTGTTCTACGGCATCATCCAGGCCGACGTCACCGACAGCACCCTGCTTGAGCTCGGCTACGAGTACCAGTCACCGGAGACCTCCGGCGTGACCTGGGGCGTGGTGCCTTACTGGGGTGTGGACGGCAAGCCAGCCAAGCTGCCGCGTTCGACCAACATGTCAGCCTCGTGGAGCCAGTGGCCGATCGTCGAGAAGACCAGCTTTGCCCGCATCGAGCAACAGCTCGGCGCCGGCTGGGCGTTGAAGGGCAGCTTCACCCACGCCGACCGTGAAACCGATGGCAGCGTCTGGTACGGCGCCAATGGCTTCCCGCGCCCGGACGGCACCGGCGTCACCGCCTACCTCTCTCACTTCGCCGAACAAAGCACGATGGATGTGTTCGACGTGAACGTCGGTGGCAACTTCAAACTGTTCGGCCGCGAGCACGAGCTGGTGTTTGGTCTTGGCGAGTCCGTGCGCAAGGGCGAGTACCCGTCCATCACCATCCCCGACTATCCCGACGACTACGCGCAGGTGCCGGACTGGCGCAATTGGACCGGCAACATCCCGGAACTGCCGATCGTCCGCAACGGCTACCTGGGTTCGGAAGATGAATTGAAGCAGCGCGCTGCCTATGTCGCCGCCCGCCTGCAGCTGGCTGACCCTCTATTGGCCGTCGCCGGTGCCCGCTACAGCACCTGGGAGACCAAGACCTGGCGTTACACCTACGACACCGCCGGCAACCGCACCGGCACCACCCGCACGGGCTACAAGCCGGAGAACACGCTTACCCCGTACCTTGGCCTGATCTACGACATCAACAAGTACTTCAGCGCCTACGCCAGCTATACCGACATCTTCCAGCCGCAGAACTACCGCGACAAGAACAACAGCTACCTGGAGCCGGTGGTCGGCGACATGTGGGAAGCCGGCTTCAAGGCTGAATTCTTTGATGGCCTGCTCAATACCTCGGCCGCCGTGTTCAAGGGCGTCAAGGACAACGTCGCCGAACTGGACGACAGCGTACCGGTGAACTCGTTGCCCGATGGTTCCAGCGCCTACCGTTCCACCGGCAAGGGCAACAAGGTCAAGGGTTGGGAAGTCGAAGCACAGGGCAGCCTGGGCGAGCATTGGAACCTGTCGGCCGGCTTCGCCCATACCACCACCTACAGCCAGGCAGGCGTTCGCCAGAACACCACCACCCCGGTGGACACCTTCCGCCTCAACACCAGCTGGCGCCCGGGCGGTGCCGAAGGCCGCTTCTGGCTGGGTGGCGGTGCCACCTGGCAGAGCGAGATCTGGCGCAACAGCAGCAAGCCTGCGACCGACTACCTGACCAGTGGCGCACTGGTCAGTGCGCGCATCACCCAGGACTCGTTCTACCTGCTGAACCTATCGGCGGGCTACCGCTTCAACGAGAACTTCAGTGCCCAGCTCAACGTCAACAATCTGCTGGACAAGGCGTACTTCAGCAACGTGGGCTTCTACAACGGCGTGTACTGGGGTGAGCCGCGCAATGTGCTGCTGACCCTGCGCTGGAAGCTCTGATCCCTCCAGGGAAACCACTGCGACGCAGTGGCGGCCAGGGACGGCCGACTTACAACACGCCACCGGCACCGCCGGTGGCGTCCGTAGTGATCCGACTATGCAGGTCTCCGTGGACAGCACGCCTCTCGCCAGCCCCTGGTACACCCGTTTTGGCAGTTTCCTCGCACGCCCCTGGTTGGGCGTGTTGTCGCGCTCGCTGGCCGCCATCGTTGGCGGCTATGCCTTGGCCGCCACTTGTTCGATGTTCTTCGCGGTGGCCTTGCCGATCGCCCGCAGCCAGGCGGTGCTGACCGGCATGCTGGTCGCCATCGTGTTGTGCGCCTGCGCCGCGTTGTGGGCGTTCGCCACCCGCAGCGCTTTGCGCGCCTGGATCGGCATCCTGATCCCGACCACACTGCTGTGGTTGGGCGCCCAGTGGTTTGGAGCGGCCGCATGAAGAACGGATTCCGCCAATCGATGGCCTGGCTGCATACCTGGACCGGTTTGCTGGTCGGTTGGTTGCTGCTGCTGATCTTCATGGCTGGCACCGCCAGCTATTACCGCGAGGAGATCAGCCGTTGGATGCGGCCTGAGCTGCCGCGCAGCACGGTCAGTGCCGACCAGGCCGCCGCCAATGCACTGGCCTTCCTGCAGCACAAGGCACCGCAAGCCGAAAGCTGGAATGTCAGTTTGCCCGACACACGCAATCCGGCCATGCGCACGTTCTGGCGCAACCCCGAATCCATGGTCAAACCGCCAGCCGAGGGTGAGAAGCGTCGCCGTCGTGGCGGCGGCCGCTTTGGCGACGCCACCCTCGATGCCAACACTGGCCAGGAAGTCAGTGCGCGCGAAACCCGTGGTGGCGATTTCTTCTATCGCCTGCATTTCGACCTGCACTACATCCCGGTGATCTGGGCACGCTACATCGTCGGTTTCTGCGCGATGTTCATGCTGGTGGCCATCATCAGCGGCGTCATCACCCACAAGAAGATCTTCAAGGATTTCTTCACCTTCCGTCCGCAGAAGGGACTGCGCTCCTGGCTGGATTTCCACAACGTCAGCGCGGTGATGGCACTGCCCTACCACGCCATGATCACCTACACCGGCATCGTCACGCTGATGTTGCTATATCTGCCCTGGGGGGTGAAAGTGGCCTACCCGAACGACGAGGATGCGTTTTTCAGCGAGGCCTTCGCGCGCATGGCCGAGGTCGAAGGGCCGGCCCAAGGCCGCGCCGCGCCGTTGCCGATCCAGCAATTGCTGGACAGCGCGCGCATGCACTGGAATGGCGCCGAGGTTGCCGGCTTCGTGATGCATCGCCCGGGAGCGGCCAATGCAGTGATCGACATCCAGCAACGCGACGGCAAACGCCTGACCATCGACACCCCTTCGCTGCGCTATGACGCCGTCACTGGCGAGCTGCTGGACACCAGTCCGGGGGCCGGCGCTGCCACCCGAACCCGCGGCGTGATGTATGGCCTGCATCTCGCGCGCTTCGCCGATTGGGGACTGCGCGCCCTGTTCTTCATCTCCGGGCTGATCGGCTGCCTGATGGTGGCCAGTGGCGTGGTGCTATGGGCGGTGAAGGAAAGGCCCAAGCATGCCAAGTCCGGCAGGACCGGCTTTGGCCTGCGTCTGGTCGATGCCTTGAACATTGGTGCGGTCGCCGGCCTGCCGATTGCCTTTGCCGCCTATTTCTGGGGCAACCGCTTGCTGCCGCTGCAGATGGCCGAGCGCCCGGCTGCCGAAGCCAATGTGTTTTTCTGGGCCTGGGGCGCCGCCCTGCTGGCGGCGTTCATCTGGCCCAAGCGGATGATGTGGGCCTGGCAGCTATACCTGGGCGCGGCGCTGTTTGCCTTGATCCCGCTGCTCAATGCCTTGACCACGCCGATCAACCTGGGCGCGACCATCGCCGCCGGTGACTGGGTATTGGCCGGCTTCGATCTGTGCATGCTCGCCTTCGGCGCAATGCTGGCGTACTGCGGTTGGCGCATGCAGCACTGGCAGCCGCCGTTGAGTGCTGCGGAGAGAAAGCGCAGGCAACAAGCGGCTGCGGAGGCGAGCGCATGATGTTGCTTGTCCTGGGTTTGGCATTCGCCGCTTTTGTTGCGCTGTCCTTTGCGATGGAAAAGCACCAATTGGACCTGCACGGCAAGGCGGCTGCGAGCACTGCACGCATGCAGCTGTGGCGCTGGCTGGGCTGGGGCCTGCTGACCACCGCATTCGCGCTGTGCGTGTGGCGATACGGCTGGGCGCTGGGGCCGGTGTGGTGGTTGGGTGCGATGACGGTCGCAGGCCTGGTGCTGGCCTTCGGGCTGTATCCGTATCGCCCGCGCTGGGTCGCGCCTTTGGCGTGGACGTTGCCGGTCGTGGGGTTGGCGGCAGCAACCCTGCTGTAGAGCCGAGCCATGCTCGGCTGGGGCATTGCCGAGCAAATCAAAAACACCCCTCCCCAGCCCTCCCCTTCGCTGCGCGAAAGGGAGGGAGCACAGGTAGAGCCGAGCCATGCTCGGCTGGGGCATTACCGAGCAATGCAAAAACAACCCGCCCCCCTTCGCTGCGCGTAAGGGAGGGAGCACGGTGGACGGCGGTTTTATCGGGCAGGCCTCTGCCGAGCGTGGCTCGGCACTACCGGCAACGCTGCTGCCGAGCGTGGCTCGGCACTACAGGTGCGGCGGCTTAGACCCGGCGCAGTTCCCAGGCGCGGTGGATGCGGGCATTGCGCTCGAAATCCGGGCCGATGGTCTGCGCGGAGATTTCGCGGCAATGCGCGAACTCGGCAATGGCGTTCTCTTCCAGCTTGAAGCGGCGGAAGTTGTTGGAGAAATACAGCACGCCATCGGAGGTCAGCCGCGCCATCGCCGCACGCAGCAGGCGCACGTGCTCGCGCTGGATGTCGAAATCGTCGGCACGCGCCGAGTTGGAGAAGGTCGGCGGGTCGCAGAAGATCACGTCGTAACGGTTTTTCTCCGCTTCCAGCCAGGTCACCGCATCGGCCTGCACCAGGGTGTGCTGGCTGCCGCCCTTGCCGTTGAGCGCGAGGTTGTCGGCACACCATTGCAGGTAGGTACCGGACAGATCCACGCTGGTGGTCGAGCTGGCGCCAGCAACTGCCGCTTCCACGCTGGCCACGCCGGTGTAGCAGAACAGGTTGAGGAAGCGCTTGCCGCGCGCTTCCTGCGCCATGTGCGTGCGCAGCGGGCGGTGGTCCAGGAACAGGCCGGTGTCCAGGTAATCGAACAGATTCACCCGCAGCAGCGCATCGTTCTCGCGCACCAGGATGAACTCGCCGCGCTGCTCGAAACGACCGTACTTGCTGCCGCCCTTGCCACGCTCACGTGACTTCAGCGCGACCTGCTCGGCCGGCACCTGGAATACCTCGCGCGCGGCGGCCAGCAGTTCATTGCGGCGACGGCGCACGTCCACATCCGGAATGGTGGCCGGTGCGGCGTATTCCTGCACGTGCAGGAAGGTGCGGTTCTTGCCACCATCTTCGCGGTAGACGTCGATGGCGGCCGCGTACTCCGGCAGGTCGGCATCGTAGGCGCGGAAGCAGGTGATGCCCTCGCGCGACAACCAGTTCTTGTACTTCTTCAGGTTCTTGCGCAGGCGGTTGGCCACCATCTGCGCGCCTTCGCTGAGTTCGCGCGGCTGGCCGGCGTTCTCGCGCTCGGGCACGGCAATCGGGTCACAGACGATCAGCGCGCATTCGATGGCGCCATTGAACATCTGGTACTTCTTGGCCGCACGCAGGCCGGTGGCGAAGGCCAGGTCGGCGCTGCCGCACAGCAGGCTTGCACGCCAGGTCGGCACCGCACGCTTGAGCGCATCACCAATACGGCGATACAGCACGGTGTCGGCGGCCAGGCGTTCATCGTAAGGGGGATTGCAGACCACGCAGCCGGTTTCCTGCGGCGGCACCTGCACGTCGGCCACGTCCCGCACGCCGAACCAGATGGCCTCGCTGACGCCCGCCACCTCGGCGTTTTCCTTGGCCGCACGGATTGCCGCCGGATCGATGTCGCTGCCGTGGATGACCTGCTTGAGCGCGGCACGACCGGCCTGCTCGCGCTCGCGCGCTTCGGCCATCAGTTCCTTCCACTGCGCCTGGTCAAAACCACGCCAGCGGCTGGGCGGGATGCTGCCGTGGCGCTGCAGGCCCGGCGCAACATCGGCGGCCATCAAGGCGCCTTCGATCAGCAAGGTGCCGCTGCCGCACATCGGGTCGAGCAGGCCACCGCCTTCGGCATGGATCTTCGGCCAGTTGGCGCGCAGTAGCACGGCGGCAGCCAGGTTTTCCTTCAGCGGCGCGTCGTTCTGCGCCATGCGCCAACCACGGCGGTGCATCGGGCCACCGCCCAGGTCGATGGAGATGGTGGCCCTGCCCTTGCGCAGCGAGAGGTTGATGCGCACATCCGGGAACTCGACGTTCACCGATGGCCGCTCCATGCCCTGGTCACGCAGGCTGTCGACCACGCCATCCTTGACCCGCTGCGCGGCAAAGCGCGCGTGGGTAATGGCGGTACCGGACACATGCGCGTCCACCGACAAGGTCAGCTCCGGGCTGATGTGCTGGTCCCACGGCATGGCCGCCACGCCCTGGTACAGCGAGTTCTCGTCCGGGCAGTCGAATTCCTGCAGCGGCCACAGCACGCGGCTGGCCAGGCGCGACCACAGCACCACCCGCTGCGCGTCGCGCAGCTCGCCCTCGGCATTGACCCCGGCAATGGTGGCGGTCGCCCGCGGCAGGCCCATCGCCAGCAGTTCGTCGGCAAGCAGGTATTCAAGGCCCTTGGCGCAGGAAACAAAGAAATTCACGGGAGATATCAACTTTCGAAGAGGGAATCGGGCCAGCCAGGCGGGCAGGCACGGTGGCCGGCCCCGGGGCATCCAGGGCCGCTATTGTAGGCAGTTGCCCGCCGCGCCGTCGGAATCGGCCGGCGGCGGCGTTCACAAACCGCGCAGCAAGGCCTCGAAGGCCTGCGCCGAGGCGTCCACATGGCGCATCAGGCGGTGGCCGTCATCGACCAGCAGCAGCCGCGCCCTGCGCTCGGCGGCCCAGGCGATCACGTCGGCGGCCGGGATCAGCTCGTCGTTCCAGGCGTGGACCACGCTGATCGGCACCGACGCCGCGTCCAGCGCCGGCATCGGCCCCATCGTGGTGGGCGGCACCATCAGGAACAGCCCGGCCACCGGCACCTGCAGCGAGGTGATCGCCGAGATATAGGCGCCCAGGCTGGATCCGCCCAGCACCAGCGGGCCACGCGCCGCCATCTCGGCCGCGCGTTCGACCAGCCGCTGCAGGCGCGCCGGCACATCGCCGACCCGGCTGATCTCGTGCCTGGCGTCCAGGTCGGTGTAATCCGGGCGTTCGTGGCTCCAGCCCAGGCGTTCAGCCACTTCGGCCAGCGCTTTGACCTTGGTGGCGTCGGGGCCGCTCTCGAAGCCGTGCGACAGGATGCAGTGGCCGCGGCTCATGGCTGGCGGCAGGTCATGGGGAAATTCATGGGTGAATGCTAGCATCCACCCATGCACCTGCCGCCGCCCATCATCGCCAAACCGCTGCCCTACGAACACCTGCTGGCGCAGCGCAAGCCCACCGACATCGACCTGGTGGTGATCCACTGCACCGAACTGCCGGACCTGGCCACCGCGCGCGAGTACGGCGAGCGTGCCCTGTACGACAACGGCAGCGGCAACAGCGGCCATTACTACATCGACCGCGACGGCAGCATCCAGCAATACGTGGCCCTGGACCGGGTGGCCCACCACGTGCGTGGCATCAACCCGCGTTCGATCGGCATCGAGCTGGTCAACAACGGGCGCTGGCCAAACTGGTTCGACTCCAACCACCAGAGCATGACCGAGCCCTACCCGGAAGCGCAGATTGCAGCGCTGGTACGCCTGCTGGAGTGGTTGCCACAGACCCTGCCGTCGCTGCGCTTCATCGCCGGCCACGAACAACTGGACACCGCATTGGAACCGGCCAGCGATGACCCCAGTCACAACGTACAGCGCAAGCTGGATCCGGGCCCCTTGTTTCCGTGGGAGCTGGTGCTGCGCTCAATCGACCTGCAGCGGATGCCGGACTAACCCCGGCTACTGCGGCAGATACTGGAATTTCTCGCCAGCCGTCACCGCCAGGTCGAGGCGATTGACCGCCGGTGCGATGGGGCACACCACATGCGGGGTCAGCGCGCAGGGCGGGTTCTCGGCGCGGTTGAAATCCAGCACCAGCTTGCCGTCGCGGGGTTCGGCTGCGTACAGGTAGCGAGCGCCGCCATAGGTCTCCCTGCCGCTGGTGCGGTCGGAAAACAGGAAGAACAGCTGCCGCGATGGCAGCGCCTCCTTGTCCAGTACCGGTTGCAGGCGGAAGGTACGCCCGTCCATCTCGAATACCGCTTCACCCGGCACCTGCGCCGGCAACGGCGTACCGATCGAGGTCAACAGCACCGCCTGCCGGGCCTGAGCATAGGGCTGCCAACGCGCCTGCACCTGCCAGCGACGGTCCACTGGAAAGTGCTCGATGCCCTGGAAGTTGCGTCGACGCGCCGAGCCGGGATCGCGGAAACGCCAGCCCAGCACGCTACCCATGCGCACAAGATAGAACTCGGACGTCCCGAGCCTGATGCGACTGGCCTCCTGCATGCCGGCCACCCCCGGGCGCAGTTCGGCCTGGCGCAGCGGGTGGCCATTGAGGGTTGCTCCGCTGCCGGGCTTGCCGTCGATGCGGGCATTGCCGTTTGCGTCCACCTCCAGCAGCCCCAGCTGTGCCGGGCCCGCCGGCAGCAACAGATCATTGCCCGGGGCACTGCCCAACCGGTAGCTGCCCGGGCGCAGACGCCCGGAGCCGATGTAACTGAGCCAGCCATCGCCGGCCCGCAGCCGCGCCAGCCGCTGCGCACGCCATTGTTCGACGTCGCGCGCGTACTGGCGCGCGTTCATCGCCGTTGACGCGTCCGGCGCGGTGTCACAGCCACTCAACAACAGCAGCGCCAACAGCAGCACCAGGCCCATCCGCATTGTCATCGTTCCCCCAGGATCCCTGCGCCGCCACGGCGACGCGTCTTTTCAGCCAACCGCCACCGGCCGCCGCTCGTCACTGGACCAGCCACTCCAGGAATCGGCAAACACCCGCAGGCCCTGCAGGCCTGCATGCTCAAACGCCAGCAACAGATGGCAGGCAGTTACCCCGGAACCGCACATCACTACCGCCTGCGCGGGTGCGTAGTCACCCAGCAAGGGCAGCAGTTCGGCACGCAATTCGGCCGCCGGCCGCATGTGGCCATCGCGCAGGTTCATTGCCAGCGGACGATTGACCGCACCGGGCACGTGGCCCGCAACCCGATCCAGCGGCTCCACCTCACCGCGATAGCGCTCGCCGGCGCGCGCATCCAGCAACCAGCCCGGCGCCTGCGGCAAGCGTGCCTGCACCTCGTCGGCACTGACCACCTGCGCCAGATCAAACCTGCCCGGATAGGGTGCGGCGCGGGTAACCACCACCTGCGCGGCCTCCACTGCCTGCCCTGCCGCCTGCCACGCGGCCAAGCCACCATCCAGCACGGCAACCTTGTCATGGCCGATCAGCCGCAGCAGCCACCACAACCGGGCTGCGGCCATGCTGCCGTCTGCCGCGTCGTACACCACCACCTGCGTCTGCGGGGTGATCCCCCAACCGCCGAGCGTGGCCGCAAACGCCTCGCTATCCGGCAACGGGTGACGGCCGTGGCCGTGTTTGCCCAGGTCGGACAGATCCAGGTTCAGATCGGCATACAACGCTCCCGGTATATGCCCTGCAGCGTATTGCTCGCGACCGGATTGGGCATCGGCCAGTGAAAAGCGCGCATCCATCACCCGCACCTCGGTACTGGCGGTTGCGCGTGCGTCCAGCACCCGCGTTGCATCGGCCTGCAGGATCGCGGCCAGGCTGGCAACGTCCACCAGGGTGGTCCACGGCGGGCTGTTCGTAGTCATGCCACTTGCTCCAATCGACGACGCAGGTTGTAGAGGATGGCAGCCGTTGCGCCCCAGATGCGCTGACCGGGCCAGGTGTACTCCATCACGTGGCGTACCCGCCCGTGATAGTCCACCGGCACCTGCCGCAGGTTGGCCGGATCCATCAGGAAATCCAGCGGCACTTCGAACACTTCGGCCACCTCGCCCGGCTCGGGCCGGGCAACGAAATCCGGATCCACCACCGCCACCACCGGCGTCACCCGAAAACCGGTGATGGTGATGAACGGATCGAGGTAACCCAACGCCAGCACCTGGCTCGACGCCAACGCGATTTCTTCATCGCTTTCGCGCAGCGCCGCCGCCAGCGGGTTGCGGTCGCGCTTTTCCATGCGCCCACCAGGGAACCCGACCTGGCCGCCATGGTTGCGCAGCGCCTCGGTGCGCCGTGTCAGGATCACCTGGGTGCCGTGTGGGCGCGGCACCAGGCCGGCCAGCACGGCCGCTTCCACCGGTGGCCCGGGCGGCAGCAGGTCTTCCAGCTCGCTGCGGTTCCAGCCGGGGCCGTTCGGTGCATCCAGCAAGGGCAGCAAGGCCTGCTGCAGACGCTCCCGCCCGCCCAGCTGCGCTGCAAATGCCGTGCCATCGCGCGCACGCTGCGGCAGCTCCTGTTCCATCACCCGTTGACGCTCACGCTCGCTCATCGCCATCCACCCGCCAATTTCCGCACCCGTACGCCAGCAACCGCGGCAAAAGCCCGCCGGGTCCAAGGCGCAGATTCCGATACAGGGGCTGGAAATGAGACGCGGCGGTGGCGGAGCAACAAATTCATGCATCGCGCTAGCGTAGCGCGCCAAAGTGTCAGCGGACAGGCCAGATTGGTCGGCCGTGACCGGCAACGCAGCGCGACGTCCATACCCACAGGGATGTTGGTACCCCATTCATTATGTGACGCACATCAACTATTGAGCTTGCATTCATCCGAGGGCACACTCGGGTTGCCGACAGGGGGACACCGAACTACCCGTATTGCAGGCGCGTTCGCGCAGGCCTGATTTCAGGCCCTGTGAATTCGCCTACAGCCGGGTAGCGCCTTTTCGCTTCACTCTGTACGGAGTACGGAAATGAAATTGGCAAAACCTCTCCTTTTGCTCCCCGCACTGGCCTTGGCTGCTGCCTCGGTCATGGCCAGCGAACCTCCTGCTGCGGAGCAGACCGCCGACAACGGCATGGTCGCCGGCATCGACGCAAAGACGGGCAAGCTGCGCAAGCTCAGCGACAGTGAAATCCGCGCCTTGTCCGACAAGGCCAACGCCATGCCTTCTGCTGCCCGCAGCAGCGCAGGCGCCAATGCCGCATGGGCACGCATACCGCAGACCGGCGCCGATGCCAGCAAGACCCTGCGCCTGCAGAGCAATGGCATGACCACGGCCGACCTGCCGCTGTCCTCGCTCAACGCATTGAGCGTGCAACGCGCTGCCGATGGCAGTGTGCAACTGCTGGAGAACGGCGCCGCGGTTTCCCATGATCGGCAGGAGGTGTCCAAATGAAGGCGCAACTTCTCTCGGCCATGGTCGTGGGCACGCTGTATGCCGCCTCCGCGCAGGCTGCCGTCATCACCCCGGTCAACCAGGACCCGGCAGGCAAGGGCCTCAATGACACCACCGCGCGTGCGCCGGAAGGCGGCAACCCCGGCGTGAGCGTTGGTGAACAGCGGCGCATCGTCTACCAGTACGCAGCCGACCTGTGGGGCTCGGTACTGCAGAGCAATGTGGAAACCTTTGTCGGCGCCAGCTTCCAGGACCTGGCCTGCACCGCCACCGGCGGCACGCTGGGCTCGGCCGGCGCCTCATGGGTGGCTGCATCGGCACCGTCGGGTGCTCAGTTGGGCATGATCTATCACGGCGCCCTGGCCAACGCCGTCAATGGCTCGCGCATCACCATCAGCAGCAGCGGCACCGACATCACCAGTCGATTCAATGCCAACCTGGGCGGCAGCAACCCCGACGGTTCGCCGTGCATGACCGGCTCGGGCTGGTACTACGGACTGGACGGCAACACGCCTGCCGGGCAGATCAACTTCCTGGACGTGGTGATGCATGAAATCGGCCACGGCCTGGGCTTCTCCGGCTTCGTCGGCTACACCAGCGGCCGCCTGGGTGAACGTACCGGCATCCCCAGCTACTACGGCTATTCCGACGTCTACACCGACAACGCCTACGACAACCTCACCGGCAAGCGTTTCACCGATGCGTCGATGACCAACGCGCTGCGCGCCACCTCGATCAAGACCCGTGGCGCACCCGCCTGGGACGGTGCCAGCGCCAAGGCACAGACCCCGCTGTGGCTGGATCCGGCACTGGTCCTGTCGGTCAGCGGCACGTCGGTGGTATCGCAGTTCTTCGGCACCGCGTCATTCGGGCCAGCGGCCACTGCGGCCAACTTCAAGGGGCCGGTGGTGGTGGCCAATGATGGCACCGGGCCGGACACCGCCGATGCCTGCGAGGCGCTGCCGGCAGGCAGCCTTGCCGGCAAGGTGGCCTACGTCAATCGCGGCACCTGCGCGTTTGAGATCAAGGCCGCCAATGTGCAGGCCGCTGGCGCAGTGGCCGCGATCATCGGCAATGTCGCCAGTTCCGCCGATCCGGGTACGGCGCCGGGCATGGCAGAAGACGCTTCGGTCAACGCCACCATCCCGACCCTCAGCGTCAATCTCAACGATGCCAACCTGATCAAGGCGGCAGCCCAAGCCGGCACTGCGATGACGGCCGCGCTTGGCAATGTCGCCGGGCAGATGGCCGGCGCCGATCGCAGCGGGCGACCGCTGTTGTATGCACCGGCGACAGTGGCCAGCGGCTCGTCGTTCTCGCACTTCGAGAGCGTGCTCAAGCCGGATGCACTGATGGAACCGGCCAACAGCGACAGCACCGATGCCGCGCGTATCGTTGACCTGACCCTGGGTGTGTTCGCCGATGAAGGCTGGGGCTTGAATGGCGGCAACGCCCGTATCGGCAGCTGCGATACCGGCGTGAAGCTGTTCAAGGCGCCGGGCATGATTGCAGGTGCCAACGTGCAGGCCCAGGACCGCCTGTGCAGGGTGGGTGCCAAGGGCAACCGTGGTCAGTACCTGCGCTGCATGAACGACACCGCCAGCAGCCTGAAGGCCATCGGCATGGTCAGCACCGTCGAGCAGGCAGGCATCCGCAGCTGTGCGGCGAAACTGACGTCGCTGTAAAAAACCGCAGCGACGTTCAGGCTTACCGACCGGCGCCCAAGGGCGCCGGTTTTTTTTGGGGGGCCACCGGCGAGACCCAACGCGCGCCCACGGTCAGGTTGATGAGCCGTTCGCTCCGCTCCCTGCCCGTTCACTGGATAAAAAAACGCCGGTGTTGCCACCGGCGCTTTTCTTCTTACGTTTTGCTCGCGATTACTTGACGCTGACCAGCTTGATCTCGAACTGCACAGCCACGTTCGGCGGGAACGGGGTGCGCGGATCGGCACCGTAGGCCTGATCCGGCGGCAGGGTCACTTCCCACTTGGCACCGGCCGGCATCTGCAGCAGCGTGGTACGCATCGCCGCCATCTCCACTTCGCTCAGCTTGATCGACGGGATCGACTGGGCCGGGCGGGCTTCGGTCGGGCGCTGGCCATACGGGAACGGACCGGCGACTTCCAGCGCGACGGTGCTGGCCTGGGTCGGCTTGGCACCGTTGCCAGCTTCGATCACGCGGTACTGCACGTTGTTGGCCAGGCTCTGCACGCCCGGCTTGGCCTTGTTGGCGGCCAGGAACTGGTCGCTGCGGGTCTTGTTTTCAGCGGCGGCCTTTTCGTACTCGGCCTTGGCAGCCTGGGCACGGCCCTGCTCACGGCGCTGGAATGCCTCGACCGCCGGCTTCAGCTGGTCGGCGGTGATGGCCGGCTGCTTCTTGGCGTAGGCGTCCTGCAGGCCCTTGACCACCGATGCGATGTCCAGCTGTTCGCCACGGCCGGTGAGTTCGGCCAGGTTGTTGCCGTAATCGTAGCCAAAGTAATAGCTCAGCTTGCCCTTCTCGGACGAGACGTCCTGGGCGAATGCAGCGCCGGTAATGGCCAGAGCGGCCACGGCGACCGCGATAGAACGCAACTTCATCAAACAGTTCTCCAGGAAAGGTGTCTCAGGGCAACCATGCCGCTAGAGGCGACGGGTTAGGATAGCCGTCACAAAGGCTGTCCGCCACTGACGACGCCGATTCAGACAGGGCAAGGGTTCCAGTAGTTCCCGGCTCACTTTTTTTTAACTTTTCAGGAGTCCAGTTGTATGTCCGATGCACCGGTTTCTACCCGCACCCAGGATGGCGTCCACACCATCACCGTGCAGCGCCCGGAGAAGCTCAACGCGCTCAACCGGCAGACGCTGGAGGCACTGGACGCAGCATTTGCAGCCGCCGCGCAGGATCCGGCGGTACGGGTGGTGGTATTGACCGGTGCTGGCAGCAAGGCATTCGTGGCCGGCGCGGACATCGCCGAGATGAACGCCCTGACCCCGGTCCAAGGCCGCGACTTCTCGCTGGTTGGCCAACGTTTGATGCGCCGGATTGAACGTTTGAGCAAGCCGGTCATCGCAATGGTGAACGGTTTCGCACTGGGTGGTGGCATGGAGCTGGCCATGGCCTGCCATCTGCGCATCGCCGCCGACAGCGCCAAGGTCGGCCAGCCAGAGATCAACCTGGGCCTGGTGCCGGGCTTCGGCGGCACCCAACGCCTGCTTCGCCTGGGCGGGCGTGCCGCCGCGCTCGAGTTGTGCCTGCTGGGTGCGCCAATCAGTGCCGAACGGGCGCAGCAGCTGGGCCTGGTCAACCGGGTGGTGCCCGCCGCAGAGCTGGAAGCAGAGACCACCAAGCTGGCCGTGCAACTGGCCAACGCCGCACCGCTGGCGCTGCGCGGCATCCTGGATGCGATCAACGTCGGTGGCGAATGCGGCATCGAGGAAGGGCTGGAATACGAAAGCGCGCAATTTGGCCTGGTGTTCTCCACCCAGGACATGCGTGAAGGCACCAGTGCCTTCCTGGAACGCCGCAAGCCGGAATTCAGGAACTGCTGAGCCACGCCATGCCCGCCGCACACGCCCCGCCCCGCCAGCTGCTGCAGCTGGTACTGGACGACGCTCTGGATGCAGCGCTCGACGCTGGCCTGATGGACTACCAGCCGCAGGCCGGCGACGCCGCCCTGGACCCGCTGCACCCGGAGCTGCCACAACGCCTGCAACAGGCCCAGGAGCAACTGCGCACGGCCTGGGCTGCACGTGAGCGCCACCGCGCCCGTGCGGCGCGGCTGGCCCGC
>DAMCTY010000041.1:0-4441 GCA_032112995.1 Stenotrophomonas sp. | reverse complement strand
GCGTGAGGCGCGACGTGCGCCAGCGCCCGCGGCCAACAGCAAACCTGCCCTGCCCTCGGCGGCGGCCGCGATCCTGGCCCGGGCCAAGGCCAAGGCCGCCGGAAGCCCACCGCAATGATTAGCACCGCAGCGAAGAAGACCACGGCCCGCAAGGCCACCACCAGCAAGCGCCCGGCAAGGAAGGCCCCACCTGCCAAGGCCGGCACCGCGCGCGGCAGCAAGCGCATGAGCGCAGCCGAAGTACTGGAGATGTTCACCCGCCTGCGCGAACTCAACCCACACCCCACGACCGAGCTGGAATACAACACTCCGTTCGAGCTGCTGGTCGCGGTCACGCTGTCGGCTCAGGCCACCGACGTGGGCGTGAACAAGGCCACACGCAAGCTGTTCCCGGTGGCCAACACCGCCCAGGCCATCCTCGCGCTGGGGGAGGAAGGGCTCAAGCGTTATATCGCCACCATCGGCCTGTTCAATGCCAAGGCCAGGAACGTGATTGCCGCCTGCGCCATCCTGGTTGAAAAATATGGAGGAGAAGTCCCCGCCGACCGTGCCGCGCTGGAAGCCCTGCCCGGCGTCGGTCGCAAGACTGCCAATGTGGTGCTCAACACCGCGTTCGGGCAGCCAACCATGGCGGTGGATACGCACATCTTCCGTGTTGCCAACCGCACCGGGCTGGCACCTGGCAAAGACGTGCGTGCGGTGGAGGATGGCCTGGTCAAGGTGATTCCCGCCGAGTTCCTGCAGGATGCGCACCACTGGTTGATCCTGCACGGGCGCTATGTGTGCAAGGCACGCAAACCGGATTGCCCGCAATGCGTGATCCGCGACCTCTGCCATTTCAAGGACAAGACCGCCGACGCCGCCTGAGCGTCGGCAGTTGCCATCTGCACGACACCTGCCGGTAACAGCGCACCTGCCAAATGCGCAGGTGCTTGCCCTGCCTGGGCCATAACAGTCGCCGGACTGTCACATTTACGCAATCTTTACAGCCTAGCCTTCGCAGCAACCTCAACCTGCCTGCAAGGCTACCCACCCAATGAAACTGCATCGCCAACTCCTCACCGCGGCCGTGGCTGCTGCACTGTTCGCGCCGGCTGCACACGCTGAAGTCGCCATCGACGTTATTGGCGGTTCCGAAATCACCTTCGAAGGCCTGGTCCAGGCCGACGGCAACTGGTTCGACAACGACAAGGCCGACCTGAACGGCGTTGCCAAGAACGGCAAGGACAGCGAGTTCGAACTGCGTCGCGCCGAGCTGGTGCTGAAGGGCAAGGGCCCGGGCAACGTCGAGTGGGTGGTGGGTTACGACGCCAAGGCCGACAAGTTCCTGGACACCAACATCAAGTACAAGCTGGGCGGCAACAGCAACCACTTCCTGCAGGCCGGCCAGTTCAAGCAGCCCAACAGCCTGGAAGAACTGTCCAGCACCAAGAACAACGACTTCATCTCCAAAGCCACCGTCACCAACACCTACGCTGTTGCCCGTCGCCTCGGCGTTGGTTACGGCGTCGGCGACGCCAACTGGTCGGTCACCGCCTCGGCCTTCGGCCGCGAGCTGACCCGCGACCTGGCCCATGGCAGCGGCTACGGCGTGCGCGGCACCTTCGCCCCGATCAATGAGAAGGGCAACATCCTGCACCTGGGCCTGAGCTACGTCGACTACGACACCGATGCCGACACCCTGCGCTGGCGCGCGCGCCCGAACGCCGACCTGGCCACCGTGCGCCTGGTCGACAGCGGCGACCTGAAGGATACCGACCGCCTGAGCACCATCGGTGCCGAAGCCATGTACGTGCATGGTCCGTTCAAGGCCCAGGGTGAGTACTACAGCTCCAAGGTCAAGCGCTACGACCACGACAACTACAGCACCGACGGCTACTACATCAGCGGCGTGTGGAACGTCACCGGTGAGACCTGGGGCTACAAGGGTGGCACCCCGAGCCTGGGCCTGCCGGATGAGCCGGGCCGTGGCATGTGGCAGCTGGGTGCACGCTTTGACAGCATTGACCTGAACGACGGTGGCCTGCGTGCCCCGGCCGTGGCTGGCGGCGCCCCGCTGGTGGACGGCGTGCTTGGAGGCAAGATGGACATCTGGACCGTGGGTGCCAACTGGTACTGGCGCTCCAACTTCAAGGCCTCGCTGAACTATGTGATGGTCGACAGCAAGAAGTACAGCACCAGCAGCCGCGCTTTCGTCAGCGACAAGCCCAATATCCTGGAAGCCCGCCTGCAGTTCTTCTGGTAAGCAGCGACTGCAAGCAGTACACGGACGCCCCGCAAGGGGCGTCCTTCGTTTGCGGCAACGGTATGCTGTGGGTTGATGCCCGCACCGGATGCCACCATGCGCCTTGCCTCTATCGCAATGCTGCTCGTCCTGCCCTTCTTCGCCCAGGGCCAGGACTGTGGCGATGACAGCGCGGCGCGCATCACCCGCGCATACCAGCAGCGCGACAGCCAGGCCCTGCCCGAACGTACCGGCTGGGCCATCGACGCCAGCCGTGGCGCCTGCCGGGTCTGGCCGGCCGACACGCGCCTGACCTTGATCGCGGTGCCACTGCTGGGGCCGGAAGAAGCCAATGGCGACGTGCAGGCCGGCGACCTTGACGTCCTGGTCGTTGACAGCAACACCTTGCAGCCGCGTGCCGCCCTGCGCCTGCCCGATGCGGTCAGCAGCGATGCGATCCGGGTTGACGGCATCTATCTGGATACCGCCCGTTACCGGCTCGCCGCCGATACCCGTGCCTTTGGCGTGCGCATCACCCGCAGCGGCTCCTCCCGCGCCAATCCGTTCGGCGAGGAACAACTGCAGTTGTTCGTGCACGACGGTAGCCGCCTGCAGGCAATCACCGACCCCATCGTCATGCAAAGCAACGGCGGCGAATGGGACACCAACTGCGCCGGCGAATTCCAGCAACGCAGCCGCACCCTCGAGGTCGGCCCGCCGCCGGCCCAAGGCTGGGCGACCCTGTACCTCCGTGAACGCGGCGACTACACCGAGCAACACGAGGATGCTGGCGGCAACTGCAGTGAGACCCGCACATCGCTGCCCACCAAGCGTTACACCCTCACCCCACAAGGCCAGCACTACCCGCTGCCGAACGCGGTGAAAGCCGCGTTCTGAGTGCATGAAACGCTGTCATGTATGCGTCATATGACAGACGCTGCATTGTCATCAAATGGTTATGGAATAGGCGCCGGGCGGAACTCACCGCACATTCACCTCCCAGGAGCCATTCGTGATCCACGCCATCAAATCGCGCGCAGCCATCGCCATCCTCGCTGCGTCGTCCGTGTTCGCCGCCAACGCTGCCGATGTCACCGGCGCTGGCGCGTCCTTCATCTACCCGGTCATGTCCAAGTGGTCGGCCGATTACAGCGCCGCCACCAACAAGCGCGTCAACTACCAGTCCATCGGTTCGGGCGGCGGCATTGCCCAGATCAAGGCCAACACCGTGGACTTCGGCTCGTCCGATGCCCCGCTGAAGCCGGAAGAACTGGCCTCCTCCGGCCTGGTGCAGTTCCCCTCGGTGATCGGCGGCGTGGTGCCGGTGCTGAACGTGCCGGGCGTTGACGCCGGTGCGATGAAGCTCGACGGCCCGACCCTGGCCAACATCTTCCTGGGCAAGATCAGCAAGTGGAACGACCCGGCCATCGTCGCGCTCAATGCCGGCCTGACCCTGCCGGACACCAAGATCACCGTCGTGCACCGTTCCGATGGTTCGGGCACCACCTTCAACTTCGTCAACTACCTGTCCAAGGTCAATGCTGACTGGAAGACCAGCGTCGGCGAAGGCACCTCGGTGCAGTGGCCGGTAGGCATCGGCGGCAAGGGCAACGAAGGCGTCGCCGCCTACGTCAAGCAGATCCGCGGCTCGATCGGCTATGTCGAGTTTTCCTACGCACTGCAGAACCGCCTGACCTTCTCGCGCATGAAGAACGCCGCCGGCAACTTCGTGCAGCCGCGTGACGAGACCTTCTCGGCGGCTGCCGCCAGCGCCGACTGGGCCAATGCACGTGACTTCTACCTGGTGATGACCAACGCCCCGGGCGAGCAGGCCTGGCCGATCACCGCCACCAACTTCATCCTGATGCGCAAGCAGCCCAAGAGTGCTGAGGGTGCCAAGGCCACGGTCGAGTACTTCCGCTGGATCTACGCCAACGGCGACGCACAGGCCCGCCAGCTGGACTACGTGCCGCTGCCGGATCCGCTGGTCCGCCAGATCGAGACCTACTGGCAGCAGAACCTGAACTATTGAGTGTAGAGCCGACGGGACCCTCTCCCTCGTCGCCTCAGGCGCGGATCGAGCGATCCGCGCCTTCTTTTTTTTTGGGGGGGGGCATCAAGCCCATCCCCCTGTAGAGCGGAGCCATGCTCCGCTGGGGCTTTACCGGGCAAGCCGCTTGCCGAGCATGGCTCGGCACTACCCCGCTTCACCTGTAG
>DAMCTY010000040.1:0-37051 GCA_032112995.1 Stenotrophomonas sp. | reverse complement strand
CGCCTGCGTGGATCTGCGCCTTGACCATCCAGGGGCCCTGGCCCAGCGACTGGGCGACTGCAACGGCTTCATCCGGGGTAGCCGCGACCTTGCCGGCCGGAACCGGGATGCCGTACTCGGCAAGCAGCTGTTTTGACTGGTACTCGTGGAAATTCATGCGTCACCGTGGGAATAGGAACGACCGCACGCATCTCCTCGGGCCCTGCTTGGGGGCGCCGGCATGGACTGCGGCGGGCCCACTATTGTGGCCGAGCCGACGCCGGGGCGCAAAGAAGTCTGTACAAATGGCCATATCCGGCATGTTTTCCGCCGTTTTTTCAGCAACTTGCACGTGAAAGTGCGGCACCTGCCACGTATCGTCTGGCGCCCCCTGCGCACCTATACTTGGAGGATGACGCCTGGATAGGAGCTCCGGCTTGGGCCCCAGTACCTCCCTGCTCGACCGCATCGAATCCATACCGCGGCGCGAGCTGTATTTCTTCGCGCTGTACCGGGTCCTGATCGCCACCCTGCTGGCGGCACTGGTGTTCAGCCCGCTGACCCCGTTTGCCGGCGAAGCGCACCGCCCGCTGCTGGCCAAGGCAGTGGCCGTGGGCTACCTGCTGGTCTCGCTGGCCTTGCTGCTCTGGGGGCGTAACGAACGCTGGCTGCAGTCCATCGTCTTCGGCAGCGTGTTGATCGACATCGTGGCGGCCACCCTGCTCAGCCATGCACTGCCCGGTGCCAGCGCCGGCATTTCAATGTCGCTGCTGTTCAACATTGCCGCGGCCGCCCTGCTGCTGCCACTGGCACGCGCCATGATGCTGGCCTTGCTGGCCAGTATCGCCAGCGTCGCCGAGTACATCTGGCAGGCATTCGAAGGCAGCGACAACCTGCGCACCCTGGCCGAACTGGCGATGTTCGTCACCAGCTACCTGGCGCTGGCCTTCATCAGCTACCAGATCGGCAGCCGCACCCGCCGCACCCAGCAACTGGCTGACCGGCGCAGTGCCGAGGTTGCCAATCTGTTCGAGGTCAACGAACTCATCATCCGCCGCATGCGTACCGGTGTGCTGGTGGTGGATGCGGCCGGCCAGATAACCCTTGCCAACGAGGCAGCCAGCGCCCTGCTCGGCGACAGCGAGGACGACACCGGCGCCGAGCCCCAGTCCCTTGCCAACGCTTCGCCCGAACTGTCGCGCCGCCTGCAACGCTGGCGCAGCGGCTGGCAGGAGGAGGAACAGCCGCTGCAGCTGATACCCGACCAGCCCGAGGTCCTGCCCCGGTTTGCCCGCCTGCTGGCCGACAGCGACCTGACCCTGGTGTTCCTGGATGACACCAGCGTCGTGTCCAAGCGCGCCGAGTCACTCACCCTGTCCACCCTGGGCCGGTTCTCGGCCAGCCTGGCCCATGAGATCCGCAACCCGCTGGCAGCCATCAACTACGCAACCCAGCTACTGGAGGAATCCGACCATATAGGGGACGCGGACCGACGCCTGCTGCAGATCATCCACCAGCAATGCCAGCGCACCAACGGCATCGTTGAAAGCGTGCTGGCGATGGCCCGGCGCGAGCGCGCCAACCCCGAAAACCTGGACCTGGCGGCCTTCGTGCGCCGCTTCGTGCTCGAGTACAAGCAGACCCTGTCGCAGGACACCGATAGTCTGGAGGTCATCATCCGCGAGCCCTCGATACCGGCGCTGATGGATTCACGGCACCTGCACCAGGTGCTCACCGCCCTGGTGCACAACGCCCTGAAGTATGGCCGGGTGGCCGAAGAGCCGGCTCGGGTGCGGATACGCGTGGCCTCCGGCGAGCGCAACGCAGTGATCGACGTGATGGATCGCGGCCCCGGCATCCCCGATGCCATTGCCGCGCAGTTGTTCCGCCCGTTCTACACCACCTCCGAGCATGGCACCGGCCTGGGCCTGTATATCGCCCGCGAGCTCTGCCGCGCCAACCAGGCGCAGCTGGACTATGTATCGGTACCCGGCGGCGGCGCATGCTTCCGCCTGACCCTGAGCACCCCCAAGACCGCCTTCACTGCACAAGGCCGCTGACTACCGGCGGGCCCCGCCCCCGTTTGTAGGCAGCCGCCCTCCTCGGCTATCGTCTCTTCATGAATGCAACAAACAGCGCCCTGATCGTCGATGACGAACGCGACATCCGCGAGCTGCTGGTCCTCACCCTGGGCCGCATGGGCTTGCGCATCAGCACTGCCGCCAACCTCGCCGAGGCACGCGAGCTGCTGGCCAGCAACCCGTTTGACCTGTGCCTGACCGACATGCGCCTGCCCGATGGCAACGGCATCGAACTGGTCACCGAGATCACCCGCGACTACCCGCGCACGCCGGTGGCCATGATCACCGCCTTTGGCAGCATGGACCTGGCAGTGGAAGCACTGAAAGCCGGCGCCTTCGACTTCGTCAGCAAACCGGTGGATATCAACGTCCTGCGCGGCCTGGTACGGCATGCGCTGGAACTCAACAACGCCGCACGGCCGGCGCCGTCCGCGCCCCCCGAGAACGCCACGCGTCTGCTCGGCGCCTCGGCGGCGATGGACGAGCTGCGTGGCACCATCGCCAAGGTCGCACGCAGCCAGGCCCCGGTCTACATTCTGGGCGAGTCGGGGGTGGGCAAGGAGCTGGTCGCCCGCACCATCCATGATCAGGGTGCCCGCGCCGCCGGGCCGTTCATCCCGGTCAACTGCGGCGCCATTCCCGGCGAGCTGATGGAAAGCGAGTTCTTCGGCCACCGCAAGGGCAGCTTCACCGGCGCCCATGCCGACAAGCCAGGGCTGTTCCAGGCTGCCAATGGCGGCACCCTGTTCCTGGACGAAGTGGCCGAACTGCCCCTGCAGATGCAGGTCAAACTGCTGCGCGCCATCCAGGAAAAATCGGTGCGCCCGGTGGGCGCCGCCACCGAAGTACCGGTGGACGTGCGCATCCTGTCGGCCACCCACAAGGACCTGGGCGCCCTGATCCAGGACGGCCGCTTCCGCCACGACCTGTACTACCGCATCAACGTCATCGAGCTGCGGGTACCACCGCTGCGCGAACGCCGCGGCGACCTGCCACAGCTGGCCGATGCCATCCTGCGACGCCTGTCACACGCCCAGGGGCAGCCCACCCCGGAGCTGGCTGCCTGTGCGGTGGAGGCGCTTGCCGCCTATTCATTCCCGGGCAATGTGCGCGAGCTGGAGAACATCCTGGAACGCGCGCTTGCACTGGCCGACGGCCAAACCATCGCGGCCAGCGACCTGCGCCTGCCGCAAGCCGCGCCCGTGCCCACAGCTGCCGCCCTACCCGCACCCGCCCTGCCAGAAGCCATTGAGGCGCCGATCGACACGCCGCTGGTCGACATCGACCCCAGCAGCGCCGCCCTGCCCTCGTACATCGAGCAGATGGAGCGCAACGTGATCCAGAAGGCGCTGGAAGAGAACCGCTGGAACAAGACCCGCACCGCCGCCCAGCTGGGCATCACCTTCCGCGCACTGCGCTACAAGCTGAAAAAACTGGGGATGGAATAAGGCCCCTGTAGTGCCGAGCCATGCTCGGCATCGGCTCGCCGGCCAAGCCTGCTGCCGAGCATGGCTCGGCACTACCAATCAGGCCGCATGCTTGCCGAGCATGGCTCGGCACTACATGTAGGTTTAGTCCTTGGTGACGCGGTTGATCTCGGCCAGGCTGGTGATGCCCTGCGATGCCTTCAACAAGGCGGACTGGCGCAGATCATTGACCCCGATCTTCTGCGCGGCATCGGCAATATCCATTGCGTTGCCCCCCTGCAGGACGATGGCCGCAATCTCGTCGGTCATCGGCATCACCTGGTAGATACCGGTACGCCCCTTGTAACCCTCGGTGCACTCATCGCAGCCCACCGCCTCGAACAGCTGCACACCGGCATCGATCTGCGCCGCCGTGAACCCTTCTGCCAGCAATGCGTTCTCCGGCAATTGCACCGGGCGCTTGCAGTTTGAGCACAGCCGGCGGGCCAGGCGCTGGGCAATGACCAGGGTCACCGACGAGGTGATGTTGAACGGTGCGATGCCCATGTTCATCAGACGCGCAATGGTCTGCGGTGCATCATTGGTATGCAGCGTCGACAACACCATGTGACCGGTCTGCGCTGCCTTGATCGCGATCTCGGCCGTTTCAAGGTCACGGATTTCGCCGACCATGATGATGTCCGGATCCTGTCGCAGGAACGAACGCAGCGCCGCCGCGAAGGTCATGCCGCGCTTGTTGTTCTGCTGCACCTGGTTGACGCCGGGCAGACGGATTTCCACCGGGTCCTCGGCCGTGGAGATATTGCGGGTATCGTCGTTGAGGATGCCGAGCGCGGTGTAGAGCGACACCGTCTTGCCCGAGCCGGTAGGGCCAGTGACCAGCACCATGCCGTAAGGCTTGTGGATGGCCTCAAGGAACAGCTTCTGCTGTTCCGGTTCGTAACCCAGCTTGTCGATACCCAGCTTGGCCGCGCTGCCATCCAGGATACGCAGCACGATCTTCTCGCCGAACAAGGTGGGCAAGGTACTGACACGGAAGTCGATCTGCTTGGACTTGGACAGGTTCAGCTTGATGCGACCATCCTGCGGCACGCGCTTCTCGGCAATATCCAACTGCGACATCACCTTCAATCGCGCGGCAATACGCTGATTCAACTTCACCGGCGCCTTGGCCACGGTCTTGAGCAGGCCGTCGATGCGGAAACGCACGCGGTAGTCATCTTCATAGGGCTCGAAGTGGATGTCCGATGCGCCCTTGCGGATCGCATCCACCAGCACCTTGTTGACGAACTTGACCACCGGCGTGTCGTCGCCCTTGGCATCGATGCCCGAATCACCGCCGCCGCCCATGTCCTCGTCGCCGGCAGCGACGTCCAGGTCGCCCATGCCCTCGTCATCGCCACCCAGGCTGTCACCCAGCGAATCATTGCTGGCCATCCACAGGTCCAGCGTGCGCCGGATCTGTTCTTCATCCACCAGGATGGGCTCAACCACCAGGTTGGTCTGGAACTTGATCTCGTCCAGCTGCTGGGTGGGATTACTGGTGCCGACAAACAGCTTGCCACCGCGCTTGAACAGCGGCAGCACCTGATGACGTCGCAACAGCTCCTCGCTGACCAGCTTGATCGCGCTCTGGTTGGCATCAAACACCGACACGTCCAGCAAGGGCATGCCGAACTCCATGGCGTTGGCAGCGGCCATGTGAGCGGCGCTTACCAGCTTCTTGTCGGCCAGCCACTGCGCCAGCGGCACCTTGGCGTCAGCCGCCTGGGCCATGGCGGTGCGGGCCGTCGCCTCGTCCAGCGCCCCGTCCTGCACAAGCCGGCGGGCAATACCGGTGATGCCAACCAAATTGGCGGTGACGGCGGTATTCATGGTTTTCCCCTGGACGGACGGTAACCCGGCAATTGTACCCATGAGCTCATCAAGTGCGCGCACCTGCACCCCGGATGCCCGTCACAGGCTCGGGCAATCACCCCGGGGCCTGAGCTGGATAGGATCAGCAGCGGCTTCTGCCACCTACCAGGGCTGGGCACGGTGCCAACGCCAAGCGGACTCGATGATCCCATCCAGCACCGTCCAACGGGCTTCCCAGCCCAATACCTCGCGTGCCTTTCGACTGGAGGCCACCAATGTTTCCGGGTCGCCCGGCCGGCGTGGCGCCACCACGTACGGCACCAACTGGCCAACCACCCGCGACGCGGCGTCAATCACCTGCCGCACCGAGAAGCCCTGCCCATTGCCAAGGTTGAAGGCATGCGCTCCGGGGGCCTGCTCCAGAAAGTGCAGGGCCCGCAGGTGGGCATCGGCCAGGTCTTCCACGTGTACGTAGTCACGGATGCAGGTGCCATCCGGGGTGGCATAGTCGTCGCCGAAAATCTTCAACGCAGGTGCCGCACCAAGCACCGAACGCAGCACATTGGGGATCAAATGGGTTTCACAGGCATGGGCCTCGCCGATGCATGCATCGTAAGACGCACCCGCGGCGTTGAAGTAACGCAGCGATACCGAGCGTAGGCCGTACGCGGCGGCGGCGTCGGCAAGCACCTGCTCCACCATCAACTTGCTGCTGCCATAAGGATTGATAGGCTGCCGTGGATGTTGCTCGTCGATCTCCGCCTGCAGCGGCTGCCCGAACACCGACGCTGTGGAGGAAAAAATGAAGCGCCCCACCCCATGCCGCCGCATGGCGTCGAGCAGATTCAAGGTACCCACCACATTGCAGCGGTAATAGTCCAATGGCTGGGCCATCGATTCGCTCACCACCGAGCGCGCGGCAAAGTGGAATACACCGTCAAATACCTGCGCGGCGAACACCTGCTCCAACGCGGCCGGGTCAAGCAGGTCGACCTGCAGCAAGGGCCCCCACTGCACCGCCTGGCGGTGCCCGTTGGACAAGTCATCCAGCACCACTACGGCGTGCCCATGCTCAGCCAGCAGGCGCGCCATATGGCTGCCGATGTACCCCGCCCCACCACAAACCAGAAACCGCATCTTCACTCCCGGGCCAAGCCGCCCCACCCCCAGGCGGAGGCAGGCGATCAAGTGGACATTCTAAGCCCGGCCTCCCAACCCCGCAGGTAAGCAGGGGCCAAGATCTGACGCGGGACACCCTCCCTGTCGCCGAACCCAGCTACTATGCCCGCGGGGAGAACTACCGGTATTCAATGTGCGTGAACTGAGCATCATCCTGCCCGCCAAGAACGAGGCAGAAGGGTTGAAGAGGACCTTGCCCGGGCTTAGGGAAGCCTACCCGGACGCGGAGATCATCGTCGTCAATGACGGATCCACCGACGCGACCGCGGAAATCGCCGCCGGGCTGGGGGCAAAGGTAGTTGGCAGCCCTTACTCGATGGGCAACGGCGCCGCGATCAAGCGTGGCACCCGCGCCGCACATGGCGCGGTGCTGGTATTCATGGACGCCGATGGCCAACACAGCGCGGAGCATATCGGCCAGTTGCTGGCGAAACTCGATGAAGGCTTCGACATGGTGGTGGGCGCACGCGACGGTAGCGGCCAGGCCAACTTCCACCGGGGTCTGGCCAACGCCTTCTACAACCGACTGGCAAGCCATATGACCGGGCATCGCATCGATGACCTGACGTCGGGCTTCCGTGCGGTGCGCGCGGACAAGTTCCGGGAGTTCCTGCACCTGCTGCCCAATGGCTTCAGCTACCCCACCACCAGCACCATGGCATTTTTCCGCAGCGCCTACCCGGTGGCCTACGTGCCGATCCCGGTCGCAAAGCGGGTGGGCAATGGCAGCCACATCCGGCCCTTGAAGGATGGCATCCGGTTTCTGCTGATCATTTTCAAGATCGCGACGTTGTATTCGCCGATGAAGTTGTTTGCACCGATTGCTGCGGCGTTCTTTCTCACTGGCTTGGGATATTACGGTTATACGTTCGCGACAATGCATCGCTTCACCAATATGAGCACCTTGCTGTTCAGCGCGGCGGTGATCATATTCCTGATCGGGTTGATCTCCGAGCAGATCACAGGATTGACCTACCTTGCCGCCAAGGGAGAGGGCACAAAACAATGACTCCGCAGGGTTCAAACCTGCCTGAGACTCTTCCCCGCCTGCTGGTGATTGCCTCCACCTATCCACGTTGGCGCAATGATGTTGAACCAGGCTTCGTCCATGAGCTTTCCAAAAGACTAACCAACGAATTCAAGGTCACGGTCCTTTGTCCTCATGCGAAGGGGGCACATGCGACTGAAATCCTCGATGGCGTCGAGGTAGTGCGTTATCGCTATGCCCCGGCCGCACTTGAAAAACTGGTCAACAACGGAGGGATCGTCACCAACTTATCCCGTCACCCTTGGATGGTCCTGCTCGTGCCTGGCTTCCTGCTTGGGCAGATGTTCACGCTCATACGACTTCTGCGCAAACAGCGGCCGAATTTCATTCATGCACACTGGGTCATTCCCCAAGGCCTGACTGTGACAATAGCGCGCCTGATTACACGGCACCAAGCCAGGTTTACGATCACATCGCACGGCGCGGATCTTTTTGCCTTGCGAGGATTAATATTTTCTCGATTGAAGAAACTTGTTTTTAAGCATGCTTCCAGCGTTACCGTAGTAAGCCAAGCCATGCGCGATGAAACAACCGTACTGGGCATACCACCGGACCGTGTAGCCATTGCGCCGATGGGGACCGACCTTAATGGACGTTTCACCCCCGACAACGCCACTCTACGGTCCCGCACCGAACTGCTGTTTGTAGGGCGGATTGTTGAAAAAAAAGGGTTACAGGATCTTATCCAAGCCCTACCAATTGTCTTACAAAAACATCCGGACACCAGCCTTAGCATTGCTGGATTTGGGCCAGAGCAAGAAGCCTGCATGCACTTGGCAGATGCACTTGGAATCTCAAATAAAATCAGATTTCTCGGAGCAGTACAACAGGCAGAACTCCCAAATCTTTACCGCCGCGCAACTGCACTAATAGCCCCGTTTTTGATCGCCCAGTCTGGGGACCAGGAAGGTCTTGGATTGGTAATGGTAGAGGCAATCGGATGCAACTGCCCCGTTGTTACAACCCAGGTGCCGGCAGTAAAGGAAGTCTTCAATGGCGAATGGCCACCCTACGTTGCCATCCCACGTTCGCCCAGCTCGCTGGCTGAACAAATCATTCGATTGATGAATGAGCCAGAACTAGCTTGGCAATGGACAGCCGCATTTCGCCCTCAGGTACTTGCCAAATTCGATTATATTTCCGTCGCCGGTCAATATGCGAGTATCATCAAAAGCGGTGCGACCACATAGTCATTACAGACTAGCCGTGAAGGCCTCGCGCCCATCGTCGAAATAATATCCAACGAAATCCAATCCACCTTCTACTTTCCCAGCGCCTTCAGCCTTGGCTCGACATCAGCGATCAACTCAGGCCAACCCTTGACGTGAACATCCACGACGACTGGTGACTTCAATTGTCGTTCGACCACGTCCACCAGCTCGCCAACGTCTCCAGGCCTGTAGAGAATCGACGGGAAATCTGAGAGCAACCCACGCATTTCCTCAACACCCGCAACCGCCAGTGGCAACCCGCATGCCAGCATCTCGTAGGCTTTCTGCGGAAAGCAATAGCGTCCGAATGCCGAATCCGCTATAGGTATCAATCCAACATCTAAACTACGGAAAAGGTCCGCAACTTCGCCCCCCTGCAACTCCCCGAGATAGTGAACCCTGTCGCCGACAGGCGGTGGAAATCCGGGTTCCGTAGGCCCGGCCAGCACCAGATGCACGTCTTCGCATCGCGCCGAGAGCTGCCCCCATGCCGCGTACACAACATCGAGCCCCTTCATACGCGACAGTCCACCTGCGGTTCCAATGCACTTGGCACCAACCGGGAGACCAAGCCGTGCCCTGGCCTGATCACGATCCCCTGGAAAGAAAACCGCCCTATCAACCCCGTTGTTCAGTACCAGTGCCGGCTCCCGCGAGAGACCATCTTCATCGATCTTGCACGCCAGAGCCTTGGTGACTGCGAGTATCAGGTCAGCCCTCTTCAGCGCATAATGAAAAACTGGCTTGAAGCCCGGTATTCCTGCCTGCCCAAAACTCTCGAAATTGTCATAGAGATCGGCCACACAAGGCACTTTCAAACGCGTGGAAATCCAAACGGCGAGTGAAACATGTGGAATATCCGATGCACCGATAACAATATCCGGACCCACCCCCCTGACATCAGATAGCAAGCGCAGCGGGTACATCCCGATCGACAACCACCGACCAACACCAATAGAACTGCAACGCCATTGCAAGCGCCCCCTGCGGACCGGGACTTCAACATTCCCAGCTGCAAGACCACCATGGTAGTCGACGGCAAAGACCGTCACCTCATGCCCCAGCAAAGCCAACTGCAACGGAACCTCATAGAGCCGTCCGAACCTATCACCAAGGGCATCCTTACCCGTGTAACGTCGCTTGCATAAGAAGGCTATTTTCATGGTTGACGGCGCACTATGCGCACCCGGAAGATTGGAGCGAGATCAACGGCGGGTTTCCCCACACTGCATCCTGGAAACAATTGCAGGCACAGCCAACGCCTGCGGAAGATCATCGAACATCCTGCCCCGCAGAATGGAGCGCGTCTGGACATGAGCATCGGCTTGCATCTGGGCGACCAGTTCAAACAAAAGTTGTCCCCAGTTATCAACAACCACTCCGGCCATCACGTCCGCCGGCGGAAACTGGAAATCTCTGTCCGGAACAGAACCCGTCCCTTGCTGCAACAGATGCAACACCGGCTTATCCATCAAGAGAAAATCCGAAGCGATCGACGAGTAATCCGTGATCAATGCCGATATTTCGGGAAATAATGGATATACATCCGACCCGGGATCACAGACATGCAAATGCTCCCCATCGATGGCAAGCGCATTGGAGTCGAGCGGATGAAACTTGAAAATAAACTCCAAACCTTCAGCTGCCGCGCAGGCGTCAAGTTCTGAAAGCGTCTTCATATCCAGTTGTAATGGAGGCGCACCTGAATCGCGGAAGGTGGGAACAACAAGGATCAGACGTCGTTTCGCGACACGCCAATCTGGCAGCCGATCACGCACCTGAGCATCAACATTGTCCCATGCGAGTAGCCACTGCCATCCACGCAAGGATTGGCCGAAATCATTCCTTGGGTAGCCGGAAATCACAAATGATTTTGCGAGAAATGCCGGCTTGAATACTTCTTCAAGATAGAAGCGTGACGTGACTGCAACAAGGTGGTAACGGGGCCATCGCCCAGTAGTCCTATATGCGGCAAGTCTGACTCCAAGCTCAAGCTTCCGCAACCACGCAATCCGGCGACCGGCCTCGTTTGCCCAGCGGTCGCGCTCTATCCGCTTGCCCCCCACACCATGCCATAGCTGAACCACCTTCGCACCTGCCAGCAGCAGCACTCGCCCTTGTCGGAACCAAGCGACATCGTCAACCACGGCGGCACCGCAGCGGAGCAAAAACCATAATGCGCTCAGCTTTGGGTACAGCAGTGCCTCGCCACCTCTGGCACGAATCATTTCGACTTCGCATGGCCGTTCAGTAATAAATACGAACCGCACCTTGGGAAATTCCTGCGTTGCCTGCAAGAAGAAGTATTTTGCATTGTCCAGGAACAATCCGTCCTGCCTACCGATTACCGCCACGCGACCGCCACCACGGGGGAACAATGCGACCAGCGGCCACACAAACAACCGACCCAGCAATGCTGCCAACAGCAAAAAAAAGCTTTTCGCCATCCCTCCCAACTCAGCGCCTGACATCGACCACTTCCCCTGTAGCGCCTGAAAAAAGCGCCGACAAGGTCGCCTGCACAACCTTGTCCGTCGGGAGCAATTCGCTGGCGGGCTCGAACCCAAAATTCTCTGCACGCATCGGTGTCGCGGTCCGCTCGGGATTTATGGCATTGACCCGGACCCCAAACGACGCATATTCCTCTGCCAACCCCTGCATCAGATTCACGACCGCCGCTTTGGTAGCCGAATACAACGCAGAACGGGCACGCCCTCGTGTGTAGGAGCTCGAGGCGAAAAGCGCAATGCTGCCACCCGATCCCTTCATCACACGAAACGCCTCCTTGGCCACCACCACGCTACCGCGCAGATTGGTAAGGAGCTGTTCGTCAATGGAGGCGTAATCCAAACCGTCGAGCAGACCTGTACGCAGCACGCCGGCCGTATTGACCACCCCATCAACGCGCCCGAACCTGCGCTGGGCGTCTGCCAGCGCCGCCGCAACGGAACCGGCATCCGCAACATCCAGCCCTTGCGCCCTCGACAGCCCGATAGCTTTGGCTCCAGCTGCATCAGCGATCTCAATAATCCGCTGACCGATCCCCCGACTCGCGCCGAATACAACGATCACTTTATCTTTCAGGTCCGGCAGATGAATCGACTCCGAAGCACTGCGCGAACGCAGTTGGAAAATTCTGTCAGCCAGATAGATATCAGATGGATAGGTAATCTTGACGTTGCTTACATCACCCTCAACAACGTGTATCGCTGCCAAACCATAATGGAGAACGAGGCCACAGTCGTCTGTCACCTTGACTGCATCATCGTTGCGCGCAAGCCGATGCGCTTCGCGCAGCACTCCGGATCTGAATGCCTGAGGGGTTTGCCCGAGGCGCAACAGGGAACGATCGGGTATTTCACTGATAGCCCCTTGTTCATCGACCTTGATAATCGTATCCGGTGACGGTATTCCCGTATCAACCGCGTCGAAATCGTCCAGCGCATTGATGCAGCGATTAATCGTCGCAGCATCCAATAATGGTCTAACCGCGTCGTGTACCAGCACTTTTGCAGAATCCACACTAACAGCGGCAATACCGGCAGCAGAACTCTGTTGCCGGGTCGCACCGCCATTGATGATCCCCGAGACTTTCCCATAATTGCCTCGGACCACAATTTCCTCGACGACCAATCGTTGGTCGGAGGCAATTACAATCAGAATTTCATCTATTCCAGCATGCCGTTGAAAAACATCCAGCGTATGCTCCAGTACCGTTTTACCGGCGAGCTTCAAGAACTGCTTCGGCATTTCAGAGCGAAATCGCTCCCCCACCCCGGACGCGAGAATTATCGCAAAGACTTTCCCAGCTTCATTATTATTCACACAACACCTTCCAATCAGCGTGAGTCACCGAAGCGGCGATGGCGGAACAGTCCATCAACCTGCAGCATCACCCCAGTCTCGGGCTCCTGGAATCCCGGCTCAAACCCCACTGGCTCGAACCCGGCCTGATCCATTAAATCAAGCAGCTCGGAAAAAAGAGCCTGTCCCGCGTAAAGTGGGACCAACGACATCTCCAACTGCACAATCCTGCTGCGCTGCAATAGACGCCCCGCCCCTGCCAACACCTCACACTCAAACCCCTGCACATCCAACTTCAACCAGGTATTGAGTGCTGAAATCCCAGCCTCTTCCAACACGTCATCCAACCGGCGGACGGGCACCTTTTCACTGCCCCCGTACTCGGAACGAGGCGCATTGCGAAGATGCCTCGGCATCATCTCAAGCAGTGAACTACTGACAGAATTGCCGGCAATATGCAGGTCAACCATGCCAGAATCACGCCCAAGGGCGAGCTGGAATCCTTCCCAGTTGCCATCAGCGTGCATCTTCAACTGAAGCTCTTCCCAGGCAGCCTTCATTGGCTCGAAGGATATGATTCGCCCGGCGTAACCCAGCCCGCGCATGGCCGAACCGTACTGACCAATGTTGGCTCCCACGTCCACAACAAGATCTATTGCCTGGGACCGCACAAGACATTCTCTACGCGCCATGGCTGAAGGATCTTCTCCTCTCACCTGCACGTAGCCCTTGCGTTGCAAATAGCGTTTGACCTTTGCATCCAGAAATCTAGGCAGCAACATCTCAGACCCTTCCAACGGATTCAGCGGGATGGGGTGGGCACTCGCATGACTGCGGTCAGGAATATCGCCCCCAATCCCGCCATCACCCACTCCGAAATCAGCATCGCCATCGGCATGCCCACCAACCCCAAATGCCGGGTCAGGACGATACCGGAGACAATCAGCATAACAATTCCAACCAGCTCGAATGTCACACGCATCCAAGGCCGCCCCAATGCCATCAGGGCACTTCCGAGCACAAGGCGCAAGCACATCCCAGGTACCGCGGCACAGAGATAGCGGACCATTTCCCCTATACCGCTATAGCGCGAGCCGAAAACAAGATCGAAAACCGGGGATGCCAGCCATAAGACCGCTGCGAGCAACGTGCTGTATGCAAATGCACTACCAAGCATCCATGCAAGCAGCCGCCTCGTGCCAGGCAGAGCATAACCATCACGGAACAAACGAGGCAGGGCCGACAATGTCATCGCAGCAACAGGCAAGGTCGCGGCGCCAACCACGCGCGTCGCTGCTGCATAGAGACCTGCCGACACCGGAGGCAGCACGCGGAGGGCAAGCGTCTTGTCCAATTCCGATGGCCCGGCCTTGGTGATGTTGATCGCTGCATACCCCATCGCCAATACTCTTTCGCTACTACTGGGCAGCCGCCATGCACGCATTGGTGGCCAAGGCGATGGCAGCAGGCGCATGCCGACAGCCAGCGCCAACAGGGAAACGAAAAGATAGCCTGTTGCGTAAACAACTAAAGCGGAAGGGATCTGCAGCAACAGCACCATAGCCGCAACAACGAGGCGTAGCACCAGGGGCAATAGCTGCAGCAGCTGCGCCCGCGCCACCCTCCCAAGCGCGTGGTGTTCGGAGCTCATCAAGGCCAGCAATGGCTGCAGAACGATCTCCGTGCAGCCGATCATGAAAGCCACAGAAAATGGCAACGATCCCTTCAGCAAACTGCCAGAAAGTCCCAGGAAGATGATCAACAGAACACTGGCGCACCCCAATGTAAAGGGGATTGCATAGGACAGGATGCGATCACGCTGGCCCGGATCCTTCGCCACCGCCCCCAACAACACCAGATGGGTGCCAAATGGAGACAACGTACCCATGACCAGCGCCAAGGCCGCAACACCTGCAAAGCCCCCAAACTGATCAGGGCCAAGCAACCATGCGACAAGCAACAAAGTGCCGGCCTGCACCAACAGGCGCAGCCCCAGTACCAGACTGGTAGCCAAGGTGCCACGTGCGATGGGGCCTTTCACAGTTGTCCTGACGCAAAAAACCTCGGATACCCAACCTGCGATTGCCAGGCAAGGGGCCATCGATACGGCTAGGCAAAAGCAGTTCCGCAGGCCCCAGCCATCTCACCACGACAAGATACACCAATGAACACCGGGAACGACCAAACTCCGGCTTGCAAGGCACCTTGATCCCGGCCAATCAGATGAAGCGTACCTTGTAGTCAGGCTCAATCTTCCCTTTCAGTCCTGCATGCCGCACTGAGCACTACCGGTGTTGCACTCGACTTTTCTTTTCAGATCCACATTGCCCCGAATCGGAGACTCAAACGTTACCGTCCTGGGGGTCGCGAAATCCGAAGCGGTCAGCCCAAGACTTGTGCTTGCATCACATGCTTTGGGCTCGTAACCCGGGGGCAGCGTGTAGTCAGCCAGTTCAGCCACAGCGGTACTCATGTATGCCCGCGCCTCTGCCAGACAGGCAGCATTGGCCGATCGCTGCGTGTAGTTGCGATACTGCGGCAATGCAACAGCCGCAAGAATCGCGATGATGGCAACAACGATCATCAGCTCGATCAACGTAAAACCAGCGGCCTCTCTAGACATCTTCCTTTCCAATTCCCCTGTGAGCCCCTACAAGGCAGCAGGAAGCATGCCAACTCCCCCCCCAACTACCGAAGCATCCCCTAAACGCAACACTAATCCGTGATCGCTCGCGCATTGGCAGCCACGGCCAGAGCTTGGTCCTGCCGGGTGCGCTCCAACTGTTGCGCCCAATCCTGAGGCCCCAATTCGCGCAGTTGAGCTATCAACTTGACCACACCCGGATCGTCCGGCGGGGACGCCTTCACTGCAGCCTGGAAATATGAAAGCGCCTTACCCGGCTCCCTGGTCTTATTGTAAATGAATGCACCTGCCTGCAGATTCTGATCTGCAGTGAATGCTATTCGATCTGAGGAAATCTCGATGGTCTGCAATACGCCACGCTCGTCCATTGGAATACCTCGGTTCGCATTGCGGATGAAAGTCCACACGATCCCTTTGTTCTGAGCATTCATCGTTGCGTGGCGCATGCGCGACAGGAACAGATCCCAGTCCTGCGAAGCAACGGTGCCATTGATACTCTTGTAAATAAGGGCGTTGGACGGCAACAACGCCGAATTGGGGAGGACCCTGGCACCTTCGGACGTGATGACAATCGCCCGATCAAGGTCAGCACCTGGCTTGAATGCACTCCTGTCCACGAATACCGAAGACATGACTATCCAGGCACGCTCCGAATCCGGAGCAGCCCGCAATATCGAAGATGCAAAACGCAGAGGATCTCCCCAAGAGTGAGCTCGCCACACAGTGAGCCCCCCCAGCATCACAACAAGCCCCCCAAGCAGGACCCCAGCCAACACCCTTGGCAGCGCGAAGCGCCGCCAACCTGCAACAGCCAAGCCCGCAAGTGCCAAAACCACCCCGATTAGCGGGAAGTGATTCCTGTGCTCGAATGCCAGCTCCAGATTTATTACGTTGCTGGTCATGAAATGCCCGAAAAAGAACAGCATCACTCCCAGTGCAAAAAGCGGATTACGTGCGCGCCAGCGCCAAGCCAACACCAGCAAACCAATTATCAACCCCCAGGCGGGCAAGGTAGTGAGCGGCGACATCAGCCCCCGCGAAACAGCAAAATTGTCGTAATAGAACGGCATCAAACGCGGCAGTGGTAGCAATATCTGCCCCAGATACATTACCAACACCCTGCCCTGCGTCAGCAACCGCTCGTAACTGGAGAAGTCGCGACTGGGATAGGAACCCCAACTCCAGAAGTGCGGTACAACTACCAGTAGATAGGCAATACCACCGGCCAGCGTCATGAACAGATAGCCTCGGCGCAGCAGCTTTTCCGTACCAGGCCGGGCCGCCCGGAAACCCAAGACGGTCAATTCCAACGCCAAGGTGTACGCGGGCAACAACACCGCATCCTCCTTACCGGCAAATCCAAGGACCCAGAACAGCACGACCAGACAAGCGTGGCGGGAGCTTCGCTCCCCTTCCATCTGGGCCTGGCGCATCCCCATGTACGCCCACAATGCGAGCACCAGAAACAAGGTAACCAGCGCCTGCATGCGCTGCACCACGTATAGCACTGAGGACACCTGCAGCGGATGCACAGCCCACAACAAAGCCAGAATCAACGCACCCCAGGCAGCCTGACTAGCTGTCCAGCGGGCGAAAATCAATAGCCGCCGAAGAAAGGCGGCCAGCGCCAATGTAGTGAACGCATGGATCAGAAGATTGGTAGCCTTGAACACCCCCGGATCCAAGCCGCCGCGCCAGTAGTCCAGCGCAAAACTAAGCATCGACAGCGCTCTGGAACCATGGCCTGCCCGGAAGCTATAAGCCGCGTAGAGGAGATTTTCCAGCGTCAGCTTCTGAATGTGCACTGCATCATTTTTTACGATGTTCCCAACATCATCAAAAATGAACCGCCCCCCCAGGCCTGGATAAAAGCAAGCGCTGGCAACGAGCGCACACACGGCACCAAGCACTACGAACCAACGTGATCGCACATCAATCGATGCCACTTGCATACCCTTGCCGCTCCCCGGACCAGGGCAGTTACCCACCCCGAAAATACGAACCCCGGCTTACGCCGGGGCTCGGTTCCACTGTAACCGCCGCTATACGCGGGTGATTACTTGTCCAGACGGCAGGAACCGCTACCCGCGTTGCAGATGGTATCGGTCTTCAGATCCTCGTTGCCCTTGACGTACGGCTCGAAGGTGATGCTTTCTTCGCCGTTGTAGTCAGCAACAGCAATCGAGTCCTTCGAAATACTTTCACAAGCGCTGCCCGCAAAGTCGGTCGAATCACGTCCATCAGCAGCATCTGCAACGGCGCCATTCATGAACGCCTTGGCTTCAGCCAAGCAGGCGCCATTCGAGGAACGCTGAGTGTAGTTGCGGTACTGCGGCAGCGCGATGGCGGCCAGAATGGCGATGATCGCGACCACGATCATCAGTTCGATCAGGGTAAAGCCTTGCTGCTTCTTCATGAGTACATCCCCTAGAGGTGTGAAGTGAGAACATGGTTGCAGGCACAGCGCCTGCCCCGCATGGGGTTACAAAGCAGGTTGCGTGCCAACTGAACAAACACCCCCTACTCCCCGGGCGCAATGATGGCAGCATCAGCGAATAAGGGAAGCCCCCCACCGACAGAACCCTGACCCACAGCCCAACATGACCAATTGCGTCACAATGTGACCTGTATTTTCACCCACTCCACTCCGGCACAGACGTGACGAAGGCCACCAAACTTGTCGTATGGGTGTGCTGCAGAGCAAATGAACCGCTACCATTGCTACTGGTGTCCGGGCTGGGGAAGCTTGGACGGGGAGAAGAAAGTGGCCGTTACCCGTAACGCAATCAAGAACGAACCAGCTGGACGTAGCACCAGCCAGATGTTGCCGTTTGTCTGGGAGGGGACCGACAAGCGCGGCGTCAAGATGAAGGGCGAGCAGGACGCCAAAAACGCCAGCCTGTTGAAGGCGGAATTGCGCCGTTTGGGCATTACCCCGACTGTCGTCAAGCCCAAGCCCAAGCCGCTGTTCGGCGCAGCCGGCAAGCCGATCAAGCCCAAGGATATCGCCTTCTTCAGTCGCCAGATGGCGACGATGATGCGTTCGGGCGTACCGATTGTGACCGCGCTGGAAATCATTGGTAGCGGTCACAGGAACCCGCGCATGGCCAAAATGGTCGGCCAGATCCGGGCCGACCTGGAAGGCGGTTCCTCGCTCTTCGAAGCGATCAGCAAGCACCCGGTGCAGTTCGATGAGCTCTACCGCAATCTGGTCCGCGCAGGTGAAGGTGCAGGCGTACTGGAAACAGTGCTGGAGACCATTGCCAACTACCAGGAAAATCTGGAGTCGCTGAAGGGTAAGATCAAGAAGGCATTGTTCTATCCGGCGATGACCATTGCTGTCGCCCTGCTGGTCAGCTCCATTCTGCTGATATGGGTCGTCCCCCAGTTTGAAGAAGTATTCAAGGGCTTCGGCGCCGATCTGCCATTTTTCACGCAGATGATCGTTGCCGCATCGAAATTCCTTGTGGGCTGGTGGTGGCTAATTCTTCTGATCATCGTAGGCTCCATCACAGGCTTCATGTTTGCGTACAAACGGTCGCCTGCCATGCAGCACAACATGGACAAACTGATACTTAAACTGCCCGTCATCGGCCAGATCCTGCACAACAGCGCCATTGCCCGCTTTGCCCGTACCACTGCAGTGACCTTCAAGGCCGGCGTCCCGCTGGTGGAGGCACTGAGCATCGTCGCCGGGGCCACCGGCAGCAGCGTCTATGAAGATGCCGTCCTGCGCATGCGCGACGATGTCGCGGTGGGCTACCCGGTGAACATGGCCATGAAGCAGGTGGGTCTGTTCCCGCACATGGTGGTGCAGATGACGGCCATCGGCGAAGAGGCCGGTGCGCTGGACTCGATGCTGTTCAAGGTGGCCGAGTACTTCGAGCAGGAAGTGAACAACGCCGTGGACGCCCTCAGCAGCCTGATCGAGCCAATGATCATGGTATTCATCGGCGTGGTCGTGGGCGGCATGGTCATCGGCATGTACCTGCCGATCTTCAAGCTGGCCTCGATTGTTGGATAATTAACGCATGGCATTTCTCGACCAGCATCCCGGCCTCGGCTTTCCCGCCGCGGCCGGCCTGGGACTGCTGATCGGCAGCTTCCTCAATGTAGTGATCCTGCGGCTGCCCAAGCGACTGGAGTGGCAGTGGCGGCGTGATGCCCGCGAGATCCTCGAGCTGCCGGACATCTACGAGCCGCCGCCGCCCGGTATTGTGGTGGAGCCCTCGCACTGCCCGCACTGCAAGCACAAGCTGAGCTGGTACGAGAACATCCCGCTGTTCAGCTGGCTGATCCAGCGCGGCAAGTGCCGGCACTGCCATGAGCCCATTTCCATCCAGTACCCCCTGGTGGAGCTGGTCACCGCCTTGATGGTATTGGCCAGCGTCTGGCAGTTCGGGTTTGGCTGGCAGGGCTTTGGCGCCATCGTGCTGAGCTGCTTCCTGGTGGCACTGTCCGGCATCGACTTCCGCACCAGGCTGCTGCCGGACCAGTTGACCATCCCGCTGATGTGGCTGGGGCTGATAGGCAGCATGGACAACCTGTACATGCCCGCCAAACCCGCACTGATAGGCGCGGCGGTCGGTTACCTGTCCCTCTGGTCGGTCTGGTGGCTGTTCAAGCAGATCACCGGCAAGGAAGGCATGGGCCACGGCGACTTCAAGCTGTTGGCCGCGCTGGGCGCCTGGTGCGGCATCAAGGGCATCCTGCCGATCATTCTGCTGTCGTCGCTGGTGGGCGCCATCATCGGCTCCCTGTGGCTGTACTTCGGCAGCAAGGACCGCAACACCCAAATCCCCTTCGGCCCCTATCTGGCCATCGCCGGCTGGCTGGTCTTCATGTGGGGCGACCCCATGATCGCGGCCTACAGGCAATGGTCGGGATTCTGAATCCAGGTGCTTCACGTTTGCCGCTCCTCAAGAAGCGGCTTCGCTGACCCAAAGGCCCACCCCCAATGAGCAACTTCATCGTCGGCCTCACCGGCGGCATTGCCTCCGGTAAAAGTGAAGTCAGCCGCCGCTTTGAAACATTGGGCATCACCGTGGCCGATGCGGACCTGGCAGCACGCGAGGTAGTTGCCCCGGGAAGCCCGGTACTGGCACAGATTGCCGCGTTGTTTGGCGATGAAGTCCTGCAGGCAGATGGCAGCCTGGATCGCGCCCACCTCCGTCAGCGGATCTTTGCCAACCCGGATGACAGGCGGGCATTGGAGGCCATCACCCACCCCGCCATCCGCGCAAGGGTGCGCGCGCAATGCGAGGGGGCTGCCAGCCCTTATGCCATTGCCGCCATCCCCTTGCTGACCGAGGCAGGCGGCAAGCCCAGCTATCCCTGGCTGCAGCGCATTCTTGCGGTGGATGCACCTGTGGCCGTACAGCACGCGCGCCTGTTGAAGCGCGACGCCATCACCTCGCAGTTGGCGGAGCAGATGATCCAGGCACAAGCCAGCCGCGAGCAGCGCCTGGCCATTGCCGACGACGTGATCGTCAATGATGGGCACCCGGATGCGCTGCAGGCGCAGGTTGAAGCATTGGACGCACGCTACCGCGCATTTGCAGACGCTGCACGCTGAAACCCGGCATTGCTTTGAATGGCGGCGATGCCTTGCAGCCTTGGCGCATGTATGGCTGTCCGGAGTAGCGGTGGAGCGCGACAGCGCGCGGGCCTTCGTTGGCCGGCCAATGACAGCCTCGCCAGAACGGGTGATGCGCAGCCTGGCACTTCAACCGCGATCTTTCTGCGCCGGGTGTGCTTCGCTTAGCCGGGCTACCTTGGCGCTACCCGGACTGTCGTCGGCCATGACATTGACCGGCCAACGATGCTCCTTCCGGGGTTGGTGGAGTGTGGTCGGATATACATGAGCCGGTCATTCCCCGGGTGCGCTGCGCTTACCCGGGCTACGCAGGTGATGCCTTCGTACTTTCCATGCGCCGGATGCATTCCCCGGCAATAGGAAGCTACTCCGGTGCGAACGTCAGCGTTGCCACGACTCCGCGTACATCACCCGGCCGGATATCCACCTGCCAACCGTACAGCGTACACAGGCGACTGACGATGGACAGGCCAATGCCTCCACCCTGTGATTGCCCCGCATGGGTGCCGCGATAGCCGCGCTGGAAGAGGCTGGCCGCATCCTTCTCACTCAGGCCCGGACCGTTGTCGATCACCTCGACAGCGTTCGCCCCCACCCGTACCAGCACCTTGCCTTCCTGCGAGTACTTCACCGCATTGCCGATAAGGTTACCGAGCGCGACCGACAATGCCGATTCCGGTGCATCAATCACCAACTCGCGGCTACCTTCCAGGATCAGCTCCAGCGGCTTGCCGCCCAGCTGTGCCCTGTGCGATTCCAGCAGCTGCTCGGCAACGCGGGCGACATTGCTGCTGCCCTGTGCGCGCTCGTTGCGGGAGAGCAACAACAACGAAGCAATCAAGTCACTGCATTGCTGCTCGGCACGCTGGATGCGCTGCAGGCGCTGGACGATCTTCTCGTCGATACCCGGCCGCGCCAGCAACAACTCGGTTGCCCCGCGAATCACTGCAAGGGGCGTGCGCAGCTCATGGCTGACGTCGGCATTGAACTCGCGGTCGCGTTGGACGACTTCGGTCAATCGTTCGGAGTAATCATCCAATGCCTCGGCCAACTGCCCCACCTCGTCATCCGGGAAGCGGGGGGCCAAAGGTTCGGGGTGCGTATTGCCGCCGCGGTAGGCACGCAACCGGGAGGCAAGATCGGAAACCGGGCGCATCACCCTGGACGCGGACCACCAGCCCAACACCCAGGACAGCAAGCTGAAAACGACCACCGACAGCACCAGCGCACGTTTCAGCTGCTGCTCACCGCGTAGCGCCTGCCCCATGTCGTAGGCAATGAAGAACCAGGCATCCGGCGTCTTGCGCACACCCACCTTGTAATAAAACGGGTTGCCCTCGCCGTCCACCCCGTTGAAATTATGGATGCCGTCCTGCAGGTGCTCCCACTCCGGGTAATCCCGGCGCAGGCCATCCAGCTTGTCAGGCCTGTACAGGTAGGCCTTGATCTGCTGGACCGGCGCAACCACGTCCTTGCCGCCACTTTGCATGTAGCTTTGCCAGGAAGCGTCCAGGTTGCGATTCATCACATCTTCGACGAGCTGGTTCTCCACGCGGGTGCGCGCCCAGTTCGTCGCAAACGCGAACAATGCCGTCAGGCAAAAGCCCAACAGCACAAACGAGACAATAATGCGGCTGCGCAGGCGCCGGCGATAGCGCCCACGCTTGCGCACGGACTCAGGCAAGGCTGTTTCAGGCATCTGGCGCGGAGATGCGATAGCCAATGCCGTGGCGGGTCTGGATCATTGGCGCATCAAACGGCTTGTCCACCACCGCACGCAGACCGTGGATATGCACGCGCAGCGAATCCGAATCCGGCAGTTCCTCGCCCCAGACGCGGGTCTCCAGCTCCTGCCGGGTAACCACCGCCGGGGAAGCTTCCATCAAGGCCTGCAGGATCTTCAACGCGGTCGGATTGAGCTGCAGCAGCTTGGCCTGGCGGCGCACTTCCAAGGTGTCCAGGTTGTATTCCAGATCCCCTACTTCCAGCACGCGGGTGTGGGCACCCTTGCCGCGACGTGAAAGTGCATTGAGCCGTACTTCAACTTCCTGCAGCGCAAACGGCTTGATCAGGTAGTCATCTGCACCGGAATCAAAGCCGGCCAGCTTGTTGTCCAGCGAATCGCGCGCAGTCAGCATCAATACCGGCGTCTGCTTGCGCGCATCATTGCGCAGCTTGCGGCAGACCTCGATGCCATCCATGCCCGGCAGGTTGAGATCGAGCACGATGGCGTCAAAATCATGCACCACGGCCAGGTGCAGGCCCGTCACGCCGTCAGCGGCGAAATCAACGGTATGGCCCCGGTCTTCCAGATAGTCACCAAGGTTGGCGGCAATATCGCTGTTGTCTTCGATTACAAGAATGCGCACGTGTGCGATTACCTTCGTATTGGAACGTGATGGACGGGACCAGCCCGTCACCCCGGAATTACACCATAGCCAGCGTTAACTTCTCACGACTGCAATCGGCGCAGGAGCTTAATTGGCGTCACTATTGGACTTGCTGGGGCGCAACGACCGCAGGCCCTCTACGCCATCTTCGCGCATACGCTCACGCTGGGCGAAGGTCAGGCAGGTGGTCGTCGGGCGATTGGAGCCGACAGACTTTTCGCGACGGCAGATCAGGCGGCTGTCACGGCGGACCTTGGTGAGGATCGTATTGACGATCTCCTGCTCATTGAAAAACGCAACCTTTGCATCCGGGGAAAGCTGCTCAGCATCGCCGTCACCGATAATACCGGACATACGGTCAAGCGCCGCGACTACTTTTGCCCGGTCCTCTACCGTGATTTCGCTATATATCTCGCCAGCGCTCAGGTCGGAACGGACCTTTGCCTGCTGCGCCTGAAAGGGCGTGTTCGCCTGGAGCGGGAGATCTGGAGCGGCCGCAACCGCCGACAGCGAGAAAACGCACAATGAAAACAGCATCAAGCCTTTGAACATGGACAACTCCTTATGTCTGACATGGGCGATCACTGTAACCGCAGCGCTTGGTTCCCAACAACAAGACACCCCGCACCCAAAAAACAAGGCCCTGGCGAAAAACGCCAGGGCCTGAAAATTCCCGATCACCGGACCCACTGAGGAGGGCTGGGCACAGTGGGGACAGCCTAGGCGGGCTTGGATTAAAGGCTTGTTAAAACCGTGCAAACAAATTGCACCGGCGACCTCAACGTTTGAGGCTGGTCACGTAATCGATCATCCGCCCGGCCACGTCGCCGCCGGATACGCTCTCGATCCCCTCCAGCCCGGGCGTGGAGTTGACCTCCAGCACCAACGGGCCGCGCTTGGAGCGGATCAGGTCGACCCCGGCTATACCCAACCCCAGCGCCTTGGCCGAGCGCACCGCCACCTGCTGTTCGGCCTTGCTGCATTGCACCGGCTCGGCGGTGCCACCCGCATGCAGGTTGGAACGGAAGTCGCCCTCCTGGGCCTGCCGGCGCATGGTGGCCACCACCTGGTCACCCACCACCAGGCAGCGCAGGTCGGCCCCTTGCGCCTCGGCGATGAACTCCTGCATCAGGAAGTTGGCATACAGCCCCCGCAACGCCTCGACGGTGCCCTTGGAAGCGCTGAGCTTTTCGGTAAGGATCACCCCCCTGCCCTGCGTGCCCTCATTGAGCTTCACCACATGCGGTGGCGGGCCCAGCATCGACAGCAGGTCATTGGTGTCGTCGGGGTTGTCACCAAACACCGTCACCGGCATGTCGATCCCCTTGGCCGCCAGCACCTGGTGCGCGCGCAGCTTGTCGCGGGCCCGCAGGATCGCGTCGGAGGGATTGGGGGTACGTGCCCCCATCATCTCGAACTGGCGCAGCACGGCGGTGCCGTAACGGGTAATGGAGGCACCGATACGGGGAATCACCGCATCGAAGCCTGTCAGCGGCTTGCCCTTGTAGTGCATGCCGAAATCACCAGCGGTGATGCGCATGTAACACCGCAACGGGTCCAGGATGCGCACGGTGTGGCCGCGCGCCCGCGCCGCCTCCACCAGACGGCGGGTTGAATACAGCTTGCTGTTGCGGGAGAGGATGGCGAGCTTCATTGCAGCCAATTCGGTCAGAAGGCGCGCAGCATAGCGCGCCGGCGATGTGCGCAATAAGACGAAAACAGACACCTGCCCAACGGTGCAGGGGCAGCCTTCAGGAAGACGATGGTGCAGAAAGATCCAGCAGGCTTGCGAGCCTGGAGCCGACGTTTCGGCATTGGCGCTGGAGTGGAGCGGGCGATGGGAATCGAACCCACGTCAGTAGCTTGGGAAGCTACAGCTCTACCATTGAGCTACGCCCGCTCGGCGCGGTGTGCAGTCTATTCGCGGCGGGGCCTCTAGCGCAACGGGGGCTGCGCTGGCAGGCATTGGCTGCCATCCCGCCTTCAGCATGTCCAACAGCGATTTACCGGGAAAGACCGCGCAACTGCGCGGCCTGATGCGGTTGTCACCGGGTGGCGGCCAGACCGCCACCCGATGTAGTGCCGTTTAGAAGCTGCCGCCAAAGCTGGCGAACAAAGTGGCATCACGCGCCGACTTCTGCAGGGTGGTCGTGCTCAGGCCAATATTGCTGTCCAGGCCCCACAGCTTGACGCGCGCGCCCAGCACCGCAGTCGCATAGTCACGATCGAACGCCAGGCCCGGCACCTTGTAGGTGCCGACGTCGGCCATGGTCTGCAACCACGCGCTGGCCTGCTTGCCATCCTCGAACTCGTGGTCATAGGTGACCTGCACATAGGGCTGCACGGTGCCGCCGTCAAAGCGCGCCTGCCAACCAATGCGGCCTACCGTCGAGTCCACGTCCTGATCACCGTAGCCCAATGCGGTGGCGCTGGCATTGCTCTCGGTATAGCCGTCCAGCTTGGCCTTCTGCCAGATCACCGCGGCCACCGGACCATGGCGGAAGCCGCCCTCCTGGCCGAATTCATAACCGCCGTTGATCGCGACGGTCAGGTTGCTGCCATCCGGCGAGCCCTTGTGTTCACGGGTTGCCGGGCCAAGCTGCACCTTGCGGGTGACGTCATAGCCCAGCCAGCTGTAGCTGACCTGGCCATTGACCCAGGCATTGTCGCCATACCAGCCGGCAAACAGGCCCAGCGTGGTGTCGTCCTGGGTGAAATCACCCTGGCTGTTGCCAAAGTCCGCGTCCATGCGGCCGTAACCGGCAAAGCCACCGACCACCATGCCATCGCGCGCCCAATCCACACCGAACAGACCGGCCGGTGCCATGCCGTCATACAGGTCGGCGTGCGCATAGCGCTGCATGTCACCCCGCAGGTTGCCCCACCAGCTCAGGCCATCGGCCGGACGCCCCGCCAGGTGGCTGCCCACCTGGTCGGCACGGGCACGACCCGTGGTCTGTGCCGAGTGGCTCAGGATCTGCTGCAGGCGGGGGGCCTCCAGCACCGAAATGGCGTACTGGCCGAGGATCTGGTGCGCGGCCGTGCTCGGGTGCACGCCGTCGGCAAACACGTAGGTATTGGCCGCATTGGGGGCTGCCAGCGTCAGCGGCGAGCACACCAGCGACGATGCCGAGGTACAGGCCATGTTGCTGACATTGGTGAAGCCATAAGCGCCCGGCGAGGCAACGATCTCCTGCAGGATGGTGAAGGTATCCACCGGAATCACCTGCAGGCCGGCCTGCTTCAGGCCGCCGAACAGCGCATCGTTATAGGCCTTGGCCAGCGCCGTGCCCTGCGCCATGCCAACCGCGCCGCCAGCGCGCGAGGACGGGGTCAGGCCGATATCGGGCAGGTTGGGCACCATCACGTACTGCGCACCGGCGCCCTGCAGGGCACCCACGATACCCACCTGGTCGGCCACGGCTGCACCGATGGTAGCCGCAGCGGGTGCACCGGCGGCCACCGCGAACAGGTCGTTGGCGCCACCCCAGACGGTATACAGCGCATTGGCGTCGGCCTTGCCGCCATTGGCCGCCAGGTAGCTGGCCATCTGCGTCTTCAGCGAGGCCACGGGCTGCGCCGGCGTACCGGGTGCCAGGGTGACACTGCTGTCCACGCCGACACGGGCACCGCCAACAGCGTAGTTGTCACCGCCCTGGCCATTGCCGTTCGGCACTGCATTGGTGCCGTAATGATCCGCCAGATAGTCCGACCACACCCAACCCGGGTTGGTGGTGAAGCGGCCGACCAGTGCGGCATTGGGATCCAACTGCATCAGCACCGGGCGGAAATGACCGGTGTCGGTCAGGCTGTCACCAAAGAAAACCGTCTTGGAGAACGGCGACTGGGCAAGCGCCGGAACGGCAGCCAGCGCCAGGGCCACAGCGACAGCGCTGCGCAACGGACGGAGGGAAAGCGACATGGGGAACTCCTGAGGTTGGGAAACACCGGCGGCATACGCCGCCGCACGTTGTTATGGTTTCATTACCACGTAAGAGGCACACGCTGCGCTGCGACATGGCTGGCCGGCGGGCTGGGCTTTTACGCTGGCACTGGACAGAATGCAGCCATGAACATCCTGCTCAACGGCGAACAGCGCCAACTCCCCGCCCCCCTCTCCCTGATTGAACTGCTGTCAGAAGAGGGCCTGGGCCAACGCCGGGTGGCCGTCGAGGTCAACGGTGAGATCATTCCGCGCAGCCAGCATGGCGACCACCTGTTGCAGGACGGCGATGTGGTCGAGATCGTGCATGCCCTGGGCGGCGGCTGAAGCACCGCAGCAAGGTACGGTAGTGCCGAGCCATGCTCGGCAGCGGCTTTCCCGGCATTGCGAGCAGGAGCCGCATCAGCCGCGAAGCTGGCGCTCACAACGGCCTCAAAAGCCAACCCCTCCCCAACCCTCCCCTTGCCTGCGGCAAAGGGAGGGAGCTACAGCGGCGCGCTGCCGGCGCGCATGCAGGGCGCCGCCATGCGGCATTGGGGTATTACCGATGATCCGCTTTGCCGAGCGTGGCTCGGCACTACCGGGCTGCTGGCTTGGCGTTGCCGAGCATGGCTCGGCACTACCGGTCGGCGGGATGGGTGATAATTCGGGCATGAATGCACATGTCCCCCCTGATTCGCTGGTCATCGCCGGCAAAACCTATTCCTCCCGGCTGCTGACCGGCACCGGCAAGTTCAAGGATCTGGAAGAAACCCGCCTGGCCACCGAGGCCGCTGGCGCACAGATCGTCACCGTGGCCATCCGCCGCACCAATATCGGCCAGAACCCCGGCGAGCCCAACCTGCTGGACGTGCTGCCGCCGGACCGCTACGCCATCCTGCCCAATACCGCCGGCTGCTACACCGCCGAGGACGCGGTGCGTACCTGCCGCCTGGCCCGTGAGCTGCTGGACGGCCACAACCTGACCAAGCTGGAAGTGCTGGGCGACCAGAAGTCGCTGTACCCGGACGTGGTGCAGACCCTCAAGGCCGCCGAGCAGCTGGTCAAGGACGGCTTCGAGGTGATGGTCTACACCTCCGACGACCCGATCCTGGCCAAGCGCCTGGAAGAGATCGGCTGCGCTGCGGTGATGCCGCTGGCCGCGCCGATTGGTTCCGGCCTGGGCATCCAGAACAAGTACAACCTGATCGAGATCATCGAGAACGCCAAGGTACCGATCATCGTCGATGCCGGCGTTGGCACCGCTTCGGACGCGGCCATCGCGATGGAGCTGGGCTGCGACGGCGTGCTGATGAACACCGCCATTGCCGGCGCCCGCAACCCGGTGTTGATGGCCAGTGCCATGCGCAAGGCGGTGGAAGCCGGGCGCGAGGCCTTCCTGGCCGGGCGCATCCCGCGCAAGCGCTATGCCAGCGCCTCCTCCCCGGTAGATGGGCTGATCGGCTGATGACCAATCCCTTTGACAGTGCAGGCGCCAAGGCGCCGCCCAAGCCCTTCACCGTGACCGAAGGCCGCCGCGAGATCCGCAGCTTCGTGCTGCGCCAGGGCCGCTTCACCCCGGCCCAGCAGCGCGCCTTCGACGAGCGCTGGCCGCGTTTCGGCATCGACTTCAACGGCGAACCGCGCGACCTGCAGGCCACCTTCGGCCGCAACGCGCCCAAGGTGCTGGAAATCGGCTTCGGCAATGGCGCGGCCCTGCGTTATGCCGCGCAGTTCGATACCAGCAAGGACTACATCGGCATCGAGGTGCATGCACCGGGCGTGGGCCGCCTGCTCAATGCCCTGGCCGACGACGCCGCCGACAACGTCAAGCTCTACCACCACGACGCGGTCGAGGTGCTGGAGAAGGAAATCGCCGACGGCGCGCTGGACGAAGTGCGCATCTACTTCCCCGATCCCTGGCACAAGAAGCGCCACAACAAGCGCCGTCTGGTGCAACCGGCGTTCGCCGAATTGCTGGTGCGCAAGCTGCGCCCGGGCGGCCGCCTGCACTGCGCCACCGACTGGGAGGACTACGCCGAGCAGATGTGGGACGTGCTCGATGCCACCCCCGGCCTGGTCAACCGTGCCGGCCCGCGTGGCGCAGTGCCGCGCCCGGATTGGCGTCCGCAGACCCACTTCGAAACCCGCGGCCAGAAACTTGGTCACGGCGTCTGGGACCTGCTGTATGACAAAGCGTAGGGATTGGTGAATCGGGATTCAGGATTCGCAAAAGCGTTAAGGTGCAATGAGAACTTCACTTTTCAGCAGAAAGAACCCACGAACCACGCGGATCAGCGTGCAGGGTCAGTTTGGCCCTGCTTTCCGATCTCCCAGCACCCGTAAGTTCGCTCTACCATTCAAGCAGAACCGCTCCATCCAATCCCCAATCCCCACTTCCGAATCCCAGCCCTGATGGATACCGCGCTGACGCTCACCACCGATATGAAGCTCGTGCTCGGGCTGGTGGGCTTCACGATGGCGATGTTCCTGTTCGAGCGCATCCGCGCCGACGTGGTGGCGCTGGTGGTGATGGTGGTGCTGGGCGTCAGCGGCCTGATCGCGCCGGAAGAAATCTTCGGCGGTTTTTCCGGTAACGCGGTGATGAGCATCATCGCCACCACCATCCTCGGCGCCGGCCTGGACCGTACCGGCGCGCTGAACCGCTTGGCCGGCTGGTTGCTGCGGCGCTCGCATGGGCTGGAAAAACGCCTGCTGCTGCTGACCAGCGCCACCGCCGGCTTGAACTCCTCGTTCATGCAGAACCCGTCGGTGATGGCGCTGTACCTGCCGGTCGCCTCGCGCCTGGCCTCGCGTACCGCTCTCACCTTGAAGCGCCAGCTGCTGCCGATCTCGGCGGCCATCGTGATGGGCGGCGCGCTGACCATGGTCGGCAACTCACCGCTGATCCTGCTCAACGACTTGCTGGTTTCGGCCAACAACAACCTGCCCTCCGGCACCGCCACCATCGAACCGCTGCGCATGTTCGCGCCGCTGCCGATTGGTATCGCGCTGCTGATCGCGTCGCTGGCCTACTTCCGCTTCTACGGCAGCCGCAAACTGCAGGAAGAAGAGACCGAGAGCGAGGACGGCCAGGCACCGGCCCGCACCGAAAGCTATTTCGCCAAGGCCTATGGCATCGAGGGCGATGTCTTCGAGCTGCTGGTCACCGCCGAGAGCCCGCTGGTCGGCATGACCGTCGGCGAGGCCGAGAACCTGTTCGATGCACCGATGCTGCTGGCCCTGAAGACCGGCGATGACACCCGTCTGTCGCCGCCAGCGGACATGCGCATCTGGGTGGGCAGCGTGATCGGGGCGATGGGCCCGCGCCAGCAGGTGTCGGATTTCGCGCAGAACCAGTTCCTGCGTATGTCCTCGCGACTGAAGCAGCTGGGCGACCTGTTCAACCCTGCCCGCGCCGGTATTTCCGAGGCGGTGGTGCCGCCCACCTCCAAGGTCATCGGCAAGACTGCCGGCGAAATGCGCCTGCGCAAGGAGCGCGGCATCAGCCTGCTGGCGATCAACCGCGACAAGCAGGTGATCCGCGAGGACGTGCGCAACGTGGCGCTGCGCGCCGGCGACATGCTGGTGTTCCACAGCATCTGGCAGGACCTGGCCGCCGCCGCCGAGAGCCGCGACTTCGTGGTGGTCACCGACTACCCCAAGGGCGAGCAGCGCCCGCACAAGTTCAAGATCGCCATGGCGATCTTCGCCATCACCATCATCATCGCGCTGACCTCGCACCTGCCGGTGGCGCTGACCCTGCTCACCGGCGTGGCCGGCATGCTGCTCACCGGCGTGCTGCGCATGGACGAGGCCTACGCCTCGATCAACTGGAAGACCATCTTCATGATGGCCGGGCTGATCCCGCTGGGCTGGGCCATGGACAGCAGCGGCGCGGCGGCCTGGATCGCCGGCCATACCATCGACAAGCTGCCCACCGGCATCCCGGTCTGGGTGCTGGAGATCGCATTGGCCTTGCTGACCACCGCGTTCTCGCTGGTGATCAGCCATGTTGGCGCGACCATCGTGATGGTGCCGATCGCGGTCAACCTGGCACTGGCGGCCGGCGGCAATCCCACCGCGTTCGCGCTGATCGTGGCCTTGTCGGCCTCCAACAACCTGATGACCGCCTCCAACCCGGTGATCTCGATGGCGATGGGCCCGGCCAAATACACCCCGCGCGAGATGTGGCGGGTGGGCGGACCGCTGTCACTGCTCTACACGGTGATCGTGGTGCTGATGATCAACATCATGTTCTGAGCAGGGTCGTGCTGGGCGGCGTAAGCCGCAAAACCCGCGATCTTGCCGGTCGTATTCCGCGCAACTGCCAGCGATTACCCAGCGAATACGCGCGGTGGCCTGCCATCCGCCTTCATCGGCTTCGCGGCTTACGCCGCTCCCACATCGAGGTCCTGGGCCCGGCCTCAGCCGAGCAGCACCTTTCCATCCTGCACCCGCACCGGCACCGCGCGCAGCGAATCGCCCTTGCACGGCCCGGCGACGCATAGGCCGCCGTCGAGTTCGAACGAGGCACCGTGCACGGCACAGACCAGATGCCCCTCGCGGCTCTTCAGGAACTGGCCCGGCGCCCAGTCCAGCGCGCGCCCGGCATGCGGGCAGACGTTCAACCAGGCCCGGACCTGATCGCCATCGCGGTACAGCACCAGGGTTTCGGCATCGCCATCGATCAGCGCCGGTACCGCGTGGAAGCCCTGGTCGGGCACGGCATCAAGGGACGAAAGTTCGACTTCAACAGCGGGGGTACTGGACATGGACACACCGGGGCAAACAAGGCCGTCATTGTCGCACGGCGGTGTTTTTGTCCACGAAGCTGACTGACGTCACTTTTACGGCGCCTGTTCAGGAACGAATTAACGACAACTTCACGCAACGACCCCGTCTGGCCCTGATACTCGCCGCCAGACTCATCGTCACTTTACCGTCATGCACATCCGTTACTTCCAATTCGCAAAGCTCCGCAACCTGGTCGAGCCGCGCAAGCCGCGCAATCCGCTGGTGCGGATCGCCTTGGGCCTGCTGGGTCTGGTGATCCTGGCGGTGTTGGTGGTGGGCGGCGTGTTCGTTGGCGCAGCCATGATCCTGGGTGGCATCGCCTGGAAGCTGTTGGGCACGCGCAAGGCCCGCGCCAGCGCCAAGGCCGACCCGACCGTGGTCGACGCCGAGTACCGCGTGGTGCGCAAGGCCGCCCTGCCACAAGCACGCTGAGGCCCTGTAGTGCCGAGCCATGCTCGGCAGAAGCTTTCCCGGTAAAAGGCCCCAGCCGAGCATGGCTCGGCTCTACACGCACGGCGAAGCGTCCTACCCCTCCCCAGCCCTCCCTTTAGGGAGGCGCAATGTAGTGCCGAGCCATGCTCGGCAGAAGCTCTCCCGGTAACGCCCCAGCCGAGCATGGCTCGGCTCTACACGCACGGCGAAGCGTCCTACCCCTCCCCAGCCCTCTCCTTAGGGAGGCGCAATGCAGTGCCGAGCCATGCTCGGCGGAAGCTCTCCCGGTAATGCCCCAGCCGAGCATGGCTCGGCTCTACAGACGCGCCCTGCGTCCGCTAGACTTCTGCGTCGTTTCACCTGGACGCAACCATGACCGATCTTATCCCCGCCCTGCCCCAGCCTCGCATTCCGGTCGCGGGTGGCGGTACCTTCCCGGTGCACCGCATCTACTGCGTCGGCCGCAACTTCGCTGACCATGCCCGCGAAATGGGCGCCGCCGTGCCCGCCGCCGCCGAACGCGGCCAGCCGATGTTCTTCATGAAACCGGCCGATGCCATCGTGGTTGGCGATGCCCCCATTCCTTATCCGTCCGCTACCGCCGACCTGCACCATGAAGTGGAACTGGTGGTCGCATTGGGCAAGGACGCACCCGCCGGCGTGCTCGCCGTTGCGGACGCGATGGCGCTGGTGCTGGCCTATGGCGTCGGCCTGGACCTGACCCGCCGCGACCTGCAGGCGGCGGCCAAGGCCAAGGGCGGCCCCTGGGATATCGCCAAGGGCTTCGACCATTCCGCTCCGGTCAGCACGCTGGTACCGGCAGCGCAGGTCGGCAGCCTCGATCCACTGGAGCTCTCGCTGGAGATCAACGGCCAGCTACGGCAGAAATCCACCTTGGACCAGATGATCTGGAACGTGCCGGAGATCCTGCACGAGCTGTCCAAGCTCTATGCGCTGCGTGCCGGCGACCTGGTCTTCATGGGCACCCCGGCCGGCGTCGCCGCCCTGCAGCGGGGCGACCGTTTCAGCGCCCGTCTCGGAAAAATCGCACAGCGCGACGGCGTGATCGCCTGATGACATCCACTGGAGTAGGCTGCGCCCACTCCCCCTCATGCACCTTTAGGAGAAACACATGGGAATGATCAGCGAGTTCAAGGAATTCGCCATGCGCGGCAACGTCATCGACCTGGCGGTCGGTGTCGTCATTGGTGGCGCCTTCGGCAAAATCGTCACCTCCCTTGTGGACAAGGTGATCATGCCGCCGATCGGCATGCTGGTTGGCAATGTTGATTTCTCCAGCCTGGCCTGGACCCTGGCACCGGCCAAGATCGGCGCCGACGGCAAGGAAATCCCGGCCGTGGTGCTGGGCTATGGCGACTTCATCAACACCCTGATCCAGTTCATCATCGTCGCCTTCGCGATCTTCATGCTGGTCAAGGTCGTCAACAAGCTCTCGCGCAAGAAGGAAGAAGCGCCGGCCGCCCCGCCCGAGCCGAGCGAGGAAGTGCTGCTGCTGCGCGAAATCCGCGACAGCCTCAACAAGCACTGATACAGGCCCAGGCCTGCGTTACACCACAACGGCCGGGCAAGAGCCCGGCCGTTGTCATTGCAGCCTTCAGAACGACAGCGCCATCGACACCTGCGGGCTGACATAGGCGGCGCTGTTGCGCCCACCGGGCAGCGAGGCCTGCACGCCAACCAGGAAACCCAGTTGGTCGCTGACGTTGTATTCCACTGCCGGCGCAATGCTGTAACTGCGGCTGGCCCGGTCACGCCGATGGATACGCTGGCGCTGGCTGTCCCCATCCAGCACTGTGCCGTCCACCGCATTGCCGGACTGATGGCTGGCACCCAGGTCCAAGGCCAGCGCCCAGTGCGCGTCGATGCTGTACTCCAGGCCCAAGCCCGCGCCCACCGCAGAGCCGGGACTCACCTGGCCACGAAAGCCCTGTTCGGTACCGTAAACACTGCGGCCGGTGAGGCTTACATCACGCGGCGACGGACTCCAGCGCGCCTGCCAGCGCCAGCGCAATGGCCGTCCGTTCGGCAACCAATGGTAGGCCTGCCCAAGCAGCGAAAACGTACTGCGATAGGCGCCACTGCCCTGCCCGTTGAGCAGGTTGTCGCCGAGCCGGTCATGCCGACCTGTTGGCAGCGCCTGACCCCACATCACCGCAAGCGCGGACTTGCCGGTAAGCGGATCCCCTTCGCGGAACAGATAGCGCAGGCGTAGCGCGCTGTCCGCCAGCCGGTAGCCATCGCTGTGCTGGCCGCCCTGGCTGCTGCGCGCAGTGTCCATCACCAACTCTCCTGTCAGCCGGTCGGTGAGACCTGCGCTGAGCAGCACCGACAGCAGCGAGGTGTCGTTCGCCTCGGCCAATGCATGGCGATCCCCCTTGTCGTCGTAGCTCCCCGAACCATGCGTCTGCACCAGATAGGGCTGCAGGAAGAACTGCCCCTGCGGCAGGGTCGAAGGCGACGGGGTCAGCAAGGGGCCGGTGAAGCGCACATCATCAAGTGAGCGTGTCTGTGCCCATGCCGCCGGCGCCACCATCACCATCAACACCATCCCTGCAGCCCTGTTTCGCACTGTCATTACAACGTCCTGTTGAAACCACCCGATCGGTGGAAACGCAGGCTCTCCCGCGCTGCAGCATCGGGGCCACAGGAAAACTCCCATTCACTCTGTAGCGTTTTCCACTGCGCTATTGGCCTAACTGAAGGTGATCAACAAGGCCATAAGCACTTCACTGAATCTGCCCCTCATGGTTGACCCATACCAACTGGCACATTCCCCTACTTCTGCTCACTGTTACCCTGATAGTTCAATCCACCGTGGAACCGATCATGCGCCGCCGTGCCCTTGCTCTTGCCATCGTGCTGCTCTGCACTTCTGCAGCTGCCGCCGCTGCCCCCACCCATATTCCGGACCGCGCATTGACCCAGGCCGCGCAGCTGCGCGAGCAGGCGCTGGCCGACAACACCGGCTGGCAGGTGGTGGAATCGCTGACCACCGAAGTTGGCCCGCGCATGGCCGGCAGCGAAGCCGATGCACGCGCGGTGGAATGGGCCAAGGCCAAGTTCAAGCAGCTGGGTTTCGACAAGGTATGGACTGAGCCGGTGACCTTCCCCAAGTGGGAGCGCCGCAGCGAGCATGCCGCCGTGCTCGGCGCCCACCCGCAGCCGCTGACCATCACCGCACTGGGCGGCAGCCCGGCCGGTACGGTGGAAGCCGAAGTGGTGCGTTTTGATGGCCTCGACGCACTGAAAGCGGCACCGGAAGGTTCGCTGGCCGGCAAGATCGCCTATGTCGACTTCACCATGACCCGCAAGCGCGATGGCGCCGATTACGGCATCGGCGGCACGGTGCGCAGCCGCGGTCCGTCGGAGGCAATCCGCAAGGGTGCCATCGGCTACATCATGCGTTCGGCCGGTACCGACTCGCACCGCATGCCGCATACCGGCATCACCCGTTTTGACGACGGCCTGACCCCGGTGCCGTCAGCGGCCTTGTCCGGCCCGGACGCCGACCAGCTCAACCGTCTGGTCGCGCGCGGTCCCACCCGCATCCGCATCGCGCTGGATTGCGGCTGGGATGGCAGCTACACCTCGCAGAACGTGATCGGTGAAATCACCGGCCGCAGCCTGCCCAAGGAAGTGGTGGTGATCGGTGGTCACCTGGATTCCTGGGACCTGGGCACCGGTGCCATCGATGATGGTGCCGGCGTCGGCATCACCATGGCCGCCGGTCATCTGATCGGCCAGCTCAAGCAGGCGCCCAAGCGCACCATCCGCGTCATCGCCTTTGCCAACGAGGAACAGGGCCTGCACGGCGGCAAGGCCTATGCCGCCGCGCGCGTGGCCGCAGGCGAGATCGTGCAGCAGCACATCGCTGCCGAGAGCGACTTCGGCGCCGGCCGTATCTATGCCTTCAACACCGGTTCGGGTAACCCGGCAGAATCGCGTGAGGCCACCCGCCAGATCGGCGAGGCGCTGGCCCCGCTGGGCATCGAATACCGTGCCAACGAAGGCGGCCCCGGTCCGGATGTCGGCCCGCTGGCGGCCAAGGGCGGTGCCTGGGCGTGGTTGGCCCAGGACGGGACCGATTACTTCGATCTGCACCACACCCCGGACGACACCCTCGACAAGATCGACCCGAAGGCGCTGGCGCAGAATGTGGCCGCCTACACCGTGTTTGCCTACCTGGCAGCGGAATCAGAAGGCAGCTTCGGCAGTGAGGCCAAGGACGTGGTGCCGCCGAAGGAATGAGGTCGGCAGGCAATAACGACAAAGGCGCCGCAAGGCGCCTTTGTTTTGTAGTGCCGAGCCATGCTCGGCAACGGGGCTTTGCCGGTAAGGCTTCTGCCGAGCATGGCTCGGCACTACAGGGGCTTTTTGCAGTGCGGGTGGAGCCCATGACGACAAAGGCGCCAAGGCGCATTTGCTTTTTGTAGTGCCGAGCCATGCTCGGCAACGGGGCTTTACCGGTAAGGCCTCTGCCGAGCATGGCTCGGCACTACAGGGGCTTTTTGCAGTGCGGGTGGAGCCCATGACGACAAAGGCGCCAAGGCGCATTTGCTTTTTGTAGTGCCGAGCCATGCTCGGCAACGGGGCTTTACCGGTAAGGCCTCTGCCGAGCATGGCTCGGCACTACAGGGGCTTTTTGCAGTGCGGGTGGAGCCCA
>DAMCTY010000039.1:0-38342 GCA_032112995.1 Stenotrophomonas sp. | reverse complement strand
AGCTCAAAGCACCCCTCCCCAACCCTCCCCTTCACCTGCGGTGAAAGGGAGGGAGGCAAGCGTGCTCCCCTGCGCTTCGCGCAACGGAGGGAGTCAGGCGCTCCCCTTCACCGTTGGTGAAAGGGAGGCAGCACATCAGAACGCCATATCAAACGCTACTTCGCCCTGCACACCTACCTGGTAGGCCGAGGCGCGGCGCTCGAAGAAGTTGGTCAGTTCCTGCACGTCCTGCAATTCCATGAACGGCAGCGGGTTGCGCACGTTGTACTTCTTGGCCATGCCCAGTTTCAGGAAGTGGTTGTCGGCGCAATGCTGCAGGTACTGGCGCATGTCGCGGGTGGAAATGCCAGCCACGCCACCGGACAGCACGTCCTCGGCAAACTGCACTTCGCAGTCGATGGCCTCTTCCAGCATCTGGTAGACCTCCTGCTCCATCTTCGCGTCGAACAGGTCGGGTTCTTCGGCGCGGATCTTGCGCACGCATTCGAAGGCGAACTCCATGTGGCAGCTCTCGTCGCGGAACACCCAGTTGGTGCCCGAGGCCAGGCCAGGCAGCAGGCCGCGCGAACGGAAGTAGTACACATAGGCAAACGCGGCAAAGAAGAACAGGCCTTCGATGCAGGCGGCGAAGCAGATCTGGTTGAGCAGGAACTGGCGGCGCTGCTCGCGGGTCTCGATGCGCGTCAGGCCCTGGATGGAATCAATCCACTTGAAGCAGAAATCAGCCTTCTTCTTGATCGAATCGATGTTCTCCACCGCGGCAAACGCCTTGAAGCGCTCTTCCGGATCCGGCAGGTAGTTGTCCAGCAGGGTCAGGTAGAACTGCACGTGCAGCGCTTCTTCGTACAGCTGGCGCGACAGGTACATGCGCGCTTCCGGCGCATTGAGGTGCTGGTACAGGTTCAGCACCAGGTTGTTCGACACGATCGAGTCGCCGGTGGCGAAGAACGCGACCAGGCGGTGGATCAGGTGCTGGTCGGCCGGCGACATCTTCTGGTGCAGGTCGGTGATATCGATCTGGAAGTTGATCTCGTCCACCGTCCAGGTGTTCTTGATCGCGTTGCGGTACATCTCGTAGAAGTCCGGGTAACGCATCGGACGCAGGGTCAGCTCAAAACCGGGATCGAGCAGCATTTGACGGGGGGAGTCGGACATTTTGGGTCTCCATTCCCTTCTCCCTGCGGGAGAAGGTGGCGCGTAGCGCCGGATGAGGGTTGGTTCCTTGGGGGGTGGCGCTACGTGCTTTTAAGAGCGCCCTCGCCCCAACCCCTCTCCCGCGGGCGGGAGAGGGGTTGGGGCAGTTACTGGCAGGCTTCGCAGGCTTCCGGGTTTTCCAGCGAGCAGGCCACGGCTTCCACCGGGGTGTAGCTGCTGACCGTGGTCTTGGCGATCTTGGTGGCCGGACGCGAACGCAGGTAGTAGGTGGTCTTGATGCCCTGCTTCCAGGCGTACATGTACATGGACGACATCGCACCGATGTTCGGGCTTTCCATGAACAGGTTGAGCGAGGCCGACTGGTCGATGTAGGCACCGCGGTCGGCGGCCATGTCGATCAGCGAGCGCATCGGCAGTTCCCAGGCGGTGCGGTAGATATGCCGCAGGGTTTCCGGGATCTGCGGCAGGTTCTGGATGGAACCGTCAGCCAGCTTGATCGCATCGCGCATTTCCGCTGTCCACAGGCCCAGCTGCTTCAGCTCGGCCACCAGGTGGCGGTTGATCTGCAGGAAGTCGCCGGACAGCGTCTCCCGCTTGAACAGGTTGGACACCTGCGGCTCGACGCATTCGTAGCAGCCGGCAATCGAGGCGATGGTGGCGGTCGGGGCGATGGCGATGATCAGCGAGTTGCGCAGGCCGTGCTGCTTGATGCGCTCGCGCAGGGCGTCCCAGCGCGCGGTGTCTTCCGGCACCACGTTCCAGGCGTCGAACTGCAGCTCGCCGTGGGCAGCGCGGGTGTCGTTGAACGAGGGGTGCTTGCCACGCTCCTGGGCCAGTTCGCAGGACACTTCCAGCGCGTGGAAGTAGATGGTCTCGGCGATCTTGGCCGACAGCGCGCGGGCCGGTTCCGAATCAAACGCCAGGCGCTTGCGGAAGAACACGTCCTGCAGGCCCATGCAGCCCAGGCCAACCGGGCGCCAGCGCAGGTTGCCGCGGCGGGCGGTTTCAATCGGGTAGAAGTTCAGGTCGATCACGCGGTCGAGCTGACGCACGGCCAGGCGCACGGTCTCGGCCAGCTTCTCGAAATCGAAGTCGCCGTGTTCGTCGATGTGGTTGCCCAGGTTGATCGAACCCAGGTTGCAGACCGCGGTCTCGTCGTTGGAGGTGATCTCCAGGATCTCGGTGCACAGGTTGGACAGGTGGATCACGTTGCCGGCGCGCAGGGTCTGGTTGCTGGCCAGGTTGCACTTGTCCTTGAAGGTCATCCAGCCATTGCCGGTCTCGGCCAGGGTGCGCATCATCCGCGAGTACAGCTTGCGGGCGGACACGCTCTTGCGGGCCTTGCCCTGGGTTTCGGCCTGCACGTAGGCCTGCTCGAACGCCGGGCCGTACAGGTCGGTGAGCTCGGGCACCACGCGCGGGTCGAACAGCGACCATTCCTGGTCGGCCTCCACGCGCTGCATGAACAGGTCCGGCACCCAGTTGGCCAGGTTGAGGTTGTGGGTACGGCGCGAATCGTCACCGGCGTTGTCGCGCAGCTCGAGGAAGTCCTCGATGTCGGCGTGCCAGGTTTCCAGGTAGACGCAGGCCGCGCCCTTGCGCTTGCCGCCCTGGTTGACCGCTGCCACCGACGAATCCAGCGTCTTCAGCCACGGCACGATGCCGTTGGAGTGGCCGTTGGTGGACTTGATCAGCGAGCCACGCGAACGCACGCGGGTATAGCTGACGCCGATGCCGCCGCTGAACTTGGACAGCTGGGCGATGTCGGCATAGCGGTCGTAGATGGATTCCAGCGAGTCCTGCGGCGAGTCCAGCAGGAAGCACGAGGACAGCTGCTCGTGGGTGGTGCCGGAGTTGAACAGGGTCGGGCTGGACGGCAGGTAGTCCAGGTTGCCCATGCGCTTGTACAGCGCCAGGGTCTCGGACACGTCCTCGCTCAGCGCGCTGGCGATGCGCAGGAAGAACTGCTGCGGGGTCTCGATGACCTTGCGCGTATGCGGATGCCGCAGCAGGTAGCGGTCATACATGGTGCGCAGGCCGAAGTAATCGAAGTTCAGGTCGTAGGCCGGGTCGATCGCATCGTTGAGCTTGCGTGCATTGACCTGCACGAAGTTGAGCAGGCGGTCGTTGATCAGGCCCACTTCGTGGCCACGGCCCACCGACTGCGAGAACGCATGGATTTCCTGCCCGGAGACTTCCTTGGCGATGAAGTTGGCCAGCAGGCGTGCGGCCAGGCGGCCGTACTCGGGCTCTTCGCCGATCAACAGGGCGGCGGTACGGATCGACAGCTCGTCCAGTTCCTGGGTGCTGGCGCCGTTGTACAGGCCGGAAATGGTGCGTGTGGCCACCCGCATCGGGTCCACCGCGTGCAGGCCTTCGCAGCAACGCTGGATGGCACGGACAATCTTGTTGAGGTCTACCGGCTCGGTGCTGCCATTGCGCTTGGTCACGCTCATGGCGGTGGCGGTCGGCGGCGAGGTCAGTTCAAAACCGGCTTCGGCCGGAGCGACGTCAGTATGAGTGGCAGTCACGACGATGGTGTCCTTGCAAACGTTATGCACGCAGCCCCTGCCCGCGCAGGAAGCAGAGCCGGTACGGAGCAGCGAGCATGGAAGGACGGCGTCGCAGCAGCCGCGACTGCCCGCGACCCACGGGTCGGCAGCAGTACGGCACCACGTCACCAGCCGTCTTCCCCTCGAAGACACCGCAGCCGGCACCACGCGGTGTGCATCGCGTGGCTGTCGGCAGGTCTTCGGACTCATGGGCAGGAAGGCACAGGCCTTCTTCCTACTCCGCCGCTTCCCAAGGCTGGCTGCCTCAGTGCTGTGTGGCGGGGTCGTTCCCAATTACCGCTGCGGGGCAGTGCCGGAATGGCCTTGAAGGCGTCACCGGCTTCCCTTTCAATCCGACGGGAGCAACCCGCCAGAACCGACGGAGCACAAGATAGTGGGGGTCCATGACAGGGTCAACACCAAATCTAGTAAATGCCCGCCAAGCCTTGGGGCACAAGGCCTAGGCCGGAACTGTCCGGATACTGCAGGCCGGAACTGTCCGAAACGACTGCGCAGTCAAGTAGGCCAGCGCGGTTTTCTTGGGCAGTGACAGTTGTTCAGATGGGGTGAAAAGCCGGATGTTCCGCAGTACGTGACTTCCGGCCGGGGCCAGGCGGTACCCCCAGCCATGAAGCTAGCACCGGACTCAAGGACGACACGAGCACAGCCCATGCGCGCAACTACCCTTACCGCCGCCCTGCTGGCCCTGTTGCCGATGGCCGGCCAAGCGGCCAACACCAACCCGCAACGCTTGTCAGCCGACCAGTGCGGCATCGAAACCGACTACGACGTTCTGGTTGATGGCGGCGGCATCTGGTTGCACCGCGACACCGCCAGCTTGCGGGAAATCGTCTTCCATGATGGTCAGCTGAGCGTGGATGGGCGGCTGCAGGATGTTTCCGTGGATGACGCGCAGCGCTTGCGTGCGCTGGAGGCCGGGGTACGCCAGCTGATGCCAGCGGTGACTGGCATCGCCACCGAATCGGTAGGTATCAGCTTCGACACGCTGGACGCGGTCTACGAAGGCCTTACCGGCCACGCCAACTCGCGCAAGGTCCGCAAGTTGCGAAAAGAGGCCGAGCGCTTTGTCGACCAGACCATAGGCCGCGGCCGCTGGGAGCAGGACCTGTTCAACGAGGGGTTCGAAGCCCGCGTGCAGGATGCCGCCCAGAGCCTGAGTGGCTCGATCGCCCGCAGCATCCTGTGGTCCGTGTTTACCGGCGGCGGGGACAAGCTCGATGCACGCGCTGACCAACTCGATGAGGAACTGGACAAGCGCCTGGAAGCCCGCGCGGTTGCCTTGGAACAACATGCGCGCTCGCTGTGCACGCAGGTGCAGGCATTGGACCGCCTGCAATCGGCGCTGGAGTTTCGTTTCCAGGGCCAGCCGCTGCAGATGATGCGGGTGAGCAGCGATACCGCGACGATGGCGGCAGGCGATGACCGGCAGGACGACAGCATCCCGTTGCCAGCGCATTGAAGCCTGCCCTGGTAGTGCCGAGCCATGCTCGGCAGGAGCATTACCGCGAAAGCCTCTGCGTAGTGCCGAGCCATGCTCGGCAGGGGCATTACCGGGAAAGCCTCTGCGTAGTGCCGAGCCATGCTCGGCAGGAGCATTACCGGGAAAGCCTCTGCCGAGCATGGCTCGGCACTACAGGGCCAGGTGGCGTAAGCCGGCAATGCCTGAAGATCGAAAGCCAACCCTCCCCTTGCCTGCGGCAAAGGGAGGGAGCACAGCTCAGCCCTTCGGCAGTTGCGCCAGCTCCTCGCGCACCAGCTTCACCACCAGCTTGTCCAGGGTGTCCACCGAATAATTCTCCACCTCGTGCACGGTCTCGCTGCCCGGGCCGCTGGACGGGTCGCTGGCGTCCTTGTAGGTGAGGAAGATGAAACGCCCGCCGGTGTACTGGGCAATCTGCCGCTGCGCGATCTCACCGATGGTGTCCTGGCCAGAGGCCGCCACGCTCAGCACCTTGATGCCCTTGCCCAGCGCCGCCAGCATGGTCTGGTCGTAATGCGGCTGCGGATAGTCCATATGCGGCGGCGCATCGGCCAGTGACACCAACAGGCGCGTGGTCGAGGCTCCGCGCCAGCTCATCGCCTGCACCGCATGGTCGAAAGCCTCGTTCATTGCCTCGGGGTAATCACCGCCGCCACTGGCGCGCACGCCATCGAGCACCTTCTGGAAGCCCGCAACGTTGTTGCTCAGGTCCCAGCCACGCACGAAATACGCATCGCCACGGTCGCGGTAGGTCACCAGCCCCAGGCAGATGTCCGGATTGGACGGCAGCTGGGCAATATCGCGGACGATGCCCTGCAGCGAGTCGCGCAGCTTGTCGATCTCGTCGCCCATCGAACCGGTGGCATCAACCATGAACACGAGGTCGAGCCTGGCGCGCGCCGGCAGCGCTGCGTTGGGCACCGTCACCCTCAACACGTTTTTCTGGCCACGCTGCAGGACCGAGGTCACCGTCTGGCCAGCACGCCGCACCTGCACCTGGTAGCTGTCCGAGTCGCGATCATCAAACGCGTTGGGGTGCAGCCACACCTGGCCGCCGGCATCGGTACGCGCCCACATCCGCGCGCCATTGCGTGCCGTCACCGCCACTTCCGCATCCGGCACCGGCCGGCCCCGTGCATCCACCACCTGCAGGCGTTGGCGCACGCTGACATCGCGGCCTAGCGTATTGGCCTCTTCGTGGCGCTCCAGGAACTGCCGGAAGCCGCTGAAGTCGGCATTGTCATCGACCACACCTGCGGTCACTGGCGACTGCTGCTGACGTACATGCCCACTGGCCGCGGCACTGGCCATCGGCGATTCCACGGCAGCGTAGGCAACGTCGGCGGTGGCTTCAGCGCTGACCGCCATGGGCGGCGGCGGGGCCGCAGGCGACGGCATCGGCGCCATCATCTTCGCCGTTGCGCCTGCATCGCCCCCACGGCGCAGACGCAGCTCGCCGCTGTACTGCTGCGGCCTGGGACTGGGATCGGCAAGCTCGCGCAGCCTCGGCGTGTCGCTGCAGACGGTGGCACTGGGTGCCTGGAAGTTGGGCTGGGTCTGGCGCGTACGCTGCAGGGTCGGCGCCCTGAGATCCCCGGTATCCGCCGTTACCGGGAACGGCGTGTGACGAACCGCTGCGGCGGCCGGCAAGCCGACCAGCAGCGTCACTGCCGCCGCCAACGCCATGCTGCGGACCACCGGCCTGTTCATACCCTTTGCACTCGCCATGCTTGCTGCTCCCATGCGGGCCGCGTGATGCGGCGTACGGGGATAGGAACGGATGGGGATGGGGAGTGGGGTTAACGCCCCCTCCCTTTGCCCTCCGGCCAAGGGGAGGGTTGGGGAGGGGTTGGCTTTTGACCTTCGGCTTTACCGACAACGCTGCTGTAGTGCCGAGCCATGCTCGGCAGAGGCTTTGCCGGGAATGCCTCTTGCCGAGCATGGCTCGGCACTACATTGGGGTTGCTGGGAATTCCCCTTGCCGAGCATGGCTCGGCACTACATTGGGATTGCTGGGAATGCCTCTCGCCGAGCATGGCTCGGCACTACGTTGGTATTGCTGGGAATGCCCCTTGCCGAGCATGGCTCGGCACTACAGGAGGCGTCAGTGGCGGTGCGCGGTGCCCAGGTACTCGGCGCTCTGCATCTCGATCAGGCGGCTGGCGGTGCGCTCGAAGGCGCCGGCCAGGCGGGTGCCGCTGTACAGCAGTGGCGGAGCGTCCTGCGCGGTGCAGACCAGGTTGACCTGGCGGTCGTACAGCTCGTCGATCAGGTTGACGAAGCGTCGGGCCGCGTCTTCGTTCATGCGGTCGAAATGCGGAATACCGCCGAGCAGCACGGTGGTGAATTCACGCGCGATCTCGATGTAGTCCGACGGGCCGCGCGGGCCTTCGCACAGGGCGACGAAATCAAACCAGGCAATGCTCTTGCCGCGGCCGCGCACCGGAATCTTGCGGCCTTCGATCTGGATATTGCCGCCACGGGCCTGCTCGGCACCGCTCAGCTCCTTCCAACGCCCCGCCAACCACGCATCACTGTCGGCATCGAGGGGCGCGCGGTAGACCGGCGAGCGGGTCAGCGCACGCATGCGGTAGTCCTCGGTGCCTTCGGCATACAGCTCGACGCAGTACTTCTGCAGCAGTGCGATTGCCGGCAGGAAGCTGTCGCGCTGCAGGCCGTTGAGGTAGAGATTCTCCACGGCGGTATTGGAGGTCGTCACCAGGGTCACGCCCTCGGCAAAAAGCCGTTCCAGCAACCGCCCCAGCAGCATCGCATCGCCAATGTCGGTGACGAAGAATTCGTCCAGCACCAGCACCCGCAGCTTGTCCCGCCACTGCTGGGCAATCTTTGCCAGCGGATCGCTCTGGCCCTGATGCTGATGCAGCTGCTCGTGGATGCCACGCATGAAACGGTGGAAGTGGGTGCGGTACTTCTGCTCGATCGGCAGGCCGTCGTAGAACAGGTCGACCAGGAAGGTTTTGCCACGGCCCACGCCGCCCCAGAAGTACAGCCCCTTGACCGGCTCAGGCTTTTTCCAGAACGCCGACAGCCGGTCCAGCCAGCCGTCCTGCGCGCTGTCGACGATGGCTTCGTGGATGCGGTCCAGCTCGGCCAGCGCCGCATGCTGGGCCACATCGTCGCGCCAATCGCCGCGGGCCACGCCGGCGGCGTAGCGTTGTGAGGGCGTCATTGCATCCATGCTCAATTGCTGCCGTCGGGCAGCCAACGCCGCACTTCATGCTGGATCGCCCCGCGCAGGTCGATCAGCTTGCGGTGGAAGAAATGCGAGGTGTCGGGCATGCGCACCAATTGCGGCGGGTTCGGCAGTGATTCCAGCCACTGGTAGACACCTTGGGCATCCACCACTTCGTCCGCATCGCCCTGCACCACCAGCCAGTTGGCCGGCGGCTGCACTTCGGAGAAGTCCCAAGTGCGGCGGCCAACCGGCGGTGCGATCGAGATCAAGGCCTGCGGCTGCAGCTGCGCGGCGGCGCGCAGCGACACATAGGCGCCGAAGCTGAAACCGGCCAGCCACAATGCGGCATCCGGGCGCTCGTTGCGCACCCAGTTGACCACCGCGTGCAGGTCATCGGCCTCGCCCTCGCCATTGTCGTAGCTGCCGGCCGAAGCGCCGACACTGCGGAAGTTGAAGCGCACCGTGGTGATGCCGAGGTCGCGCAGCGCGCGCGAGACCATGGTCACCACCTTGTTGTGCATGCTGCCGCCCTCGATGGAGAGCGGATGGCAGATCACCGCGATGATGGGACGCGCCGCGGCCTCGCCATCAGGCAGGTCGACAGCGACTTCCAGGGGGCCGACAGGGCCATCCAGCATCAGCGTCGCCGATTCGTGGGGGAATGGGAGAGTTTGCATGCGGCCATAATAGCGGCCCCGTCCGGTGGCTTCACGCCCGCCCTTCACAACTGCCCAAATCCATGCATTTCCTTGTCCTGAGTGTGATCTGCAGCGTCCTGGTATCGGTGCTGCTGAAGCTGGCCCCGCGCCGTGGCGTGGACATCGCCCAGGCGGTGACCTGGAACTACCTGGCCGCCAGCGTGCTGTCACTGCTGTTGCTCAAGCCCTCGCTGGCGTCACTGCAGAGCGCGCATACACCGTGGCTGGCACTGCTTGGCCTGGGCGTGGCCCTGCCCGGCATTTTCCTGGTGCTGGCGCGGGCGGTGGAAGGCGCCGGCATCGTCCGCAGCGACGTTGCCCAGCGGCTGTCCCTGCTGTTGTCACTGGTCGCGGCGTTCCTGCTGTTCGGCGAACAGGCCAATGGCTGGAAGCTGGCCGGCCTGGGCCTGGGCCTGCTGGCCATCGCCGGCGTGAGCGCGCGCAGCGGTGACAGTGCGCCCGCTGCTGGCAAAGGCTGGGGCTGGCTGCTGGGGGTCTGGGCCGGCTTTGCCCTGATCGACATCCTGCTCAAGCAGGTAGCCGCCGCCGGAACGCCCTCCACTGCGGCCCTGCTGGTGAGTTTTGGCATCGCCTTCGTGCTGATGCTGGGCTGGCAGCTGTATCGGCATCTGACCGGCCAGTGCTGGCTGACCCTGGGCAATCTTGGTTATGGGCTGCTGCTGGGCCTGCTCAACTTCGGCAACATTTTGTTTTACGTGCGGGCGCACCAGGCGCTGCCGCACAGCCCCGCAACGATTTTTGCCAGCATGAACATCGGTGTAGTGTGCCTGGGTGCGCTGGTCGGCGTGCTGGCGTTCGGCGAGAAGACCAGCCTGTGGAACCGCGTTGGCCTGGTGCTGGCGGTGGTGGCGATTGGACTGATTGCGCGCGGGACGTTTTGAAGGCAACGGTTGTTGCTGTGACTGTGGCTGCGGCCCTTCTCCTCTCCCCTTGCGGGAGAGGATGCCGAAGGCAGGAGAGGGGGCGGCGAAGCCGCATGCTTGGTTTTTCGCCAAGAGCCACCCCTCTCCCCAACCCTCTCCCGCAAGGGGAGAGGGAGCAACACGCCTTCTCCGGCATGGCTGTGACTGTGGCCCTTCTCCTCTTCCCTTGCGGGAGAGGATGCCGAAGGCAGGAGAGGGGGCGGCGAAGCCGCATGCTTGGTTTTTCGCCAAGAGCCACCCCTCTCCCCAACCCTCTCCCCCAAGGGGAGAGGGAGCAACACGCCTTCTCCGGCATGATCGCTCTGGTCTTCCAGATCCACGAACTGGTTCTTACGGCTCAAACCCCAGCAACAACGGGTCATGGTCGGAGCTGCGCCACGGGCCCGGCACGTTGCGGCCCTGGTAGCCCACCTCATCGCCCTCATCGGCATTGATGTGCCATTCGGCCGCGCCCTTCAGCCGCGCCGCCATGCCCGGGCTCAGTAGGGCGTGATCGAGTCGGCCGGTCAGGCCGTTGTAGACGTAGCTATAGGGCTGCTCCACACCGGCCACCTTGAACGCATCCTGCCAGCCGTCGGCATTCAAGGTGCGGATCGGGTCTTCCATCGCATAGGCGTTGAAATCGCCCAACAGCACCGCGTCACGGCTGCCACTGCCGGTGGGATCGCCCTGCAACCAGTTGTGCAACAGCTTGGCCGACGCCACCCGGGTGGCGTTCCAGCAGCCCTGGCCATCGCCACGATCGGCATCGGCACCGCTGGCTTCCGAGCAGCCCTTGGACTTGAAGTGATTGGCCACCACCACGAACGGGGTGCCCTTGCGGCCCATGCGGAAGGCCTGTGCCAGTGGCACGCGGCTGCGCTCGCCAAACGGCTCCTGTTCCAGCACCGCCGGCTTGCCCACCGGGCTCAGCTTTGACGCACGGTAAATGATGCCCACCCGGATCGGGTTGTCGCCCGGGCCCTGCCCGGCATCGACAAAACGCCAGTCGCCGCCCTTGCCCTGCGCGGCGTTGAGTGCGCGCACCAGCTGGTCGATCGCCGAGCCCGGGCCATAGCCGTCGTTTTCCAGCTCCATCAGTGCCGCCACATCGGCATCGAGGCTGCCAATGGTGGTGACCAGCTTGGCCTGCTGCGCCGCCTGCTGCTCGGCGGTCTTGGCGCCGCGCAGGGTCGGATAGCCACCGCCCTTGCCGTCGCCATTGAAATAATTCTCCAGGTTGAACGCGGCAATGCGCAGGCTACCTGCCACCTCCGGCGGCTGCTGCGGACGCTGCGCATCCACCTGCAGCGGTGCGGTCAGCTGCAGGCGGTAGCCACCGTCATAGCGCTGGTCGACGATGCCCTGCACGTCACGCAATGCAGCGCCACTGCGCAGCAGCTGCTCGGCGCCCAGATAGGACACGCTGCCCGGCTCGCGCTTGCCGCTGGCATCGTCCAGGCGCAGCCGACGGCGGTTGTTGTCGGCGATCACCGCGGCCTGCTCGGGGCTGCCGGCGGCGGCCACTTCGCTGGGCTGCCACAGACGGCCGCCGAAGGCGGCGGTCAGCTCGCCATGGCGCGTGAGCTGGTCCTGGCCGGCCAGGGTGAGCCCGCTCGGGATACGCACCTGCATGCCTTCCAGCGCTTCCCAGCTGGCCGGCACGGTGTTGACTACCAGCGGCGCAGGCGCGGGCCTGGCGGCAATCGGGCTGACGGTCTGCGCCTGCAGCGTGGTCAGGCTCTGCCCACTCTTGCCGGCGGCCAGTTCCTGCACGGTGCCGGTGATGCGCAGCCATTGCCCGGCCTGCACCTGCTGGCCGGCCGGCAACTGCACGAACAAGGCATCGGAGGTGGCATCGTTGCCATCACCGGCATCCTGCACATAGATGCCGCCCAGGCCTTCGCGCATGTCGGCGGTCACCACCGCTTCGATGGTCACGGCCCTGCCTTCGTAAGGGCTGCGATCAGCCGTGCCCTGCACGCTGCCGACCGGCAGCACCACGGGCTTGGAGGGGGCCGCCAGGGCGGCGCCGGAACAGGCGGCCAAGGCCAGGGCAAGCAAGGAAGGGGTACAGCGCATGGACGCACTCCGGGAAAGACGGAAACACAAAGCGCCGCCCCGAAGGGCGGCGCCGGCTATTCTGCAGCAATCGGGTCGGCTGCCAGCTGAGCGAGTCTGGCGGCTTTCTATTTCAGATTGGAGGTCATCCAATCCACCGCGGCGTGGATCTGCTCCTCGCTGAGCCCGGCGTTGCCGCCCTTGGGCGGCATGATGCCGCCATCCGGGCCGGTATAGCCCTCGATGGCGTGCTTGTAGAGCGTGTCCTTGCCCTGCGCCAGGCGCTTGTCCCAGTGGCTATGGTCCAGCGTGGGCGCGTTGCCGACGCCACTGGTGTGGCAGGCGGTGCACAGGTTGTCGAAGATGGTCTTGCCGTCCAGGGTGCCGCCGTAGGCGCCGCTGGCGGCGGCCGCAGCAGCGGCGGCGGCAGTTGCCGCGGCCTGTGCGGAGGCACCGGTGGCACCGGCATAGACCGCACCGATGGGCGCGATGCGCTGCTCGATGCGTTTGGTCGCCGTCGGCGACACTTCCTTGGGAATGGCGTGCTGCAGGAATGAAGCGAAGATGATCAAGCCAACCGTGATGACGGCCAGAAAGGCAATCACGATCGAAAAGCGTTTCAAGAACTCAAGGTCGTAATTCCGCACGTCTCATCACCCCAGGCGAGTAGTCGGTGGACCGCTTTGCTCGGCGAGTATAGACCAGCGTTGGGCTGCTCCCGCAATGCCTGTTGCTACGCCCTGATGTGCGGCATTGCACCATCAGGCAGGCACAAGCAACTCAGGCCGGTACCGGCGCACCGGCCGCACGCAGGCACAACGCACTGATTGCGGTGACCAGATGTTCGCCATCGCGCAGGCCATCGCGGCTGGGCGCGGTAGGCCCGACCAACGCCTCGGTGAAGGCACCGACGATGCAGGCGGCGCTGATGTCCAGGTCCTGCGCCGGCAGTTGGCCGGCACGCACGCCGTCTTCCAGGATGCGCTTGAACACATCACCGAACAGCCGCCGGCAACGGATGCGCTCGGCCTCCACTTCCGGGTCCACCGGCTCGGCGATGAACGCATAGGCCAGGCCCGGACCGGCCATGGCGCGGCGCACGAACGAGCCCACTGCCCGTTGCAGGCGCTCAGGCGCCGGCAGCGGCTCGGCGGCAATTGCGGCGAGGATCGCCAGCTCGTGCTCCACGGCGAAGGTGAGCACCTCCACGAACAGCTCGGCCTTGGACGGAAAGTGCCGGTAGATCAGCCCGGTAGACACCCCTGCCTCGGCCGCCACGGCGGTGATCGGGGCATTGCGATAGCCGCCAGCGGCGACCAGCCGACGGGCCGCCACCAGGATCCGCTCGCGGTTGCCCGCCAGCCGTTTTTCCATCAATTCCGAACGCTTGTAAGCCATTTGTTGATTCTATGTTCAATTTTTGAATTTGTATTCACTTTTTCAACGGGAGCCGCTAGGCTGCGCGCAAACGCCCGTGCCGACGGCCTGCCCGTCACCCCAACCCGGTGCGCCCTTACCGCCCTGCCGTACCGGAGCCAGCCATGCACATCCCCACCCTGAATTTTGATCTGGGCGACGACATCGACATGTTGCGCGAGAGCGTGGCGCAGTTTGCCGCCGCGCATATCGCACCGCTGGCCGCCGAAGCCGACGCCAGCAACCACTTCCCCAACCAGCTGTGGCGCCAATTCGGCGAACAAGGCCTGCTGGGCATGACCGTGGAAGAAGAATACGGCGGCAGCGGCATGGGCTACCTGGCGCATGTGGTGGCGATGGAAGAAATCTCGCGCGCCTCCGGCGGCATCGGCCTGTCCTATGGCGCCCATTCCAACCTCTGCCTCAACCAGCTGCGCAAGAACGCCAGCGAAGCGCAGAAGCACAAATACCTGCCCAAGCTGTGCAGCGGCGAACATGTCGGCGCGCTGGCGATGAGCGAGCCGGGTGCCGGTTCGGACGTGGTGTCGATGAAGCTGCGCGCCGAGCTGCGCGGCGACCACTACGTGCTCAACGGCAACAAGATGTGGATCACCAATGGTCCTGATGCCGATGTGCTGGTGGTCTATGCCAAGACCGACCCGGAGGCCGGTTCGCGCGGCATCACCGCCTTCATCATCGAGAAGGGCATGAAGGGTTTCTCCACCGCGCAGAAGCTGGACAAGCTGGGCATGCGTGCATCCAACACCTGCGAGCTGGTCTTCCAGGACTGCGAAGTGCCGGTCGAGAACGTGCTGGGCAGCGTGGGCGGCGGCGTCAAGGTGTTGATGTCCGGCCTGGACTACGAGCGCGTGGTGCTGTCGGGCGGCCCGCTGGGCCTGATGTCGGCGGCGCTGGATGTGGTGTTGCCGTACGTGCATGAGCGCAAGCAGTTTGGCGAGGCGATCGGCAGCTTCCAGCTGATCCAGGCCAAGCTGGCCGACATGTACGTCGGCCTCAATGCCTGCCGCGCCTATGTGTATGCGGTGGCCAAGGCCTGCGACCAGGGCCGCACCACCCGCCAGGACGCGGCCGGCGCCATCCTGTATTCGGCCGAGAAGGCGACCTGGGCGGCCGGTGAAGCGATCCAGATCCTCGGTGGCAATGGCTATATCAACGAGTACCCGACTGGCCGCTTGTGGCGCGATGCCAAGTTGTATGAGATTGGTGCGGGCACCTCGGAAATCCGCCGCATGTTGATTGGGCGGGAGTTGTTCCAGAAGACCGCATGAATGACGCAAAGCAGAATCAAAGCGGAATAGAAGCCCCTCTCCCGCCTGCGGGAGAGGGGTTGGGGTGAGGGGAAGCTCCTGGCAAGCAGGCCCAATGCTTTAGAAGCTCCCCTCATCCGCCCCTGCGGGGCACCTTCTCCCGCAAGCGGGAGAAGGGACGCAACAGCAACAGCAGAGCAACGGCAAAAGCAAAAGCCAAGCAACAGCAAAGCAACAGCAAAAACAAAAGCCCTGCTGCCATGTTTTCGCGCAGACAAGCTCCAGAACCCAGGACTTCGGCCATGACCGTACTTACCTCCCAGCTGCAACCCGGCAGTGACAGCTTCGAAGCCAACCGCGCCGCAATGCAGGCCCAGGTCGATGACCTGCGCGCAACACTGGCTGCCACCGCCCGCGGTGGCAGCGATGCGGCACGCGCCAAGCACACCGCGCGCGGCAAGCTGTTGGTGCGTGAGCGCATCGACGCCCTGCTCGACCCCGGCAGCCCGTTCCTGGAAGTGGCGCCGCTGGCGGCGCATGGCATGTACGACGACCCGGTACCCGGGGCTGGCATGGTCGCCGGCATCGGCCGCGTCTCCGGTGTGGAATGCCTGATCGTTGCCAACGATGCCACCGTCAAGGGCGGCACCTATTACCCGGTGACGGTGAAGAAGCATCTGCGAGCGCAGGAAATCGCCCAGCAGAACCGCCTGCCCTGCATCTACCTGGTCGACTCCGGCGGTGCCTTCCTGCCGCTGCAGGATGAGGTCTTCCCCGACCGCGACCATTTCGGCCGCATCTTCTACAACCAGGCCAATCTGTCGGCCCAGGGCATTCCGCAGATCGCCTGTGTGATGGGCAGTTGCACGGCCGGCGGTGCCTATGTGCCGGCAATGAGCGATGAGACCGTCATCGTCAAGGAACAGGGCACGATCTTCCTCGGTGGCCCGCCGCTGGTGAAGGCCGCCACCGGCGAAGTGGTCAGCGCCGAAGAGCTCGGCGGTGCCGACGTGCATACGCGCATCTCCGGTGTTGCCGACCACATGGCCGACAACGATCTGCAGGCGCTGGCACGGGTCCGCTCGATCATCGCCAACCTGAACTGGCGCAAGCCCGATGCAGGTGTTGCGCTGCAGGCCAGCGAGGCGCCGCTGTTCGACGCGCAGGAACTGTACGGCGTGATTCCCAGCGACACCCGCAAGCCCTACGACGTGCGCGAGGTGATCGCGCGCATCGTCGACGGTTCGCGCCTGGATGAGTTCAAGCCACGTTACGGCAACACCCTGGTTACCGGCTTCGCGCATGTGCACGGCCATCCGGTCGGCATCATCGCCAACAACGGCATCCTGTTCTCCGAATCGGCGCTCAAGGGCGCGCACTTCATCGAGCTGTGTTGCCAGCGCAATATCCCCTTGCTGTTCCTGCAGAACATCACCGGCTTCATGGTCGGCCGCAAGTACGAGCATGGCGGCATCGCCAAGGACGGCGCCAAGCTCGTCATGGCGGTGGCCAATGCGCGCGTACCCAAATACACGGTGGTGATCGGCGGCTCGTTCGGTGCCGGCAACTACGGCATGTGTGGCCGCGCCTATTCGCCCAACTTCCTGTGGATGTGGCCCAATGCACGCATCGGGGTGATGGGCGGTGAGCAGGCGGCCAGCGTGTTGGCCACGGTCAAGCGCGACGGCATCGAGGCCAAGGGTGGTGCTTGGTCGGCCGAGGAGGAAGATACGTTCAAGCAGCCGATCCGTGATCAGTTCGAGCAGCAGGGTCATCCGTATTACGCCAGTGCACGCCTGTGGGATGACGGGGTGATTGATCCGGTGGATACGCGGCGCATCCTTGGGCTGGCCTTGGCGGCCAGTCTCAATGCGCCGGTGCAGGACACGCGATTTGGCGTGTTCCGGATGTGATGTAAATGCAGCCCGTTCTCAAGACTACGTCAGGAGCAAGGGCTTTCGCCCCCCTACGGGGTGCGAGTCACTTTTCTTTGCTTGTGCAAAGAAAAAGTAACCAAAAGAAGCGCCCTTTCAACAGCCGAATGGCTGGCCAAGCACACCCTGCCTGCGCGCCCACGATGCTATGCATCGCGGGTCCACTCCGCCGGCGGGATTTTTCGACGAGACATCCCTGTCTCGTCGAAAAACGACGCACACCCTTGTGCGCCGCCCCTCCGGGGTCTTGTCCGCCGGCTCCGTCGCTACGGAAGGGGACCCGGAGATCAAAGTCAAAAGCCGGAGCAAAGCCCGGCCCCGCAACTTCCAATCGTCACCACATCACCGCCTCGGCACTCACCGGATAAAGCCATGTTCAACAAAATCCTGATCGCCAATCGCGGTGAAATCGCCTGCCGCGTTATTGCTACCTGCCGTCGCCTTGGCATCGCTACCGTCGCTGTGTACTCGGATGCCGACCGCAATGCGCGGCATGTGCGCCTGGCTGACGAGGCTATCCACATCGGTGCTGCACCGGCTACCGAAAGCTATCTGCGCGCCGATGTGATCCTTGATGCCGCGCGCCGCAGCGGTGCCCAAGCCATCCATCCGGGTTATGGCTTTCTCTCCGAGAACGCAGGCTTCGCCCGCGCCTGCGCAGAGGCCGGCATCGTCTTCATCGGGCCGCCGGCCAGCGCCATCGATGCCATGGGCGACAAGAGCTCGGCCAAGGCGCTGATGCAAACTGCCAATGTGCCGCTGACGCCGGGCTACCACGGCGAGCGCCAGGAGCCCGAGTTCCTGCGCGCGCAGGCCGACGCCATCGGCTACCCGGTACTGATCAAGGCCAGTGCCGGTGGCGGTGGCAAGGGCATGCGCAAGGTCGAGGCCAGTGCCGACTTTGAAGCCGCATTGGCCAGCTGCCAGCGCGAGGCGCAGGCCTCGTTCGGCAATGCGCATGTGCTGGTGGAAAAGTACGTCGAGCGTCCGCGCCATATCGAAATCCAGGTATTCGGCGACAGCCATGGCAACGCCGTCTACCTGTTCGAGCGCGACTGCTCGGTGCAGCGCCGTCACCAGAAGGTGCTGGAAGAGGCACCCGCGCCCGGCATGACTGCCGAGCGCCGCGCCGCCATGGGCAAGGCTGCTACCGATGCCGCGCGCGCCGTGGGCTATGTCGGCGCCGGCACGGTGGAGTTCATCGCCGGCCCCGATGGCGATTTCTACTTCATGGAAATGAACACCCGCCTGCAGGTCGAGCACCCGGTCACCGAACTGATCACCGGCACCGATCTTGTCGAATGGCAGCTGCGCGTGGCCGCCGGCCAGCCCCTGCCGAAGACGCAGGAGCAGCTGCAGATCCACGGCCACGCGATCGAAGCCCGCCTGTACGCCGAGGATGCGGATCGCGGCTTCCTGCCCTCGACCGGTACGCTGCGCCATCTGCGCCTGCCGCAGCCCAGCGCCAATGTCCGTATTGATGCCGGCGTGGAACAAGGCGATGCCATCACCCCGTACTACGATCCGATGATCGCCAAGCTCATCGTCTGGGACGTGGACCGCGACCGCGCCCTGCAGCGCATGCAGCAGGCCTTGGCACAGTGCCAGGTTGTCGGTGTAACCACCAATGCCGCCTTCCTGCGGCGGCTGGTGATGACCGACTCGTTCCGTACCGCCAACCTCGATACCGCGCTGATCGAACGCGAACGCGACGCACTGGATATCCACCACGTCGCCGCCAGTGACAATGACTGGGCGCTGGCCGCCGTGCTTGCGGTCGCCAGCGACGAATCTCGCAGCAGCGATGCTTCACCGTGGGCAATCGCCGACAGCTGGCGTATTACTGGCCCCGCGGCACGCTTGGTGACACTGGAACACCTGGAACAGCGCAAGCAACTGCAGGTCCGCGACTGCGCCAACGGCTGGCAAGTACAGGTCGGCGATACCTCGATCGCTGTGACAGGGAAAGCCGGCAGCGCCGGCTACGCCCTGCAGCTGGGCGAACGCCTGCGCCGTGGCAATGCCATCCGCGAAGGCAATACGCTGTACGTGTTTGGCAGCGACCAGCAGCAACGCTTCAACATCCACGACCCGGTCGCCGACGCCGACAACAGCAACGACCACGGCGGCAGCCTGCTGGCGCCGATGCCCGGCCGTGTCGTCACCCTGCTTGTGCAGCCGGGCACCACCGTCAGCCGCGGCACGCCCCTGCTGGTGATGGAGGCAATGAAGATGGAGCACACCCTGCAGGCACCCGCCGACGGCACCGTGCACGGCTTCCGTGCCAAGGCTGGTGATCAGGTTGCCGACGGCGCGGTGCTGGTGGATTTCGAGGCAACGTAACGCAGCTCTCCAGGGAAGCTTTCCACTACTGCGTCCTCCATATGCGGCTCGGCCAATCGACCCGGGCCGCCGGCCCGGGTGCTGGCCGCTACCTACGTGTGCCGCGAGCGGCCAAGCGGATCGAACTCCGGCGTGACCAGGGTATCGGCACGCCAGCCAAAGCCGGACACGGCCAACGCCCCCTGCTGCATCGGGTCGGCCCCCAACAGCGTCTCGATTTCATGTTCGTTGATCGCCGCTGTGACAAAGGCACCCAACCCCTGCGCGGTGGCTGCCGTGTACAGCGCCTGGGAAACATGACCTGCATCCAGACACACCGCACGGTACGCCTTGGTGTGATTGCGATACTTCCAGAAGTTGCGGCCGAAGCGACAGGTCAGCACCACCAGCACCGGTGCGGTCGCAAACCAGTCCTGGCCCGCCAGCAGCCGTAGCGCGAACTGCGCGATATCGTCTGGCTGCCCGGTTGTGGGAGCCAGTTCATGGCTTACCGCATGGTAGTGGTAGAGCCCCGCCATGAGTCCTTCGACATTCTGCACCACCAGATACGCCTCGACAGGATGCAAGCCACCCGCGGAAGGCACGTTTTTTTTCAGGAACCGCACGCCGGGCTCGGTCTCTACCTGCCCCTGCGCCATCAACACCTGTTGTAGAAGCAGGCTCACCAGCTCCAGCGACAGCGGGCGTGCAGGATCGAAGTTCCGGCAGGTAGTACGACGTGACAGTGCCAGTGCGGCCGGGTCATCCTCCACCCTTTGCAAGCGGTACGCATTGTGCTGTCGTGGCAGCGCTTCCAGTGGGGGCTTGCCCAGCTTGCGCACAAGGTCATCGGCAGTAACCATCTGGTTGCGCCGCATCTCCAGCGCACTGTCCACTTCATGCCATCGTGCATGCCTGTGATGGATCGCCGCCAACGGCCACCACGGCACCTCACGCAGTCGTGCATCGGCTTCCCAGGCCTGGCCCGTTGCCGTGTCCTCCAGGAACAGCAATCCGAGCGCGAGCAGAGACTGCACCAGCGCTTGCTGCGCTTCCTGTCCGGGCATGTCCTGCCATACGCCCGGGCTGCATGAAAAAAGGAAAAGGCATTGCTCCTCGTCCACCACGCAGGGCTGGTCCAGATGCGCCGCCAGGACCTGCAGCTGCCTGCGCACATTCAAGCCCGCACCCCCTGCAAATACCTGGTGCACGGAGAAGTCCACCTTCTCCACCGGCATCACGGCCAGGATGTGGCAACGACGGAATTTCACAACGGCCTCTCCATGCAAAAAAACAGCAGAACACGCGCCTCTTACGACCCGTTGCAGCCAGTGGCCGGCTCAAGAGAATCGCGTGAACACCGCTATTATTCTTTCATGCGCGGCATCCAAGCCAACACCACCATCAACTGACAACGACAACCATGAACGCAAACAAGACCCCCCTGTCTGCCGCCGATGCAGAAAAGCTGCTCGACCTTCTCTGTTCCGATGATGGCTTCCGCGAAAAGTTCGCGCTCGATCCTGCCGGTGCCATGGCGCTTGTCAGCAGCGAGGCCGCTGCTGCTTGCGAGACCTGTGAGTTCAGCGGGCCGCTGGCAAGCAAGGAAGAGTTCAAACATGCCCGTGCCCAGCTGATGGAGCACCTGGCCGCTTCGGCAGCATTTTTTGTTCCCTACTGCTTCATGAGCGGGAACGACCCCTCGTCAGCGCCCAACGGGGTCTGATGTCACTGCGCCCGCTCCAGGCGGGCGCGCCTTACGTCAGCCACATTCAAGGCAAGCAGCGCATAGGTGCCGGCGTTCTCCGTATAGGCCAGGCCACGCTGTGCAGCAACCCATCCGTGCTCGTGCCCCGCGGCCGCGGCGTCGCCGTTACGCGCATGCAGGGCCTGCAGCTGCACATGCAGTTGGATCAGTTCGGTTCCATCCACCTGCCCCTGCAGCTGCCCGATCATCCCGGACAACCGCGCCGGGTCGGCTTCAGTCCCCGCCTGTACCAGGCCAACCAACTGCCGCGCGCGGCGCTCGTCGACCTGGCTGGCCATCGCCATCATGCGCGGCAGCCATGCGGCAACCAGCGCGTCATGTTCAGAGCGCTGCGCCAGATACAGCGTAGCAGCCGCCATGAACGCCCAGTCGTGGGCATCCCCGGCCTGCTCGCTGGTGACGTTGCGATGGAACAAGCTCAACCACCGCTCGAACTCCGCCGCAGCCGGCGCGGCATCGGATAACAGACGCAGGGCCAGCGACTGCAGGTCAAACGTGCTGCAAACGGAGTCCCCCAACTCGCACAACAAGCGTGCCTTGCGTGCGTGTTCCCGTGCAGCAGCCAGATTGCCCTGGTCAACGGCCACGGCAATGCGTTCCAGCCACGCAGGCGTGGAGCTTTCGGGGATGGCAGCAAGCACGCGCCATGCCCCGTCAAAGTCATCCACTGCCGCCATCGCAGCCGCCAACTCACGATCCGGCGGCCCTCCCATCGCACTGGCCTGCTGGAAGGAGGTCAGTGCTTGCTGGTTTTTGTTCTGTGCTAGCTCCAGGCGCGCCAGATGCCGGAGCGATACCGTCCGCATTGGGTTCTGCGGTACCAAGGCAAGACGTACCTCGCGTTCGGCCTCCGCATATCTGCCCAGACTGAACAATGCACCTGAGCGGTTGTGATGGGCCGTGTGGAAATCCGGATACAGGTCGCCGAGCAGCTTCCAACGATGCGCGGCCTCGATGGCGCCAGCCCCCGAGAGCTCGGCATTCCAACTATCCAGGTAGAGCTGGTCCCGCGCGCTTAGGTTGGACCGGTGGGATGCCGCCTGTGCGAGCAGATCACGCGCGCGAGCAAAGTCGCCTTTTGAAGAGGCCACCCGCATCTGCCCCATGTAGGCCGCCGCGAAATCCGGATCCAGCCGGGTGGCCTGTTCGAAATGCCCCAAGGCGTCGTCGCGGCGGTTGTCCGCATAGGCATTCAAACCCACCGCATAGGCATGCAGCGCATCAAGGCTGCTGGTCGCAACCCGGGGCAGGGGTGCCGAGTGGCTGGTGATCTCCGCCAGTGCTTCGCCCAGGTGCCGCCGCAGCCGGTTGGCCACCTTGTCCGTGGATACCAGCGAGGAGGCCAGGCCGTTGCCATCGACATGCTCGGAGTAAACGGTCTTGCCGCTCGCCGGGTCTATCACGTCCAGCGTGATCCGCAGCTTTCCGTTCACTTCGCGCACTGATGGCAGGATCAGGGCACGGGCCCCTTCCCGCACGGTCAGCTCGACTGCAGTGGCGCGATCCATCACCTGGGTGGGGTCACGCCGCATCTGCTGCAACGTTTCCCGTGTTTTCAAGTCACTGAGCACGTTTACGTAGCGGGATTGCTCCAGGCTCATGCGCAGTGCTTCACGCAGCGCGTCGGACAACCGGGGGTCCTCGGTTGCGTTGGTGAAATCGCCCACCACAACCCAGTCCCGTTCGCCAAAAGCGATCGCTGGATCGGGCCGTACCAGTACCCAGGTCAGCACAACCAACCCGGCCAGCAATGCCGTCTCCGCAACCAAGGCCGCTGGCCGACGCCATAGCGGCAAGGCCCGCCAGGCTTTGGGTGACCTTGCCGGCATGCGCAGTGGTGCCCGCCCCGGCATTCCCACCTCGAACACGTCCTGCGCCGTGGGCAGGCCCTTGAAATACCAGCGACCATGCGACTTCCACTGCAGCTGCGCGCCACGCTCGCCCAGCTCATGCTGGCCGCCCCGCAGCAACGACTCGGCCACCGCCGACACCAGGATCTGGTTGGGCCGTGCCAATGCCATCAGACGTGCAGCAGTGGGCTTGGCCACCCCTTCCACTTCCAACGGTTTGGCACCGGCAGCCACCGCCACTTCGCTGTTCTGCCAGGCCAGCACGTAGCCAACGTGGATGCCGGTGCGCGCGCGCAATGGCAGCCGCTGCTCCTGCCCCAGCCGTTCAAGCTCATCCAGATAGGCCAGCGCAAACCCCAAGCCCTGCGTAGGCGCCTCGAACAGCAGCAGCATGCCGTCGGAACGATCGATCAGGCGCCCCTTCCACTGTTGCAGCAAGCCAAGCACCCGTGCATCCAGCGTGCGGAACAGATCCGCTGCCGCCGCATCGCCCAGGCATTCGACCAGCGCGACCGAATCACACAGGTCGGTCAGCACCAGGGTTTTCAGTTGCCGCTTGGCTGCATCTGGCGTGGAAGGCTCCTGCATGTGTTCACCCCAGGCGCCGCTGCCCACTGCTGCGGTCGACGAACCATTGTGCACGGTTGCCGCCGCGGCGCTTGGCCTCGTACAAGGCCTTGTCGGCACGCGAATAGGTGTCGTTCCAGTGATGTCCCTCATCAACCAGGGCCATGCCAATGCTGACCGAGCAGGCCTCGGCCGCCGCACGCGGATCACTACCCCAGCCGCGTGCTGCTTCCAGAATGAAATCAGCCACTCGGGTCAGGCAGTCGACATCGGCCTGCGCCAGCAGCACGCAGAACTCATCGCCGCCCAGGCGGCAGGCGATGTCGTCATTGCCCGCCACCGAGTTCAGTATCCGCCCCAACCGCTGCAGTGCCTGGTCACCGACCAGGTGGCCATGGACATCATTCAGGCCCTTGAAGTCATCGCAGTCGATCAGCAGCAACCCCTGCGCGCGCTTGCCGGAGCGGTGCGAGCGCTGCAGATAGGCGGTGAGGGCACGTCGGTTGTTGAGCCCGGTGAGGTCATCGGTGTACACCAGCTCGCGGGTGTTGGTGAGCTCATTATGCGTGCTGTAGAGATTGCCCAGCGCAGCTTCCAGCTCCTGGTTGCGGCGGCTGAGCTGCCCGATCAGGCGCTGCTCGCTGGAGACCACGCGCGACAGCGTACGGCGCAGGAAGAACACCACCGTGGCCGGGTCCTGATCGATCAGCCGGTGGAAGTTGGCGTGGGTGATTTCCAGCAGCACGCTGTCACAGCTGGCACGTGCATCACAGGAACGCGGGTGGCGCTCGATCAGCAGACCGAGCTCGCCGAAAAAGTCATTGCACAGCAGCTGCTTGGGTGCCAGGCCAGCACCGAAATCCAGACTGATGGCGCCACTCACCACGATGAACATGGAGGTACCTGCATCACCACGCCGGAACAGCTGCGCATTGGCCTGCAGATCGTGGCGGATACCAAACTGGGCGAACAGGGCGAACTCAACCGCAGACAACTGCGCGCGCAGGGGGGCACCCCCGCTCGGCGCAACGCCGACGGGGCGCTCGTGAAGCGCCGGTTCCCCTGTACCCATGCCGCTCATTCCCTGCCTCATGGACCCCGGCGTGGCAGCCGGGAAGTTCACGAGACTATCACCAAAATAAACAGACATGGGTACACACCGCGGCATTTTTTCCCTACTGATGGGGCACACCTTAGCCACAGTCCGTAAGAGGGACTGGCAACGGTCACAAAGCTGACCCGCCCGGACAGCGCCTGGACAAAAAAAGGGGGCCCGCAGGCCCCCAAAGCAAACATGCTGCCGGAATCGATCCCCTCAGGCGGCCTTTTCAGTCTGGAACTGCTCTTCCTCGGTGGACCCGGTCAGGGCGGTGACGCTGGAGGCGCCCCCCTGGATCACCGTGGTCACATCGTCGAAGTAACCGGCGCCCACTTCCTGCTGGTGCGAGACAAAGGTGTAGCCCTGCTCGCGGGCGGCGAATTCCGGCTCCTGCACCTGCTCCACGTAGTGGCGCATGCCCTCGCCCCGCGCGTAGTCGTGGGCGAACTTGAAGGTGTTGAACCAGTTGATGTGGATGCCGGCCAGGGTGATGAACTGGTACTTGTAGCCCAGCGCGGCCAGCTCGTCCTGGAACTTGGCGATGGTCTTGTCGTCCAGGTTCTTCTTCCAGTTGAACGAGGGCGAGCAGTTGTAGGACAGCAGCTTGCCGGGGCTGGCGGCGTGCACGGCCTGGGCGAACTCGCGGGCGAAGCCCAGGTCGGGGGTGCCGGTCTCGCACCACACCAGGTCGGCATGCGGGGCATAGGCCACGCCGCGGCTGATCGCCTGCTCCAGGCCGTTCTTGACCCGGTAGAAGCCCTCGGCGGTGCGCTCGCCGGTGACGAACGGGGCGTCGTTGGGGTCGAAGTCGCTGGTCAGCAGGTTGGCGGCCTCGGCATCGGTGCGCGCCAGCACGATGGTCGGCACGCCCAGCACGTCGGCCGCCAGGCGCGCGGCCGACAGTTTCTGGATCGCCTCCTGGGTCGGCACCAGCACCTTGCCGCCCATGTGCCCGCACTTCTTCACCGCCGCCAGCTGATCCTCGAAGTGCACCGCGGCGGCGCCAGCGGTGATCATATTTTTCATCAGCTCATAGGCGTTGAGCACGCCGCCGAAGCCGGCCTCGCCATCAGCAACGATCGGCAGGAAGAAGTCGATCGCGTCCTCGGCCTTCACCTTGCCATCGATGATGTTCTTCCACTGGATCTCATCGGCGCGCTGGAAGGTGTTGTTGATGCGGCGGACCATGGTCGGCACCGAGTCGTAGGCGTACAGCGACTGGTCCGGGTACATGGTTTCGGAGGTATTGCCGTCGGCAGCCACCTGCCAGCCGGACAGATACACCGCTTCCAGCCCGGCCTTGGCCTGCTGCATGGCCTGGCCGGCGCTGATTGCACCGAAGGCGTTGACGTAGCCCTTCTTCGCGCTGCCATTGACCAGCTCCCACAGGCGCTCGGCGCCGCGCTTGGCCAGGGTGTGCTCGGGCTGCACGCTGCCGCGCAGGCGCACCACGTCGGCGGCGCTGTAGCTGCGCTTCAGCCCCTTCCAACGCGGGTTGCTGTCCCAGTCCTGCTGCAGGGCGTCGATCTGTTGCTGATAGGTGCTCATCGTGTCGTCCTCAAGTCGAATGCGTACGTAGGGGGAAGTCGGGTCAATCGATCTGCCGGTAAGCCGGCAGGGTCAGGAACTCGGCCAGGGTGTCGGCGCGGCTGAGCTGGTCGAGCAGGCCGATGGCCTGGGTGATGCGGCTGCCACCGGGCAGCGCGGAGGTGTCGCCAAGGCGCGCAGGCAGCGCGCGCAGGGTGCTGTCCAGCAGCGCAAGGTCGATCGCGGTGCCGTCATCCAGATGCTGGTTGCCAGCATGCAGCCACTGCCAGATCTGGCTGCGGCTGATTTCGGCGGTGGCCGCGTCTTCCATCAGGTTGTGGATGGGCACGCAGCCGTTGCCGTCCAGCCAGGCGGCCAGGTAACGCACGCAGACTTCGACGTTGTTCTCGAAGCCGGCGCGGGTGACGGTGCCGCTGCATGGGGCGATCAGTTCATCGCGGTTGGCCTGCACGTCACGGCGCAGCACATGGTGCTGGTTGGGGCCGGACATGTGCTCGTCGAAGATGGCACGCGCCACCGGGATCAGCGCCGGGTGCGCCACCCAGGTGCCGTCGTGGCCGGCAGTGACCTCGCGCAGCTTGTCGGCACGCACCCGCGCCATCGCCTGCTCATTGGCGGCGGCGTCGTGATTGATCGGAATCTGCGCGGCCATGCCGCCCATCGCATGTGCGCCACGGCGATGGCAGGTCTTGATCAGCAGTTCCGAATAGGCCTTCAGGAAGGGCTGGGTCATGGTCACCTGGCCGCGCTCGGGCAGCACCTTGTCGCGGTGACGGCGGAAGGTCTTCAGATAGGAAAAGATGTAATCCCAGCGGCCGCAGTTCAGGCCGACGATGCGTTCGCGCAGCGCATGCAGGATCTCGTCCATCTCGAACACCGCCGGCAGCGTCTCGATCAGCACGGTGACCTTGATCTGCCCCTGCGGCAGGCCCAGCATGCCTTCGATGTGCGACAGCGCGGTCTCCCACAGCGCCGCCTCTTCCATCGACTGCAGCTTGGGCAGGTAGAAGTAGGGGCCGCGGTCCTTGTCCATCAGCGTCTGCGCGTTGTGGAAGGCAAACAGCGCCGCGTCGAACAGGCCGCCGGCAATCGGCTGGCCGTCGATCAGCACGTGCTTCTCGTCCAGGTGCCAGCCACGTGGACGCACGATCAGCACTGCCTGCTCGTCGAACGGACGCAGCGTGTAGTGCTTGCCCGGGCCCTTGGCGGTGGCCGGGGCGGTGAAGTCCAGGTCACCGCGCACCGCCGCCTTCATCGTCTGCTGGCCAGCCAGCACATTGCGCCAGGTCGGCGAGGTGGAGTCCTCGAAGTCGGCCATGAACACCTTGGCGCCGGAGTTCAGCGCATTGATGACCATCTTCGGGTCGGTGGGCCCAGTGATCTCGACGCGGCGGTCCTGCAGCGCGGCCGGGATCGGCGCCACCCGCCAGTCCTCCTCGCGGATGGCGCGGGTATCGGCGCGGAAATCCGGCAGGCCGCCCTGGTCGAAGAAGGCCTGGCGCTCGCGGCGGGCCGCCAAGCGTGCCTGCCGGCCCGGCTCCACCGCCCGGTGCAGCGATACGAGCAGGCCCAGCACGCCGGCCGGCAGCAGCGCGGACTGGCCGGCCAGCTGGGTGGTCAGGGTGATGCCCGGGGTCGGGCGGGGGGCGGACTGCGGCGTGGCGACAGCGTGGGCGACGGCGGACATCGGAAGTTCCTGCGGGTGTCGGGGAATCCAACGTGCCGCCGCAGGGAGGTATTTAACAAAACAGTTTTTGCAATGTTATTTATAAGTTGTGCTAATACTTGCATCGCCATGCCCACCAAGACGCCCGTAACCCCTCGTTTTTCCTACAAGTCTGATCGGCTCAAGCCGCTGCGGGCGTTCCTGCAGACGGTGCGCCTGGGCTCGGTTTCACGTGCCTCGGAAGCGCTTTTTGTCAGCCAGCCGGCGGTGAGCCTGCAGCTGCAGGCGCTGGAACGGGAGCTGGGGGTGGTGCTGTTCGAGCGCAGCGGGCGCCGGCTGGTGCCTACCCGCGAGGGTCAGCTGCTGTACGACATGGCCCAGCCGCTGGTCGAAAGCCTGGACGGGCTGCTGCCGCGGTTCCGCGAGAAGGTCAGCGGGCTGGATGCCGGCGAGCTCAATATCGCCGCAAATTCGTCGACCATCCTGTATCTCCTGCCCAAGATCGTCGAAAACTTCCGCCAACAGCACCCGGATGTGCGCCTGACCCTGCATAACGCGATCAGCGCCGACGGCACCGAGTTGCTGCGCAGCGACGCCGCCGATCTGGCCATCGGCTCGATGATGGATGTGCCGGCCGACCTCAGCTACGCGCCGGTCTATCGCTTCGAGCAGGTCCTGATCACGCCGCCCGACCACCCGCTGGCGAAGAAAAAGAACCTGACGCTGGAAGACCTGTCGCCGTGGCCGCTGATCCTGCCGCCGCGCCGGCAGATCACCTGGCGGCTGGTTGACCTGGTATTCCAGCAGCACCGCGTGCCGTATACGGTGGCGCTGGAAGTGGGCGGCTGGGAGGTGATCAAGCAATACGTGGCAATGGGCATGGGCATCAGCATCGTCACTGCCCTGTGCCTGAACGACAGCGACCGCGACAAGCTGGCGACGCGGGCGATGAGTGATTACTTCCCCTCGCGCAGCTATGGCGTGGTGGTCCGCCGGGGCAAGGTGCTGTCGCCGCAGGCCCGCGCGTTTGTGGAGCTGATCCAGCCGGACCTGTTTGCGCCACGGCAATACGACGATACCGGGCATTCGGAGCGGTAGGTTTTTTGGTTTTGCCCTTGAGCCGTCATTCCCGCGCAGGCGGGAGTCGCTCCTGCTTCTGCCCGGCTCTGGCCTTTGCCCTGGCCCTCTCGCACCCCGCATGAAGCGATCCCCGCCTACGCGGGGATGACGAACTGATGGTTGGTCGGTGAGGCCCTCGCGACCTAGACTGCCACGATGTCTTTGGAACTCCGCCACCTGCGCTACTTCCTGGCCGTCGCCGACACCTTGCACTTCGGCCGTGCGGCCGAGCGCCTGGGCATGTCGCAACCGCCGCTCAGCCAACAGATCCGGCAACTGGAGACGCTGCTTGGCGCGCAGTTGTTCGTACGCAGTCACCGCCGCGTGCAGCTCACGCCCGCTGGCGAGGTACTGCTGGACCAGGCGCGCGACATCCTGCAGCGCGTGGACAAGGCGGTGGACACGGTGCAGCGTGCGCAACGTGGCGAGAGCGGCGAACTGCGCATCGGGTTGACCCGCGCCACGCCGCTGTCGCCGCAGATACCGCGCGCGATCTTCAGCTACCGCCAGCAGCACCCCCAGGTGCAGATGCAGCTGCGCGAAATGAACAGTCTGCGCCAGATCGAGGCCCTGCTTGCCGATGAGCTGGACGTGGGCATCATCCGCAAGCGCGTGCTGCCGGACGAACTGACGGCACAGCATCTGTTTGATGACCCACTGGCGCTGGTGGTGCATGCCAGCCACCCGGCGCTGCGTGGCAAGGACCCCGCGAGCGCGCGCCTGTCGCTGAAGCAATTCGCACTCGACCCGTTTGTCGGCTTCTCACGCGACTCGGGGGCGGGCATCCACGACCATGTGATCACCCTGTGCCGCAACGCCGGTTTCAGCCCCCGGATCGTGCAGGAAGCAGGCGAATCATCGACCTTGATCAGCCTGGTCGCGGCCGGGCTGGGCATCTGCGTGCTGCCCTCCTCCTGCAGCCACATCCAGGTGGAGGGCGCGTGCTTTGTCGCACTGGCCGACCGTGGCGCGGCGTCGGAGATCCAGCTGGCGTGGCGACGTGAAGCAGTGACGCCGTTGTTGCGGCAGTTCATTGCATTGTTGAAGCGGGAAGTGGCTGGTTGAAGACAGCCAGAGCAAAGAGCTGAAGCAACAACAAAAGCACCCCTCCCCAACCCTCCCCTTGCCTGCGGCAAAGGGAGGGGGCTGAGCTTTGCCCCCTCCCTTGCGCATAGCGCAGGGGAGGGTTGGGGAGGGGTGCTGTTAGCTGTTAGCTGTTAGCTGTTCGCCGCCAGCCCTCACCGAACCAGCAACAACCCCGTCGTATCCTCCAGCCGCCACCACAACCGCCAGGCCGCACCCACACCAGCCAAGGTCAGCACCAAACAGAAGACACACACCCCCGCCCAGCCCCAGTGCGTATAGAACACGCCACCCAGCGCACCCAGCACGCTTGAGCCCAGGTAGTACGAGAACAGATACAGCGCCGACGCCTCGGCACGCAGCCCACCGGCGCGCACGCCGACCCAGCTGCTGGCCACCGAATGACCACCGAAGAATCCAAACGTCACCAAGGCGATGCCCACGGCCATTGCCAGCAGCCACGGCAGTGCGAGCAACAACACGCCCAACAGCACCAGACCGAACGACAGGGCCAGCACCGGCCCGCGACCCAAACGATTGGCCAACTGCCCCATCCACGCCGAGCTGACACTACCGACCAGATACACGGTGAAGATCAGCCCCACCACGGTCTGGCTCAGGCCATAAGGCGGCGCCAGCAGGTGGTAGCCCAGATAGTTGTAGAGCGTCACGAACACGCCCAGCAGCAGGAAGCCGCAGGCAAACAACCACGGCAGCGCGGCATCGCGGAACAGGCCGGCAAATCGTGCCGGCAGTTGCGCCGGTTCGGCACGCTTGGCACGGAAATGGCGCGATGCCGGCAATTGCGTCCACAGCGCTACGGTTGCCAACAACGCGATCACGCCGACCGCGGCTATACCGGCACGCCAGCCCCAATGGTCGGCGACCACCCCGGCGATCAAGCGCCCGCTCATGCCGCCCACCGCGTTGCCGCCGATGTACAGGCCCATCGCCAGGCCCAGTGCGCGGCTGTCCATTTCCTCGACCAGCCAGGTCATCGCCACCGCAGGCACGCCGCTCAGGCTCAGGCCGAGCAAGGTGCGCAATACCAGCAAGGTATTCCAGTCATCGGTCAATGCGGTGCCAAGCGTCAACAAGGCGGAGCTGAGCAGCGAGGCGACCATCACCGGCCGTCTGCCAACCCGGTCGGAGACGATGCCTGCCACCAGCATCGCCACGGCCAACACGCCGGTGCTTGCCGACAAGGCCAGGGCGCTGTTGCCAGCGCTGATGCCGAAGTGGCTGCTGAAGCCAGGCAGCAACGGCTGCACGCAGTACAGCACGCCAAAGGTGGCAAAGCCGGCCATGAACAGCGCCAGCACTGCACGGCGGAAATCAGCGCTGTGCTGCTGGATATAAGGGGGGTCATCGGCCGGGGCCGGCACCGCCGATGGCGGCAGGGAATCACCGCACGCCATGGCGTCCGTACGATCAGGTTCCATCGCATCGAGGCCTGCAAGGGCAGGCCGGTTGGTTGAACACGTGCGCCAGCTTGGACCCTTTCATCCAGTCGATCCATAACCTGCTACATACCGATTGATATGTTTCAGGTATTGATCAGCACGAAACTCCGCAGCCTGCAGCCCAGCGCACTACCCCAGCCCCATCCTGAGCGCGAGCTCAGGTACCACTGCCGGTCAAAGCCGCTGCCACGCCGGCCCCTGCCCGCGCCGCCAGTACACCGCCACCGCTTTGCCGTAGACCGTATCGGCATCGACCAGACCGAAGAAACGCCCATCAAAACTGTTGCCGCGGTGATCGCCCAGCACCAGCAGCTTGCCCGCCGGGATGGTGATGCCGGCAATATCCGGGCCGCCGCCCTCCGCCAGGTCCAGGCTTACCTGCTTGTTGCCGAACAGCTCACCCGCCAGCGCATGCTGCAGCGGCTGCCCATTGATGCTCAGGTAGCCGTCATGCAATTGCACGCGGTCGCCCGCTACCGCCACCACCCGCTTGATCAAGCGGGTGCCGTCGGCAGGCGAATCGAATACCGCAACATCGCCACGCTGCGGCTGGCCAGTAGCCAATAGCCGCACCGAAGTGAACGGCAGGCGCAGGCCATAAGCGCGCATGTCGACCGCGACCCGGTCACCGGGTTGCAGCGTCGGCTGCATGGAGCCACTGGGCACCTGGTAATGGTTGGCCAGACTGTCGCGCGCCGCACCCAGCAACAACAGCATCACCACCAGCGGCAGCGCTTCACGCCGCAGCCAGGCCAGGACCGGGTGCGGATCACGCTCTACCATGGCTTCGCCCATGACACACTCCTGAAGGATGACCTCAAGTGGACCCGGGCGGCCGGCAGAAGTTCCTCACAGCCGACGCATGGCGGACTCCGCCGTGGCGCCCCCCGCCGGTTGTACTGCCGGCGCGCGCAGACGCTGGGCCACATGCGCCAGGCTGCCAGCGAGGATGAAGGTATAGCCGAGCAGTTCGGTGGTCTCCTCGATGGCGTTCTTGAACACCCGGATGTAGCTGTCGTCCAGCAAGCCCTGCCACAGCGAGGTCAGGCCGATCAGGCGTGCATAGCACAGCAACAACACCAGCCCGATGGTCATCAAGGTACCGGCGCGGGTATTGAGAAAACGCACCAGCCCCGACAGCGCTGCACGCCATTGCCGGGAAGCATAGAAAAGGCAGCCCATCGCCACCGGCAGTGCCACCCACTTCCATAGCCCATGCAGCAGCAGATCAAACAGCGCATCCATCTCACGCAGCAGCATGCAGGCAAACAAGCCCGCTGCCAGCACCGCGAAGCGGCGGTCCTCCACACGCCTGCGTGCCAATCGCACAAAGGCCAGCACACTGGCCAGCAGGAAGCCCTCCTGGGTCAGCTCCACCAAAGACCACTCGCCCACCCCATCGCCCAACCAATGGATATCGCAATACAGCAGCAGTGCCGGCAAGCTGACCATCAGCGCGAACACGCCGGTGCGGGTGAGATGGGAAAGCAGGAATCGATAGTCGTTGTTCACGTCATGCAGCGCCGACACGGGCGCATCCAATAGCAACAGGGGGAGTTCACCAGGCGCGCAAGGACACGTGCACCGCACGGATCCGGCAAAAGGAGTGATGGGACGTATTTTCCCATGTGCGCATGGCTGCAGGCAGACAGCCAACGGAACACTGCCGTCCGCATTGACGACACATGCGGCAAACACAGCGGCGGGCAACTGCGCACACAACAACACCGGTGCTGCGCGAAATGCTACGCAGTATTTACGTCTGAACGACCACGCACCATGGCGCGGTTACGGGGCCTGCGCGCATCGTGGCATCACCGCGCCCCGAGGCGCATCGTTGGAAAGAACATGACCATCCTGTTGATCCAGCAACGCAGCGAGGACGCGCCTGCCGAGGTACCAGCGCTGCCTGCCGAGCTGGCCGGGCATGCATTGCAGTGCCTGCAATGCACGTCGTTGCCGGGGCTGTTGCGGTGCCTGCGCGCCGCGCGCCATAGCCACCCAACATGGCTGCTGCTCGAATCGATCAGCGCCAGCGCAGCGCAATGGCACCGCCATGCCGCCGCCTTGCGAGGCGCATTGGATGCGCTGCCCATGCCCTATATCGAGATCGCCCGCAGCGATGCCGACGCCCTGGACAGCCACCTGCAACCACACCATGCCCCCGTCGCCCTGGTCTGCGGCAGCGGCGCGCGACAACTGTCGCTGGCCATCACCACGCGTCGCCTGCTGGTACAGGAGGCCTGAGCCATGTCGATCTTCATCGTGCGTGGCCCGGAAGGCAGCGGCCCGCTGCAACACGCGGCCGCCCCGTTGCCAGCGGCAGTGATGGCCGCACTGGTGCGACGCGCACTGGACAGCGGCACCAGCATCGCCGTGCGTAACTGCCGCTGCGAGCAGGAGCTGATCGAGGCGCTGTGCGCTGCCGATCACAGCACAGGTGAAGTCACCCTGCTGGCGCCGGGTGCCTGCGTGCGCAGCCCGCGCCTGCAACGCCTGCTGCCGCATCTGCACAATGCCTACGTCGAGGTACATGACGATGATGGACACGTGCAGCAGCCGGTGCTGTCCGCTCACGGCACACGGCTGGCAGTGGCACGGGGCTTCCGCGCACAGAGCTATGTACTGGCACTGGAGATCGCACTGGAACACCTGGGCTGCAATGAGGCCGGCAACCGCGTCCACGTGGGCACCTGACCACCCGCTGCGCCCCAGCCCGACGACCCGATGAACCCCTGCCCCGTTCCCTGCCCTGATCCACGGCACTGCAGCCAATGCCATCGCACGTCCGCAGGCAGCAACGGCAGGCAGTACATCGCCAGCTACGAGGTGCACGTGGACGGCCACGCCTTCTGGTGGGGCCACCTGGCCCTGCACCTGGTTGACGGCGATGCCCTGTTGCAGGACCCACAGGCCTTGCTGGATGCCCTGTGCGCCCGCGCCGCCGCGCGCCATGACGTGGCCGCGGTGCAGGTGCGGCTGGTGATGATCAGCCGCCTGTGACCAACTGCAATGACAAACGGCAGGGTTTCCCCTGCCGTTCGTCGTTTCACACCACCACGCTGGCGCCTGCTTACTTCAGGCCACGGTTGTGCAGCAGCGGTTCCACGCTCGGGTCCTTGCCGCGGAACTCGCGGTAGGCCGTTGCCAGGTCGCGGGTGTTGCCGATCGACAGGATCTTGTCGCGGAACACCTGGCCGTTCTCACGGCTCAGGCCACCGTTCTCCTTGAACCACTCGAAGGCGTCGTGGTCGATCATCTCCGCCCAGAAATAGGCGTAGTAACCGGCCGAATAACCGCCGCCCCAGATGTGGTCGAAGTAGCTGCTGCGGTAACGCGGCGGCACCTGGGCCAGGTCCACCTTGTAACGCTTCAGCGCATCGGCCTCGAACTTGTCCACGTCCTGCAGCGGTGCGTCAGCGCCCTGCGTATGCCATGCCAGGTCGAGCAGCGCCGCCGACAGGTACTCGGTGGTCATATAGCCCTGGTTGAAGGTCTTGGCCTTGGCGATCTTGTCGACCAGCTCCTGCGGCATCGCTGCCTTGGTCTGGTAGTGCTTGGCGTAGTTGGCAAACACCTTCGGGTCCGAGGCCCAGTGCTCGTTGAACTGCGACGGAAACTCGACGAAGTCACGCGGCACGCCGGTGCCGGCCACGCTGGGGTACTTGGTCTTGGAGAACATGCCATGCAGGGCGTGGCCGAACTCGTGGAACATGGTGGTCACGTCGTCCCAGCTCAGCAGCGCCGGCTGGCCGGCGGCAGGCTTGGTGAAGTTGCTGACGTTGTAGACCACCGGCTTGGTGCCGGTCAGGCCGTCCTGCTCGACGAACACGTCCATCCAGGCGCCACCGGACTTGCTGTCGCGCTTGAAGAAATCGGCATAGAACAGCGCCAGCGGCTGGCCGTCGGCGTCGGTGACTTCAAACACGCGCACGTCCGGGTGGTAGACCGGCAGGTCCTTGCGCTCCTTGAAGGTCAGGCCGTAGAGCTGGTTGGCGGCGAAGAAGACGCCGTTCTGCAGCACGTTGTCCAGCTCGAAGTAGGGCTTGATCTGCGACTCGTCCAGATCGTACTTGGCCTTGCGCACCTGCTCGGCGTAGAAGTCCCAATCCGATGCAGCGGCCTTGAAGCCCCCCTTCTGTGCGTCGATCACCTTCTGGATCTCGGCCAGTTCGCCACGGGCCTTGGCGGTGGCGGCCGGCACGGTGTCGGTCAGCAGCTTGAGCGCATGCTCCGGCGTCTGCGCCATCTGGTCGGTCAGGTTGTAGGCGGCGTAGTTCGGGAATCCAAGCAGCTTGGCCTTGGCGGCGCGCAGCTGGGCCAGGCGCTGGATGATCTTGCGGGTGTCATTGGCATCGCCGTGCTCGGTACGGGTCTCCGAGGCTTCCAGCACCTTGGCGCGCACGTCACGGTCCTGCAGCGAACCGAGCGCCGGCTGCTGGGTGGTGTTCTGCAGGCTCAGCACCCACTTGCCGTCCAGCTTGCGGCCCTTGGCCGCGTCCTCGGCAGCCGCGATATCGCCCTCGGACAGGCCAGCCAGCTGCGCCTTGTCATCGATGACCACCGCGCCGGCAGCAGTGGCTGCGACCAGCTTGTTGTGGAAGTCGTTGGACAGGGTGGCTTCTTCGGCGTTGTACTGCTTCAGGGTTTCCTTGTCGGTGTCGTTGAGCTCGGCACCGGCCTTGACGAAGCCCTTGTAGGTCTCCTCGACCACGCGCAGCTGCTCGGGATCCAGGCCGGCTTCGGCGCGGCCGTCATAGACGGTCTTGATGCGCGCGAACAACTTCGGATCCAGATTGATGGCATCGCTATGCGCTGCCAGCTTGGGCACCACGTCTTCCTGGATCTTCTGCCGCTCCGGGTTGGTATCGGCCTGCACCACGCTGAAGAACACGCGGCTGACGCGGTCCAGGATGGCGCCGGACTTCTCCATCGGCAGCAAGGTGTTGTCGAAAGTGGCCGGCTGGGTGTTGTCGGTGATCTGCTTGATCTCGGCCAGCTGCTGGCGCATGCCTTCCTCGAAGGCCGGCAGGTAATCACTGTCCTTGATCTTGTCGAACGCCGGCGCCTGGAACGGCAGCGAGCTGGCGGTCATGAACGGGTTGGTCGAGGCATCGGCCGGCTGGCCTGCCTGGTCAGGGGTGGTGGCGGTCACGGGGGCGGTGGACTCCTTGCCGGAACAGGCGGCCAGCGCAAGGCTGATGGCGGCGGCCAGGACAACGGTACGCGACATGAAACGGCTCCTTGGGAACGGGCTTCGAACAGCCCTTTACCCTACTCCGTTCGCCTGTTTACGGCATGTGCCGATGGTGGCGCCAAGCCGCGCCCGGCGCGGCGGCTCAGCCGGTGCCGCGGTTGCGGCCCATCCACTGCCGGTACCACTGGCGGATGGCAGCCATGTCGGCGGCGTCATCACCGCTGGTATGGAAGACCGGACCGAAGCCGATCACCTTTTCCGGGTAGTGGAAATAGGCCGGGATGATGGGCACGTCGGCCATGCGGGCGATTTTCAGGAATCCGCCCTTCCATTCCGTCACCTGCTTGCGGGTGCCTTCCGGCGCCAGCGCATACCAGACCTGTTCGCTGTCGCGGATCATCGCCACCGCCTGGCCCACCGTGCCCTGCGGCGAGCTTCGGTCCAGCGGCACCACGCCCAGCCGGCGCAGCACCACGCTCAGCGGCCACCAGAACAGCTTGTCCTTGCCAAGAATGCGCGCCTCCAGGCCCAGCGCCATCTTCGCCGCCAGGCCCCACAGCCCATCCCAGTTGGAGGAATGCGGCGCGGCAATCACCACTGCCTTGGCCAGGTCCGGCACCGGCCCACGGATATGCCAGCCGCCCAGGCGCAGGATGCTGCGGCCCAGCCAGCGACTGAAGGCGGCACCTTTACGCTGCGGGACGGCGGCAGGAACAACCGGAACGGTCGGTGGCGTGTTGCTCAAGCACTACTCCCAATTACGTGTGGAACGGCCGCGCTTGACCTGCGCGCGTTCTTTTTTCTGGTCCAGGCGGCGCAGCTTGGAGCCGTAGGTAGGCTTGGTCGCCACGCGTGCCTTCGGCACGCTCAGGCTGGCCTGGATGAAGCTGGCCAGCCGTTCACGCGCATCCTGGCGATTGCGGTCCTGGGTGCGGAAGCGCTGCGCGTCGATCACCAGCACGCCTTCGCCGGTGACCCGGCGGTCGCTGCGCGCCAGCAGGCGTTCGCGCAGCGGCTCGGGCAAGGAAGGCGAATTGGCGATATCAAAGCGCAGTTCCACCGCGGTGGACACCTTGTTGACGTTCTGACCACCGGCACCGGAGGCGCGCACGAAGCGTTCGACGATCTCCGTTTCCGGTATCGCCAATCGTGGTGAAATCTGGATCTGCTCGGTTGCCATCGGCGCATTGTAAGCGGAGTGGTGCCTGTCTCCGCTGTGCCACGGCGCGCGCGAACAAATGGATGCAGTGCAGCATGATGGGCTGCGGAACAGGCATCTGTGAACACCCCGCGCGGGCGAACCCCGTTATGCTCGGTATTCGATCCGTTGCCCAGGAAAGCCCATGTCCCGCTCCCTCCTCCGCACGCGCCTGCCCCGCCTGCTGCTGGCTACCGGCCTGCTGCTGGCCAGCATTGCACCGGCACTGGCAGCTGCCCCGACCGATGCCGATATCAACCGCCTGCTGGCCGCTTCGCGCGCGCAGAACATGCTCGACTCGATGCTGCCGCAGATGGAGGCAATGCAGGCCCAGCAGTTTGCCCAGCTCACCGCCAACCAGCAGCTCAGTGACGATCAGAAGGCGCGCGTACAGCGCATCCAGCAGCGCACCTCGCAGACCCTGCGCGAGGCCCTGTCCTGGTCGCAGATGCGGCCGATGTACGTGGAGCTGTACAAGCAGTCGTTCTCCAAGGAGGACGTGCTGGCGATGGCCGAATTCTATGAAAGCGCGGCAGGCCAAAGCCTGCTCGACAAGACCCCGACACTGATGCAGAACCTGATGGTGGCCATCCAGCAGAAGATGACGCCGTTGCTGGCCGACCTGCAGAAGGATCTGGAACAGATCACCAGCGAACCGGCGAAGTAAGCCCACGCAACCGGTAGTGCCGAGCCATGCTCGGCAGGGGCTTGCCCAGCGAAAGGCTCACCCCTCCCCGGCCCTCCCCTTCGCTGCGCGA
>DAMCTY010000038.1:0-38891 GCA_032112995.1 Stenotrophomonas sp. | reverse complement strand
GAGCCATGCTCGGCAGAAGCCTTACCGGGAAAGCTCCAGCCGAGCATGGCTCGGCTCTACAGTGGGCACCGCATTACCTGGCGCCAGCGCGCCCTACAAGCCCCTCAGCGATGCATCCCGTAGTGCCGAGCCATGCTCGGCAGAGGCCTCACCGGGAAAGCTCCAGCCGAGCATGGCTCGGCTCTACAGTGGCACCGCAATCTCCGGCGCCAGCGCGCCCTACAGGCCCCTCAGCGATGCACCAGGTAGTACCGAGCCATGCTCGGCAGAGGCCCTCCCGGGGAAAGCTCCAGCCGCGCACGACCCGACTCCACGACACAGCTTTTCGGCAATGCTCCGGAACGGCACCCTGAAGCACCATCGTTGCGCACACATCGACCACAACACCCTGGCGCAACAGCCCTCAAAACAGAAACCCGAAGAGACTGCGGAATGAAAAACCTGCAGGCACAAAAAAGCCCCTGATCAGGGGCTTTTTTGAAACTGGCGGAGTGAGAGGGATTCGAACCCTCGATAGAGCTTTTGACCCTATACTCCCTTAGCAGGGGAGCCCCTTCGGCCTCTCGGGCATCACTCCGTTTTTCTTGCCCCGCTGCGTGTATTCCGAAGCGGGGCGCGAAGAATAACGTTAAACGAGGTGAAAGGTAAACCCTTATTCGGAAGTTTCTTCACTTCCCGATGCAGCGGGCTCATCACCACGCTGGATACGCTGGAAAATCTCCTCGCGATGTACTGCAACATCCTTCGGAGCGGTGATACCGATACGTACCTGGTTGCCCTTGACACCAAGCACGGTCACGCTGACCGAGTCGCCGATCATCAAGGTTTCGCCTACACGGCGAGTCAGGATCAACATTGTGAAAATCTCCATGGAACCGGTGGATTTCCCACCGGCATTGGCGCGCTTAGAGCTATGCGCCCCACGACAAAGGGGAAAGACTCCCCATGGTAACGGCAGGGCGCAAACAGCTTCAAGGTATTAGGCTTGATGCATTCAGGCCAGATGCGGCTTGACCCAATCCAGCACCCCATCAAGGGCTGCCACCAGCTGCGGACCATCATCACCGCCGCCCTGGGCCATGTCCGGGCGCCCGCCACCCTTGCCGCCAACCTGCTTGGCGACGTGGGACAGCAGCTCACCGGCCTTGACCTTGCCCAGCGCCGAACCGCTGACGCCAGCCACCAGCGCCGCCTTGCCTTCCTGGGTACCTGCCAGCAGGATCACCGCGTCACCCAGCTGCTGCTTCAGGCGATCCATGGCATCACGCAGGGCCTTGGCGTCAAAACCTTCCAGACGAGCCGCCAGCACCTTCACGCCGCCAACCTCGACCGCCGCAGCGCCGAGATCCGCAGTGGCGCCCGAGGCGACCTTTGCCTTGAGTGCCTCCAGTTCGCGCTCCAGCTTCTTCTGCCGCTCGCCCAGCTGACGGATCTTGTCGACCACATCACCTGCGCTGCCGCCCAACAACTGCGCTGCCTCGTGCAGACGGGCCTCCTCGGCCGATACGTAGTCCAGCGCGCCCTGCCCGGTCACCGCCTCGATACGACGCACGCCCGAGGACACACCGCCTTCGGAAGTGATCTTGAACAGACCGATATCGCCGGTGCGTGAAACGTGGGTGCCACCGCACAGCTCGGTGGAGTACTCGCCCATCTTCAGCACGCGCACGTTCTCGCCGTACTTCTCGCCGAACAGCGCCATCGCACCGAAATCCAGCGCTTCCTGCATGCCCATGTTGTGCACTTCGGCCGCATTGTTGGCACGCACCTGCTCGTTGACCTTGCGCTCGATGATCGCCAGCTCTTCGGCAGTGATCGGCTGGAAGTGCGAGAAGTCGAAGCGCAGGCGGTCCGGCGCCACCAGCGAGCCCTTCTGCTGCACATGGGTGCCCAGCACTTCGCGCAGGGCGGCGTGCAACAGGTGGGTCGCCGAGTGGTTGAGGATGGTGGCGCCACGGCGCGCACCGTCCACGGTACCGGCCAGCACATCACCCAGCTTGATGGCGCCCTGCTCCAGCGTGCCGACGTGGCCATGGAACTGGCCTGCGAACTTCTGCGTATCGGTCACGGCCAGCTTCACGCCAGCGGCCGACAGCACGCCGGTATCGCCGACCTGGCCGCCGGATTCGGCGTAGAACGGGGTCTGCGCGGTGAACACGATCACCTCGTCACCGGCCTGCACAGCGTCCACCGGACGGCCATCCTTGATCAGCGCCACGACCTTCTGGCCTTCGGCCTGCAGGGCGTCATAGCCCAGGAAAACCGTGGGCGACAAGGTCGCCACCAGCTCGGCCGGCAGGGTCACGCCGCCACCGAACTTGCCGGCGGCACGCGCGGTTTCGCGCTGGTGCTCCATCGAGGCCTCGAAGCCGTCCATGTCCACGCGCATGCCACGCTCGCGGGCGATGTCGGCGGTCAGGTCAACCGGGAAACCATAGGTGTCGTACAGGCGGAACGCGTCCACGCCGGGAATGACGCCATCGCTGACCTTGGCCGCGACGTCGTCGAAAATCTTCATGCCAGCGTCCAGCGTCTCGGCAAAACGCTCTTCCTCCGCCTGCAGGGCGCGCACCACGGTGTCGGCCTGGGCCGGCAGCTCCGGGTAAGCATGGCCCATCTGCTCGATCAGGGGCGGTACCAGCTTGCTGAAGAACGGCTGGCGAACACCCAGCATCCAGCCGTGGCGCAGGGCGCGGCGGATGATGCGGCGCAGGACATAGCCGCGGCCTTCGTTGGACGGCAACACGCCGTCGACGATCAGGAAGGAGCAGGCGCGGATGTGATCGGCGATCACCCGAAGCGACTTGTTCTCCAGGTCGGCCATGCCGGTCAGCTCGCTGGCCTTGCGGATCAGCGCCTGGAACAGGTCGATTTCATAGTTGGTGTGCACGTGCTGCAGGATCGCCGCCAGGCGCTCCAGGCCCATGCCGGTATCCACGCACGGCGCCGGCAGCGGCTGCAGCGAACCATCGGGCTGGCGATCGAACTGCATGAACACCAGGTTCCAGATTTCGATGAAACGGTCACCGTCCTCATCCGGTGAGCCCGGGGGGCCACCGGCGATATGGTCACCATGGTCGAAGAAGATCTCGGTGCACGGACCGCAGGGGCCGGTATCGGCCATCTGCCAGAAGTTGTCCGAGGCGTAGGGCGCGCCCTTGTTGTCACCGATGCGCACGATGCGCTCTTCCGGGATGCCGACCATGTCGCGCCACAGCGCGAAGGCCTCGTCGTCGGTGTGGTACACGGTGACCAGCAGGCGCTCGGCCGGCAGCTTCCAGACCTGGGTCAGCAGCTCCCAGGCCCAGGCAATGGCGTCCTTCTTGAAGTAGTCGCCAAAGGACCAGTTGCCCAGCATTTCAAAGAACGTGTGGTGCCGGGCGGTATAGCCCACCGAGTCCAGGTCGTTGTGCTTGCCGCCTGCACGCAGGCAGCGCTGGACGTCGGCAGCGCGCACGTAGCTGCGCTTTTCCGCACCCAGGAACACATCCTTGAACTGGACCATGCCGGAATTGGTAAACAACAGGGTCGGGTCGTTGCCCGGCACCAGCGGCGCCGACGGCACGATGGTGTGGCCCTTGCCCTTGAAGAACTCAAGGAAATCGCTGCGGATCTGGGAGGTTGTGAATTTGACAGGTGTATTCATGGGGACTGGCAATAAGCTGGCGAGCGGGTCCCGATCGCCCAGCGGGCGCGGGAATTCGGGACTACCGAAACCCTGAAAGGGTATCAGGCCCGGCCCGCTCAGTCCTCTGGATCGTAACGGGTGGCCTGGCGGATGCAGCTGCCATCAAAGCCACGGCGGGCCAGCAGATCCGCGGCCTTGCGCCGCTGTGCCAGCTCCTGCGGGCCGTTTTCGCCAAAACGACGGCACACCAGGTCCCGGGCGTTGTCCAGCCAGTCACCCTCGAAGGTCGCCATGGCCGCCTCGATCTGGCCGCTGTCCAGCCCATGCGTGCCCAGCTCCGCGCGAATGTGCAGCGGCCCATAGCCGGTATTGGCACGATTGCGCACCAGGGTCTCAGCGAAACGTTCGTCGTCCTGCCAGCCATCCTGCGCCAGCCGGGATATGGCCGCATCCACCTCGTCCGGGTCCAGGCCACGGCTTTTCAGCTTGCGACCCAGCTCCTTGCGCGAGTGCTCGCGCCTGACCAACAACCCCAGCGCCCGCTGCAAGGGCGTCTGCTCCCGTCGGCGCTTGCCCGCCTTGGGCGGCGTATCTTCAAAATCATTCATGGCATCAATGGCCAGCCGAAGCAGCGCCGTCCATGGCGATCAACCTCCTGGATAAAATGCCGCGGGGACGGGCAACGTCACTGACGATGCGCCGCCCGCCCCCACGGGAAACTCATTCCTCGTCGCCGTCGTCGTCGCCTTCCTCACGCGCCGCCTCGCTGGGCTGGAACTTCTCGCGCAGCTCGCCTTCCAGCTTTGCCGCCAGCTGCGGGTTGTCACGCAGGTAACCACGGGCATTGTCCTTGCCCTGGCCGATACGCTCGTCACCGTAGCTGTACCAGGCGCCGGCCTTCTCGACCAGCTTGGCCTCCACGCCCATGTCGATCAGCTCACCCTCACGGCTGATGCCTTCGCCGTACAGGATCTCGGTGATCACCTGCTTGAACGGCGGCGCCAGCTTGTTCTTCACCACCTTGATCTTGGTCTGGTTACCAATGATCTCGTCGCCCTTCTTGATCGCGCCGATACGACGGATATCCAGACGCACCGAGGCGTAGAACTTCAAGGCATTGCCGCCGGTGGTCACTTCCGGGCTCTGGCCCGGCATCATCACGCCGATCTTCATGCGCAGCTGGTTGATGAAGATCACCAGGGTGTTGGAGCGCTTGATGTTGCCGGTCAGCTTGCGCAGCGCCTGGCTCATCAGTCGTGCCTGCAGGCCGGGCAGCTGGTCGCCCATCTCGCCTTCGATTTCAGCCTTGGGGGTCAGCGCGGCGACCGAGTCGATCACCAGGATGTCCACCGAGCCCGAACGCACCAGCATGTCGGCGATTTCCAGCGCCTGTTCACCGGTATCCGGCTGCGACAGCAGCAGGTCATCCACGTTGACGCCCAGCTTGGCCGCATAGATCGGATCCAGCGCGTGCTCGGCGTCGATGAAGGCGGCGGTGCCCCCCATTTTCTGACACTCGGCAATGGCCTGCAGGGTCAGCGTGGTCTTGCCCGAGGATTCCGGGCCGTAGATCTCAACGACGCGGCCCTTCGGCAGACCGCCAATACCCAGGGCGATATCCAGCATCAACGAACCGGTGGGGATCGCCTCGACAGGCTCGACCACACGGTCGCCCATGCGCATCACCGAACCCTTGCCGAACTGCTTCTCGATCTGGCTCAGTGCAGCGGACAGCGCGCGCTTCTTGTTCTCGTCCATCGGGTTCGTCCTCGTCGTTGATTTCGTAGATTTCGTCATGGGGTCCACTGTAGGGGAGTCGTATCGCAAAGGCTGAGACTGCAGGCGAGACGACAAAATTATTGGGCCGGCAAGGATACCGGCAGCAGCACATGCAACCACCTAACGTAAGGAAAACAGGTAGTTGCCGCTGCGATACTTCCCATCAGCGGTTGGGCCTGAGCAGGCCGCAGTACAGTCCCTCGATCGAAAAGTCCTGATCCGGCAGCACTTCGATGGGGGCATAGTCAGGGTTGCGCGGCAGCAGGCGGATGCGGTCCTTGGCGATCTTCAGCAGCTTGACGGTGATCTCGTCATCGATGCGCGCCACCACGATCTGCCCGGAGCGGGCGTCGCGGGTGCGGTGCACCCCGATCAGGTCACCGTTGAAGATGCCCTCGTCGATCATCGAGTCGCCCTGCACCTTGAGCAGGTAATCCGGGGCCGGCGAGAAGAACACCTTGTCCAGCACCACATAGTCGTCCGAACCGATATCCGCGCCGATCGGCAGCCCCGCTGCCACCCGCCCCAGGATCGGCAGACGCAGCACGTCGTCGTTGGCGGCAGCGCCCTGCACGACGGTCGGGCCTGCAGCGCCCTCGCCCTCCGGCCTTACCAGACGGATGCCACGGGCACGGCCCGGGACACGCTCGATGGCGCCAGCGGCCTCAAGTGCATCCAGGTGGTACTGCGCCGAACGCACGCCCTTGAAGCCGAACGCGCGGGCGATCTCCGTCTGTGACGGCGGCATGCCCTCGGCCTCGATGCGCTCGGCGATCAGGTCGAGGATGGCTTGCTGGGTATCGGTCAGGTTCATGGTTAGTAGTATTACTACTAACATCCATCAGCGCAAGCCCCGCCCTTCAGCCCGATCCGCCTTTCCAGATCCCGCCCTGGCAGGTTTGGCCGTCATCCGCGGGGACGGCTCCGCGGCCTTCAGTGATGGCGGCCGCTGCGCCAGATCGAGAACAGTATCCAGATGCCGCACAACCCCGCGCCCAGGAAGCCCGCCAACCCCAGGGCCAGCAGCCAGCGGCTGGAGAGGCCACCAACGCTGTGCATCACGATCGATGAACCGATGATCAGCGCTGCGGTGATCACCCCCACAACAAGACGATTGGCCGCGCGGTTGACCTGGTCGCCAAAGCCCTGCAACGCCGCGGTTTCGACTTTCAGCTTCAACTGTCCGCGACGGGCGGCCTTGACCAACCCGCGCAGGTCCCGGGGCAGCTCGGCGGCAAAATCCAGCAGCCCCAGCAAGCTGCGCCGGCCGCGCTTGAGCAGCGCGCGCGGTGCATAACGCTGCAACACCACCCGCTCCAGAAAGGGGCGCGCGGCACTGGCCATGTCGAAATCCGGATCCAGTTGCCGGCCCATGCCTTCCAGGGTCAGGAAGGCCTTGATCATCAGCGCCAGATCAGCCGGCAGGGTCAGGCTGTAGCTGCGCAGCAACTGGGTGATGTCACCCAGCATCAGGCCAATGCGCAGGTCCTTGAGCGGGACGCCGCGGTACTGATCGACAAACTGGCTGATGTCCTGCTGCAGCCGCGCCTCGTCCACCTCCACCGCGCCGGCCCAGTCCAGCAGCACGTCCGCCACGGCCTGTGGTTCCTGTTCCACCAGCCCATGCAGCAGCTGTGCGACCTGGAAGCGGCGCGGTTCGGACAGCGCCCCCACCATGCCGAAATCGATCACGCCAATGCGGCCATCGCGCATGTAGAAAATATTGCCGGGATGCGGATCGGCGTGGAAACAACCGTCTTCCAGCACCATCTTCAGCACGATGTCCGCCCCGCGCCTGGCCAGCGCCGCGCGGTCCAGGCCAGCGGCATCCACCGCCTCCAGCTTGCGCCCGGGGATGCCGTCCACGAAGTCCTGCACGTTGAGGCTTTCGCAGGTCCATTGCCAATGCACGGCGGGAATCAGAATGTCGTCACGCCCCTCGAAATTGCGCGCGATGCGCTCGGCATTGCGGCATTCGGCGGCGAAGTCCATCTCGCTGCGCAGCGACACGGTGAACTGCTGCACCACCTCGGCGGGGCGGTAACGGCGCAGGTCGGGCAGGCGTGCCTCGACAATCTCGGCCAAGCGTGCCAGCAGGCGCAGATCGGCCTCCACCACGTCGCGGATACCCGGTCTGCGGATCTTCAGTACCACCTCACGGCCATCAAGCAGACGCGCCCGGTGCGCCTGCGCCAACGACGCTGCTGCCATCGGCGTCTCGTCCAGGAAGGCAAAGACCTCGACCGGTGATGCCCCCAGGTCAGCCTCCAGCTGCGCACGGATGGCCGCATAGGGCAATGCGGGCACAGCGTTCTGCAGCTCGGACAGTTCGGCGATCCACTCCGGCGGCAGCAGGTCCACGCGCGTGGCCAGCACCTGCCCGAACTTGACGAAGGTCGGCCCCAGCTCCTGCATGGCGCTGCGCACCCGCACCGGCGCGGTCATGCGCAACATCTGCTGGCTGTCGTTCCAGCGCAGCAGGCGGCCGGCGCGCTCCAGCACATTGGCGAGGCCGGTGCGCCGCACCACGTCGCCAAAGCCATAACGGATCAGGACTGCGGCAATTTCCTGCAGTCGACCCAGATCACGGACGGTGCCCAGCGTTTCCCACATTGCAGACCTACCCCGGTTGGTACCCGGCCCAGCATGTCACAGTTGGTCATTGATGCCCTGCAGGGCAGCAGCCACGGTCTGCCGCCGGATCGCATCCCGATCGCCATCGAACTGGAACAGCTCGGCTCGCGCATAGCCACCGCGTCGCTTCCAGCCTATCCAGACGCTGCCCACCGGCTTGTCGGGGCTGCCACCGCCCGGGCCGGCGATGCCGGTCACCGCCACGGCAATACCGGCACCGGAATTGACCAGCGCCCCGGCCACCATTTCCAGCACGGTTTCGCGGCTTACTGCGCCGTACTGCTCCAAGGTCTGCGCGTGCACGCCGAGCAGGCGCTGCTTTGCTTCATAGCTGTAGACCACCATGCCGCAGTCGAAGAACGCCGACGAGCCGGCGATATCGGTCATGCACTTGGCAATCCAGCCGCCACTGCAGCTCTCCGCGGTTACCAGTTGCAGCGAGGCTTGCCGCAGGCGTTCGCCGAGCGCGGTGGCCAGTGCATTGAGTTCGGTATCGGAGGGATTGGACATTGCGGCACGGTTGGCTGGGCGGAGAACCCTTGATGTTTTACCGCATACAGAGCCTGCGTGTCAGGGTAAGGGTGCCAGCCAAGGCCCGGTGTTGACCGCAGCGCGCCCAAGCCAGGGCTCCCCCGCCCCGGATGCCACAGCCACCAGCGGCTTCAGCCACACCGGCGGCGCGGCTTGCGCGACGTCCGCAAACAACCGCCCCAGGACACCCACCAAACAAAGAACAGCCGACACAAGGCCGGCTGTTTTTCACCCTGCAAGGGGGCGGCGAACCGCCCGGATCACCACTCGGGCGGCTTCTCCGGCAGCAATGGGCGTATCACCGCGCCATCCGCGCTGGCGGCCAGCTTTTCGGCCTCGGCGATGGGAATATCCACCTCGATCAGCCAGCCGTCCTCATCGGCCTGTTCACTGCGGATCACGTCCAACTGGTGCAGGCGTGAACGCAGGCGGCCAGCACTGGGCGGCAGGCGCACGCTGCCAGTGACGTGCTGCAGGCCCAGCCGCTTGCCCAGCACCGCTTGCAGCAACTCCAGGCCGCGCCCGTCGCGGGCAGAGATCCAGACGCGCTCGCGGCGCGCCTCGTCCGGCACACCGTCCTGCGCGTCGTGCCGTACTTCCGCGCCGTCAATGCGATCGATCTTGTTGAACACCAACAACTGCGGCAGATCGCCCGCACCCACGGCCTGCAACACTTCGTCCACCTGTGCGATGCGCTCTTCGCGCAACGGGTCGGCGGCATCCACCAGATGCAGCAGGAAGTCGGCCTCGCGCGCTTCGGACAAGGTCGAGCGGAAGGCCGCCACCAGTTCGTGCGGCAGGTCACGCACGAAACCGACGGTGTCGGCCAGCATGGCGTTGCCACCTGGCAGGGTGATACGCCGCACGGTGGGGTCCAGCGTTGCAAACAACTGGTCCGCTGCGTAGGCACCGGCACCGGTCAAGGCGTTGAAAAGCGTCGATTTGCCGGCATTGGTGTAGCCCACCAGGGCAATGCGCGGCATTTCGCTGCGCACGCGCGCGCGGCGCATCTGGGTGCGCTGCACTTCCACCTTCTCCAGCCGCTTCTGCAGCTGCTCCACACGCTTCTGCAGCAACCGGCGGTCGGTTTCCAACTGGGTTTCACCCGGCCCGCGCAGGCCGATGGAACCACCGCGCTGACGCTCAAGGTGGGTCCAACCGCGCACCAGGCGGGTGGCCAGATGGCGCAACTGGGCCAGCTCGACCTGCAGCTTGCCTTCGTGGCTATGCGCGCGTTGCGCGAAGATGTCCAGGATCAGCCCGGTACGGTCAATCACCCGCCGTTCCAGGTAGCGCTCCAGGTTGCGCTCCTGCACCGGGCTCAGCGCATGGTTGACCAGTACCAGGTCGGCACCCGTGGCCTCGGCTGCCGCCTTCACTTCTTCCAGCTTGCCGCTGCCGATCAGCGTGGACGGATTGGGCCGGTCCATGCGCGCGGTGATGGTCGCCGCGATGCTGGCGCCAGCCGAGCGCGCCAGGTCGGAGAATTCCTCCAGCACATCCTCTTCCAGCCGCCCTGCATGCGGCTGGATCAACAGCGCATGCTCGCCCTTTTTCGAGCGGTCAAACATGCGCCGCTACCTGCTTATTCGCTGTCGTTTTCGTCATCGCCTGCCTGGCTTCCGTCACCCGATTGCACGTAACCGCCGCCCGGCCCCACACGCACGTTGCGCGCCGGCACCACGGTGGAAATGGCGTGCTTGTAGACCATCTGGCTGACGGTATTGCGCAGCAGCACCACGAACTGGTCAAACGACTCGATCGTGCCCTGCAACTTGATTCCATTGACCAGGTAGACCGAAACCGGCACGCGCTCGCGACGCAGCGCGTTCAGAAACGGATCCTGCAAAGACTGCCCCTTGGACATCATCTACTCCTCTGTTCTTGTTCTTATGGGCCGGTACTGGCATCCCCTGCCAGCCCGGAACCCCGATGTTACACCGCCACGGGGCTTCCTACCTTTGCAGAAACAGCGATACGGCGTCCTGCAGGCGTCCCATTTCGCTGGCAGGGTCGAACCAGCGGGCATCCAGTTCACCGCGCAGCCAAGTCAACTGGCGTTTGGCCAGCTGGCGCGTGGCAAACACGCCCTTGTCGCGGAACTCGGCCTGGCTGCCCTGCCCGTCCAGGAACTGCCAGGCCTGGCGGTAACCCACCGCACGTATCGCCGGCAGATCCAGCGGCGCGGCCACCGCCGCCATCTCGGGGAGGGCGCGCAACCCGCGCACTTCGTCAAGGAAACCGTTCTCCAGCATCAGATCGAAACGGCGCTCGATGCGCTGGTGCAGCACCGCGCGCTCGGCCGGTGCCAGGATCACCTTCAGCACCCGCAGCGGCAACCGTGCGGTGCCCGGCTGCGCCTGCCAATAGCTGATCGGCCTGCCGGTGAGCCGATAGACCTCCAGCGCCCGCTGGATACGCTGCGGGTCGGTGGCATGGATGCGCGCCGCCGCCAGCGGGTCTACGTCGGCCAGTTGCGCATGCAGCGCTGCCCAGCCCAGGGTAGCTGCTTCAGCGCTGATCTGCGCACGTAACGACGGGTCGGCCTCGGGCATCGCGGACAAGCCCTGCAGCAACGCGCGGAAGTACAGCCCGGTGCCCCCCGCCAGGATCGGCAGCCCGCCGCGGGCGACGATACCCTGCACCGCCGCCGTCGCATCGGCAGCAAACTCCGCAGCCGAGTAGGTCTGCCAGGGATCGCGCAGGTCCAGCAGATGGTGCGGCACGCCGTCCTGTTCAACCGCATCGGGCTTGGCAGCGCCAATGTCCAGCCCGCGGTACACCAGCGCCGAATCGACGCTGACGATCTCGCCGCCATGGGCCTTGGCCAAGGCGATCGCCGCGGCGGTCTTGCCCGACGCGGTAGGGCCCATCAGGGCGATGGCCAGCGGCCGCTGGTCGCTGCCCATCAGTCCTCGTCCGGCCAGCGCAGCTGTGGCGCTGCCGTGTTGGCGCGCGGCGCGGGCACCGCTGCGAGTGCAGCCTGCACCTTCAACGCATCCACGGTGGCCGCCACATCATGCACCCGCACGATCCCTGCGCCACGCTGCACTGCCAGCAGATGCGCGGCCACCGAACCTGCCACACGCTCGCCGGCGTCGGTACGGCCGGTGACCTCGCCAATGCAGCGTTTGCGAGAGAAACCCGCCAACAGCGGCACGCCCAGGCTCAGCATGCGCTCCTGGGCCGCCAACAGTGCGAAGTTCTGCGGGGTGTCCTTGTTGAAACCGTAGCCCGGGTCCACCACCAGCCGCTTGCGCGCGATACCGGCCATCTCAGCCGCGAACAATCGCTCAGTGAGAAAGCGCTGCACCTCGCCGGCGATATCGTCATAGGTATGAGCCACACCGGCCTCGTAGGGGCCGCCAACCGCATGCATCAGCACCACCGCTGCCGAGGACGCCGCCACTACTTCCAACGCACCGGGTTGGCGCAACGCCTGCACGTCGTTGACCATGCCAGCACCAGCGGCCAAAGCCGCCTGCATCACCTCCGGCTTGAAGGTATCCACGCTCAGCGGCACCGCCACACGCGCAGCCAGGGCCTCGATCACCGGCACCACCCGATCGATCTCCTCCTGCACCGACACCGGCGCGGCACCGGGGCGGGTGGATTCACCGCCGATGTCGAGCAGGTCGGCGCCCTGTTCGACCAAGGCCAGAGCGTGGGCAATGGCCTCCCCGGAGCTGGCGTGCTTACCGCCATCAGAGAACGAATCAGGCGTGACATTGACGATGCCCATCACCTGTACCCGATCCAGCCGCAACAAGCGACCTGCACAGTCCAGCACCGGAGCGACATCAAACATGGCTATTCCTGATCAACACGTAGGCACCAAGTTTAAGCTGCCAACGGTGGCCTCAAAAGTCGCCAAGGCGCGCATTGTCCTTGGGATCGGCCAGCCACTCGGCCAGGTCGCTACCGATGACCTCCACGGTGCGATCCAGCACCTGGCACGAACCGGCAAACATGCCCTTGGCCCCACCCCGCGAGGTACGTCGCGCAAGTACCGTTGCCACTGCGGCACCATCATCGAACAACACACCCCGCACCGCTGCTGACTTGGCATGGCCAACAAACGCATGCCCCGCGCTCTGGGCTTCGATCAACTCCAATCACAATGAGCGCCCCGGGCCGCTATCAGCGCCAACCTCACCGACCGTCACCACCACCCCGTGCTCCGGTGCATGTTCGACCAGGCTGCGCGACAAGGCCGTACCGATACTGCACTCGTTCTTGATGCTATCCATGACCAGAACATTGGGATCGTAAGGAACAGATGCCGCGACCCGCACCTCTCCGGCATTGGCGCGCACGCTCAACAGCAACAGCCCCGTCAACACGATGGTTGCAGCAGATTTCATGAACTCCCCCCTTGGTTCCCGCTGCACCATGCAAGCGGATGGCGGATCGTGCACGGCGGCACGGGGCCTGCACAAGCATCCGCAACTGGAGTCAGCGAAAAATGCCGCTGGACGAGGGGGGGGAGACTAGCGCTTGGTACGGCGGCGGATCCGGTTGCCGATCAGGCTCAGCACGATGCCCAGCATCACGCCGATGAAGATGCCCGCCAGGAAATTGTCGGTCTTCAGCCCGAACGACACGCCGGCAATGGTGGCGATGACCATCTCGGGGACGTTCAACGGCGGCGGCTTGGGTTCGTTCATATCATCACCAAGGGTTACTGGAAGTCATGGTTGTCGCCCACCCAGTGGCGGGCGCAAAAAAGAAAACGGGCCGGATGACCGGCCCGTTTCATGCTTGCTGTCGCAGACGGCCGACTCAGTGCTGGCCAGCAGGATCAGTGATCGGCGCAACCGGGCGCTGGTCATCGCCGCCCTTGCCATCATTACCGCCGCTGCTCGGCGGGGTCTTGGCAACCCAGCCTGCCGGCGGCGACGGCTCACGGCCCTCCATCAGCGCCTTGACCTGCTCGGCGTCGATGGTTTCCCACTCCAGCAGGGCAGCGGTCATGGCCTCGACCACGTCGCGCTTCTCTTCCAGGATCTTGTAGGCCACGGCGTACTGCTCGTCCAGGATACGACGGATCTCCGCGTCCACCTTCTGCTGGGTGGCCTCGGAAATGGTCTTGCTGTGCATGCCATAGCCCGCCTCTTCATCGGCGTAGACCATGGTGCCCATCACGTCGGACATGCCGTACTTGGTGACCATGCCGCGGGCCAGCTTGGTGGCGCGCTCGAAGTCGTTGGAGGCACCGGTCGACATCTCGCCGACAAAGATCTCCTCGGCGATACGGCCACCGAACAGGATCGCCAGTTCTTCCAGCATGCGGTCGCGGTACTTGCTGATGTGGTCGTGCTCCGGCAACTGCCAGGTCACGCCCAGCGCCCAGCCACGCGGCATGATGGTGACTTTGTGCACCGGGTCGGCCTTGGGCAGCGACATGGCGACAACGGCGTGGCCGGACTCGTGGTAAGCGGTGTTGCGACGCTCATCCTCGCGCATGACCATGCTGCGACGTTCCGGACCCATGTAGATCTTGTCCTTGGCGTCCTCGAAGTCCTTCATGTCGACTTCCTGCTTGTTGCGACGAGCCGCAAACAGGGCGCCTTCATTGATCAGGTTGGCCAGGTCGGCACCGGAGAAACCCGGGGTACCGCGTGCCAGCACTTCCGGACGCACGTCATCGGCGGCCGGCACCTTGCGCAGGTGCACGCGCAGGATCTGCTCGCGGCCCTTGATGTCGGGCAGGCCAACCATGACCTGGCGGTCGAAGCGGCCCGGACGCAGCAGCGCCTTGTCCAGCACGTCCGGACGGTTGGTGGCGGCGATCACGATCACGCCCTCACCACCCTCGAAGCCGTCCATCTCGACCAGCATCTGGTTCAGGGTCTGCTCGCGCTCATCGTGGCCACCGCCCATGCCCGAGCCGCGGTGACGGCCCACGGCATCGATTTCGTCGATGAAGATGATGCACGGCGCATGCTTCTTGGCCTGCTCGAACATGTCGCGCACACGGCTGGCACCGACGCCGACGAACATCTCGACGAAGTCCGAACCGGAGATGGCGAAGAACGGCACCTTGGCCTCGCCGGCAATGGCCTTGGCCAGCAGCGTCTTGCCGGTACCCGGCGGGCCCACCATCAGCACGCCGCGCGGAATCTTGCCGCCCAGCTTGGTGAACTTGGACGGGTCACGCAGGAAGTCGACCAGTTCGCCCACTTCTTCCTTGGCCTCGTCGCAGCCGGCGACGTCGGCGAAGGTGACCTTGATCTGGTCCTCGCCCTGCAGCTTGGCGCGCGACTTGCCGAAGGACATCGCGCCCTTGGCACCGCCGCCACCGCCCTGCATCTGGCGCATCATGAAAATCCAGAAACCGATCAGCAGCAGCACCGGCAGGAACTGCAGCACCAGGCCCCAGAACCCTGGGCCGGTAGCCGGCTCCTGGCGCGCCACTTCAACGTTCTTGGAATACAGCTGGTCCAGCAGCTTGGGGTCGGCCGGCGCGAACAGCTGGCCTTCCGAACCGTCCGAGCGCTTGAAGCGCAGGTGGTTGGTGGTCAGCGTGGTCTTGTCGGTGTACTCCACCGACTTGATCCGGCCGGAGTCCACTTCCTGCAGGAACTGGGTGTAGTTGCGTGCGTCACCAGCGGCCACCGCGCCACCGCGCGGGGCAAAGCTCTGGAACACCACCATCAGCACGACGGCGACAACCACCCATAGCAGGAGGTTCTTGGTCAGGTCGTTCATCCTCATCGGCTCCGATGTCCCTCTAATTTCTGACGCAGTTCGTATGGTTGAGCTTACTTGATCTGGCTGCGCTTGCCCTGCCCGAGGGCATAAACCTCAGGTGAACGCTTGCGAGAAGCGTCCGGCTTGCGAATGGCGACCTTGTCGTAACGACGGCGCAGTTCACGCACGTAGTCGTCAAAGCCGACGCCCTGGAACAACTTGATCAGGAACGCCCCGCCCGGCTTGAGGTGGTTGTCGGCAAAATCCATGGCCAACTCCGCCAGGTGCATCATCCGCGGCTGGTCCACCGCATCCATGCCACTCTTATTGGGGGCCATATCCGACAGTACAAGGTCCACCGGCTGATCGCCGAGCATGGCTTCGAACTGCGATAGGACGGTTTCTTCCCTGAAGTCGCCGTGAAGGAACTCCACCCCGGCCAGCGGTGGCATCTCCAGGATGTCCAGGGCCAGCACACGGCCGGTGTCGCCCATCTGTCTCCGAACCTGCTGAGACCAACCGCCGGGCGCGGCACCCAGGTCCACCACCACCATGTGCGGCTTCAGCAGCCGGTCACGTTCCAGCAGTTCTTCCAGCTTGTAAGCCGCGCGCGAGCGCATGCCTTCCTTCTGGGCCTTTTTCACAAAAGGATCGGAAAAGTGTTCTTTCAGCCAGCGTTGGCTGCTTTTGCTACGGGAAGGCATCGGCAATGGGGCTTACAGGGGTGGTCATGATACCCTGAACCCCCTTGATTACCTGTATTCCTGCATGTCCATCGTCCTTACCCCGGCCCAAAACCGATTTCTGCGCGGTGTCGCGCACGATCTGAAAGCACTGCTGCAGATCGGTGGCAAGGGGGTTACCCCGGCCTTCCTGGCCGAGCTGGACGAGGTGCTGGAACGCCACGAGCTGATCAAGGTGAAGATTGCCGCCGAAGATCGCGAGGCCCGCGACGCCATGATTGCCGAGCTGGTACAGGCCAGCGGCGGCGCGCTGGTGCAGCGCATCGGCCACGTCGCCGTGCTGTATCGCCCGGCCAAGGAAAAGCGCCAGATCGTGCTGCCCCGCGGCTGACCGCCGAGGAACCCATCATGCTGTTGAGCCGAGAACTGCCCGATTACACCTACTCCCTGCGTTCGGCCGATGGCCACCAGGCGCGGGTGAACGACCAGGTCCTCACCCGTAGCTTTGTGCTGGCCCCGAACCACCTGGTGGAGAACTGGCCGGTAGCTTCGGCAACCACGATGCGCGCCGACGACCTGGACGTGGCCCTGGACCAGGATCCGGAGCTGATCATCCTGGCCACCGGCGAGAGGCAGGTGTTCCCGGCTGCAGCGGTCATGGCCAGTTGCCTGACCCGGGGCATCGGCATCGAGGTGATGAACAACGCCTCGGCCGCCCGTACCTACAACGTGCTGGCCGGCGAGAACCGGCGCGTGGTCATGGCCTTCATCCTGGATGGCGCCGGCTGATCCCCGGCTCCATGAATGAAAAAACCCGGCAATGCCGGGTTTTTTCATTCATGGCCCCATCAACGCATGCGCAGTGGCTGGCCCTTGAGGCAGCACACCAACAGCAGCGCCAGTACCACTCCGCCATTGAAGGCCGCGAACGCCAACACCGAAGCCGCGGGCGGGAACAGGAAAAACCCAAGCACCAGCAGCAGCGCTACCACCGCGTACACCGCCCATCCTTGCCAGGCCAACGGCCAGCCCCAGCCAAACCCATCGGCCTTGGCCTCGAACCAGTATCTGCCCTTCCGCATCTCCCTTCCCCGGCTGTCGCCACCATCGCTCGGATGACCGCAGTGTAAGCAACAATGGCTGGATCACGCATCACCCCAGCCCAACCGGCTGCGCCGGGGCAGCAAAAAGGCCCTTTCGGGCCCTTTTGCAGACAACGCCAAACCCACCGCATTATTTCTTTGGCAGGTACAACAGCGGATCCACCGGTTTGCCGTTGTAGCGGATCTCGAAGTGCAGCATGTCGCGCGAAGTGCCGGTACGGCCCATTTCCGCGATCTGGTCCCCTGCCCTGACGTTCTGGCCCTCGTTGACCAGGCGCTTGCGGTTGTGACCGTAGGCCGACAGCCACTGGTCGTTGTGCTTGATGATGATCAGTTCACCGTAGCCCACCAGGCCGGCACCGGAATAGACCACCACGCCCGGGCCTGCCGCGCGCACCGCCTGGCCACTGCTGCCGGCGATATCAATGCCCTGCTTTGTGGTTTCGCCAGCGACAAAGCGCCCAACCAAAGCCCCCTCGGCCGGCCAACGCCAACCAATGCCGCTGTTCACCGGCGTCGCCGTGGCGACTGGCGCAGTGGTGCTCGGCGTGGTCGCGGTGCCGCCGCCTGACGACGGGCGGGTGGCCGCAGTGGAGCCCGCGCCTCCCGGATACAAGCGCAGCGACTGCCCGGGGTAGATCGTGTAGGGCTGGGACAGGCCATTCCATGCTGCCAGATCACCCGGGGTGATGTTGTGGATGCGGGCCAGTGCGTACAGGGTGTCACCACGGCGCACCACCGCTGTCTGGCCCGGCTTGGGCACGGAGGTGCGCGGCGTGGTGGAGGTGCCCGACGTGGCGGAACCGCCACCGGAGGGCTTGACCACCGTGGCCGTGCCACAGGCCGCCAATGCACCTACCAACAACACGCAGGCAGTTCTGCCCAACCCTTTGACCAGCACGTTTGCATTCATGCGAATTTCGCTCTCCAGACCAACCAAGCCACCAGGGCGACCACCAACGCGGTGGCGATCCAGCCCAACGGTTCTATCCAACGACGCAGCGCCTGCGCTGCGCGCGCGCCACCAAAACGGATCACCGCCGCCAGCACGAACACCCGCTTGCCACGCCCCACCAGCATGCTGAGCAGATACTGCGGCAGCGGTACGCCAACGATACCCGAGGCCCATGTGAAGACCTTCATCGGGATGGGCATGAAACCGCCCAACACCAGGAAGGTGAACACCGCCCACGGCGATTCGGCCATCTTTGCCTGCAATGTGGCGATGCCCGCCTCAATCGCCGGCAGCATGCCCATCCACTCGAACACCGGCTTGAGCATCTCAAAGGCGTAATGGCCCAGTGCGTACCCCACCAGCGCGCCGGCCATCGAGCCGATCAGGCTGAGCGTGGCAAACCACCAGCCCTTGCGTGGTTGCGCCACGCACATCGGCATCAGCATCACCTCCGGCATCACCGGGAAGATGATGGCTTCGATGAAACTCAGTACCGTCAGGTAGGTGGGCGCCCGCTCATGGCTGGCCCAGACCATCGCGCGGTCGTACAACGGCCCGAAAATCTTCATTGCGCTGCAGTGTCCTTGTTAATCCAGCATGCCCGACAGCAGCGGCACGAAACTCACCGGTGCCAGCTCTTGCTGGACAATGGTGCCATCGGCCTGGCGGGTAAGTTGCAACAGCACCTGTCCGCCCGCGCCCCCCACCGGCGCCACCAACCGCCCACCAACAGCGAGCTGGTCGATCAGCGCATCCACCAGCGCCGGCGCGGCGGCTGTCACCACGATGGCGTCGTAGGGACCATGCTCGGGCCAACCGATGCGGCCGTCATCGTGCTTGGTGCGGATATTCATGCCCAACTGGCGGAAACGCTTGCGCGCCTGTCGCAGCAGATCGCCGATACGCTCGACGGTGAATACCTCCAGCCCCAGCGCGCCAAGGATCGCTGCCTGGTAGCCGGACCCTGTGCCTACTTCCAGCACTTTTTTTGGTGCTACCGCGAGCACCGCCTCGGTCATCCGCGCCACCACCCACGGCTGGGAGATGGTCTGGCCATGGCCGATCGGCAATGCGGTGTCTTCATATGCGCGCGAGGCCAGCGCCTCATCGATGAACAGATGACGCGGCACCACCCGCACGGCATTGAGCGTGGACTCGTCGGCAATGCCGGCCTCGCGCAAGCGCTCGACCAGGCGGTCACGCACACGCTGCGAGGTCATGCCGATGCCCACGGCTTCCGGTTGCAGGCGCAGGCGCAGGCGCGGGGTCATTGCCCCTTCCCCAACGACTCGGTCAGCCCACCCACCCAGCCGGCGACCTTTTCCAGCGCCGAATAGCGGGTCAGGTCCACCTGGATCGGGGTGATGGAGATATGCCCGGTGCGCACCGCATGAAAATCCGTACCCGGGCCGGCGTCCTGCTCGCTGCCGGCCGGGCCGATCCAGTACACGGTGTTGCCGCGCGGGTCGGTCGCCGGGATGCAGGCCTCGGCACGGTGCCGGTTGCCCAGACGGGTGACCTCGAAGCCGCGGATGTCTTCCCACGGCAGGTCAGGCACGTTGACGTTGAGGATGGTGTCGGCCGGCAGCGGGTCGGCCTTGAGCCGCGCCACGATCTGCACCGCCGCCATGGCCGCGGTGCGGAAGTTCCTGGCCTCGTGCTTGTGCGTTACCAGCGACACCGCCACCGACGGCAGGCCCAGGAAGCGGCCTTCCATCGCCGCCGATACGGTGCCCGAATAGATCACGTCATCACCGAGGTTGGCGGCATTGTTGATGCCCGACACCACGATGTCCGGTTCGTATTCCAGCATGCCGGTCAGTGCCAGATGCACGCAGTCGGTCGGCGTGCCTGCCACCGCACAGGTGTAGTGGTCGATGCGGCGCAGCCTGACCGGCTGGTCCAGTGTGAGCGAGTTGGAGGCACCAGAGCGATCACGGTCCGGCGCCACCACGGTGACTTCGTGCCCGGCGTTACGGAGCTCCTCGGCCAGCATCTTGATGCCGGGGGCATCCACACCATCGTCGTTTGATACAAGTACGCGCATTAAAGGCCTGGGTTACTGGATCAATCCGCGGCGTCCCCGTTTCCGTCGCCGCAATCGCCAATCCCCGTTCAGCACCGCTGACGGGAACCGACCTGAGCGGCCATGATACCGGAATGCGCAGCTGCACTTCCCCCTTCGCGGGGCTTGCCTGCGATCTGGCGCACGTTACGCTGTGCGCATGTCGTACCCCGAAGATGAAGATGACGCCGCGCTGTTCCGTTCAGCCATCGGCGAAGTGACCCCGATGCGGCCAGTGGAAACACCGGCCACCAGTAGACCGCGCCCCAAGCCACGCGCACGCATGGCTGAACAGGACGAATCCGAGGCACTGGGCGAGTTTGCCCGGCTGCTGCGCTCCAGCGCGCCACTGGAGGCGGGCGACGTCGCCAGCTACCGCCGTGACAACCTGCCCGCGCGCATGTTCCAGCGGCTCAAGCGTGGCCAGTATTCGGTGCAGGACGAACTGGACCTGCACGGCGCCAGCGCCGCACAGGCAGAATCGCTGCTACGCGAATTCCTGCTGGAGGCACGCGCGCATGAACATGGCTGCGTGCGCATCATCCACGGCAAGGGCTTGCAGTCCGATGGCGGTGCGCCGGTGCTGAAGAACCTGGTCGACCGCATGCTGCGCCAACGCAATGATGTGCTGGCCTTCCATTCGGCGCCGCCCACCCAGGGCGGCACCGGCGCGGTACTGGTACTGCTGGCCAACCGCTGAAACAACCAAGGCAGGCGACAGAAACCGCGTTGTAGCCCGGGTAAGCGCAGCGCACCCGGGAGGCAGGGTCCAATGGTGCTTCAAAGCTTCATCTGAACAACCACGGGTGCGCTGCGCTTACCCGGGCTACGCCATGGCCGCCAATCAGTCGGCGGCGTTTTCTTCGCTGGATGCTTCGGCGTCAGGTGCCGGGCCGCCGGCAATTTCATTGCGGCTGGCATCGGTCACGGGGCCCAGTTCATGCAGCACCGCGGTGGCATAACAGCCAGACGGCAGCGCAAACGACACCTCCAGCACGTCCTCGGCCAGCCATTGGTGCTGCATCAACAAAGGCTTGAGCCGCAGCGAGCGCCGTTCCTGCTTGAGCCCGGCCTGCTCCAGCCCGGCGCGCAAGGCCAGGGCCTGCGCATCGGACAGTGCCTGCTCTTCCACCGCCCGCGCGGCATCGCTCGAACGCAGCTCGCCCACACCCCACAAGGGCGCACTGGGATGGATGTCAAAACGTGCCAGACGCTCGGCCAACACATCCGTCATCGGCTCCGGACCGAACACCGAGCGGCTGCCATCCAGCATCCACACCTCGCCTTCCAGCGCGGTGTCCCAGTTGCCCTGTTCCACCCGTGCGGCCAGCACGCGGTTGAACAAGGCCGAGCGTGCGGCCGACAACAGCATCGAACGCTGGTCCTTGCGCACGCGGCGGCCGGCAAACATCTGCAGTGCTGCCGGAACATTGCCGCCATCGCGGCCAAAGCGCTGCTCACCAAACCAGTTCGGCAGGCCGCGCGCGGCAACGACCTGCAGCCGCTGCTCAATGGCTGCCTTGTCGCCCTGCACGCCGCGCAGCACCAGCTTGAAGCGGTTGCCCGCCAACGCGCCGCGCTGCAGCTTGCGGTTGTGCCAGGTCGAGGCCAGCACGTGCAGTTCGTCCGATTCCAGCAGGGCCAGATCCGGCGCAACCCGCTTGGGCAGGTGCACGCTGAAACGCTGCGTGGTCACCGCATGGCGATCCTTCTGCCCTGCATAGCTCACGCCCATTTCCGGCACGCCCGCCCACTGCGCCAGCTGCTTGGCGATGGCCACGGTATTGGCGCCGCGCTTGCGGATGTCCAGCAGCAGGTGCTCGCCTTCGCCGGTTGCCTCGAAGGCGGGGATTTCGTCGACCTGGAAATCTTCCGGCACGCTGCGGATCGCAGCGCTCAGTACCGGCGCGCCAAACGCCAAGGGCAGCGCGGTCATGCCGCCACCAGCAAGGCCACGGCCTGCGCGGCAATGCCCTCCTCGCGACCGGTGAAGCCCAGCTTCTCGCTGGTGGTGGCCTTGATGCTGACCCGGTCCAGGTCGATCGCCAGCAACTGCGCGACCTGCTCGCGCATGGCCTGCGCATGCGGGCCAACCTTGGGACGCTCACAGATCACGGTGATGTCGACATTGCCAACCACCCAGCCGCGCGCGCGCAGCAGCTCATTGCAATGGGTGACGAAGCGGCTGCTGTCGGCCCCCTTCCAGCGCTCGTCAGAGGGCGGGAAATGCACGCCGATATCCCCCAGCGCCAGCGCGCCGAGCATGGCATCGCACAGCGCGTGCAGGGCGACGTCGCCATCGCTGTGCGCCAGCACGCCACGGCTGTGCGGCACGCGCACGCCAGCCAGCATGATGTGATCACCCTCGCCGAAGGCATGCACGTCATAGCCTTGGCCAATACGGATGGGAGGGAAGGAAACAGGAGAATTCATGGCAGGTACTTCTTGGCAGAGCCGGCGCCACTGCGCCGGCAAGGGATCAGCTGCCGCGCCGCGACAGCTCGAATTCGAAACGGGCCAGGTCGGCCGGGGTGGTGACCTTGAAATTGCTTTCCGCGCCTTCGACCAGCAAGGGCCGCACGCCCTGACGCTCCATCGCCATGGCCTCGTCGGTGACGTCGATGCCAGCTGCGGCCGCGTCGAGCAGGGCCCGGGTCAACTGATGGCGACGGAACAGCTGCGGGGTGAGCGCGCGCCACAGACGCTCGCGCGGCTCGGTGCGATCAATGCCGCCGTCGTCGCCGGCACGCTTGAGGGTGTCGCGCACAGGCGCCGCGAGGATGCCGCCGACCGGATCGGCACGCCCCACTTCCAGCAGGCGGCTCAGATCAGCGGCCGTCAGATTCGGCCGTGCTGCGTCATGCACAAGCACGAAGTCGTCGGCACGCACGCTGTCCGGCAGCGCCTGCAGGCCAGCCAACACTGACGCTGCGCGGGTCTCTCCTCCCACGCAGGTCAGTACGGGCTTGTCGGCGAACGAGCTCCAGCCCGGCCAGTCGGCGTCGTTCTCGGCAATGGCCACCATCACCCCGGCCACGCCGGGATGCGACAGCAAGGCCTGCAGGGTATGCGCCAGCAGGGGCTCACCCTCGGCCAACAGGTATTGCTTGGGCATCGGCCCGCCAAAGCGGGTACCGCGCCCGGCGGCCGGCACCACTGCCCAGGTCTGCACGATCATGGGATGTTCTCCGGCGGAGACTGCGGGTCGCCCTGCCCTGCTGCCGCTGCATTGGCAGGCGTGGCGGCGGGCGCAACCGGGGCCGCCACCGGCGCATCCTCGACCACCCGGTAGAACTTCTCACCGGGTTTGATCATGCCCAGCTCGCTGCGCGCACGCTCTTCGATGGCCGCCTCGCCGTCCTTCAGATCCTGGACTTCGGCGGCCAGCGAATCGTTGCGCTGCTGCAGACCATCGTTGTCACGTTTCTGGTTGGCCACCTGCGCCTCGAGCATCATCACTTCGCCCGAGTTGCCCTGGCCAAACCAGAAGCGGTACTGCAGCAATGCCAGCAGTACCGCCAGCACCAGCAGCAGCCAGCGCCAATTACGCATGACGATCAGCGCTTGAGCGAGACAAACGCGTCACGGCCAGCGTAGCGCGCGCCGCTGCCGAGGGCTTCCTCGATGCGCAGCAGCTGGTTGTACTTGGCCACGCGATCACTGCGGCACAGCGAGCCGGTCTTGATCTGGGTGGCGGTGGTGGCCACGGCGATGTCGGCGATGGTGGTGTCCTCGGTTTCGCCGGAACGGTGCGAGACGATCGCCGCGTAATGCGCCTTGTCGGCCATGGCGATCGCTTCCAGGGTCTCGCTCAGGGTGCCGATCTGGTTGACCTTGATCAGGATGGCGTTGGCGGTGCCCGACTCGATGCCTTCGGCGAAGATCTTCGGGTTGGTGACGAACAGGTCGTCGCCGACCAGCTGCACCTTGCCGCCGATGCGCTGGGTCAGCAGCTTCCAGCCGGCCCAGTCGTTCTCGGCGAGGCCGTCCTCGATGGTGATGATCGGGTACTGCGTGGTCCAGTCGGCCAGGAAGTCGACGAACTGCTCGGAGGTCAGGCGCTTGTTCTCGCCGACCAGGTTGTACTTGCCGTTCTCGTAGAACTCGCTGGAGGCCACGTCCAGGCCCAGCAGGATGTCCTCGCCGGCGGTGTAGCCGGCCTTGCCGATGGCTTCCAGGATGGTGTCCAGCGCCTCGACGTTGCTGCGGAAGTCCGGCGCGAAGCCGCCTTCGTCGCCCACCGCCGTGCTCAGGCCGTGGCCCTTGAGCACCGACTTGAGCGCATGGAAGATCTCGGTGCCGGCGCGCAGCGATTCGCCGAACGAGCCGAAGCCGACCGGCAGCACCATGAATTCCTGGAAATCGACGTTGTTGTCGGCGTGCGCGCCGCCGTTGATGATGTTCATCATCGGCACCGGCAACGACGGCGTGGCGCCGGTCCTGCCGGCCAGGTACTGCCACAGCGCCTGCTTGTTGGAAGCGGCGGCGGCGTGCGCGGCGGCCATGGAAACGCCCAGCAGCGCGTTGGCGCCCAGGCGGCCCTTGTTCTCGGTGCCGTCCAGGTCGATCAGGCGGCGGTCCAGCCCGGCCTGGTCCTGCGCATCGAAATCCTTCAGCGCCGCGGCGATCGGGCCGTTGACGTTGGCCACCGCGTCGCGCACGCCCTTGCCCAGGTAGCGGGTCTTGTCGCCATCGCGCAGTTCCACCGCTTCCTTGGTGCCGGTCGATGCGCCCGAGGGCACGGCGGCGCGACCAAACGAGCCGTCGGCCAGGGTGACTTCGGCTTCCAGCGTGGGGTTGCCACGGCTGTCGAGGATTTCACGGGCGTGGATCTTGGCGATATTGGTCATGTCTGGGGGTCAGGCTCGTCTAGGTGCGTCGGGTAGTCGACGGGGAACACAAAAACCGTGCCGCAGTTTAGCCGAAGCGCGGGCCGACGCGGCGCGTTGCTTTCGCCTGAAAGCGGCCGGGGCGCTGAAACGGACAAGGCCCGCGCGGGGCGGGCCTTGTTTGATGCCTCCTGTAGTGCCGAGCCATGCTCTGCACAGGCGTTACCGGTGAAGCCCCCTGCCGAGCGTGGCTCGGCACTACCGCTTTTGTTCCCTCCCTTTCGTGCAGCGAAGGGGAGGGTCAGGGAGGGGTTGGCTTTTTGCTGGGAAAGCCCCTGCCGAGCATGGCTCGGCACTACCGCTGTTGCCCCCCTCCCTTTCGCGCAGCGAAGGGGAGGGTCAGGGAGGGGTTGGCTTTTTGCTGGGAAAGCCCCTGCCGAGCATGGCTCGGCACTACCTCTTCAGGCGCGGGCTTCCTGCAGCAGCTTGCCGCCGGCCTTGTGCTCGCGTGCGGCACGGATGAAGCCGATGAACAGCGGGTGGCCACCACGCGGGGTGGACAGGAACTCCGGGTGCGCCTGGCAGGCCAGGAACCAGGGATGCTGGTCACGCGGCAGTTCAACCACTTCCACCAACGTGTCGTCCATCGACTTGCCGGCGATCACCAGACCCGCATCTTCCAGCTGGGTGCGGTAACGGTTGTTGAACTCGTAGCGGTGACGGTGACGCTCGGCCACCACGTCCTTGCCGTACAGCTCACGGGCCAGGGTGCCCGGCTTCAGGCGCTGCTCCTGCAGGCCCAGGCGCATGGTGCCGCCCAGATCGGACTTCTCGTCACGTTTCTCGACTTCACCGGTGGCGGTACGCCATTCGGTGATCAGGCCGATTACCGGGTTCGGCGACTGACGGTCGTTCTCGGTGCTGTTGGCGCCTTCCAGGCCGGCCACGTGGCGGGCGAAATCCACCACCGCTGCCTGCATGCCGTAGCAGATGCCGAAGTACGGCAGCTTGTGCTCACGGGCGTACTGCGAGGTCAGCACCTTGCCCTCGAAACCACGGTCACCGAAGCCGCCCGGCACCAGGATGCCATCGACGCCGTCCAGCGCGGACAGACCGGATACTTCCAGCTCCTGCGCTTCCAGCCACTTCAGGTTGACCTTGGTGCGCTGGCGCAGGCCGCCGTGCTTGAGCGCCTCGCCCACCGACTTGTACGCATCCTGATGGTCGACGTACTTGCCGACCACGGCGATGGTGACTTCGTCCAGCGGATTCAGGGCCGCATCCAGCACCGCCTCCCACTCGGACAGGTCGGCCGGGCCGGCCTTGTCGCCCAGCTTGAGCTGGTTGACCACGATCTCGTCCAGGCCCTGCGCATGCAGGCCCATCGGCACGCGGTACAGCACTTCCACGTCCGGCACGCTGATCACCGCGCGCTCGGAGACATTGGTGAACAGCGAAATCTTGCGGCGTTCCGAATCCGGGATCGCATGCTCGGAACGGCACAGCAGCACGTCCGGCTGGATGCCGATCGAGCGCAGTTCCTTGACCGAATGCTGGGTCGGCTTGGTCTTCAGCTCGCCGGCGGCGCCGATGAACGGCACCAGGGTCAGGTGCATGAACAGCGCCTTCTCCGGGCCACGCTCGGTGCGCACCTGGCGGATCGCCTCCAGGAACGGCAGCGACTCGATGTCGCCGACCGTGCCGCCGATCTCCACCAGCGCCACGTCGAAGCCTTCAGTAGCCTCGTCGATGCAGCGACGGATCTCGTCGGTGATATGCGGAATGACCTGCACGGTGGCGCCCAGGTAATCCCCGCGGCGCTCCTTGCGGATCACGTTCTCGTAGATGCGTCCGGTGGTGATCGAGTTCTTGCGGCTCAACCGGGTATGCACGAAACGCTCGTAGTGGCCCAGGTCCAGGTCGGTCTCGGCACCGTCGTCGGTGACATAGACCTCGCCATGCTGGAAGGGGCTCATCGTGCCTGGATCGACGTTGATGTAGGGATCCAGCTTCATCATGGTGACCTTCAGGCCACGCGCCTCGAGGATCGAGGCCAGGGACGCGGCTGCAATGCCCTTGCCAAGCGAGGACACCACACCACCGGTAACAAAAATAAGGGGGGTCACGGCTCACTGCCTCCCGGAAAGCCCTAGTTTAAAGGTTGTCGCCAAAACACCCAAGCACTGGATGCGGCGGATTAAAAAAAAGACGCCCCGGCCTGCGCCGGGGCGTCCTTGAAACACCGGAAAACCACGTCAGCGGCGGCGACGGGCTTCCTCTTCTTCCTCTTCACGCGGCTCGGCCTGCTGGCCAGCCTGCGCCTTCTCCTGCGCGGCAGCGGCCGCCCGGCGCTTGGCCTTCTGCTCGGCCTCGCTCTGCGCCTTGTCGACCGGCGCATTCTGCGCGGCCTGGCCGGCCTGCGGCTTGTCGGCGCTCTGCGCCATTACAAACGGCACGGCCGCGGCGACGGCGGCAACAGCGGCCACAGCAATCCACTTTGACGTTTTCATGCAGCTCCTCCTCGATAGGCCCGGCCAGCGGCCAAGGCTCACGTTGAACCGATTATAGGGTAACCAGCCCCAGCTGCCCCGCCCCTGAATGGCTGAACCGGCCACCGCCACAACGCCCCGCGTGCAAAATCCGCCGCCAGACCGCACACTCCCACGTCGATTTGCGCCCTACCGAGATACATGAACGCCCGTTACAACGCCGCTGACATCGAAGTCCTTTCTGGCCTGGACCCGGTCAAACGCCGCCCTGGCATGTACACCGACACCGCGCGCCCGAACCATCTGGCGCAGGAAGTCATCGACAACTCGGTCGACGAGGCCCTGGCCGGCCATGCCCGCACGGTGGAAGTCACCCTGTTCAAGGATGGCAGCTGCGAGGTCAGCGACGACGGCCGCGGCATGCCGGTAGACATCCACCCGGAAGAAAAGATCCCGGGCGTAGAGCTGATCCTGACCCGGCTGCATGCCGGCGGCAAGTTCAGCAACCGCAACTACACCTTCTCCGGCGGCCTGCACGGCGTCGGCGTGTCCGTGGTCAACGCGCTGTCCACGCTGGTGGAGATCCACATCCGCCGCGAAGGCAGTGAGCACCGCATCACCTTCCGCGACGGCGACCGCGCCAGCCCGCTGGAAGTGGTGGGCAGCGTCGGCAAGAAGAACACCGGTACCCGTCTGCGCTTCTGGCCTGACCCGAAGTACTTCGACACCAACAAATTCAACGTCCGTGCGCTGCGCCACCTGCTGCGCGCCAAGGCCGTGCTGTGCCCAGGCCTGACCGTCAAACTGACCGACGAAGCCACCGGCGAAGTCGACACCTGGTATTACGAGGACGGCCTGCGTGATTACCTGAAGGCCGAGCTGGGCGAGCGCGAAATGCTGCCGGCCGACCTGTTCGCCGGCTCGCTGAAGAAAGAAACCGAGATCGTGGACTGGGCCGTGGCCTGGCTGCCGGAAGGCGAGCTGGTCCAGGAGAGCTACGTCAACCTGATCCCCACCGCCCAGCACGGCACCCACGCCAACGGCCTGCGCACCGGCCTGACCGAGGCATTGCGCGAGTTCTGCGACTTCCGCAACCTGCTGCCGCGCGGCGTCAAACTGGCCCCGGAAGATGTCTGGGACCGTGTCTCCTTCGTGCTGTCGCTGAAGATGACCGACCCGCAGTTCAGCGGCCAGACCAAGGAACGCCTGTCCTCGCGCCAGGCCGCCGGTTTCGTCGAGGGCGCCGCCCACGATGCCTTCAGCCTGGCCCTGAACCAGAACGTGGAAGTCGGCGAGAAGATCGCGCAGATCGCCATCGAGCGCGCCAGCGCGCGCCTGAAGACCGAGAAACTGGTCGTCCGCAAGAAGGTCACCCAGGGCCCCGCCCTGCCCGGCAAGCTGGCCGACTGCATCAGCCAGGACCTGTCGCGCACCGAGCTGTTCCTGGTGGAAGGCGACTCGGCCGGCGGCAGTGCCAAGCAGGCCCGCGACAAGGATTTCCAGGCGATCCTGCCGCTGCGCGGCAAGATCCTCAACACCTGGGAAGTGGCCTCGGGCAGCGTGCTGGCCTCGGAGGAAGTGCACAACCTGGCCGTGGCCATCGGCTGCGACCCGGGCAAGGACGACCTGTCCGGCCTGCGCTACGGCAAGGTGGTGATCCTGGCCGACGCCGACTCCGACGGCCTGCACATCGCCACCCTGCTGGCCGCCCTGTTCGTGCGCCACTTTCCGTCCCTGGTCGATGCCGGCCACGTGTTCGTGGCGATGCCGCCACTGTTCCGCGTCGACGTGGGCAAGCAGGTGTTCTATGCACTGGACGAGGAAGAGAAGCGCTCCATGCTGGACAAGATCGAGCGCGAGAAGATCCGCGGCCAGGTCAGCGTGACCCGCTTCAAGGGCTTGGGCGAGATGAACCCCTCGCAGCTGCGCGAGTCCACCATCCACCCCGACACCCGTCGCCTGGTACAGCTGACCGTGGACGATGAAGAGCAGACCCGCTCGCTGATGGACATGCTGCTGGCCAAGAAGCGCGCGGCCGACCGCAAGGGCTGGCTGGAGAGCAAGGGCGACCTGGCCTCGCTGGAAGCCTGATTGGCGGCTCCGCCGCTTGCAGAAACCCGCCGGTGACGGCGGGTTTTTTCCATTGAGTGCTCCCCCTCTCCCCAACCCCTCTCCCGCAAGGGGAGAGGGGCTCAGGCCACTTCAAGTTGAAGCATTGCCTGCCGCCGCAGATTTAAAGCACCTCTCCCCTTGCGGGAGAGGGGTTGGGGAGAGGGGGAGCACCACAGCCCTCAACTCACCCCTGCCCATCAACCAAGCGGCGAATCGGCGGCGCCTCTTCCCAACCCAGCCCCAAGGCCTTCTGCAGGGCCACATAGCGCACCAGCAACTGCAGCTGCGCCTGCGCCAAACCGTCCTGCGCACTGAGCTGTTGCCGCTGCACATCCAGCAGGTCGATCTGCGATGCCGCCCCCGCCTGGCGACGCTGTGTCATCAACGCGGCCGCACGACCGGCGGAAGCCTCGGCACTGCCTGCTGACTGCAACTGCTCGCGGGCCGACCCAAACCGCGCCAGCGCACTATTGGCGTCCTGCAGCGCAGCCAATACCGTGCCTTCGTAGGCCGCCAGCCGCGCCTCATTGCCGGCGCGGGCCTGGGCTACGCGCGCCTTGTTGACCCCGAAATCGAATACCGACCAGCGCAGGAACGGCATGACGATGCTGGCTGCCGAATCACTGTTCAGGTCCGACAAGGACGAGGCCCCCATGCCGATCGTGCCCAGCAGGTTCACCTGCGGGAAGTAGGCCGACAAGGCCTGCCCGATCTGCGCCGAGGACGCCGCCAACTCGCCCTCGGCCTTGCGGATGTCCGGGCGCCGGCGGATCACCGCCGCCGCGTCATCCACCGACACCTCCGGTGGTAGCGCAGGCAGGGGACGGTCCTCGGCCAGCAGCGCGTCCAGCGCACCGGGCTCCCGCCCGGTCATCAACGCCAGCTGGTCCTTGGCCTCGGTTGCCTGCGCACGCAGGCCCGGCAACTGTGCCTGCTGCTGCTCGTACTGGGCACGGGCGCGTTCGACATGCAGGTCCGAATCGGCGCCGCGTGCACGCCGCTGCCGCGTCAGCTCCAGCGATTCGGCCGCTGCCTGCAGGTTGCGTTCGGCCAGGCGGGTACGTTCGCGGGTGCCGCGGTAGCCCAGGTACACCTGCGCCACTTCGGCCGCCAACTGCACCTGGGCATCCGCCAGGGCAGCGATATCCGCATCCGCCTTGGCCGCCGCCTCCTGCGCGGCCCGGCGCTTGCGCCCGAACAGGTCCAATTCCCAGCTGGCATCGACACCGACGATGTACATATCGGTGTCCAGATCGATGCGCGACATCTCATCGCGCAACTGCGCAGCTTCCTGCGGGCGCCCGTTGTTCTCGGCCACGCGTGCGGCCCCCTCGCCTATCTGCCGCACCTGATCGACCATGGAATCGGGTGGGCTGATGGCCGCATAGCCAGCCACCGCGCCGACGCTGGGCAACTGCTCGGCACGGCGCTGGCGCTGCAGCGCGCGCGAGGCCAGCACCTTGGCCTGCGCCGCGCGCAGGTTGGGACTGTCGCGCAGCGCCTGGTCGACCAGCTGGTCCAGCAGCGGATCATTGAGCGCCCGCCACCACTGGCCGGAGGGCGTCGCAGCAACCACCCCGGCATCGGCAGCGCGCACCAGCGCCGGTTGTTCCAGCGCCCCCTTGGCCACCTCCGGGCGCACGTAGTCCGGCCCCAGCATGCAACCGGCCACGGCCAGCGGCAGCGCCAGGCAGGTGAGGTTTCGCAACAGCAGGAAAGTAGGTTGTCGCATCAGTGCATCGCCAGAGGTACGCCCTTGGGCAAGGGCTTTAGCAGGAAGACCAGCGGCAGGGTCGCCACCACGATGATGCCGAAAATCCAGAACAGGTCGTTGTAGGCCATCACCAGCGCCTGCTGCTGCACGATCTGCGCAAGCATCGCCGTGCCCTGCATCGGATCGCCCATCTGCGCGCCCAGCGCATGCAGGTAGTCCTGCGCCACCGCCGAGTTGGCGGTGGTGGCGGTGCCGATGGCGTCGATATGGAAGCTGACGCGCCGCTCCTGGAAGGTGGAAATGATGGCCAGGCCAATCGAGCCACCGAGGTTGCGTGCGGCATTGAACAGGCCCGATGCATCCGAGGCCAGCTCCTTGGGTACCGAGGTGATCGCCGCCTGGTTCAACGCCATCATCGCCAACGCAAGACCACAGCCCTGCAACAACTGGCCGATGACGAAGTGCATGCCGACGCTGTCGGGAGTGAGCCCCAGATTGACGAAACAGGCCAACGCGAAACACAGCATGCCGGTGAACACCATCACCCGCACATCGATGGTTTCCAGCATCTTCGGCATGAAGGGCATCAACAGCACGGTCGGCACACCACCGAGCAGCAGTACGTAGCCGGCCTGTTCGGTGTTGTAGCCAGCAATCACCGCCAGGAACTGCGGGATCATGTACATCACCCCGAACAGGATCATGCCGACCGCGCCAACCATCACGAACACCGCGCCAAAACTGCGCTGGAACAGGATCTTCAGGCGTATCACCGGCTCGCTGCTGGTGAACTGCGACAGCGCCAGCAAGGCGAAGCCGGTGACCGATATCAGGCTGAGGATGAGGATGAACTCCGACTCGAACCAACGCTCGCGTTGACCGTCCTCCAGTACCACCGTCAACGCCCCCAACCCGGCGGTCATGCCGACGATGCCCAGCCAGTCCGCACGCAGCAGCCCGCCCCAGTTCGATTTTTCATGCGGCAGGCCAAGCACCAGCAAGGCGATCAGGCCGGCGCAGATCGGCACGTTGATGAAGAAGGCGTAATGCCAGCTGACGTTCTCGGTCAGCCAGCCACCGAGCAATGGCCCAATGATGGGCCCGAGGATCACCGTCATGCCGAACAGTGCCGTACCCAGCGTCTGCTGCGCCGGAGGCAGGCGGGTGGCAACGATGGTCAGCGCGGTGGGAATGAGCGCGCCGCCGGTGAAACCCTGACCGATGCGGCCCAGGATCATCATGTCCAGGGTGCTGGACAGGCCGCACATCACCGAGAACGCGGTGAACAACGACGCGCAGATCAGCAGGAAGGTGCGCAGCCCCAGGGTGCGCACGAACCAGCCGGTCAGCGGAATCATGACGATTTCCGAGACCAGGAACGAGGTCGAGATCCAGGTGCCTTCGGTCCCGCTGGCCCCTACCTCACCCTGGATGGTAGGCAGGGCGGCATTGACGATGGAGATGTCCAGCGTCGCCATGAACGAGCCGATGGTGCCCGCCGCCACCGCCAGCCAGGCGCTGGCATCGGCTTTCTGCGGCACCGCGTTGGCGGCGGTGGTCGCCATCAGCGCTGATCAGCCCCGGGCGCGGCACCCGCGCCATCGCGGGTATCCACACTGACCTCCACCGACATGCCCGGCACCAACACCTTGCGCGTATCGGCGTCGGCCTCGATGCGGATACGTACCGGCACGCGCTGTACCACCTTGGTGAAGTTGCCGGTGGCGTTCTGCGGCGGCAACAACGCAAACTGCGAGCCGGTGCCCGGCGAAATGCTCTCTACCGTGCCGTGCAGCTTCTTGCCCGGCAAAGCGTCGACCTCGATTTCCGCCGGCTGCCCGGCGCGCATGCGGCCCAACTGGGTCTCCTTGAAGTTGGCTGCCAGATACAAGGACTCCACCGGCACCACCGTCATCAGGCGCGTGCCGGCGGCCACGAACTGGCCCACCTGCACCGTCTTGTTGCCGATGCGGCCGTCGATGCGCGCGGTCAGCTGGGTGTCCTCGAAGGCCACATTGGCCTGGGCCGCGTCCGCCTGGGCTTGCTTGAGGCCAGCGCGCGCCTGCTCCAACTGCGCCTGCCCGGCCTCCACCTGGCTCTGCGCCCCGGCAATCTGCGAACGCGCGGCGTCGTACTGCGCCTGCGCGCGTTCCAGATCATGCTTCACGCTTTCGAAATGCTCATGGGTATCAGCGCCGGACGCGGCCAGCGGCCCAAAACGCGCCACTTCGGCACGCGCAAACCGCAGCGTCGCCTCCGCCGATCTGAGCTGGGTGCGAGCCTGCACCAACTGCGACTGGTTGCCCTGCACGCCAGCGCTGGCCGCGGCGATATCCGCTTCGCGCACCGCAATGACCGCCTCGGCCTGATCCAGCGTGGCGCGGTAGGTGCGCGGGTCTATCCTGACCAGCGCCTGCCCTGCCTTCACCCACTGGTTGTCCTGCACCAACACCTCGGTGACATAGCCGTTCACCCGGGGCGCCACCGCCACTGCGTCGGCCTGCAGATAGGCGTTGTTGGTGGACTGCTGGTACTTGCCCACGGTGAGGTAATACGCCAGCCACGCCACCAGCGCGACAAGCACCGCCACCCCGATCAGGGTCAGCGTCCAGCGCACTTTGGGATTCTTCAGCGGCGAAGGCTTATCCGGCGCCGGGTCGGCATCGGCGGAGGTAGGACGGGACTGCTGGGGCTGTTCGCTCATGGGCTCGTCGCGGCTGTCGTCGGGAGGCCGGACCACCAAAACGGTGATCACGTACCTGACAGTACGGGAGCTGGACGGGAGGTCAAGTGAACACGTGCCGGATTTGGCCAAGCGCCGGGCCAGAACCGCCGCCGGCCGCCGAATGGGGGACAAAAAAGAGCCCGCTTGCGCGGGCTCTTTCTCGAAGATGGAGGCCTGGGTCGGAATCGAACCGGCGTACGCGGATTTGCAATCCGCTGCATAACCACTCTGCTACCAGGCCAGAATAATCTGATTGTACAGGAGGAAAAACTTCCTCCCGATATGAAAAAACCCCGCTCGCGGGGCCTTTTCGTAATTTGGAGCGGGAAACGAGACTCGAACTCGCGACCTCAACCTTGGCAAGGTTGCGCTCTACCAACTGAGCTATTCCCGCGGGGTGTGCCGCGCATGATACAGAGTTCACCCATCCTGCGCCAGCAGTTTTTAACAACTTCTTTCACATCGTCGCGGGCGCCATCGTCCGGCAGCCGACACACTGCCGGACGAGCGCCAGGCACGCAGGGGCCTGCGCTGGCGTACCATCTGCGCGCCCGACGCTCCCACTCCCCACCTGATGACCGAACCGCATCGCGTACAAGGCCTCAACAACGATGACGTGGCCGCCGACTGGCCTGCCATCAGCACCGGCGAGCTGGCCTGGCTGAAAGGCCGCTATCTGCAGCTTGGCAGCAGCAACCAGTTGCGCTGGCACAGCCCGCGACCACTGTCGGCTGCCGCCATCGCCAGCGGCAGCGACGTGGATGTGTTCATCAAGCGCCACCACCACAGCGTACGCAGCGCCGCCTGCCTGCAGGAAGAACACCGTTTCATGGCACACCTGCGCGCGGGCGGCATTCCCGTCAGCCAGGTTCTGCCGGACCGCGACGGCAACACCGCGATCGAACACGGCGATTGGACCTATGAACTGCATGCTGTCGGCGTAGGCAGTGACCTGTATCGCGACGCCCCTTCCTGGACATTGCTGACCAACACCCACCAGGCCGCCGAAGCCGGGCGCATGCTGGCCAGACTGCATCAGGCGGCGGCCAGCTACCACGCACCGCAACGCAGCACCCACCTGCTGGTCGCCCGCGATGATCTGATCCGCAGTGCCGACCCCATAGCCGCACTGAAACTGACGCTGCCGCAACGACCAGCGCTGGCCCGCTATCTGGCACGCATTCCATGGGAGGCCGAACTGCAGCGCCACGTGCTGCCCTGGCACCAGGGACTGGCTCAACGCCTGGCGCAGGAGCCCAGGCTGTGGGCACACAACGACTGGCATGTCTCCAACCTGTTGTGGACCCAGGACGGCAGCGACCCACACATCGGCACCGTGATGGACTTTGGCCTGGCCTCGCCCACCAGCGCGCTGTTCGATCTGGCCACGGCGATCGAACGCAACGCGGTGGCCTGGCTGCAGTTGGAACAGGGGGCCCGCGCCGTGCGCACCGATATCGCTCTGGCGCTGCTGCAGGGCTACCGCCAGGTGCTGCCGCTATCGGCCGCGCGGGTTCACCTGCTGGCCGACCTGCTGCCGATGGTGCATTTCGATTTTGCCCTGTCCGAAGTCGAGTACTTCGAAGGCATCACCGGCTCCACGGCCAACGCCGACGTGGCCTGGCAACCGTTCATGCTCGGCCACCCCATCTGGTTCAACAGCCCGCCGGGGCAATCGCTGCTGCAGGCCCTGCACGCGGCGGCCTGAGCCGCGGATTCGCAAACCGCCGCCATTTGTAGTGAAATGGGCACTGAAGCGGGGGTGCCTGGATTGCCAGGCTGAGAGAGTCCCTTGGAACCTGATCCGGTTTGCACCGGCGTAGGGAGCTTTGAGCAGCAACCACCCCGCCCGCTGGCGGTTGTGCGCGCGCGCCGTCGCTTCGTCTCCCCTGTTGTCCGAAGACGAACCGAATGAACCGCTGCCTGCGCCCCACCCTGCTGACCCTCGCCCTGTGCGCCGCCCTGCCGCTGTATGCCAGCGAGGCAGGCACCGACACTGCCGAACACTCCCCCACCGAGCTGGCCGCCGTGCGCGTGCAGGCCCGGCAACCCGTCCCGGCCAGCCGCATCACCAGCTTCGGCAGTGGCGACTGGAAGAACACGCCCGCCTCGATGAACATCGTGGACCGCGAGCAGCTGGACCACCTGCAGGTGCGCTCGCTGTCCGAACTGGCGCGCAGCGACGCCTCGCTCGGCGATGCCTATGCACCGGTGGGTTACTACCAGAACATCGCCATCCGCGGCTTCGCGCTGGACCCGGCCACCGGCTACCGCTTCAACGGCCTGTCCATTGCCGGTGAACAGCGCCTGGCACTGGAAAACATCGAGTCGGTACAGATCCTCAAGGGCGAGGCAGGCCTGGCCGCCGGCGTGATGGCACCGGGCGGCATCATCAACTACGTCGGCAAGCGCCCCGCCGAGGTGCGCAACCTCACCCTGGGCACCGATTCGGAAGGCTCGCGCTACGCCGCCATCGATGTCGGCCACTGGCTGACACCGCGCCTTGGCCTGCGCTTCAATGCAGCCTGGGACGCAAGCAACTCCTACATCGACCATGCCGACGGCCGCCGCAACTTCTACGCGCTGGCCGCCGACTGGCTGATCGGCGAGCGCAGCAAACTCGAGGTCGACGCCAATTACCAGACCAGCGCCCAGCGCTCGGCCTCCGGCTATCAATTGCTGGGCGGCAGCCTGCTACCAGGCAAGGTGGATACCGACCGCATGCTCGGCTACCAGCCCTGGCAGCAGCCGGTTGGCATCGCCAGCACCAACATCACCGCTGCGCATACACACGACTTCAGCCCCACCTGGCAGTCGCGCATTGCCGTGGGCCACAGCCGCTCGGTGATCGATGACAACGTGGCATTTGCCTACGGCTGCTACTACGCCGCGCAATGCGCCGATGGCAGCGTGCCGGGCAACTACTTCGCGCCCAACGGCGACTACGACATCTACGACTACCGCAGCCCGGACGATACCCGCCGCAACCAGGAACTGCGCGCAGAGCTGCGCGGCAATTTCCACACCGGCAACATCGGCCATCAACTGACCGTAGGCGTGGACGGCTTCCGCCGCACGGTCGACAAGCGTCGCAACGTCAACGAGTACGTGGGAACGGTCAACATCAACGACAGCCAGTTGCCGGTGTTCGCCCCCTCGCCACTGCAACCCGGCGCCTCCGCGCGCCGCCTGGACAGCCGCCAGACCGCGCTGTTCGTACTTGACCGCGTAAGCGTTGGCGACAACTGGGAGTGGCTGCTGGGCGGCCGCCACGTGCACCTGGACGAGCGCGCCTATGACAAGCGCGGCAATCCGCAACGGCACAGCCGGCTGTCGCAGTTCCTGCCGCAGACCGCACTGCTGTGGAAGGCCAATGATGCCCTGAATGTCTACGCCAGCTATGTGGAAGGCATCGCACTGGGCCAGGAAGCGCCGTTCTGGACGTCGAATGCCGACACCTTCCTGCCTTCGGTGCAGTCGCGCCAGCTCGAAGCCGGCCTGAAGTACAGCCTGGCCCGCGACCTCCAACTGGGCGCGGCGGTTTTCCGCACCACCCAGCCGTACCAGTACGCAAAGCCCGACGACAGCGACCTTGGCTACACCTTTGTCGAACAGGGCAAGCAGGCCCACACCGGGCTGGAACTCAGCGCGAACGGGCACCTGACCGACGCCCTGCAGATCTTCGCCAGCGCCAGCGCACTGCAGGCCCGCGCCCGCGACACCGGCACCGCCAGTTATGAAGGCCACCAACTGGTCAACGTCCCCAAGCTGCGCGCCAGCGTGCACCTGGCCTATGCCCTGCCCTTTGCACAAGGTCTGGACGTGACCGGCGGCTGGCGCCATGCCTCCAGCAGTATCGCCCGCGCCGATGGCGGCGCGCGCGCGCCGAGCTACAACGTGTTCGATGCCGGCCTGCGCTTCCAGCACCAGTTGCAGGGCCATGCCCTGCGCTGGAATCTGTCGGTGGACAATGTCTTCAACCACTTCTACTGGCGCGACACCGGCAGCAGCCTGGGTGATTACTACCTGTTCCCGGGCGCGCCACGCCAGGCCCGCCTGTCGGTGAGCATCGCACTGTGAGCAGCAGCCTGCTCGAGTGGTCGGCGGCGCTGTGCAGCATCCTCGGCGTACTGCTGATGGCACAGCGTCGCGTCGTGGCCTGGCCGGTCGGGCTGCTGTCGGTTGCGCTGTATGCCTTGGTCTTTGCCGAGGCCAAGCTGTATTCGGACACGCTGCTGCAGGTCGCGTTCGCCGGCTTCCTGACCTATGGCTGGATCAACTGGCACCGCCACGCCGCCGATGAAGGCGCCATCCGTATCGTGCCACTGTCGCGCAGCAAGCTGCTGCGCGACCTTGCCCTGGGCGTGGCTGGCGGCCTCGGCCTGGGGGCCTGCATGCATCTGTTCACCGACGCCGCGCTGCCGTGGCTGGACGCCTTGCTGACAGGGCTCAGCCTGGTGGCACAGTGGTGGCAGGCACGCCGCCACGTGGCCACCTGGTGGCTATGGATCGCAGTGGACGTGGTGTATGTAGGGGCCTATCTGTTGAAGTCACTGCACGTTACCGCAGCCTTGTACGTGTTCTTCCTGGGGCTGGCGGTGATTGGCCTGCGTGCCTGGAGCAAGGCTACCAGCAGCTCCACCGCCGACAGCGCCACCGCAGCGGGCAGCTCCTCAAGCTGAGCAGGAAGATCCAGCGCAGAAACACGAAAGGCCCCTTGCGGGGCCTTTCGATGGATGGCGAAACAACTGCTTCGCGATCATGATCTGGAGCGGGAAACGAGACTCGAACTCGCGACCTCAACCTTGGCAAGGTTGCGCTCTACCAACTGAGCTATTCCCGCAGGCTTGCAATATCTTTCTGGATAAACCCCGCGAAAACGCCGGATTTACTTGAAACTGGAGCGGGAAACGAGACTCGAACTCGCGACCTCAACCTTGGCAAGGTTGCG
>DAMCTY010000037.1:24924-41097 GCA_032112995.1 Stenotrophomonas sp. | reverse complement strand
AGCGCGGTTACGACCAGGCGCTGGAGTTGGCCAAGCCGCTGGCACGCGCGCTGCAGCTGCCGCTGTGCAAGGGGCTGCACCGCCGCCACGCCACCGCGCCGCAGTCCGAATTGGACCAGGCCGCGCGCCGCCGCAACCTGCGTGCTGCTTTCATTGCCGGCGGCGCGCTACCCGCACATGTGGCACTCGTGGACGATGTGATGACCACCGGTGCCACCCTGCAGGCGGCCGCCTGGGCGCTGCGCCGGGCCGGTGTGCAGCGGGTGGATGCCTGGGTGGCCGCACGGGTGCCCTGAGCGGGGACAGGCTGGGGCCTGCATTGATCATGCGCATGCCATTGCCATGCGACACGGCCTAGACTGACGGTGACAGGGCGCTTCTATTTCGTTCAAAGGAGACTGCAATGGGTACATCCCCGATTTTTCCGGCCGGCTCGCTGTTTGGCAGCCTGGCGCGCAACTGGTGGGTGGTTTTGCTGTTCGGCCTGCTGGCCATTGTGTTTGGCGTGTTGACGGTGATGTCGCCGGTGCGCACTGCCGCGCTGTTGGCAATGTGGCTTGGCGTCATGGCCCTGGTCGAGGGCGTGGTGGTGCTGGTGGCCGCATTCAGCGGTTCGGCCCCGGTATCGCGCGGCTGGGCGGTGTTCTATGCGCTGGTATCGATCGCGTTTGGTGTGCTGGCGTTGATCAATCCGCTGGCAACGGCCAGTGTGCTGCTGCTGTTCCTGGCCGCATGGCTGGTGGTTGGTGGCATCTACCGCATCATTTTCGCCATCCGCGTGCGCAAGCAGATCCGCGGCGAGTGGATGCTGGTGCTCAGCGGCCTGCTGGCGGTGGCCTTGGGCGTGATGTTCGCCCTCAACCCCTTGTCGGGCCTGATCGTGACTTCGTTGTGGATCGGTGCGCTGGCGCTGGTATATGGCGTGCTGCAGGTGATTGCGGCGTTCCGGCTGCGCTCGCTGGGCAAGTCTGCCGGGGCGATGTGACTTCCGGCCGGGGTAATGCCTAGCCATGCTCGGCAAGGCATTCCCGGTAAGGCCCCAGCGCAGCATGGCTGCGCTCTGCCCAAGCCAGACAAAAGCGGCCCGCATTGCGGGCCGCTTTTTGTTCACTCCAGGTACTGGCTGGCGACGATGCCGGCAAACAGCACGGCACCGACCCAGTTGTTGTGCAGGAAGGCCTTGAAGCAGGGCTCACGCTCGCGGTCGCGGCACAGCCAGAATTCGTAGACCACCAATGCCATCGCCACGGCGATGCCGGTCCAATAAGCCCAGCCCAGGCCCGCGCGCTGCCCTGCCAATGCCATCGCGCCGAAGAACAGGGCATACAGGATGCCCTGGATCACCAGGTCCAGATCGCCGAACAGGATGGCGGTGGAGTGTGAGCCGACCTTCAGGTCGTCGTCGCGGTCGACCATGGCGTACCAGGTGTCATAGGCGGTGGACCAGAGGATGTTGGCGGCGTACAGCACCCAGCCCAGCGGCGGCACCTCACCCTGGATGGCCGCAAACGCCATCGGAATACCCCAACCAAAGGCCATGCCCAGATAGACCTGCGGCAGGTGGGTGTAGCGCTTGAGGTACGGGTAGCTGGCGGCCAGGAATACGCCGATGAAGCTCAGGCCGATGGTCAGGGCATTCAGGGTCAGCACCAGCGCGAATGCCACCAGCATCAAGCCGGCAAACATGGCCAGTGCCTCGCGCCCGGACACCGCGCCGGTGGCCAGCGGCCGCTCCTTGGTGCGCTTGACGTGCGGGTCCAGCCAGCGGTCGGCGTAGTCGTTGATCACGCAGCCGGCCGAGCGGGTCAGCCAGACCCCGGCGGTGAACACAAACAGCGTCCACAGCGGCGGCATGCCGTCGGCGGCCAGCCACAGCGCCCACCAGGTGGGCCAGAGCAGCAGCAAGGTGCCGATCGGGCGGTCGGCGCGCATCAACTTCCAGTAGTGCCCGAGCCGCGAACGGAGGTCCGCGGCCGGCGGTGTAGTAGTGGGGTGCTTCATGCCCTAAAGGTTACCAGTTGGGTGGACATGGCTTGCGAATTTGCCAGGGGGGCAGACCTGCGGCACATTTTGCCGTTAGAATGCGCGTCCGCCCGGCTTGGCCGTGCGGATCACAATGCGCCCGTAGCTCAGCCGGATAGAGTAGTGGCTTCCGAAGCCATTGGTCGGGGGTTCGAATCCCTCCGGGCGCGCCAGATTGAAGTCCGAGCCTGTTTCGGGATGTCCAAAGCCCTGCAGAAATCCGGGACGGGCTCCCCGCGGTCTTGTAGACAAATCCCAGCCTCACGCAGAAGGCTGCCCTCGGGGCTGATGCCCTCCCGATGACATGACGGCGGCTTTTCCAGCAGATGCGGGTCTTCTGGCGCCTGACGAAAGCGGCTGCTGGAACCATTGATGGAAGCTATAACGTTTAGCTTTCAGGACGCCGCACATCGTCATGATGCGGTAGTGGCCACGCTGGATCGCTGCTGATGTGTTGCCCTCTGCCGACTTGGCAAAATACTGCGCCGCTCTTTCACGATGTTCCACTCCTCCTCACTGCGTAGTAGCTGCGCACGCCCGGTCCGAATTTCGTCTCGGTTTCGGCCAATTCGCCGTCGTGGCGGAAGGTTCTATCGGTAGGCGGCCTCGACCCACATGTAAGGGCCTAGCGTCGACACACCCAGTGTCCTTTCACCCTGCAATCGCATGACCCCATGAAGCTGCTCGCCGGAAGTGTTTACGGCACCGACGCAGCCCATGGCAAAGAAGGGTGACGGCGCTGGACGACGCAACTGGTTCATGCACGCCCCTGCGCTACGCGAAGGCCTTTGCCTGAAGCCCAAGCACGTATTGCATCTATCGGGATCTGGAGTTGAACCTGTGTATCAAACCCAGGATGCGGTTGATCACTACAGCCTGTTACCGCAGTGAAGGGCGCATTCTCCTACGGCAATCCATCAGTTGGACTGGCGACGCATTCTTCGGGTCTGAACATACTGTCCAGGAGTACAGCCAATCAGTTCCCGGAATGAAGCAATGAAAGCGGAGAGGCTGTCGTAACCGCATTCAACAGCCACATCCGTTATTCGCATGCCCGCCTCGAGCAGGGGGAGGGATGCCAGCAGCCGGCTCCGTTGACGCCATTGACGAAAGGTTAGGCCGGTCTCGGCAACAAAATGTCTGCCCATCGTCTTCTCGCTCATGCCGAGCCGGGCACCAAAATCGGCCATGCGCTGTGTCGAACCCGGATGTTCTGAAAGCACTTCGCAGATCCGGCGCAGTCCGGGATGCCCTGGCCATGGGAGATCAAGTTGACAGCAAGGGGCAGCGGCGAGTCTGTCAAGCAAAACGCTTGCCAGCCGCCCATCGGCGCCGCCGGCATCGTAGTTGATCTGGATATCGCCGAATTCGATGATGAGCTCGCGAAGCAGAGGACTTACCTGCAGTACGCCGCAGCGCCTGTCAGGAAGCAGATCGGCTGCCAGGTAGATGCTGCCGATCCTGGTGCCGTCGCTTGCGCTCACGCCATGCTCAACCCCGGGGGGGATCCATACCGCCCTGTCGGGCAATGCTATGAGCCTTCTTTGACGTGTCTCCACGGTAAGAGTGCCTTCCACCGCATACGAAAGTTGCGCCCAAGGGTGGCTGTGGAGTGCTGAAATTGCCCGATTGGCCAGCGAATCCCGCGCGCCGAACAACGGCATCGGCAGCTTGCCCAATCCATGGAGTTGGCCCAGCAGAATCGCATTGGTGTCGTTTCGGCGATAGTTCACTTCTGTTTACCGATAAAGCTCAAGCGAGGAGCGAGGTACTGTCTCGCCCTCCTTGCTCCCAAGGTATGCGTCATGCTGTTCCAGCATATACGAACATTTTTTGACAGATTCACCATCATCCTGATTGCCGTAGTTGTCGTTGCAACTGTGTTGCCGGCGACGGGTCGGGGAGCGCTCCTGTTTCATTGGTTGACGAACTTCGCAATTACCCTGCTCTTCTTCATGCATGGCGCCAAGCTCTCAAGGGGCGCGATAGTCGCCGGGCTGACCCATTGGCGCCTTCACATCCTTGTTCTTGCATGCACTTTCCTTGTCTTTCCTCTGCTGGGCGTCGGGTTGAGGCCGTTGATTCAGAGCTTGGTGGGAGAACCACTGGCCATCGGGATCGTCTTTCTCTGCGTCCTGCCAGGAACCGTGCAGTCGGCCATCGCTTTTACTTCGCTTGCGAAGGGGAATGTTCCAGCTGCGATATGCAGTGCTTCCGCATCCAGCATTCTCGGTATTGTCCTGACTCCGCTGCTGGTCGCTCTGCTTCTGGGGGTTCGTATTGGCACAGGCGCGTCCTTGCTTGATGCGATACTCGCCATCAGTCTCGAACTGCTGGTTCCTTTCATCGCAGGGCATCTGTCGCGGCCGCTGATTGGCGCGTGGATTGATCGGCATCGCGACGTTCTGGGCGCCGTGGATCAAAGTTCCATTCTGCTTGTGGTCTACACGGCGATGAGCGCGTCGGTTGTGGAGGGGCTCTGGACTGCCGTTGACGCCAGGCAGCTGATCGGACTCGGCGTCATCTGCTGCATCCTTCTGGCGCTCATTCTAGGCCTCACTTCCTGGTTGGGACGGTACCTCGGATTCAATCGAGAAGACCGCATCACCATAGTGTTCTGTGGATCCAAGAAGAGCCTGGCCAACGGTGTGCCGATGGCCAGCGTGCTGTTCGCCGGTGCAATGCTGGGGCCTGCATTGTTGCCACTGATGATCTTTCACCAACTGCAACTGATGGTCTGTGCCGTGATGGCGCAGAGATACGCCCGTCATGCCGATGCCAGCGGCTGAGTGAGCGAGTCCGGTGGAAGTGGGGGGATGGGGCGTGGGCAGCGGGCTGCTCCAGGGCTCATCTGCTGTGAGAGATGATTCGTGCGTCGCCTGCGATCACGCAGGGGTAGTGGCCTTGGGGCCCCAGGCGTGCGGGTCCAGAAGTATGGGATTCAGATGCGACGAGGATACGGTGGGTCTCGCCATGGTGCAGATCAATTCAGGACCCGTGCACTGGTCGGCTTCATTTCTGTCTGTTTGTGCTTTGCGGGGCTAAGCGGCTGGTACTTCAAGCTGCAGGTACTGGATCACGAAACATATGCCACCCGCTCCGACCGGAATCGGATCCGGCCCGCTCCGGTGATCCCGGCTCGAGGCGTCATCTACGACAGGAAAGGCCGGTTGCTTGCAGACAATGTTGCCTCCTTTCAACTGGTCGTCAATCCGGAGCAGGTTTCCGATATCAAGACCATGCTCAGCGAGGTTTCGTCAGTCATTCCGCTTGCCGAGTCCGACATTCAAGCCTTCAATCAGAGCCTACAGCTGCGCAGGCGGGGGGCGTCGGTTGCACTGAAGAGTCAACTGACGGAAGAGGAAATGGCCCGGTTTGCAGTGGACCTCTGGCGATTCCCGGGGGTTGAACTACAGTCCCATCTGGTTCGCCGATATGCCTATGGCGATCTTCTGGCGCATGTCATCGGCTATGTAGGTCGACCCAATGAGGCCGACATGGAACGTATTGGCGATGAGGCGGCATTTCTGCCATACGTAGGAAAAACCGGAATCGAGCGCTACTACGAGGAGGCGCTGCATGGAAGATTTGGATATGAGCAGCTCGAGATAAACGCAAGCGGTCGGCCGATGCGCACAGTGGGCCGCGTGCCCGCGCACGCGGGCAAGGACCTGCAGTTGTCGATTGACGTGGAGCTGCAACGTGTCATGGCTGAAGCGTTTGCTGATCAGGAAGGAGCCGCCATTGCGATGGATCCGAGAAGTGGGGAGGTCCTGGCAATGGTCAGTCTCCCCTCGTTTGATCCGCGTCTGTTCGTGGGCGGGATCACACACGAACAGTTCGCCGCCCTGAACTCCAACCCTTCGCGGCCCCAGTTCAATCGACTGGTGCTCGGGGGCGTTGCACCGGGCTCGACGATCAAGCCGCTCATAGGACTGGCTGGTCTAGATGCGGGGCTCAGGCGCCCGCAAGACCGGGTCCTTTCAACCGGTATGTTCCATCTGCCCGGTTACTCGAGGGGTTGGGGTGACTCGCATCGCGGTGGGCATGGCTGGACAGACCTGAGCAAGTCGATTGCCGAATCGGTCAACACCTACTACTACAGGTTGGCGCTGGACCTCGGCATTGAAAGACTCGACAGCTACATGAGCTATTACGGGTTTGGCCAGGTTACTGGCATAGATCTACCTGGTGAGATTGATGGAATCCTCCCGTCGCCTGCCGACAAGCTGCGTAGAAGGAAGCAGAAATGGTACCCGGGAGATACGGTCAACATCAGCATTGGTCAGGGGGACTGGAAGGTGACGCCGCTCCAGCTGGTACGGGGCGTGTCGGGCATAGCCAATGGTTGGCTCCGGCAACCGCATCTGGTTATCCAGCAGCGGGCTGGATTTGATGGCGACTGGGTGGCCATGCCTGAGAGGGCAAGCAAGCCCATCAGCCCGAACGCAGGGAACGTACAAGCCGTTCGCGATGGAATGGCAGCAACAATGCGTCCTGGCGGCGGGGCATGGCGGGCATCCATCGGGGCCAGCTACCCAATGGCGGGGAAAACTGGAACCGCGCAGGTTGTAAGCCGCAAAGGGATCGCTGCCGTCGATCCCAGAAGTCTGCCCCTGCATCTCCGGCATAGGGCGCTGTTCGTGGGCTTTGCCCCGGTGGATGATCCGCAGATTGCCATTGCAGTTGCCGTCGAGGGTGGCGGCTACGGCGGGCGTGCTGCAGCACCTATTGCCCGAAAGGTATTTGATGCCTGGCTGGAGGGGACTGAGGGCTACCAGTAGCCCGTTGCTGGCGCAACGCGTGGTGGGCCATTGGTTGTTCCAATCAGGACCACGACCAGCGATCGATATGAGGTAGTTGGGTTTCAAACGCCCAAGGGGCTTCTTGCCAGCGGTGATGGTGCGTTGCTTCGAACTTGTCAGGGGGGGGCATCGTGGAGGGAACTGTGGCGATATGGAGGCTTGCCAACAGGAGAGGTGCTTGCTGAAGGGCCCGCTTATCAACCTGCTGGAAAGGAAACCCACCAAAGCGCTGTCCACGCGGTTGTGGCGCCCGCTCATGCTTGGCTCAGAAGCGGTGCGCCTGCAGAGGCGCAGCCGCGCATCGTTTCCGTCGAAGGATCGTTGGCTGCACTGGATCAGTGAGACGCGCTGATCCAGTGCAGGGCCTTCTGCCCATGCACAAAAGGCGCGCGATGAATCCGCAGCCGACAGCCGTATCAAAGCCCGATGTGAGAGACGATCCAGGAGAAAGTGCAGGCCGCAGCAGTGAGCCGATGATCCACTATGTGGAAGGGCACTTCACCACGTCCGGTCCCCGCTTCCTCAGGGATTGGAGTTCGGTTGGGCTTGCACCCCAACCGAGGGAGGGCAGGTCCACGGCAGGCGAAGGTCACCGATAGCCGTGCACTCGGCAGGTGGGCGGCAACCTCGGCTCAGGCCGATAGCTCGCGGCGGATGATTTCCGCGCCAGCGCTGAGTGCATGCAACTTGCCGCGGGCAACGTGCCGTGGCAGCGGCGCCATGCCGCAGTTGGTGGATGGGTAGAGCTTGTCCGCATCGACGAACTGCAATGCCTTGCGCAGGGTGGCAGCCACGTCCTCGGGGGTCTCGATGGTGTTGCTTGCCACATCGATGGCGCCCACCATCACCTTCTTGCCGCGCACCAGTTCGATCAGGTCGATCGGTACGTGCGAGTTCTGGCATTCCAGCGAGATGATGTCGAGGCTGGACTGCTGGAGCTTGGGGAAGGATTCCTCATACTGGCGCCATTCCGAACCCAGGGTCTTTTTCCAGTCGGTATTGGCCTTGATGCCGTAGCCGTAGCAGATGTGCACCGCGGTTTCGCACTTGAGCCCTTCGATGGCGCGTTCCAGGGTGGCTACGCCCCAGTCATTGACCTCGTCGAAGAACACGTTGAAGGCGGGTTCGTCGAACTGGATGATGTCCACGCCCGCTGCCTCCAGTTCCCTGGCCTCCTGGTTGAGGATGGTGGCGAACTCCCAGGCCAGCTTCTCGCGGCTGCGATAGTGCGCGTCGTAGAGGGTGTCGATCATGGTCATCGGGCCGGGCAGGGCCCATTTGATCGGCTGCCGGGTCTGCTGGCGCAGGAATTTGGCGTCCTCGACGAAGACCGGCTTCTGCCGGCTCACCGCGCCGACCACGGTGGGTACGCTGGCGTCATAGCGGTCGCGGATCCTCACCGTCTCGCGCTTGGCGAAATCCACGCCGTCCAGGTGTTCGATGAAGGTGGTGACGAAGTGCTGGCGGGTCTGTTCGCCATCACTGACGATGTCGATGCCGGCGTGCTGCTGCTCTTGCAACGACAAACGCAGGGCGTCCTGCTTGGCCTCGATCAATTCATCGCCCTGCAGCTTCCACGGGGACCAGAGCTTTTCCGGTTCGGCCAGCCACGCAGGCTTGGGCAGACTGCCGGCGGTGGACGTTGGCAATAGTTTTTTCATGGTGGATTGTTCAGTTCAGTTCTGTACGGTTGATCAGGCGGCGCAGTGCGCGGCCCAGTGCGTCAGCACATCGCGGTACGGGATGATGAAGTGCGCTTCGGTGTAGCGGCCTTGTTTGACTGCCAGCTGGCTGCGTTCCTCGCGGTCGTAGACGATCTTGGTCAGCGAGTAATCCTGATGCTTGAGGCTGGGCTGGTAGACGCTGCCGGCGGCGGAGTTGGCGTTGTAGATCTCGGGCCGGTAGATCTTCTGGAAGGTCTCCATCGTGCTGATGGTGCCGATCAGCTCCAGGTCGCTGTAGTCGCTCAGCAGGTCACCACAGAAGTAGAAGGCCAGCGGCGCCGCACCATTGGGCGGCATGAAGAAGCGCACCTGCATACCCATCTTGGCGAAGTACTGGTCGGTGGAGGAGAGCACGTTCTGCAGGTACTCCACGCCCAGTACCGGGTGGTCGTTGCCGATGCGGTGGTAGGTCTTGCTGCTGGAGGCGCTGATGCAGATCACCGGCGGCTTGCTGAAATGTTGCTTGTAGGCCGGCGAATTCATGAAGTGCTTGAACAGCTTGCCATGCAGGTCACCAAAATCCTCCGGTGCGGCAAAGCTGGTGCGGCCGTCGTTATAGGCCGGCAGCAGCACGCTGAAGTCGTAGTCACGCACATAGGAGGAGAAGTTGTTGCCGACGATGCCGTCGATGCGGGTGTTGCTGGCGTGGTCGACAATGGTGGTCTTCAGTATTTCGATCAAGGGGAAAACCACCGCGTCCGCCTGCGGCCCAACCGACATCTCGGCGGAGATGATCTCAAGCTCGACCGAATAGCGATCGGCGTTGGGATTGTCCCAGTGCGCGAGGTTGTTGAAGCGGTTGTCGATCATCTTCAGGGTATTGCGCAGGTTCTGCTCACGGCTGCTGCCGCGCGCCAGATTGGCAAAGTTGGTGGTCAGGCGGGTGCTGTCCGATGGCTGGTAGTTCTCATCAAAGCGCAGGCGTTTGATGTGGAATTCAAAGGTTTCGTTCATCGCGGGCGGCTACCGTAGGTTCTGCGGGTGGAGGAGAGCCGGCAATGCGCTGGCTCGGGGTGAGGCCGGCTCTATCAGGCGGCGGCAACGGCGGCCGCGGCTGCCTGTGTATGGCGTTTGAGTTCGAGCAGCGGCAGGGCACGTTGGACGGCCAACTGGGACCGCTGGATCAGGGCTTCGTCGTGCAGGCGGTAGTCCAGGAAGTCCTTGTCGGTCGCATAGACGCCCAGCGGCAAGGTGCGGGCCTGGAAGAAACTGAAGAGTGGCCGCAGCTGATGATCGATCATCAAGGCGTGGCGCTCGCTGCCGCCGGTGGCGGCCAACAACACCGGGGTGTCGATCAGGGCGTCCTGGTCGATGAAATCGAAGAAATGCTTGAACAGCCCGGTATAGGACCCGCGGTACACCGGCGTGGACACAATCAGGATGTCGGCATGCTCCACAGCCGCAAGCTGCTGTTCTACCGCATCGGGCAACTGCGAGCGCCATAGCGCACCGGCCAGTTGCGGGGCCAGCTGGCCCAGCTCGATCAGCTGTTGCTCGCAGTGCAGTTGTTCGCCGACCAGACCGAGCAGGTGCTCGGCCAACGACACCGCCCTGGAGGGGCGCTGCATGCCGCCAGAAACGGCTACGGCGCGCAGTGGAGGATTCAAGTGCGGTTTCATTGGAAATGGATCTGCTCGTTCCCGGATCTACCGAAGTGGGAGCGATGCTAGCGGTGGTATTCCATGACGTAAAATGGTCTTATTTCACCAATCCATGAATAATCCTCATCCATATGCTTGAGCGCATCCATCTGAGCATCGTGCAGCAGGTCGAGAAGCAGGGCTCGTTGACGGCCGCTGCGGGGGTGCTGAACCTGACCCAGTCGGCGTTGAGCCACAGCATCCGGAAGCTGGAGCAGCAGCTGGGTACCGATATCTGGTTGCGCGAAGGCCGCAGCCTGCGGCTGACCCAGGCTGGCCAGTACCTGCTGGCGGTGGCCAACCGGGTACTGCCACAACTGACGCTTGCCGAAGAACGCTTGGACCAGTTCGCCCAGGGCGAGCGCGGTGCGCTGCGTATCGGCATGGAATGCCACCCCTGCTACCAGTGGTTGTTGAAGGTGGTTTCTCCCTATCTGGCGGCCTGGCCTGACGTGGATGTGGATGTACGGCAGAAGTTCCAGTTCGGCGGCATCGGCGCGCTTTTCGGCTACGAGATTGATCTGCTGGTGACGCCTGACCCGCTATACAAGCCGGGGCTGACGTTTGAACCGGTGTTCGATTACGAGCAGGTGCTGGTGGTTGCCAAGGGCCACTCCCTGGCATCGCAGGCCTACGTCAAGCCGCAGCAACTGACCCGCGAGGTGCTGATCAGCTACCCCGTGGACATCGAGCGCCTGGATATCTACAGCCAGTTCCTGCTGCCTGCAGGCGTGACGCCGCGCCGCCACAAGACCATCGAGACCACCGACATCATGCTGCAGATGGTGGCCAGCGGCCGGGGCGTGGCGGCATTGCCGCGCTGGCTGGTGGAGGAGTACGCCACCCGCATGGATGTGGTGCCGGTACGGCTGGGCGCGCGCGGGGTTGCCAAACAGATTTTCCTGGGGTCGCGCGAGGCGGACAGCGGCATTGACTACGTGCGCGCTTTCATCGAGCTCGCGCGTAGATCGGCCACCACGATTGGCCAGGGTGCACGCCACGCGTGAGAGGCGCGGATGCCGCGCCCGCTCCTTCGAAAGCGGGCGAGGGAATATTGCTGTGAATGATTTTGGATACGGTGACTGGGCGGTTGTGGTGTCCCAGGTAGCTGGGGCTCCGGTGCCAGCTGCAAGTACCGTGGCCGGGTGTTTGTAGCGTCTTCGATGGAGGAAGAGGTGGGCACGCACGCAGCCCCGACTGGGTTGCGTGCTGCGCCGCGCGGGCCGTTCATCCCTGAGGATTACCAGGTGCGTTGGCCCGGTGCTTGCGGCGTGCCCGCAGGGCGCGGCCGACACGGGATTCGGTACGCCGCTCCAGCACTACGTCGATGTAGTCGGCGGCCAGCAGCAGACCGTCCATGTCCACTCCGGTATGGATACCCAGTTCCGCCAGCAGATAGATCGCATCCTCGGTAGCGAGGCTGCCGGCCGCACCCGGGTAGTAGGTGTTCCCGCCCAGGCCGGAGATGGCGGTGTCGAAGGCGCGTACGCCGTGCTCAAGTGCTTCCACCATGTTGGCGATGCCAAGGCCAAAGGTGTCGTGGAAGTGGCAGGCAATAACATCCATGGGCACTTCGACCGCACAGGCACGCAGCAGTTCGCCGATGGATGCAGGTGTGCCGGTGCCGGTGGAGTCGATCAGGCAGATCTCCCGGCAGCCCATGTCGTGGAAGTGCTTGACCTTGCGCACCACTTCAGTGGGTGCGACCGGCCCACTGAAGGGGCAATCGACAATCGCTGACAATGTGGCGCGTACCTGGATACCTAACCCAAGGGCATAGCCTGATATTTCATCGGCACGGCGCATGCTTTCGGCGACGCTGCAGTTGAAGTTGGCGCGGCAGTACGGCTCGGCTGCCGCCGAGGACACGGTTATGTCGCGGCAGCCGGCAGTAACTGCCATTTCCAGGCCTTTCAGGTTGGGAACCATCGCCGAGCGGATGCGGTTGGCCTGGGAGCCTCCCAGCAATGTGAACACCGCGGCGGTGTCTGCAAGCTGCGGCACCCAGCGTGGCGAGATGAAAGCGCCTACTTCCACCTCGCGCAGGCCAGCAATCTCAAGCAGTTCCACCAGGTTCATTCGCACGATCGGGTCGAGGGCTTTCACCTGGCTTTGCAGGCCCCGGCGCGCGCCCACCTCGATGATGCGAACACGGTCAAGGCCCGTGCTTCTTGCGTCCATCATCGCTGCCTCCGCTTGCGCGATGCTGGCGGAGCGGTGAAGCCGCTTTCCCTCGGTTTGTGTCTACGTTCATAGGCATCGAAGCAAACCGTCATGTGCACAGTGATGGGCGCATCCGGGTTTCCAGGCACGTGGGTTCTGCAGCTGCGGGGAGTGTGTGGGTACGCGCTCACAAGGCTTCCGTGGACAGGCTGGGAGGCGCTCACGATGACCGACCCAGAGTGCGCTGCGATGCGCCATATCCCACGACTTACAGATACAGCTGGATAGAACAGTTGCCGAGAACACAGTCAGATTTATCTGACAGAAAATGCTTATTTATGCTCTTACCGAGGCTGTTGGTCGGTGGATACAGTCCCTGCGGACGAACTCCCCCTGGAATAGAAATGCTCTCGGAACCGCGAAAGATCTCACTGGCCGAAAAGGTCGCCATGGATATTGGACGGCAGATATTGGCGGGGATTCTCAAGCCGGGTGACAAACTGCCGTCGCTGCGCGAGTACGCGCGTTTGAATGGCTACTCGAAGAACACGGTCATATCGGCATTTGATCTGCTCGGTGAACGGGCACTGGTCGAGCCCAGGCACGGCAAGGGCTTCTTCGTGCGCGGCGTGGAAGCGCCTGCGGAACGTGAAGAAGATGAGGAGCCTGTGGGTTACAGCCGGGTAATCGACACCTTGTGGTTGATGCGCCAACAGGCCATCCGTGAGCCGGGACGTTCGCATCTGGCCGAAGGCTTCCCACCGGTGGATTGGCTGACCTACATGCGGCTTGATCGTTTTCATCGGCAGGTGGTGCGCTCGGTGGGCGGTCTGTTCCGTTATGGCAACCGCTATGGCTACCAGCCGTTGCGCCAGCAGCTGGTGCGGCGGCTGGCCGCGCATGGCATGGAGCTTGGCATCCGCCAGCTGGTGACGACCTTTGGTGCCAACCACGCGCTTGATCTGATCATTCGTCGTTATGTTGCACCTGGCGATACCGTGCTTGTCGAACAGCCTGGGTATTACCCGCTATATGGCAAGCTGCAGTTGCACGGCGCCAAGCCAGTAGCGATCAACCGTCGCGCCGATGGCCCGGACCTCGTCGAGCTGGAGTTGGCCCTGCAGCAGACAAAGGCACGGGTATTCTTCATCCAGACCACCGCCCATAACCCCACCGGCACCGATGTTGCGCCGGTGGTGGCAAAGCGTGTGCTGGAGTTGGCTGCGGCATACGACGTGCTTATCGTCGAGAACGATGCCATGGCGGATTTCAAGCCGAACTCGGCGTTGCGGCTGTCCTCGTTGGCGCAGTTCCGCAACACGCTGTATGTGGGCAGCTTCTCGAAGTCGGTGTCGGCATCGCTGCGCAGTGGCTTCATCGCTGGTGAGAGCGCGCGCATCGAAGAGCTTGCCGATCTGAAAATGCTGCTGCATATCGGCAGCAGTGAGTATGGCGAGCGCGTTCTGGAAGCCATCCTGCGCGAGGGCAATTTCCTGCGTCATGTCAGTCGCCTGCAGGATCGCACCCGTGCTGCCACCGCCGAAGGCCTGGAGGTGCTGCAGCGGCTGGACGCAACGGTATTCAACGCGCCAGAACAGAGTCTATATCTTTGGGCCAGGTTCGGTGGCATCGATGACACCCGTGCCTTGACGACGCGGTTACTTGAGCGTGGCGTGGTGTTGGCGCCTGGCGCCTTCTTCAATCTGGACGCCGACCAGGTATCGCCCTGGACGCGGCTCAATGTTGCTTATCTATCCGATCCCTTGTTCCTGCGTAGCATGCGCGAAGAACTGGACAGGGCCACTGGCCTGGGTTGATCTGCTGCCGTTGGCATCACCGTTGCGTGTGATGATCTGAAGCCATTCCGGTGGCGGCTGCGCCGCCGGTCCTCTGCAGACAACTGTGGAGCAAGCGCCGTGCAATGCGGTGCTTCGGGGCGTTGGGCATGGGTATCCCCTGTTCAGTTGCCCGGATGAAAAACGTGCCTTGATTCACGAAATTCATCAGGCGTTCTTGTTGGTGAAGAGAATTTTCACACTGTTCGCGCACGTGGACAGCCAATCGTCTGATTGCAACTCATTCACGCCCTCCTGAAATTCCTATATGGGGCGGCATTCGCCGTGCTGGCATGCTTTTTCCGAGCCTTCGGTACGAGGTGCCTGGAGGCTTGTGGCCGCCTGAACGTTCGTGAAGCTTTCTTCATCGTGAAAAAAATCTTCTTGGCTAGGATTCGCCCCAAAGTGTGATGCCTCGTCACTTCTGCTCTTGATCTGACTTTTCAAGTGTGGTGGTGACGTGAAGGCCTGCGCGGACTGGGGGGACGGCAGTGCGAAGGGGGATTCCAGCTTTCGGCACCAGCAAGCACCCGTAATTCCGACCAGGCCAGGGCCATCGCCTTGGGGGTTTGTTTGCGTTCGGGATTAGCCGCTCCAGCGTAGGGGGGAGCGCTTGCATTGGGCTGGGAAAGCCCATCGGAGCTGCGTGTGTTTGCTGAGAAGATCGTCGTCGGTTTCAACCGAATAGCGTGCGTTGGCGTGCTGGCCATCGCGGGCCTGTTCGCTGGCTCGGTTGCGCACGCGCAGAATGCGACCAACACGGCCACGCTCACCCCGCCCACGGGTGTTACCAATCCGGGCACAAGCTGCACCGACACGGACAGTGACGTAACCACGACCGTAAGCTTTGCCGGCAACGTCTGTACCGCGCGCGACCAGGATCCGATTACCGCGCCGAAGCTTCACATCACCAAGACGGTAAGCGCTTCGCCGATGGTGGTTGGCGTAGCCGCCAGCTACACCTTGAAGGTGGATAACACTGGTACGGCAGCAACTACTGCGGTTGCTACCGTGACCGACACCATTCCGACCGGTCTGACCATCGGCACGTTGCCGCCTGGCTGTACCGCTTCGGGCCAGACGGTGACCTGCACCATCGCTGCGGGCCTGCCCGCCACCAATGGGACCAGAAGTTTTGTCATTCCGGTGACGCCGACGGCTGCGGCCGCGGCCAGCGTGACCAATACGGCATCCGTCATTGGTGGCGGTGATGCCAACTGCGCGACCAGTGAGGGCGAGGGCTGCACAAGCACGGTGATCACACCGGTTTCAACGCCGGCATTGGAACTCACCAAGAATGCCGTTCTGGCAGCTGATCAGTCGACCATCACCTACGGATTCAGCGTCCGCAATACCGGAGGGGCGGTCCTCAACAACGTCACGGTTTCCGATCCGAAACTGCCTGGGCTCAGCTGCACTTCCATCGCTGTGCTTGGTATCAATGCCACGCAGACGTTCACGTGTACTGCAAACGTCTACAGCACAGTGGCGGCCGACTTCGACGCTGGCTCCGTAGTGAATGTGGCGACCGCCACGGGAACGCCTGCAGGCGGCACGACATCGGTTTCCGATGACAGTACGGTTACCACGCCGTTGGTACCGAGCCCGAAGCTGAGCATCACCAAGACTGCTGGCAAGGCGACCTATGCCGCCGTGGGCGAGGTGGTCAGCTACGACTATGTGGTAACCAATACCGGCAATGTGACCATCAACGGTCTGTCGGTGAGCGATGACAAGATCGCCGCCGTCAGCTGCCCGGTGAGCACCCTGGCGCCGAAGGCCGCGACCACCTGTACGGCCAGCTACACCATCACCCAGGCTGACCTGGATGTTGGCAGCGTGACCAACGTGGCTACCGCCAATGGCACCCCGACCGGTGGCACGCTGACGCCGCCGACCGATACGGAGACGGTGACCTCAACTGCTACCCCGAAGCTGACCTCGACCAAGGTGGTGACCTCGACCGGTCCGTACACCGTGGGCA
>DAMCTY010000037.1:0-24824 GCA_032112995.1 Stenotrophomonas sp. | reverse complement strand
ACTACACCGTGACCCAGACCGATGTGGATGCCGGCAACGTCATCAACACCGCCTCGGTGACCACGACCACGCCGGGTGCCTGCACCACGGCCGCTGACTGTGCGCCGACGGTGACCACGCCGGTCACCCAGACGCCGAAGCTGACCTCGACCAAGGTGGTGACCTCGACCGGTCCGTACACCGTGGGCAGCGTGATTGCCTACAGCGTGAGCGCGACCAACGCCGGCAACGTGACCCTGGCCGACGTGGTGGTGAGCGACAGCAAGCTGAGCCCGTCGAGCACGACCTGTGCGAGCCTGGCCCCGAACGCCGTCTGCACCCTGACCGGCAACTACACCGTGACCCAGACCGATGTGGATGCCGGCAACGTCATCAACACCGCCTCAGTCACCACGACCACGCCGGGTGCCTGTGCCACGGTTGCCGACTGCGCGCCGACGGTGACCACGCCGATCACCCAGACGCCCTCGTTGAGCATCGACAAGAACGCGGCCAAGGCCACCTATGCATCTGTTGGTGAGGTGATTACGTACACCTATCTGGTGACCAACACCGGTAACGTAACCATCAATGGCCTGTCGGTCATTGATGACAAGATCGCCAGTGTCAGCTGCCCGGTGACTTCGCTGGTATCTGGGGCAGCCACCACCTGCAGCGCGACCTATACCGTGACCCAGGCTGATCTGGTGGCCGGCAGCGTGACCAACGTGGCTACCGCCAACGGCACCCCGACCGGTGGCACGCTGACGCCGCCGACGGACACCGTAACGATCACCGCGCAGGCGACGCCGATCGTGGCCAACGACGACAGCATGGCTCCGGTCAGCGGCAGCACGGGCGGCAACACGCCGACCGTGCTGGTCAATGACACCCTGGATGGGGTGCCGGTCACCACCGGCAGCGTGACCCTGCACAGCACCGGTACCGGCAGCACCGGCACCACGCTGGGCCTGACCACGCCGCCGGCCGCCGGCAGCATCACCATGAATCCGGACGGCACCCTGACCATCGCCCCGGGCACCACCGCAGGCACGTACACCTATACGTACGAGATCTGCGACAAGCTCAACACCAGCAACTGCGATACCGCCGTGGCAACGGTGGTGGTGACGGCCTCGCCGATCGTGGCCAACGACGACACCATGGCTCCGGTCAGCGGCAGTACGGGCGGCAACACGCCGACCGTGCTGGTCAATGACACCCTGGATGGCGTGCCGGTCACCACCGGCAGCGTGACCCTGCACAGCACCGGTACCGGCAGCACCGGCACCACGCTGGGCCTGACCACGCCGCCGGCCGCCGGCAGCATCACCATGAATCCGGACGGCACCCTGACCATCGCCCCGGGCACCACCGCAGGCACGTACACCTATACGTACGAGATCTGCGACAAGCTCAACACCAGCAACTGCGATACCGCCGTGGCAACGGTAGTGGTGGGTGCCTCGCCGATCGTGGCCAACGACGACTCGGCGACCACGCCGCAGAACACGCCGGTAACAGTGTCGGTGCTGGGCAATGACACGCTTGATGGTATGCCGGCCGATCCGGCCAAGGTCACCGTCACCCAGGTCAACCCGCCGGCCAATGGATCGGTGGTGGTGAACCCGGATGGCACCGTGACCTACACGCCGAATGCTGGTTATGCAGGCACCGATACGTTCACTTACCAGATCTGCGAAAACCTGAACCCGGCCAACTGCGCCACGGCGACGGTGACCGTGATTGTTCTGCCGAACAGCATCGAAGCCAACGACGATAGTGGTACCACCGAGCAGAACACGCCGGTGACCACGCCAGTAGTCGCCAATGACACCACCTCGGGTCCGCGTCTGAACCCGAGGGACGTGACCATCGTGACCCCACCGACGTACGGCACCACTGTGGTGAACAACGACGGCAGTGTGACGTACACGCCGAACCCGAACTTCTCGGGCACGGATACCTACGTCTACAAGGTCTGCGATGTGTCCAAGCCGGCGCCGATCTGCGATACGGCAATGGTGACCATCATCGTCACCCCGAACCGCATCGATGCGGTTGACGATGAGGCAACCACGCAGGTTGATACGCCGGTCACGCTGGCGGTGCTGGGCAACGACACCTCGGCCAAGGTGCCGCTGGATCCCGCCTCGCTGACGGTGCTGACGCCACCGGCCAACGGTACGGTCGTGTGCAGTGCAGGCAGCTGCGTGTACACGCCGAACCCCGGCTATGTGGGCAACGACAGCTTCGTGTACCGCGTGTGCGACGTTTCCGTGCCCACGCCGGTCTGCGATACCGCTACCGGCACCATCCGGATTGAAGGTGAAACCCAGGTGCGTGTGACCAAGCAGGCCAGCCCGCGTGATGTGAAGGTGGGTGACCTGGTGCGCTACACCGTCACTCTGGAAAACGTTGGCGAGTCCGATGTGGTCGACGGCACGCTGATCGATACCCCGCCGGCCGGCTTCACCCTGGTGGTGGGCTCGCTGGAAGTGGCCGACCGCGATGGCGCTGGCCGCCTGGCAGGCAGCTTCCCGATCCGCGTGGACCAGATTGACATCGCCAAGGGTGACCGTGCCGTCGTCACCTACCTGCTGCGCGTGGGTGCCGGTGTGCGCGGTGGTCTGCACACCAACGCCGCCGAGCTGCATGACAACGGCCGCCGCATCTCCAATGTGGGCACCGCCACCGTGCAGATGGTTGCCGACCCGATGATGGACGAATCCACCTTGCTGGGTACGGTGTTCGACGACCGCGATGGCGACGGCTGGCAGGATTCTGCCGACCTGTCCGACATCCGCGTGCAGGGCGGCTTTGCCGCAGGCGCCTACATTGCCAACTCCACCACGGTGGATCGTGGCAACGGTCCGCAGGCCGAGCCGGATGCCAGCTCGCCGATGCTGCATGGCATTGCCATCGGCAAGATCGGTGGTCGCCAGTCCGATGCCGATCCGGCCCAGGCCCGTCAGGTTGTAGTGAGCCAGCTGCTGCGCTCGCTCGACTTCAACGGTGACTTCGTGCTGACCAGCAAGCAGGGCGCCACCCTGCGCATGGACGCATCCGGCAAGACCACGGTCAGTGCCGAGGGTGGCGATGCTGCCAACGGCCTGAGCGCCGCCCTGCCCAGCGTGCAGCGCAAGGTCAGCCCGGCCGAGGGTGGCTACCGCGTCGACTACATCATCCGCAACGACGGTGTGGACGAGCGTGGCATTCCGGGTGTGCGTATTGCCTCTGTGGAAGGCCTGCTGGTGGAAACCGACCAGTTCGGCCGCTACAACCTGATTGGTGTGGACGGTGGGCGTGATGACCGCGGCCGCAACTTCATCCTGAAGGTTGACCCGGCCACCTTGCCGCCGGGCAGCGTGTTCACCACCAAGAATCCGTTGGTCCGCCGCATCACCCCGGGGTTGCCGGTGCGCTTCGACTTCGGCGTCAAGTTGCCGCCGGGCCTGGTCCAGGGTGAGTCCAGCGAGAAGGTGGAAATGGAGCTGGGCGAGGTGATGTTTACCCCGGCCAGTGCCGAGGTGCGTAGTCAGTACCTGCCGGCCGTGGAGAAGATGGCCGAGCAGGTGCGTAGCCACGGCGGCGGCGAGGTGGTGATTGCTGCCCACGGTGAAGACGAGCTGTTGGCATTCGACCGCGCGGTGGCGGTGCGCAAGGCGCTGGTGACGGCATTGCCGGCCGATATCGCCGCGCGCACCCAGGTGAGCCTGCGCACCAACACCACCGACGAAAAATCCATGGTGGTGGGCCTGCTGTCCTGGCCGGTGCTGGGCAACGTGTTGTTTGACACCGACAAATCCACCATCAAGCCGGAATACACCGCCTTGCTGGCCCGCATTGCCAATTACCTGGTGGAAATGGATACGCGCATCGTCAAGATCGCCGGTCATGCCGACCGCCGTGCTTCCGACGCCTACAACGATGCACTGGGGATGCGTCGTGCCAAGGCGGTGTATGACGCCATCAGCGCGCAGCTGCCGGCCGACCAGCGCAGCAAGGTCAATGTCGAACTCATCCCTGGCGGGCCCGACGCCTCATCTGGGCAGGCAGCCAAGGAGGTGTCGCCATGAAAATGAAATTGTTGGATTACGCGCTGCTGTGCGCACTGTCGGGCATGGCCTCTGCTGCGCAGGCGCAGACTGCGGTTGCGACGGCGCCGGCCAGTGATGCCAGTGCCGCCCAGGCGGCCTGCGATGCCGACGGCTGCAACAGCGACGACGGCATGCTGTTCAAGCTGATCAGCCGGGGCAAGAAGGAAACCCTGGTGCCGCAGGCTGAACCGACCTCGTCGGTGCAGTTGGCACCGGACCGCCGCGTGTCGGTGGAAGCAGAGAAGATCGACAGCGACTGGAAGCATGATCTGCAGCCAGGGCAGGCCATCGCCATCGGCAAGTGGTCGCTGCAGTTGGCCAATGGCGGTGTGATCTGGGCGACCGAAGACCCCAATCTGGGGCAGCCGTCTTTCAGCATCTCGGCGCCGTCGCTGGTGCCGTTCGACGGCAGCCGCGTCACCAAGCCGGTGCAGTTCTACGCCTACAACAACTATTCGGCGTTCATGCAGCGCGCCGAGGTACTGGTATACCGCGCCACCGATACCGACCTGGTCGATCCGGTAGCCACCATAGCCCTGCCGGTTGCCGCATCCACCACCCTGGAGTGGGACGGCAGCCTGCCGTCCGGCTACAAGCCCAAGGTGGGTGATGAGCTGGTCTACATCGTGCGTGCCTATGGCGCTGACGGTGCGTTCGACGAAACCTATCCCAGCCGCCTGCAGCTGGTGCGGCCCGAGGAAGCCGAGCGGGGCGCGCAGCAGCTGCGCAACGCCGTGGAAAAGAGCAAGGGCACGGCGTTCAACACCGACGATGCCCAGCTGCAGAGCCTGGTCGACCAGAGCTTTGGTCGCGACAGCCTGCGCCAGCAGAACATCGCCATCTACGGTTCGCGCATCCGCATCCAGGGCCGCAACCTGCCCGAGCGTGCCAGCGTCAAGATCAACGGCCAGATGCAGCCGGTGGACATGGAGAGCAAACTGGTTGCCGAATACCTGGTGCCGGTGGGCGAGCACAAGTTCGACATCGACATCGCGGCCGGCGCGAATGCACCGGCGGTGCGTGACCAGTTGGATATCGATGTCACCGGCCGCTACATGTTTGCCGTGGCATTGGCCGACTTCACCCTGTCCGGCGGCAGTGTCTCCGGCTCGCTGGAGCCGCTGGGCAACGATGACCGCTACGAGAAGGACCTGGTGGTCGACGGCCGCCTGGCCTTCTATCTGAAGGGCAAGGTCAAGGGCAAGTACCTGGTGACGGCACAGGCCGATACCCAGGAGCGCGAAGTCAGCGAGATGTTCAAGGGCTTCTGGGACGCCGATCCGCAGGACGTATTCCGTCGTCTGGATCCGGACCAGTACTACCCGGTGTATGGCGATGACTCCCCCACCTACCGTGACGTGGATACCCAGGGCCGCCTGTACGTGCGGGTAGACTGGGACAAGAGCCAGGCGCTGTGGGGCAACTTCAACACCGGCATCACCGGTACCGAGTACGGCCAGTACTCGCGCTCCCTGTACGGCGGCGCGCTGAGCTGGCGCAGCCGTGGTACCAATCCGTGGGGCGAGGCACGCTCGGAAGTGCGCGTGTTCGGCTCCGAAGCGCAGACCGCACCGGGCCACAGCGAGTTCCTCGGCACCGGCGGTAGCCTGTACTACCTGCGCCACAACGATATCCTGCCGGGCTCGGAGAAGGTGGCCATCGAGATCCGCGATGCCACCACCGGTCGCGTGGAGAAGCGCATCGACCTGCAGGCCGGTGCCGACTACCAGATCGACGATTTCCAGGGCCGGCTGATCCTGTCCGATGCGCTGTCCATCGTCACCCGCGATGGCCTGCCGCGTCTGTCTCGCGACACCCCGTTGGACGGCTACACCCAGGTGTTGCTGGTTGACTACGAATACCTGCCCACCGGCTTCAATCCGGATGAAATCACCGCCGGCGTGCGTGGCAAGCAGTGGTTTGGCGATCATGTCGGTGTTGGCGTCACGTACATCGATGAGAACCGTGCTGGCGACGACTACACCCTGGCAGCGGCCGATCTCACCCTGCAGGCCGGTCGCGGTACCTACCTCAAGGTGGAGCAGGCGCGCACGGAAAGCACCAGCGCCCCGGTGTTCTATTCGGAAAATGGCGGCCTCAGCTTTGACCAGCTGAACTCCGGCCTGGGCGCCCAGCGCAAGGGCGACGCCAGTTCGGTCGAAGCCCGTGCCAACTTCAAGGAGCTGGGCTGGACGCAGCTGGATTGGTCGGCTGGTGCCTGGATGCGGCGTGTGGATGCGGGCTACTCCATTGCCCGCTACGACACCGGCGAGGAAGTGCGCGAGCGTGGCTTTGAATTCCGTGGCCAGCTGTCGCCGGCGTTCGATATCTACGGCCGCTATAGCCGTGCCGAACGTGGCGCGGAGTACCTGGAGCAGAACCAGCTCACCGGTGAGTGGCGTATCAATGACGACAACACCCTGAGTGCGGAACTGCGCCGCGTTGATGAAAGCAGCATCAGCAGCCAGGGCATCGGTACCCTGGGGGCGCTGCAGTACAAGCATCGCTTCGGTACGGCGTTCGACATGTACGGCACCGCCCAGTTCACCCTGGACGATGACGGTGGCAAGTACCGCGACAACGACGCGGTGACGGTGGGCGGCAATTACCAGTTCGGCAACCTGTCCAGCATTGGCGCAGAGGTCACCCATGGTGATCGCGGTGATGCGGCACAGGTCAACGCCGAGTACCGGTTGACCTCTGACCACTCCATCTACGGCAACTACACCTTCACCAACGCCACCAGCAGCGATTACGACGCGCTGTTCAATCCGGTGCAGCGTGACGGTTGGACGCTGGGTCAGCGCTGGCGCCTGTCCAACCAGGTGAACGTGTTCAACGAGAGCCAGTACCTGAAGGCGCGCAATGAAAGTGGCCTGGCCCATACCTTCGGCATGGATTTCTATCCAGGCGTGGGTTGGACCCTGGGTTTCCAGCTGCAGGATGCCGAGCTGGACCGTGGTACCGGCAACATCAACCGCAAGGCGGTCAGCGTCAACGGCGGCCGCACCTCGGCTGATACCCAGTGGAGCAGCAAGGTCGAGTGGCGCCGTGATTCGGGTGCCGAGCGCCGCGAGCAGTGGGTAACCACCAACAACCTGACCCACAAGTTCAACGACAGCCTGCGGATTGCCGCACGTTTCAACTACTCCGACACCGACGATGCGCTGGACCCGCTGGCCGGTGCCAAGTTCATCGAAGGCAATGTCGGCTTTGCCTACCGTCCGTTCAACAGCACCCGTTGGGGCCTGCTGGGCCGTTACACCTACCTGTACGACGTCTCCACCCTGGCCCAGGACACCAGCAGCGCCTACTACGACCAGCGCAGCCAGGTGCTGTCGTTTGAGGGGGTCTACCGCCCGCTCAACCACTGGGAGTTCGCATTGAAGGCGGCGCGCCGCGAAGGCGAGGTACGCATGGGCCGCATGACCGGTGCCTGGGCGGACTCGGCGGCGACCCTGCTGGCCGCGCAGATGCGTTACGGCATCACCACCGATTGGCACGCGCTGGCCGAGTACCGCAGTTTGAGCGTCAAGGAAGGCGGTCGCAGGCAGGGTGCGCTGGTGGGTGTTGATCGCGATATCGGCAGGAACTTCCGTGTCGGTGTCGGCTACAACTTCACCGACTTCAGCGACAAGCTCACCGACTTCGATTACGACCACCGTGGTTGGTTCTTGAATGTGGTGGGCAGCTACTGACGCACGCAGGCAACACTTGGTGTGCAAGTGCTATCAACTTCACAGGAAAAACACGCGCCTCATCACATTATCGGCAGCTGAGTTCGGTTGAATCCAGGGGCGTCAGGCACGCGGGTCATCACTTGGGGACTGGCTTCTGCACATGCAGTCGGTGTGCAGAAGCCAGATTTTTGATGACACGTGGTGGGGCGATGGGAATGGCGTTGCCGGGGCGGGATGCAGCTCGGCAACGTCCTTTGGTACAGGGGAAAGGCCATGTTCGCAGGGAAGGTTCGGTTTGCAGCGGCGATGGCTGCGTTGGTGCTGCCCTGCGCGGTGGCGCAGGCACAGGTGAAGGTGACAGCACCTTTCACCAACGCGACTGACAGCAACTGGACGTTCACCGGCACCGACTCCAGCTCGAACAATCCCAGCGGTGTGCTGACGGCTGGCCGGGATCTGTCGGGGGACGGCGTAGGCTCTGGCGGCACCAAGGATACGGCTGGCAATGGCTGGTTGCGGGTCACCTCGCGCGGCAACTACAAGGTCGGCAACGCGCTGTATACGGCGGCCTCCGGCGCCTTTTCGTCGAGTTACGGTGTGCAGATGCGCTTTGACTACGTTGCCTGGGGAGGCACCGGCGCCGACGGCATCAGCGTGTATCTGTATGACGCCAACAGCAACATGTCCGGTGCGCTGGTTGGCGCAGGGTTGGGTTACTGCAGTGGTGCGGGTGGTTATCTCGGCGTCGGCGTGGACGAATACGGCAGCTACTCGCAACGCGACCCTTATGGCCGTTGCGTCGCTCCCGGTCCACATGAAAGCAATGCCGAAGGACAGAACTTCGTCGCCATCCGCGGCCCTACCAATGCCGCAGGTGGTGCCAATCCCTACGTGAAGGGGTTGGCGGTGGGCGAGTCGATCAGCAACAACACAGCGACAGCGCGCCCTACCAGGATCCGCCGCATCTATGTGGACATGATTCCGAAGAATGCCACTGGAAATGCCGGCTACCGTGTATCCGCTTACTATCTTTCCGACACTGCCTCGGGCGATGGTTCCCGCAAGATGTTGTTCAAGGACGAGGACTTCGCCTACCCGGCGCCCAGCCGGCTACGCGTCGGCGTAGGCGGCTCAACCGGCGGCCTTACCAACTTCCACGAGATCCGCAACCTGGTAGTGGCTGCCCCCGCAGATCTTGCTGTGACCAAGACCGTATCAAATCAGACGCCTGTGCTGGGCGAACAACTGGTCTACCTGGTCAAGGTCAAGAACCAGGACATCAATACCGTCGACCCCGGTGATCAGTCCCCGCTGATCAGTGCGGCAAATGCTGCCACCATCACCGATACCCTGCCTGCGGGGTTGGCCAGTGCGAGCTGGACATGTACCGCGAGCACGGGTTCGACCTGCCCGGCGCTATCGGGCACCGGCAATCTCAATGTCAGCGGCGGCTACACGTTGGCAAGCGGTGGCGAGTTGACGTTCACCATCAGCGCGATGGTAAGCGACGTGGCCGGTGCAAAATGCGGCATGTCGCTGCTCAATACCGCAAAGGTGGCATTTCCCGCGTCATCGGCTTTTTCGGACATCAACCCCGGCAACGACCAAGCCACTGCAAACGCGGTTGTGACCTGTCCCACCGCGTTTATCGGCTGTCCCAGCCAGGCGTTCATCACCCGCGGCAACAGTCTGTTCTCGCTGGACCTGCTGAGCGGTGCGATTACCGACCTGGGCACCAGCCTGCCTGCCAGTTCGCCGTTGCGCAGCAGCAGTGTCAATGCGGTGGGGTTTGGCAAGGACGGCTACATCTGGGGCTGGTACAACGGTGATGGCAGCCAGCCCCGCCGACTGGTGCGAATCGGCCAGAATGGTGTTGCCGACCTGCCGTACGCCGTCGCACCAGGGACGCTGGGCGGCACCGGCTTCTACGCTGCCGACGTCGACCCGGTCACAGGCTATCTCGTGCTCTCTTCCGGAAGCACGATGTACAGGGTGGATCCCGCAACCAACAAGGTCATTGGATCGGGCATTCCTGTTTCCATGATGGGTGACAGCACCGACTACGCCTTCGACAGCACTGCCACCTATCTTTACTCGGTCAACAATGCAACCCGGGAAGTATTTCGTGCAGCCTGGAGCGGCAGCTCTCTGGGGGCGCCTGAGGTGCTGACCACGCTGCCTGCCAGCCCGGGTAGCGGTGGCTGGGGCGCGATCTTCATGGATGGCAACGGCAGTATCTACGCCTACCGCTCAGGTGCGCCTGCCGGTGGCCAGCCTGCAACGGTCGGGTTGGTGTATCGCATCTTCAAGACGGCGTCGGGTGTTTGGTCATATGACCTGCTGTCGGACAATGCCAGTACTTCAACCAACCTTGACGGTGCACGCTGCCCAGCGGCGCTCACGCAGCTGCCGCCCGCGGTGCTGCTGCGCAAGACCACCACCGGCGCGGCGGGTGGACCGTTCAGCTTTGCTCTGGGCAACGTGTCACGTGCCAACGCAACTGTCACTACCACGCAGGGCGGTCAGGCCGTGCAGGTGGATGGTGATGCGGACCTGGCGGGCGTGCAGTCGTTCACGGTTTCCAACCTTTCGCAGAATGTCGTCATCACCGAATCCGCGCTGCCGCCGGGTTGGAAGCTGGAAAAGGCGGAGTGCCGCAATCGGGCCGGCAACGTGGTCGGTACCCGCAGCGGTACGGTGCTGACATTGCCGGCGGCATCGGTGACGGCCGGCGAGGTGTTCGAGTGTGACTTCACCAATACGCCGCTGACGGCGAACCTGGTCGTCAACAAGACCAACAACCGCACTACGGTGGTGAAGGGCAGCAGCATCGAGTACACGATTGTTGCGCGCAACGATGGCCCGGATGCAGCGGATGGTGCGGTGCTGCAGGATGCGGTGCCTTCGACATTGACCTGCAGCGAAGTGGTGACCTGCACGCGCAGTGGCGGGGGCAATTGCCCGATTACGGTCACGGCCAGCGGGCTCAAGAATGGCTTGAACATTCCCAGTTTCCCGAACGGCGAAGCCTGGACAATGAAAATGACCTGCACGATCAACTGAACGCGTTTTCGACCAGCGAACAACAGCCGTTCGGGCCATTGGTAGGCAAAGGCATCGCCTTGGCCCGGGGAGGCCTCAGCGCCATTGCGAGAGCGATAGCTTCAGCTCCGCGGCAAAACCCTTGGCCGACTGCAGCGGTATGGCGAACACATTGGGGGCCTGCTGCGCGATGCCGATGGCCTTGTTGCGTGCGCCGTCCAGTTCGGCCTCGTTCTTGGGACCGCCCGCCCATTGGTCGTCGCTCCAGACGTAGCGCAGCCGCCAGCCGCCAGCTTCATCGGGCTTGGCGAACACCACCAGGGTGTTGCGGAACAGGAATTCGCCGGGGATATGGTTCTTCAGGAACAGTGCGCCATCCACTTCGTAACCGGCATTGCTGACGGCAAGATCGATGGAGAAGGCGATCTCGCTGCCGGCCATGATCTTGCTGCTGTCCAGGAATACCGAGAACAGCACGGTCGAGCGCTTGTCCTTGAGCAGGTTGCCCTGCGCGTCGAAGATATCACCGTACTCGCGACGGATGGCGCACTGGTTGGCCTGGGTGCGTGAGGTGAGTTCGTAGGTATAGGCACCGCGCGGCGCGACGGTGGCCTCGATGTAGTACGACGAGGCGATCTTCTTGCCGCGCTTGCGCGCTGCCTCGATTTCCGGCGGAAAGGGCAGGGCACTGATATCCAGTTGGGCGGTGGCGCAGGTATCGCCGAACAGGAAACGCACCAGGTTCTGGTAGCCCTCCTCGGAATTGACGATGCCGAAGTAGCCGCTGTGGCTGCGGTTGACGAAGGCCCGTGGCGAGCCCTCGACGTAGGCATTGGCAATGCGCACCAGGCCATCACTGAGCGCGCCGACCGCAAATGATGACAGCCCGTGCGCGGCGGCGTAATCACGGCTGTTGGTGCCGATCAGGCAGAACAGCCGCTCCGGCGGAAAGCTGGCGTTGCCCAGGGTATTGACCTTGTCCTTGGGCACCTTCAGGTACTTGCCCATGTTGCTGCGATTGAAGTTGTTCAGGTCGTTGATCGACAGCAGGTTGGGCAGGTTGATGCCGCCCACCTCGATGCCATTGTGGGGCGTGGCATAGGTAAAGGCCTTGTCCACCATCGCCCGTACCTCGGCGCTGGCCACGTCGGGGTTCTGCAGCAGGCAACGGCAGATCAAACCGCCCATCGAATGCGCGACCAGATAGACACGGAACTCCTTGCGCATGGCGGCGTTGTTGCCGCAGATGCTGTCACGCAGCTGTTCGATGCGCTTGCCCAGCGCGGTGGCGGCATCAATGATCGAAGGCGTCTTGCCATCACCGAAGGCCGGGTCGGCAGGGTCGTAGTAGCGGTGGATGACGATGCAGCGCGGTGAAATGCGGTCGCGGCGCTCGGCACCGAATTCGTAGACATCGCGGTAGTCGTAATCCTTCATCAGCCGCACCAGCGGCGACTCGAACACGAATTTGACGATGCTGCCGTCCTGCGCCTGGCGCATCTTGGTGGAGCCGGCTTCAAAGCCCATGAAGGGCGTGGACGTGGTCTCGACGATCTCGTCGCGCGTCATCGCATAGCCGCGCACATAGATGATCGGGAAGAAGGGGCGTTGGATGCGTTCCATGGCCGTTCTCTGCGGGGGCTTCGCGAACGATGGTGAAGGGATTTTTGGGATTTGTCCTGAACCCGGTGTTTCACCAGCTCACCCCTCCCCAACCCTCCCCTGCGCCCTGCGCAAGGGAGGGGGCAGAACACCGCCCCTCCCTTTGGTGTAGCCAAGGGGAGGGCCGGGGAGGGATAAGCCTGTGCTTCCGCACCACCCCACAAGCAAGCTGGCAACACCCTGGCCTTCACCGACAACACCGTCTCGATCCAACTGCCGGTAACCAATCGCCTCGGTCAGATGCGCCCGCTGGATCGTCACCTCCCCGGCAACAGCGAGGGGCAGTGTCCGGCCCCCTCCCTTTGGCGTAGCCAAGGGGAGGGCTGGGGAGGGGTAAGCCTTTGCTTCTGCTCCAGCCCACAAGCAAGCCGGCAACAACCTAGCCCTCACCGCCAACACCGCCCCGATCCAACTGCCGGTAACCAATCGCCTCGGTCAGATGCGCCCGCTGGATCGTCACCTCCCCGGCAACAGCGAGGGGCAGTGTCCGGCCCCCTCCCTTTGGCGTAGCCAAGGGGAGGGCTGGGGAGGGGTAAGCCTTTGCTTCTGCTCCAGCCCACAAGCAAGCCGGCAACAACCTAGCCCTCACCGCCAACACCGCCCCGATCCAGCTGCCGGTAACCAATCGCCTCGGTCAGATGCGCCCGCTGGATCGCCACCTCCCCGGCAAGATCGGCAATCGTCCGGGCCACCCGCAGGATCCGGTGCATCGACCGTGCCGATAGCTGCAGCCGTTCCATGGCCTGTTCCAGCAGGTCGCTATCGCTTGCCGACAGGCTGCAATCGCGCAGCGTTTCCTTCTGCCCCAGGTGCGCATTGGCCTGGCCGGCGCGTTGCAGTTGGCGCGCACGTGCCGCCATCACCCGGTCGCGGACTGTCACGCTGCTTTCGCCCTCGGCGGCATCGCCGCGCAGCTCGCTGGGCGCCAGCCGAGGGACGTGCAGGTGCAGGTCGATGCGGTCCAGCAGCGGCCCGGAGATGCGTGCGCGGTAGCGGCTGATGGCATCGGCTGAACAACGGCAGCGGCCACTGCTGTCACCGGCCCAGCCGCACGGGCAGGGGTTCATTGCCGCCACCAGCTGGAAACGTGCGGGGAATTCGATACTGCGGGCGGCGCGCGATACCGTGACCGTGCCGGACTCCAGCGGCTCGCGCAGAACTTCCAGCGCATGCCGGTTCCATTCCGGCAGTTCGTCCAGGAACAGTACACCGTTGTGGGCCAGCGAAATCTCACCGGGGCGCGGGTGCGAGCCGCCACCGACCAGGGCGACCGCGCTGGCGGTGTGGTGGGGTGACCGGTAGGGGCGCTGCCGCCAGCGACGTGGATCGACGCCGCGGCCGCTGAGGGAGGTGATGGCGGCGGTTTCCAAAGCTTCGGCTTCGCTGGCGTCGGGCAGGATGCCGGGCAGGCGCGAGGCCAGCAGGGTCTTGCCGCAGCCCGGCGAACCCAGCAGCAGGAGGTGGTGGGCACCTGCGGCGGCAATCTCCAGGGCGCGTCGGGCCTGTTGTTGGCCGCGTACGTCGGACAGGTCGGCAGGTTGCAGGGGTAGTGCCTCCGGCATCTGCGCGGCAGGCAGCTGCTTGGTTCCGGCCAGCGCGGCGCAGACTTCCAGCAGGGTGCGCGCAACCCGCACATCGGCATGTTGCGCCAGCGCCGCCTCCTCGGCGTTGCCGGGGGCGAGGATCAGGCGGCGTTGGGCGTGGGCCGCGGCAATCGCGGCAGGCAGGGCACCATCGACGGCGCGCAGCTCACCGGTCAGCGCCAGCTCGCCGATGAACTCGTAGTCGGCCAGGGTCTTGCGGTCGATCTGACCGCTGGCGGCCAGGATGCCGAGTGCGATCGGCAGGTCGAAGCGGCCACCCTCCTTGGGCAGGTCGGCCGGGGCCAGATTGATGGTGATGCGGCGCGCCGGGTAATCGAACTGCGCGCAGAGAATGGCCTCGCGCACCCGGTCGCGTGATTCGCGCACAGCGGCCTCGGGCAGGCCGACGATCTGGGTGGAAGGCAGGCCGCCGGACAGGTGGACCTCCACCTGCACCGGCGGTGCGTGCACGCCAGCGCGGGCGCGGCTGTGCACCAGTGCCAGGCTCATGGCCCGACGCTCAGGCGTTCTTGTCGGCGAGCCGGTTTTCCAGGGCGACGACGGCTTGTTCCAGCGCGTCGATTTTTTCGCGGGTGCGCAGCAGCACGGCGCGCTGCACTTCAAATTCCTCGCGGGTGACCAGGTCCAGCTTGCCCAGCCCGGCCTGCAGCGCGCTCTTGAAGGTGGCCTGCAGTTCTTCGCGCGATTCGCGCAGGCCCGGCGGCACCAGGTCGCTCAGGCGGCGGGCCAGCGCATCGATGTGGTTGAGGTCGATCATGGGGTTTCTCCGCAGGGTTGGGCCTAGCGTGGAAGCTGGCCGCCCATGGCGGGCATCGGTATCCGTTTTGACTGAGGGTAAGGATAGTCCGGATGCAGGTGGGTGGCACGCTGCCGTCTCGGGGTATGCTTCAGCCATTGCCCAAGGAGCTGACCAATGAAGATGATCATGGCCATCGTCAAGCCGTTCAAACTGGACGACGTGCGCGAGGCGTTGGCCGAACGCGGCGTGGCCGGTATCACCGTCACCGAGGTCAAGGGCTTTGGTCGGCAGAAGGGCCATACCGAGCTGTACCGTGGCGCCGAGTACGTGGTCGATTTCCTGCCCAAGGTGAAGATCGAGGTCGCGGTGACCGATGCGCAGGCCGACGAGGTGGTGGAAGCCATCGTCAAGGCCGCCGGCACCGGCAAGATCGGCGACGGCAAGGTATTCGTGTATGACCTGGGCAGCGTGGTGCGCATCCGCACCGGCGAAGTGGACGCTGACGCGCTTTGAGGTTTGTGGGGTTTGAGGGTTTGAAGCTTTAGAGCACCCCTCCCCGACCCTCCCCTCCGCCTTCGGCGCAAGGGAGGGGGCAGAAGCCCGGCTTGGCTCCCTCCCTTGCGCCGAAGGCGGAGGGGAGGGCGGGGGAGGGGTAGCCTTGGGCTTAGCCCTTGATCCGCCGGTAAAGCCTCTTCCACGTATTACGCACGGCCTGCACCCAGCCTGGCTCAGCCAGCGCTGCGGCCTGTTCGGCGGAAGGCTTCATTCCGGTCAGCCGCTGGCGCATCTTCACCAGGTTCTTCATGTCGCTGCGGCGCAGCTGGCGGAAGATCGGCCAGTTGCGCAGCCAGCGCGGCGCGCGCAGCGCCGAGGTGAAATCCAGCAGCACCGGCACGCCGGCGCTGACCACCACATTGGTGCCATGCAGGTCGTTGTGGGTGATGCCGGCCGCATGCAGGCGCGCCAGGGCGCTCTGCAGCTGGTCGAAGACTTCCTGGCTGACGCCCTGCACACCGGCGCTGAGGGTGTCGCCGGGAATGAACTCCATGCCCAGTGCCAGGCCGCCCAGGGTGCCGAGCAGCGCGGGCGCGTGCTTCCAGCCTTGCAGGCGCTTGAGCACCTTGGCTTCGCGGCGTACCAGCAGGCGTGCCACCGGGGAGAGGGGGGTGCCCTGATAGCGGCGGTAGTCCTTGACCACGGCCGGGCGGCCGTCCAGTTCGGTGCGGTAGACATCGGGCTCGAGCAGGCGCTCGCCACGCTTGAGCAACTGGTTGTCTGGAACAACGGCGTGATCGCCGTCGAAGCGGGGCAATGTATTCATGAAAACCTTCCTGACGCGGCAACGGCGCGGAAAGCGTCTTGCAAAGCCGGTCTTGCGTGCCCGGTTGGGCGGGGATGTTGGCGCGAATTATAAAACTGAAGAGTCCATGAATTCCTGAATGTAAAAAAAATGTCGTAATCCTGTGACGGAAATGATTGTTGCGGAGGCGAGCCTGTTGCGATCAGGTGTCTTGTGCACCCGAAGGTCCTGATGCCGGGGCGAAAAACGAAAAACCCCGCGCCGTTGCGGGCGCGGGGTTGGGTTCACGGCGTTGGCAGGGGGCTTATTCGCCCAGTGCCTTGGCCACGAACGGCGGGCTGACCAGCACGCCGGTGTGTAGCGGGGCGGTGTAGTACAGGGTGTCGAACGGCTTGGCGGCCGAGTCGGCCTCACGGAAGCCGAAGCCGAAACCGGCCTGCTTGCTGGCCACGGTCACCGACCACCAGCCGGTCGGGTAGCACGGCTGCGGGAACGGCAGGGTCTTGAACGACTGGAAGCCGGCCTTGCCCATCTCCGCACGCATGTCCTTGATCAGGTCCAGCAGCGCCAGCGGCGACTCGCTCTGCTGCACCAGCAGGCCGTCGTCCTTCAGGGCGCGGAAGCAGCTTTCGAAGAACGCCTTGTTGAACAGGCCTTCGGCCGGGCCCACCGGGTCGGTGGAGTCCACGATCACCACGTCCACGCTGCCCGGGGCGCAGTTGGCCATATAGGCCACGCCGTCGTCGAACAGCAGCTCGGCACGGGCGTCACCGTTGGATTCGCACAGCTCCGGGAAGTACTTCTCGGCCATGCGGGTGACCTGCTCGTCGATATCGCACTGGGTGGCGCTCTCCACGCCCGGGTGCTTGAGCACCTCGCGCAGGGTGCCGCAGTCGCCGCCGCCGATGATCACCACGCGCCTGGGCGCCGGGTGGGTGAACAGCACCGGGTGGCTGATCATCTCGTGGTAGAAGAAGTTGTCCTTGGTGGTCAGCATCATGGCGCCGTCGATGACCATCAGCTTGCCCCAGTCGGTGCTGTCATAGATCTCGATCTTCTGGAACGGCGACTGCACCTCGTCCAGCTTGCCGGTGATGCGGAAACCAATAGCCGAACCGGTCGGCTGGAAGTGTTCGATGAACCAGTTTTCGTTGGAGGTCATGATGATTCCTGGGTGCTGGGGCTGTCCTCCTCCCGTGGGGAGAAGGTGCCCCGGAGGGGCGGATGAGGGTAAGGGCGAAGCCTGTCACAGTCAGGTTTCACGCTTGCCCTCACCCCCGACCCCTCTCCCGAGGGGAGAGGGGAGGTAGTGAGGGCGCGGATTGTAACGGACCCTTGCCCCGCTGGCGTTAGAATGCGCGTCCTTGTTTATCCACAGCTGAGAGTTGCTACGCCGATGAGCGATTGGTCCCTCGAACAGGCCCGCAAGACCTATTCGATTCCGCACTGGTCTGATGGTTATTTCGACGTCGATGCCGCCGGGCACGTCGTGGTCCGTCCCGCAGGCGCCCAGGGCGCGGCGGTGTCGTTGCCGCAGGTTGTCGATTCGGCGCGTGCCGCCGGCGCCAAACTGCCGTTGCTGGTGCGCTTCCCGGACATCCTCGGCCAGCGCCTGGGCAAGCTGCAGGCGGCCTTCGCCCAGGCCCAGCAGGACTGGGACTACACCGGCGGCTACACCGCCGTGTACCCGATCAAGGTGAACCAGCACCGTGGCGTGGCCGGCACCCTGGCCAGCCACCACGGCGAAGGCTTCGGCCTGGAAGCCGGTTCCAAGCCGGAGCTGATGGCGGTGCTGGCGCTGAGCCGGCCGGGCGGGCTGATCGTCTGCAACGGCTACAAGGACCGCGAGTACATCCGTCTGGCCCTGATCGGCCGCAAGCTCGGCCTGCAGACCTATATCGTCATCGAGAAGCCGTCCGAGCTGAAGCTGGTGCTGGAGGAATCCAAGGCATTGGACGTGAAGCCGGGCCTGGGCGTGCGCATGCGCCTGGCCTCGCTGGGCGCCGGCAAGTGGCAGAACAGCGGTGGCGACAAGGCCAAGTTCGGCCTGTCTCCGCGCCAGCTGCTGGACCTGTGGAAGGCGCTGCGTGACACCGAGTACGCCGATTGCCTGAACCTGCTGCATTTCCACATGGGCAGCCAGATCAGCAATGTGCGCGATATCGCCAACGGCATGCGCGAGGCCACCCGTTACTTCGTCGAGCTGTCGCAGCTGGGTGCGAAGATCAGCCACGTCGATGTCGGCGGCGGTCTGGGCATCGATTACGAAGGCACCCGTTCGCGCAGCTACTGCTCGATCAATTACGGCCTCAACGCCTACGCCAGCAACATCGTGCAGCCGCTGGCCGAAGCCTGCGAAGAGCATGCATTGACGCCGCCGCGCATCATCACCGAATGCGGCCGCGCGATGACCGCGCACCACGCGGTGCTGATCGCCAACGTGTCGGAAGTTGAGCAGGCAGCCGAAGGCCGCGTGCCGGAAGCGCATGATGACGAGCCGGCGGCGATCCGCCACCTGCGCGAGATCCATGACGAACTGGACCAGCGCCCGGCGGTGGAGCTGTTCCAGGAAGCCCAGCACTTCCACGCCGAAGGCCTGAGCGCCTACGCCCTGGGCCAGATCGACCTGCCGCAGCGTGCGCGCATCGACGACCTGTTCTACGCCATCGCCAACGGCGTGCGCGCGCGCCTGAGTTACGACGAAAAGAGCCATCGCCCGGCGCTGGACGAATTGAACGACCGCCTGGTCGACAAGTACTTCGTCAACTTCAGCGTGTTCGAGTCGATCCCTGATGCCTGGGCGATTGACCAGGTGTTCCCGATCGTGCCGATCGAGCGCTTGAACGAACGCCCCGACCGTCGCGGCGTGATCGCCGACATGACCTGCGATTCCGATGGCATGGTCAAGACCTACGTCGAGAACGAAAGCCTGGACAGCTCGTTGCCGCTGCACACCGTGCGTCACGGCGAGAGCTACCGCATCGGCTTCTTCCTGGTGGGCGCCTACCAGGAAATCCTCGGCGACATCCACAACCTGTTCGGCGATACCGACGCGGTGGAAGTGGTGGTGGATGCCGATGGCTACGTGATCACCCAGCAGCGTCGCGGCGACACCACCGACGTGATGCTGGACTACGTGGGTTACAGCCTGGCCGAGCTGCGTGCGGCCTACCGCAAGCGCGTGGCCGACGCCCAGTTGCCGGCTGACCGTGCCGCCGAGCTGGATGCAGCGCTGGAAGCTGGCCTCACTGGCTACACCTACCTGTCAGACGAACCGCTGGCCTGAAGCCAGCGTGGTCTAGAGCCCCTCTCCCGCACGCGGGAGAGGGGTTGGGGTGAGGGCAGGCTATCCGCCACTCCCACCTCAATCATCTGCGAACAAGCGCCCATCGCCATGCGCCTTGTCCAAGTAAGCGGCCAGGCCCAACAGTGCGAAGCCGTACACAACGACGCTACCTACGATCTTGAACATGCGTATCTCCTTGTGTGAAAGACCGGGCGCAAGGAACGCCGCAGCCTGAGTGCAAGACTGCGCCGCGCAAGCGACAAGGCGTGTCGCCAGCGCACAAGTCCATCAGCTACCGCGAACGATTCTGGCAAGGCGAGCGGCCGCGATATCCAGTGGTCCGGCACGTCGTTCTTCCACCGTACCCTCGCGCCCGCAGTTGGGGCAGGAAGAGAAACGGCTGAACCCTGGAAGCCGGCAGTCGCCCACTTGCATCGGCAACGTCTTCTTCCAATTGCAGTTGCGGCAGTAGAAAGTGATTGGCGGGGTGGGAATAGCCAATGAACGCTCCTGACTGCGCCGAGATTGGCGCGTGCTTGGTTTGTTGTGCTTGCTCTGGGCGCATCAGCGCCAGCCCATGGCCTTGCGCAGCGCCGCATTGCTGATGGCGGTGTCAACGCCCTCATCGAAGCTGATCTCAAAATCGGCTTCATCGTCCTGAATCAGATAGACGTCGTACTCGATGTCCTGTGAGACCGGTTTTGCATCGCTGCCAACCAGGCTGATCTCCAGCGTCGCCGCACATTCGTAGCGGTCGACATCCTTGTCATGGCCTACGGTCTGGATGCTGCGCACGCGGTAGTCCATCAATGGCCGCAATTCCTTGCCATGGGCAGATCTTTCAAACGCCTCCTCGATTATTTCGCCCAGCAGGTCCTGACTGTCGCCGCTACTGCATCCTGGCGTGCCCGTGCACCCACTGGGCGCCAGCAGCAAGCCGAAGGCGCCAACGGAACGAATAACGCGGATCAAGGCGTCGCCTCCGGCGTGCTGGTGGCATTGTCGCTAGATGCGGCCGCCTCGGCATCGATGATCGGCAACTGAGTGGCGAAGAAGTTGGCGGCCACCAGCGCGTTGACCAGGATGTAGCTGCAGAGCCCAACCTGTAGCCAGGCGTTGATTGAGAAGGCCAGTACCAAGCCAATAGCAGCCAGCACGGCGGTGACAACGAAGTTGACACCACCGGCCTTGCGCGAGCGTGCCAACGCCACCGCCTGCCGCCACCAGAAACCTTGCTTGTAGCGCCGGCCCTTGGCAATGCCAAGGTTGTAGCGCTGCACGTTGATGCCGCGGATGAAGGCGTAGATCTGCAGCGGCAGGATGACGAACAGATTGAACAGGAAAAAAAGGACGGCCAAAACTTCCATGAACGCACTCCAGGTTCCAGCTGTCGTCGGGATGACGACAGTGGAACGATGATGGAGGCCTGTGGCGACATTCTGTGTCGCAAGGATGCCGGGCACGACTTTGAAGGGTGTGCGATGCAGCTATGTTATTAATGCCGTAGGCTGATGCCAGCGATACAACCCAACTACCTAATCATTCTTTGGGGTGAAGGCATCGCGAGCGATGTTTCCGATAAGATTGGTTGACGTGATGTCGAACGTCGCGCCGATAACGCCACCCAGCAGGGGAATGGCCTTCCCGAGATTGACTACACCCTTCTCGCCGAACTTGGTAAGCAGTCGGAAGCCTACCCGCCTATTTATGGCGGTTATGGTGGACTTGCTGATGTTCTTTATTGCATTTTGGGTCACCTTTTTCCCGATCTGAATCCCCACGTCTTTTAATATGTCCTTGGCTGCATTTCCGGCCATACAGCTGTAAACCAAAGTCTTAACTTTGTCGTCGCGAAGGTCGTATCCCCCAAGATGAGCAATGGCCGCGATCATGCGGATCTGTACATACATTACGCTGGCAAGATTTGCTGGAATTGTGACGGGCATTACTAGAAATCCACCGAGCCCGGTGATGAAGCCGGAAGTTCCTGCCTTCGCATTCTGCCAACGAATCAGTGAATTCGCCTGTTCATAGGGCGTCTGATTTGGCTTTTTGTAGCCTTGTGCGATCTCCTGCGCTGAGTCCAGTCCAGCGACACCATTGACCGCCTTCTCGTACGCCCAGTCGAGTGCGGCGATAACTTTGCTTTCTGTTAGATCTTTGCTCATTAGTTGCTCATTTCCTGTTGTTCTGATCAATGATTTTCGGGTTTTCATAAAGGGCGATCACCCTCATGGATGTTTCGAGTAAGGCGTCAACGTACATGGGGGGCGCTATTAAGCGGATATCTTGGCCGAGCCCAAGTAGCCATCTGAGAGTTTCTTCGTCGTCAGGTACCTTTACCTGCAAACGCAGCCATTCAACATTGGCCTGGGGCGTTATGGTTTGGGTTTCGCAAAGTGGTGTTTCGCGGAGTATCCAGGCTAAATCGGGGTGGATGTCAGCTATCAGCTCAACTGTTTCATGTCCTCTTCGTGGGGTGAAGGCGGCCGTGGGCAGGTAGGCCTCCATGTCGAAGTCGTCATCACGTGATGGGATATCCAGCGCTTCGGCACTCTTGAAGCGATGTAGTGCGAAGTGGCGAGGTTCGGTATAGCTCCCAGCGCTGGCGATCAGGTAGGTACTAGGACCCCGTGACACTATTCCCTTTGGGTGCAGGATCAGGGATCTGAGTTCGCCCTTCTCTTTGCTCAGGTATTTCACCTGTAGCTGCTTTTGATCAAGCAACGCTTCGGCAATCTGTTCCCATATGATCTTGTTCACTCGCGCGGGCAGCAGTGCCTTGCCATTTGGCATGCTGCGCACGCGCTCTGCCCAGCGTTCGTGGGTCTTGCTTCGCCTGTTCTCGAGAATCACCTTGGCTTCGGAGAAATGCGGTTCCAGCAGTGCCAGCACGCCCGGAGGCAGCAAGTGCTGCAGATGTCCTTCAGAAAGACGCATGGCCAACGCTTCGGCGGAAGTCATCAAAGGCAGGCCCGGCCGAGCATGCGCCGCGTACGACCAGCGGAATGGCCGCTGCTTGCTTACGCTCTCATCCGGATCATCGCGGCTGCATTGCAGGTTGAAGTTGAAGCGGCTGTTGAGCAAACCGTCCAGGTCGCGCTGCAGCGAACGCAGGCTGATGTCGAACTCAGGGTCTTCCTGCAACAGGGCATCGCGAAGCTGCACGGTGGATATGCTTGCCGGATGCCGTGGAATCAGTCGAAGCATGAGCAGATTGCGAATAGTTGGGTCTTTCTTTCTTCGCGTGTTGGTCACTTTCTTGCCTGCCGGTAATGCTTGGATATGCGGTGATTTAGCTTGTTGATGGCGTGCGACACAACGTGTCGCCTGAGCGTGGGCAGGGATCGGTGCTAGATGGGGATGCGTCGATCCGGAACGACGGGATAGGCGATTGCATCTTCGTCGAACGCATCGCCGCTCATCATTACCTCGATGATGGTGGGCACCAGTTTCGACAATAGTGCGCAGGCTTCTCGCAGCTGTATCCGATTGATGGATCCATTCCAGGTAGCTCCGCCATGGATGAGCTGATTACGCAGTACGTACAGACGCTCAAGAACGAGGCCTAGGAGGTCGGCGGTACGATGCGACATCACCGCATCCATCGCATTCTTGCGGCTCGCTTGAAAGCGCTGCTTCCATTGCTCACTGGAGTCGTGGTCGCGCAATGCGATCCAGAACGGCGCGTAGACGTAGCGGTTGTCGATCAATTGGCGGATCGGGCCAGAGAATTGTGTGAACAACAGAGCATGCAATCGGCCCTCCTCGTCCAAGTTGACCAACCGCGTTACAAAGTCGGCAACGCGTTGGCGTTCGCTCTGTTCGTTTGGAAACTCGCCGGCGTAGGCCGCGTTGAAGGCGATCCACAATTGAACGAAACGGGTGTCGTTGTCATGCTGGTTGCTTTCCGCAGCGGCCAGCCAGCTGATAGCGCGATGCAGGCGAATTGCCAGTGCCTCGCTTTGCGTGTTCCTTATTGCGCGATGACGCTCGCGCAGCGCACTCGCTGTTCCGACTACCATGAGGCGGCTTGCTTCCCTGTTCCTTGCTGCAACTTACTTACCGTCTGATCAATCCCCGACCAGACCCCCTGATGATGAAGATGGCGTGAAAAAATGTATTTGGCAATACACAAGCCTCATCGGCGTGCACACGAAATACTTGAGTTGTCTGGGCGGGAAACGGGTAATTGACCGATGCCACATATGAAAACGCCCCGAAGGGTTCAGCTTCGGGGCGTCTTTGTTTTAAGAGGTGCAGAATTGTTGCGGTGCAGTATGTGTGAATCACCCGCGATGCACTTGGAACCCGGCAAACGACTGGCTCACCGGCATCAACTCGATGCGGTTGACGTTGAGGTGTGCCGGCAAGCTGGCCACCCAGAAAATCTGCTCGGCAATGTCTTCGGCGGTCATCGGATTGGCGCCGCCGTACAGCTGGTCCGATGCGGCCTGGTTGCCATGGGTACGCACCAGGGTGAATTCGGTTTCGGCCATGCCCGGTTCGATCGCGGTCACGCGCACGCCGGTGCCATGCAGGTCCGAGCGCAGGCCCAGTGAGAACTGGCTGACAAAAGCCTTGGTGCCACCGTAGGCATTGCCGCCCGGGTAGGGATACAGCGCGGCGGTGGAGCTGATGTTGATGATGGCGCCGCGTCGCTCGACCAGCTTGGGCAGCAGGTGATGGGTCAACGTGACCAGCGCGGTGATGTTGGTGTCGATCATGGTGCGCCAGTCTTCCAGGCTGGCGTGCTGGGCTGCGGCGGTGCCCTGGGCAAGGCCGGCGTTGTTGACCAGCAGGTCGATGTCGCGGAAGGCAGGCGGCAGGGCGGCCAGCGCGGCCTCCATTGCAGCGGCATCGCGGATGTCGAAGGCGGCGGCGTGGATCTTGTCGGCGCCGAATTCTTCGACCAGCGGCTGCAGGCGCTCGGCGCGGCGACCGGTGGCGATCACTTTCCAGCCGGCCGCAGCAAAGCGACGGACGGCGGCGGCGCCGAAGCCGGAGGTGGCGCCGGTGATCAAAGCGGTCTTGGACATTGCGGAATCCTTGGGGCGGGGAGTTTGAATTTTCGCACTGTGGCGGCGCAAGCGGGAGAAGGAATGGGGCAAGACCAAGCCTCATCCGTAGTGCCGAGCCATGCTCGGCAGGGGCTTTATCGGTAAAACCCAAAGCTCCCCTCATCCGCCCCTTCGGGGCATCCCCGCCTTCGCGGGGAGAGGCTCTTCTCCCGTAAACGGGAGAAGGGAAAGCCAAAGCCAAGGCGCCCTCATCCCAACCCTTCTCCCGCAGGCGGGAGAAGGGCTAAAGCAACAGCAGCAGCCAAAGCCAAAACCAAAACCAAAACCGAAGCCAAAGCCAAAGCCAAAGCCAAGCCAAGCCAAAGCCAAAGCCAAAGCCAAAGCCAAAGCCAAAGCCAAAGCCAAAGCCAA
>DAMCTY010000036.1:0-41911 GCA_032112995.1 Stenotrophomonas sp. | reverse complement strand
CATGGATCTGGGCTCTCGCGTCTCTCTTACTGAGCGGCCGGCGCGGCGGGCGCGACTTCCGGCAGCGGTTCGGGCTCACGCACAATCAGGTTGGACGGCGCCGCTGCCGGCGCTTCGATCACCGGCTCGGCGACTGCGGTCGCAGTCTCCGGTGCGGCAACCAGCGCCGAGTACTCGCGTACCAGCCGGCCCTGGCCCCAGTCCACCTCGATCAGGAAGCTCAGCGCGGGCACCTGCACCGGCGCGACGCTGGTGACGCGCACCACGGCGCGGCCCTCCCGGTCCTGCGCAAACTGGAACTGCAGCTCGCTGACCAGCCCTTCCGGGCGTGCCAGACCTACGCGCTCGAAGGTGACCGGCGCGGCCAACCCCACGCTGGCGTTCTCAAGTTCGCCCGGATCGCTGGAAACAACCGGAATTTCGGCCAACAGCGGCTGGCCCGGCTTGGACAGGACCCGGATATTGCCCAGCCCCAATGCCATCGCAGCGCTACTGAACAGCGCCAGGCCGAGCACCAGCACACCTTGTAATGGGCGCATCGCGCCCCTGCCCCATAGTTTCATGGCGGCCAATATAACGGCTGACCCGGCTTTCGAATACCGCTGTACCACCCAGATGCGACGACGCCGGCATCAAGCCGGCGTCGTTGCCTGCATCAGCCGCCGTTGGCGACCAGTTCGGCGACCTGCACCGCGTTCAACGCGGCACCCTTGCGGATGTTGTCGGCCACCACCCACATGTTCAGCCCGCGCGGGTGCGAGATGTCCTCGCGGATGCGGCCGACATAGACCGGATCGGTGCCCGAGGCGTGGGTCACCGGGGTCGGATAGCCGCCGGCCTTGCGCTCGTCCACCACCTTCACGCCAGGCGCGGCCGCCAGCAGTTCACGGGCCTGCTCGGTGCTGATCTTCTTCTTCGTCTCGATGTTGACGGCCTCGGAGTGGCCGTAGAACACCGGCACGCGCACCGCGGTGGGGTTCACCAGGATGCTGTCGTCGCCGAGGATCTTGCGGGTTTCCCAGACCAGCTTCATTTCTTCCTTGGTGAAGCCGTTGTCCAGGAACTCATCGATATGCGGGATCAGGTTGAAGGCGATCTGCATCGGGAACTTCTTCGGCTCGATCTCCTGGAAGCCCAGCAGCTGCGCGGTCTGCTTGCCCAGCTCTTCCATGCCGGTCTGGCCAGCGCCGGACACCGACTGGTAGGTGGCGATGTTGATGCGCTCGATGCCGTACTCACGGTGGATCGGCGCCAGCACCGGCATCAGCTGCATGGTCGAGCAGTTCGGGTTGGCGATGATGCCACGCGGACGGTTCCGGGCCGCCTCTGGGTTGACCTCGGACACCACCAGCGGCACGTCGTCGTCGTAACGGAAGGTGGAGGAGTTGTCGATCACCACCGCACCGGCAGCCGCGAACTTCGGCGCAAACTCCTTGGAAATGCCGCCACCGGCCGAAAACAGCGCGATCTCCACGCCAGCCGGATCAAACGTGGCCAGGTCCTGGATGGTGATCTTGTCGCCTTCAAAGTCGACCTGCTGGCCGGCCGAACGCTCGGAGGCAAGCAGGGTCAGCTTACTGATCGGGAAATTGCGCTCGGCCAGGATGGCCAGCATGGTCTGGCCGACGGCGCCGGTGGCGCCAACAACGGCTACGTGGAAACGACGGGCTTCATTGCTCATGGGGATACTCGAAAGATAGGAGGGGGTAGACACACATCGAGCCAGGTTCGGGGAACCTCCAGCGCACGGCCACGGAGGCTCCCTATCGTTTTTTGTCGCTGATTTTTTTGCCGGCCACGCACAGACGCGCGGTGCCGGTAGTCAGCAGTTCGGCATTGAGGGCATTGGCCGGCTGCCCGGCATCGGCACCGATGCCCAGGCCGGCCAGCAGGTTGTCGACCGCCAACTGCACCATCGCCCGGCGCGTTGCCAGCGAGGCGCTGCCGATATGCGGGGTAAGCACGATATTGCGCAGCGCCAACAGCTCCGGGCGCACATTGGGCTCGTTCTCGTATACATCCAGTGCCGCCGACGCCAGCCGGCCACTGGCCAATGCATCGGCCAACGCCAGCTCATCGACGATACCGCCACGGGCGATGTTCACCAGCGTCGCGCTGGACTTCATCCTGGCCAGTGCGGCGGCATTGATGAGGTGATGGTTCTGCGCGGTATACGGCAACACCAGCACCAGGTGATCGACGCTGGCAAGCAGCGTATCGAAATCGACGTAGCGGGCACCGACCGCCTGCTCCTGTTCGGTCGGCAGCTGCGAACGGTTGTGGTACAGCACCTTCATGCCGAAGCCGTGGTGACCACGGCGGGCAATGGCCTGGCCGATCCGACCCATGCCCAGGATGCCCAGCGTGCTGCCGTACAGGTCGGCACCGAGCATGGTGGTGAACGACCACTGCCCCCACTGGCCCTCGCGCAGCCAGCGGTCGGACTCGACGATGCGGCGCGCCGCTGCCATCAGCAGCGAAAAACCAAGATCGGCGGTGGTTTCGGTGAGGACGTCGGGGGTATTGCTGGCAACGATACCGGCCGCGCTCAGCGCGGCAACATCCAGGTTGTTATAGCCAACGCCGACATTGGCGATCATCTTCAACGCTGGCGCATTGGCGATTTCCGCCGCACCGATGCGCTCGTTGAGGGTGACCAGGGCGCCGTCGACCTCGGCCAAGCGGGCCGCGATTTCAGCGCCGCTGTGGGCGCTCACCTGTGCGGTGGCAACCACGTCGCAGTACGCCGCCAGCTGCGCGACGGTATCGTCGAACAGGGGCTGCGATACCCAGACGCGGGGCCGCCGATCAGCCATCGAGCTGACCGGGAATACGCGGGCTGATGTCACCGACATCGCCGCACTGGGCGCGATGGCGCATGGCCTGATCCATCAACACCAGTGCCAGCATCGCCTCGGCGATGGGCGTTGCACGGATGCCGACGCAGGGATCGTGGCGACCGGTGGTGATGACCTCCACCGCATTGCCAGCCGTATCCACCGTGGCACCGGGCAGGCGCAGGCTGGAGGTCGGCTTGAGCACCATGGCCGCGACAATCTGCTGGCCGGTGGAAATACCGCCGAGGATGCCGCCGGCATGGTTGGACTGGAAACCCTGCGGGGTGATCAGGTCACGGTGCTCGGTGCCCTTCTGCGCGGCGCTGGCAAAGCCGTCGCCAATCTCCACGCCCTTGACCGCATTGATGCTCATCAGCGCCGCAGCGATATCGCCATCGAGCTTGCCGTAGATCGGCTCGCCCCAGCCCGGCGGCACACCGTCGGCAACCACGGTGACGCGCGCACCGACCGAATCACCGGACTTGCGCAGCGCATCCATATAGGTTTCAAGCTCAGGCACCTGGGCGGCGTCGGGCCAGAAGAAGGGATTGTCTTCGACTGCGTTCCAGTCAAAGCCGGCCGGGGTGATCTCGCCCAGCTGCGACAGGTAGCCGCGCACGCTGACGCCGAAACGCTGCAGCAGCCACTTCTTGGCGATGACGCCAGCGGCCACGCGCATGGTGGTTTCGCGCGCCGAGGAGCGGCCACCGCCACGCGGGTCACGGATGCCGTACTTCTGCCAGTAGCTGTAGTCGGCATGGCCCGGGCGGAACTGCTGGGCGATGTTGCTGTAGTCCTTGCTGCGCTGGTCGGTGTTGCGGATCAGCAGGGCGATCGGCGTACCGGTGGTGCGGCCCTCATAGACGCCGGACAGGATCTCGACCTCATCGGCCTCACGGCGCGCCGAGGTATGCCGGCTCTTGCCGGTGGCCCGGCGCTGCAGATCGTGGGCGAATTCCTCGGGCGTGATCTCCAGACCGGGGGGACACCCATCGATCACGCAGCCGATCGCCGGCCCGTGGGATTCACCGAAGGTGGTAACGCGGAGGAGTTGTCCGAAGGTATTCAATGCCGTTGTGCTCTTGCGGTTGCTCTTGCGGTTGCTCTTGCGGTTGCTCTTGCATCTGCCCTTAAGCCGTCATTCCCGCGAAGGCGGGAATCGCTTTTGCTTTTGCTTTTGCTCTTGCCTGTGCTCTTGCCTCACGCCAGCCAAGCAAAGGCCGGAGCCAGAGCAAGAGCAAGAGCGATTCCCGCCTTCGCGGGAATGACGACCTTGAAAGCAAGGGCTCGAAGCCAAAGCCAACACCAAAAGCAAAACCAAAAGCAAACCCAAACCCAAACCCAAAACCAAAACCAAAACCAAAACACTACCCAACTATCTCATCCCACAAATCCCGCCACTCGGGATTCACCTCTTCCACCAACCGCAACTTCCACTCCCGGTTCCACTTCTTCAGCTGCTTCTCTCGAAGAATCGCCGCTTCCATGCACCCGTGAAGCTCGTACCAGACCAGCTTGTCCACGTTGTAGCGCTTGGTAAAACCATCAACCACATGCTGCCGGTGTTGCCAGGTCCGCGCCACCAGGTTGCTGGTGACGCCGATGTAGAGCGTGCCGTGTTTCTTCGATGCCAGAAGATAGACGGCGGGTTGTTTCATTGCGACTCCTGCGCCAAGGCAAGAGCGATCCCCACCTGCGCGAGGATGACGTCAAAAACAGGCTTACGCCCGCGCAGCTGCCAGCTCGGCGATGCGTGCATGGTGCGCACGCAGTTCAGCCGCCTCGACCGCGAAGATGCCCATCTGCCCGACCTTGAACTCGATCCAGGACATGAACACCTCCGGCAGCAGCTTGATCAGGTGCTGCTCCGAATCGCCCACTTCACAGATCAACAGGCCGTCCTCGGTCAGGTGATCCGGCGCGTCGCGCAGGATCTTCAACACCAGGTCCAGGCCGTCGTCGCCGGCGCGCAGGGCCAGGTCCGGCTCATGCTGGTATTCCTTGGGCAGCGCGTCGGTCTCGTCATTGGTGACGTAGGGCGGGTTGGTCACGATCAGGTCGTAGACGCGACCCTGCAGTCCCGCGAACAGATCGCTCTTGACCAGCTCCACGTTGTGGGCCAGCAGGCGCTCCTTGTTTTCCACTGCCAGCGACAGCGCGGCGTCATTGACGTCGCTGCCATCGACCTGCCAGTTGGGGTAGTAGTGGCCCATGGCGATGGCGATGCAGCCCGAGCCGGTGCACAGGTCCAGCGCGCGATTGACGTCACGGCCAGCCAGCCACGGCTCGAAGCCATTGAGGATCAGCTCGGCGATCGGCGAGCGCGGCACCAGCGCGCGGGCATCGCTCTTGAAGCTCAGGCCGGCAAACCAGGCCTCACCGGTCAGGTAGGCGGCCGGCTGGCGCTCGTCGATGCGGCGCTGGAACAGCGCCAGCACCCGCTGCCGCTCCTCCAGCAACAGCTTGGCCGCGCCATAGGCCGGACCCAGGTCCGGTGGCAGGTGCAGGCTGTGCAGGGTCAGCTGGGTGGCCTCGTCCAGCGCGTTGTCATAGCTGTGGCCGAAGCTCAGCCCGGCAGCATTGAAACGGCTTGCGCCGTAGCGGATCAGATCGACGATCGTATGGAGTTCAGCGGCCGCTTCGGCAGTCATGGCAATACGGAAATACTTGAAAGGTCTGCGATTATAGGCATCCGACCGGTATATTGACTGCCCAGTTGCAGCCGAAACTTCGGCTTTGGCCTCCAAAAGGCACCCAAACGCCGGCCAAACCACCGGGATGTACGCCTGCAATCCCCTACACTCCCGTATCCCGCCCACGGCGGACGCCCTGTCCTGCCGCCGTACCCGAACGGAAGCCCGCGCGCATGTTCAATCGAAACACCGGCATCATCCTGGCCATCGCCCTGGCCGCCGGCCTCGGCCTGCTGTTGGCGCAGAAGGTCTTTGGCCCCTCCAACAAGGGCAGCGAGGGCACCAGCAGCATCCTGTTCTACGGCACCCCGCGTACCCTGCCGGAGTTCGACCTGGCCCAATCCGATGGCACCCGCCTGATCCCCGGCGAGCTGCGCGGGCACTGGACCCTGGTATTCCTGGGCTTCACCTCCTGCCCGGACGTGTGCCCGACCACCCTGACCGAGCTGGCCCAGGCCCAGAAACAATGGGAAACCATCCCCGACAGCCTGCGCCCGCGGGTGGTGCTGGTGTCGGTGGACCCTGAGCGTGACACCCCGAACCGCCTGGGCGAGTACGCCCATGCCTTCCACAAGGACACCATTGCCGCCACCGCCGACGTGCCCTCGCTGGAGCGTTTTGCCACCTCGCTGGGCATGGTGTTCCAGAAGGCCCCGGGCAAGCACTTCGAGCAGAACCCGGACGACTACAGCATGGACCACTCCGCCAGCATCGCCGTGCTCGACCCGCAGGGCCGGCTGGCCGGCCTGATGCGCCCGCCGTTCAACCCGCAGGCCATTGCCAGCGACCTGATCAAGCTCACCGAGAAATCCGCACCATGAGTCTGGTTACACGCCTCACCTATGTATTGCCGCACCGCCTGCTGTCGTCGATGGCCCGCTCGTTGGCCTATTCGCAGAACCCGCGCATCTCGCGCTGGCTGATCGACACGGTGACCGCCAAGTTCAACGTCAACCTGGCCGAAGCCGCCAACCCGGACCCGCGCAGCTACCCCAGCTTCAATGCCTTCTTCACCCGTGCCCTGAAGCCGGGCGCACGCCTGCCCGCCGCCGATCCGCGCACCCTGACCATGCCGGCCGACGGCCACATCAGCCAGTTGGGGCCGATCAAGGATGGCCGCATCTTCCAGGCCAAGGGCCAGTCGTTCACCGCCGCCGAACTGCTCGGCGACGCCACCGCTGCCGAACCCTTCGCCAACGGCCTGTTCGCCACCGTGTACCTGTCGCCACGCGACTACCACCGCGTGCACATGCCCTGGACCGGCACCCTGCGCGAAACCGTGCATGTGCCGGGCCGCCTGTTCAGCGTCGGCACCGATGCGGTGGCCAATGTGCCGCGCCTGTTTGCCCGCAACGAGCGCCTGGTCTGCCACTTCGACACCGATTTCGGGCCGATGGTGCAGGTGATGGTCGGCGCACTGCTGGTCAGCGGCGTGGAAACGGTGTGGAGCGGCGAGGAAATCCCCGCCTACGGCGACCGCATCACCCGCAAGGACTGGCGTGGCAAGGGCATCACCCTGGAGCGTTTTGCCGAAATGGCACGTTTCAACTACGGCTCGACCGTGATCGTGCTGTTGCCGGCGGGCGTTGCCGATTTTGATCCAGCGCTGAAGGCCGAGAGCCCGGTGCAGCTGGGCCAGGCACTGGCGAAGCTGCGCTGACCTGGCAACGGTAGCAACGGCGTTAGCCGTGAAGCCAAGATGCCGCAGGAATCGCGCAGTACCGGCACCTGCGGCGGCATGCGCCAATACCGAAACAAGAAAGGGCGCCTTCTGGCGCCCTTTCTGCTTCAGCGATCGCAGCCCTCCAGCCGCAGCGTCTGCCCTGGTCGCAATGCATACGCAGGGGCACGCAGGCCGTTGGCCCGCGCCAACGCCGGCACTTCGCACTGGAAGCGGCTGGCGATACGCCCAAGCGTGTCGCCCTTGGCAACCTTGTAAGTGCGCACCGCCGGACGGCGTGCCGGCGCTACCGGGCGCGGTGCCGCAACCGGCGCAACCACCGGGGAAGCGGCCTGCGCCGCCTGCATCGCCTGTACGTCGCCCACCGCCACGCTGCCGGTGAAGGTCGCTGCCGAAGGCCGCTTGATCGCCGCGTTCAGGTCGGCGGTGATCAGCGCGCGGGCCAGATCGGCACGCGGGCCGCTGACGCAATAGCGGTTGTACAGGCCGGCAATGCGGGTAGTGGCATTGATGGTGGTGCCGGCCGGGATCCAGCCGTCAGCCTCATAACGCGGATTGAGGTTGCGCAGCGCGCGCATGTAACCGTCACGGGTGCCGGTGCTGCCCAGGCAGATGGTCAGTTCGTAGATGGTGGTGGACTTGGCCAGGCGGATCGTCGCCGGCTGCGCGTTGACCTTGGGGAACTCCACGCCGTACTGCTGCGGGTGCAGGAAAATCCAGGCCGCGGCGATCACCATAGGCACATAATCCTTGGTCTCGCCCGGGAACTGGTTGTACGAGGAGTCGGTCCAGAAGCTCTGGCCACCGGTCTCGCGGTAGATTCGGGCGGCACGGCCCTCGCCCCCGTTGTAGGCGGCCAAGGCATATTCGATGTTCTTGTTGAGCCCGCGCATGCGCTCGTTCATGTAGGCCGCACTGGCCTCTGCCGCACTGCGGGGATCAAAACGGGTGTCGAAACCGGTGCCGTCCGGGCCCAGGCCAAAACGACGGCCGGTGGCCGGCATGAACTGCATCAGCCCCGCAGCCCCCACCCGTGAGGAGGCATGTACGCGTCCATTGGATTCCTTGGCCATGATGCCGAACAACATGGCTTCCGGCAGCCCGCCCTTCTCCCACTCCGGCCACATCACCGCACGCAGGTTCATGTAGTTCTCATAGCTGGTCAGCAGCGCCGGGCGCATGTCGGTCAGCCAGCGGCGAATGCCGGCCTGGATGGCCGGGTTGTACTCCACCATGTCGTCGAACGCATGCCGGTGGTCGTTGAGCAGGGCTGCCGCGCGCGCCGCTTCAGGCACGTCAGCCACGAGCGGAGCAATATGGTCGGGGTCTGCCTCCAGCGGGCCGACATCCTCGTCGCCCTGCTCCGCGCCAGCGTTGTCGGACTGCGCCTTGAGCAGGCGCTTGTAGGTGCTGAGCAGGGCACTGACCTGGCAGCCCTTCTGCGCGATACAGGCGCTGATCACGTCCTCCATGTCTTCCAGCGCCGCGTTACCCTCGGCCGTGCCCTTGGGGTCGGCGTTGTTGACCAGCACCAGCGCATCGGAATAACGCTTCTCCGCGGCCGCCATGCGCGCCTCGATCGCCTGTACCCTGGCGGTGTCACGCGCCGACAGCGCCTGCGCCGCCGGGACCACGGCCAACAAACCGGCTGCCACCAGCAGCGGCAACGGACGAACTGCAAACAGGGAAACGGGCATCAGGGGCACAACTGGCGAAAGGTTAGGCAGGGTAGCCGCCGGACTCACCCGGGGGCAACATTGCCACCGCGCCGATACAGTGGGCCGTTAGAATCCCCCTTCATTCATCAATGAGTGCCTCCATGGACCCGATCCTGCTCGGCAAAGGCGTCACCGACGACATCGCCGTCACCCTGCTCCCGCGTTTTGGCAACCGCCACGGCCTGGTGGCCGGCGCCACCGGTACCGGCAAGACGGTGACCCTGATGACACTGGCCGAAGGGTTTTCGCGGCTGGGCGTGCCGGTGTTCCTGGCCGATGTGAAGGGCGATGTGGCCGGCCTGGCCGTGGCCGGCGACGGTGGCGAAAAGCTGGCCCAGCGCGCGGCCGAGATCGGCGTGGACGGCTATGCGCCGGCCGCCAGCCCGGTGGTGTTCTGGGACCTGTACGGCAAGCTCGGCCACCCGGTGCGCACCACGGTCAGCGAGATGGGCCCCACCCTGCTCTCGCGCATCCTCGAACTCAACGACACCCAGGCCGGCGTACTCGACATCGTCTTCAAGCTGGCCGACGACCGCGGCCTGCTGCTGCTTGACCTGGACGACCTGCGCGCCCTGCTCGGCCTGGTGGCCGAGGAGCGCAAGGACATCTCCACCGAGTACGGGCTGGTAAGCGCGCAGTCGGTGGCCGCCATCCAGCGCTCGCTGCTGCGCCTGTCGCAGGACGGCGGCGAAGCCTTCTTTGGTGAGCCGGCGCTGGAACTGGCCGACATCATGCGGGTCAACCACGACGGCCGCGGCGTGGTCGGCATCCTCGCCGCCGCCCAGCTGATCCTCAAGCCGCGCCTGTATTCCACCTTCCTGCTATGGCTGCTGTCCGAGCTGTTCGAGCAGTTGCCGGAAGTGGGCGACCTGGAAAAGCCCAAGCTGGTCTTCATCTTCGACGAGGCGCACCTGCTGTTCGACGACGCGCCGGCGGCGCTGGTGCAGCGCATCGAGCAGGTGGTGCGCCTGATCCGCTCCAAGGGCGTGGGTGTGTACTTCTGCTCGCAGTTCCCGGACGACGTACCGGCCAACATCCTTGGCCAGCTCGGCAACCGCGTGCAGCATGCGCTGCGCGCCTTCACCCCGCGCGACCAGAAGGCGGTCAAGACCGCCGCCGAAACCTTCGTACAGAACCCCAAGCTCGACGTGGTTGCCACCTTGTCGCAGCTGGGCACCGGCGAGGCGCTGGTGTCCACGCTGCAGGACAAGGGCGTTCCCTCGCCGGTGCAGAAGACCCTGATCGCGCCGCCACGCTGCCGGATGGGCTCGATCACCGATGCCGAGCGCGCCCAGGTGCGTGCTGGCAGCCCGGTCGGCACCCGCTATGACAACGCCATCAACCGCGAGTCGGCCGCCGAACTGCTGGCCCAGCGCGCGGAAAAGGCCGCCGAACAGGCGCAGGCACCGGCCGCACGCAGCCGCCAGCAGGATGAGGCGCAGGAAGGCGGCTTCAGCCAGAGCATCAAGGACGCCATCTTCGGCACCAAGCGCCGTCAGGGCATGATCGAGACCATGGCCAAGCAGACCACCCGCACCATGGGCACCAAGCTGGGCAACCAGATCGTGCGCGGCATCCTCGGCAGCATCTTCGGCGGCAAGCGCTGAGCATGCGCGGCAGCGCTCCCCTCGATGCGAGCACCGGCTTGCTGCTGGCAATGCTGATGGTTGGCTGCACGCCGGCGCTGCCAACCGCGGAACCGTCTGCAGCGGTAACGACGCAGGCCGCTGCGCTGGCGGAGGGCGTGGACAACGAAAGCCAGGCGACCACCGTCCCGTCCGCTCCTACGCCTGCGTACGTCGCCACAACCCCGGCTGCACTGCAGGGCACCTATAGCGTGGATGGCGTGGAAACCCGCACCTTGGAACTCAAACCCAATGGCCGCTACGCGCTCAAGGGCGGCGCGGTCTGGGATCTGGTGGAAAGCACCTGGTCGCTGGAACAAGGCGGCACCCACCTGCGCCTGCACCACGATCACCAGCAGAGCGAAGATCTGCTGTTTGGCGTGGAATCCGCCGATGTACTGGTATTGCTGAACGCCGATGGCAGCCCCACCTCCCTGCGCAGCACCCTTGATCGAGTGAAGAAGTGAGCCGCTGGCGTCCCCCTGCAGAAAAAAGCACCGCCCTGATCACCGCACAGGGCCATGCCCGGCTCAAGGCCGAGCTGGACGAGCTGTGGCGGCAACGACGGCCGGAGGTGGTCAAGGCGCTAGCCGCCGCCGCTGCCGAAGGCGACCGCTCGGAGAACGCCGAGTACACCTACCGCAAGAAACAGCTGGGCGAAATCGACCGCCGCGTACGCTACCTGAGCAAGCGGCTGGAAGCCCTGCGCGTAGTCGACACCACCCCCAGCGACCCGGAGGCGGTGTTCTTCGGTGCAACCGTTGAACTGGAAAACACCGATTCCGGGCAGACGGTCATCTACCGGATCGTCGGCCCCGACGAAACCGATGCGCCAGCTGGCTGGATCAGCATCGATTCGCCGCTGGCACGGGCGCTGCTCAAGAAACGCATCGATGACGAGTTCGCGGTGGAATTGCCCGGCGGCCTGACCCGCTTCGCCATCCTCGACGTCAGCTACGACAGCAACTGAGCGGCGGCGGATAGCAGCGCCCGTCACGCAGCGGGCGGAAATAATCGCGCTGCTGGAAGAAGGTAGCGTCCTGCGCGGCATGCCAACCGGGGATGCCAGCCAAGGGCAGCGGCCGCAGTTCGGAAGGATCGTCCAGCACTATCCCGTGCGCGATGGCCCCGGCAACCGCAGTGACGCTGCGCGCATCCTCCTCGGCGAGCACCACCACCGCCTTGCCCACCTGCAACCGCCCCGGCAGCAGCGCCTGCTCCAGCAAGGCGTGGCCAATGACTGCGGACACGGCGATATCACCGCGTTGCCAGGCCGTCGTGTTGAACAGGCTGGACCAGTCGTGCCGGTCCCAGGCAGCCAGCAAGCCGGCATCTCGCAGCCGCACGATCACCCCTGTCTCATCGAACTGGGTCAGCGCCGCCTGCGCGCGATTGCGTTGGCTTGGCCCCATCACTGCGATGTGCCAGCACTGCTGCGCATTGAGCGCACGTTTGATCGCGGGGTGGCGCGCCCACACCAATGCATTGAACAGGTCATGCCAGTTCTGCGCGCGGGTGGCGATACGGCCCTGAGCAATACGCTGTTCGTAATGCAGCCCGTCATCCAGCAGCGCGTCGTCCTGAGTCACGAAGCATTTGCCCTGCACGGGCAACAGCGCGTTCAACGCATCGATGCCCGGCCAATCTGCCGAACGCATCAATGCTTCAAAACCCTGGAAATCCGCAAACAGCGGATGATCAAAGCAGCGCGGATCCACCTGCCCGCGCGTTGGCGCTACAAAACGACGCCGGCCCACGCCAGCATCGTTTGCAGCCGGTGCTGTGGTCACAGCACCTTGATGTCGAACGATGCTGTCTTGGCTTCGATGAGCGCGTCGCCGAACAGATCGTGCTCGTCACTGTCGGTGATCTCGACGTTGACGAAATCGCCGACGCGCAGCTTGGCTTCATCGGCATTCTGGATATGCACCAGGCCATCGATTTCCGGCGCATCGGCCTTGGAGCGGGCAACAGCGATGCCATCCTCGATGGCATCGACCAGGCATTGCTGCACGCTGCCGATCTTGGCTTCGAGCTTGGCGGCGGAAATGGCGGCCTGCTTTTCCATGAAGCGGGCCAGTCGCTCCTGCTTCACTTCTTCCGGCACCGGATCCGGCAGCTGGTTGGCGGTTGCACCATCCACCGGCGAATAGGCGAAGGCACCGACGCGGTCGAGCTGGGCAGTATCGAGGAAGTCCAGCAACTGCTCGAACTCGGCATCGGTCTCGCCCGGGAAGCCGACGATGAAGGTCGAGCGCACGGTGATGTCCGGCGCGATCTCACGCCAGCGCAGCACCCGCTCCAGGGTCTTGTCGACCGCACCCGGGCGCTTCATCAGCTTGAGGATGCGCGGGCTGGCGTGCTGGAACGGGATATCCAGGTACGGCAGGATCTTGCCCTCGGCCATCAGCGGCACCACGTCGTCGACGTGCGGGTACGGGTACACGTAATGCAGGCGGGTCCAGGCATCGAGCTCGGACACGCCTTCGCACAGCGCCTTCATGCGCGTGGCGTATTCCTTGCCGCGCCAGGTACCCGGCGCGTACTTGCGGTCCACGCCGTAGGCCGAGGTGTCCTGCGACACCACCAGCAGCTCGCGCACCCCGCCCTTGACCAGGCGCTCGGCCTCACGCAGCACTTCATCGACCGGGCGCGACACCAGATCGCCTCGCATCGAGGGAATGATGCAGAAGCTGCAACGGTGGTTGCAGCCTTCGGAAATCTTCAGATAGGCGTAATGGCGCGGGGTCAGCTTGATACCGTAGTCCGGCACCAGGTCCACGAACGGATCGTGCTTGGGCGGCAGTGCGGCATGCACCGCCTCCATCACCGTGGTGTAGTCCTGCGGGCCGGACACTGACAGCACGTCCGGGTAATGCTCGCGGATCATGTCGCCCTTCTTGCCCAGGCAGCCGGTGACGATGACCTTGCCGTTCTCGTTCATCGCCTCGCCGATGGCATCCAGCGACTCAGCCACCGCCGAGTCGATGAAGCCACAGGTGTTGACTACCACGACGTCGGCCGAATCATAGGACGGCACGATGCTGTAGCCCTCCACCCGCAGCTGGGTGAGGATGCGCTCGGAATCGACGAGGGCTTTCGGGCAGCCAAGGCTGACGAAGCCGACTTTGGGGTTCAGCTGGGACATGATCTGGAAATCCTGGGGCCGGGCCGGAATGGCAGCAGGGCCGGAAAGCCAGCCAGTATACCGGGCCTTCGCGACCACGCCCTGCGGCTGGCTTAATAGGCGCCGGGCTTGATAATCAATCAAACCGCAGCAATGCCCTGCCTAAGCCCCTCTCCCGCTTGCGGGAGAGGGGTTGGGGTGAGGGGAAGCTTCTAGCAAGCAGTCCCCGCTCCAAAAGCTCCCCTCATCCGCCCCTGCGGGGCACCTTCTCCCGCAGGCGGGAGAAGGAACTCCGCCTTTCGCCCCTTACCCCGGAGCCCCCCATGTCCAACTGGATCACCCTCCCCACCCCACTCGGCCCGATCAGCGCCTGGCAGGCCCTGCCCTCCGGCAGCCCCCGCGCCGGTCTGGTGGTCATACAGGAGATCTTCGGCGCCAACGCGCATATCCGCCACGTTGCCGAACAATACGCCGCCGAGGGCTACGCGGTGCTGGCCCCTTCCTTTTTCGACCTGATCGAGCCGGACCTGCAGCTGGACTACGATGCCGCCGGTGTCGCCCGCGGCAAGGCCCTGGTGGATCAACTCGGGGTGGACCGGGCCGTCACCATCGTCGAAGCTGCCGCAGCGGTGCTGGCACCTTACGGCAAGGTCGGAACGGTGGGCTATTGCTGGGGCGGCACGATTGCCATGCTCGCCGCACAGCGCCTGGGCCTGCCGTCGGCCAGCTACTACGGCGCACGCAACGTACCCTTCCTGGATATCCCCTTCAAAGCTCCGGCAATCTTCCATTTTGGCGGGTTCGATGCCTCGATCCCTGCCGCCGCCGTTGCAGCGCACCGTGAAAAACAACCCGGCTTGCCTGTATATGTCTACCCTGCCGACCACGCCTTCAACCGTGAGGTCGGCATGCACTATCACGCGCCCAGCGCTGCACTTGCGCTGGAACGCACCCTGGCCTTCCTGAAGGAACATCTGTGAGCGACACAGGCTGCACCGTTTGACCGCCATCGCCTGGACAACCGAACCGCTGGGCGAAGACGGCCTGCTGCTGCGCCTGGGCAGCAGCATCGATGCCGCGACCAACCAGCAGGTACACGCACTGGCCGCGCATATCGGCCGGCTGCGCCCCGAATGGTTGCGCGAGATCGTGCCGGCCTATGCCACGCTTGGCCTGTTCATTGATCCGGAACATGTGCAGGCCCGTGGCCACAGCGCCAGCGAACTGCTGGCGCCGCTGCTGGCCCGCCTGGACCCGACCAACGCCGCCAGCGTGCCTGCACCGCTGCTGCCTGTTGCACAGATCCCGGTCTGCTACGAGGGCGAATGCGCCCCCGACCTTGCCGAGATGGCGCGCTACCTTGAGCTGGACGAGGGCACCCTGGTCGCCCGCCACTGCGCCGCCCTTTATACGGTCGCGATGATTGGCTTCGCCCCCGGCTTTCCCTATCTGCTGGGCATGGACCCGACGCTGGCGATGCCACGCAAGGCCAGTCCGCGCACCGTCGTGCCGGCGGGCAGCGTGGCCATCGGCGGCAGCCAGACCGGCATCTACCCCAGCCAAAGTCCCGGCGGCTGGCAGTTGATCGGCCGCACGCCGATCCGCCTGTTTGCCCCCGACCGCACGCCGCCGGCCCTGCTATGCCCTGGCCAACCAGTACGGTTTGTGCCGATCAGTCTGCGCGACTACCACCACGCCTGCGCCGGGGCCGCCGATGCGTGACGCGCAGTCCGCTGCTCATATCGCCGTGCTCACCCCCGGCCTGTTGACTACCCTGCAGGACAACGGGCGGCATGGCCTGCGCCAGCTTGGCGTAGCCACCGGCGGTGCCGCCGACCACTGGTCGCATGCCGTGGCCAACTTGCTGGTGGGAAACCCCGCCGATCTGGCGACGCTGGAAATCACCCTCACCGGCCCTACCCTGCACTTCGCCTGCGCCACCCGCATCGCCCTGTGCGGTGCCCGCATCGATGCAGCGATCGACGGACGGCCGGTGCCCGGCAATCGCCCGCTTATCGTGCCCGCCGGCAGTACCTTGAAGCTGGGCAGTTGCCGTGATGGCGCACGCAGCTACCTGGCCGTTGCAGGCGGCTTCAAGCTCCCGGCCGTGATGGGCAGCACCAGTACCGATCTGCGCGGCGGCTTTGGCGGTATCGCCGGCCGTGCCTTGAAGGCCGGCGACATCCTGCACCTGCATGAGTACGCCATCGCCCGCCATGATGCCCTGCATGTGCCCAGCTGGTGGATAGACCCCAGGCCGAGCCCGCCGCCTGTCAGCGCCGACGGCCCCTGCCTGATCCGCCTGCTGCCCGCTGCCGACAACGCCGAGGGCCTGTTCGCGGCAACCTGGCAGGTGGACAGCCGCAGCAACCGCCAGGGCTTGCGCCTGCGCGGGCCGCAGCTGCAGGTGGACGACCCGCGTGAGCGCCTATCCGAACCTGTCGCCCCCGGTGTCGTGCAACTGCCCGGTGACGGCCAACCCATCGCCTTGCTGGCAGACGCACAGACCCATGGCGGCTATCCGCGCATCGGCCACGTGATCCGCGCCGACCTGCCCCTGCTGGCGCAACTGCGCCCGGCGGCAACGCTGCAGTTTGTGCCATGCACCACCGAACAGGCCTGCCAGGCAGCCACCGAACAACGCCAGCGCCTGTACCGTATGGGCCAGGCCATCGCCGCACGGACTCTTCCTGCATGACCCAGAGCATCGACTTCAACTGCGACCTTGGCGAGGGCTGCGGCAGCGACGCTGCCATCGTCCCCTGCATCAGCTCGGCCAGCATCGCCTGCGGCGGGCATGCCGGCGACACGCAAAGCATGCGCGAGGCCATCGCGCTGTGCCTGCAGCACAACGTCGCCATTGGCGCACACCCTTCTTTCGTCGACCGCGCACACTTCGGCCGCCGCGAACTGTCGCTGCCTGCCGCCGAGATCCATCAGTTGGTGGTTGCACAGGTAGGCACGCTGGCGGCGCTGTGCCAAGAGCTGGGCGCGCCGCTGCAACACGTGAAGCCACATGGCGCGCTGTACAACCTGGCCGCGCGCGACCCCGCCACCGCCGCTGCGATCGCCCAGGCCGTGCACGACTGCGACCCGGGCCTGTATCTATACGCGCTGGCCGGTTCGGAACTGTGCACGGCCGGCCAGCGGCGCGGCCTGCGGGTCGCCGAGGAAGTGTTCGCCGAGCGCGGCTACACCGCGGCCGGGCAGTTGGTGCCGCGCGATCAACCCGGCGCGGTCATCCATCAGCTGCAGGACAGTCTGGCGCAGGTGCGCGGCATGCTGCGCGATGGCACGGTGCGCGCAGTCGACGGCCAAGCCGTCGCCATCCATGCAGATACGTTGTGCCTGCACGGTGACCGCCAGGACGCTGCTGCATTCGCACAGGCCCTGCGCGATGCCCTGCAGGCCGAGGGCTACGCCATCACTGCCCCGGCACAGCGGGGGCGGCACGCATGAGCTACCTGCCGTTGATTGGCATCGCCATGGTGGTGGTCGGCTTCATGCTGCGGATCAACCCGGCGCTGGTCGTGGTCAGTGCCGGCCTGGTCACCGGACTGGTCGCTGGCAAGACCCCGCTGCAGGTACTGGAACTGCTGGGCGAAGCCTTCAGCAAGCAACGCTACCTGATGGTGTTCGTGCTCACTCTGCCGGTGATCGGCCTGTTGGAGCGCAATGGCCTGAAGGAGCGCGCACAGGCCTGGATCCCCCGCCTGCGCGGCGCCACGGCCGGCCGCCTGCTGATCGGCTACCTGGCCGTGCGGCAGCTGGCCTCGGCGCTGGGCCTGACCAGCCTGGGCGGCCATCCGCAGACCGTGCGGCCCCTGCTCGCCCCCATGGCCGAAGCCGCCGCAGAGGCACGACACGGCCCCTTGCCGGAAGCATCGCGGCAACGGCTCAAGGCAATGTCCGCTGCCACCGACAATGTCGGCCTGTTCTTCGGCGAGGACATCTTCATTGCCTTTGGTGCGGTGCTGCTGATCCAGGGTTTCTACGCCGAACACGGCATCCAGCTGGAACCGCTGCACATTGCCCTGTGGGGCATCCCTACTGCCGTATGCGCCTTCCTGATCCACGCCGGCCGGCTGGCACGGCTGGACGCACGCCTGCACCGTGAAGCCCTTGCCATTGCCGCACAGGCGCGTAGCGCCGGGGAGCCGCAGCGATGATCACCCTGCAATGGATCTACTGGCTGGTCGGCGGCTATCTGGCCTGGGTGGCGCTGCGCGGCCTGCTGGACCGCGGCAATCCACGCCGCTTCGGCAACGCCTTGTTCTGGGGCTTGGTGGCGCTGACGATGGTGGCGGCCGAGCACCTGCCAGCGGCCGTGGTCGGCGCCATCGTGGTGGTGCTGGCCTGCCTGGCCGGCTTTGGCGGACTGGGCCGCGGCCGCTATGACGAAGGCAGTGCCGGGCAGCGCGAGGCCAGCGCGCAGCGCCTGGGCAACCGCCTGTTCGTGCCCGCCCTGCTGATACCGCTGATCGCCGTTGCCGTCGCCGTGCCGCTGGCCAATGTACAGATCGGCGGCACGCGCCTGTTCGGCGCCCAGCACACCACCTTGATCGGCCTTGGACTTGCCTGCCTGATCGCTACCAGTGCCGCCTGCCTGTTGACCCGTAGCGGGCCCGCCGCCGCAGTGGAACAGTCCCGCCGTCTGCTGGATGCAATCGGTTGGGCCGCGATGCTGCCGCTGCTGCTGGCCACGCTGGGCAGCGTGTTTGCCGCCACCGGCGTTGGCGAAGCCATCGCCAGCTTGATCCGCCTGCTGATCCCGGTGGAAAACCGCTTCATCGTGGTGCTGGCTTATGCGCTGGGCATGGCCGCCTTCACCATGGTGATGGGCAATGCCTTTGCGGCCTTCCCGGTGATGACCGCCGGCATCGGCCTGCCGCTGCTGGTGCAGTTGCACGGCGCCGACGCAGCCCCGCTGGCGGCCCTGGGCATGCTGTCGGGCTATTGCGGCACCCTGCTGACGCCAATGGCCGCCAACTTCAACCTGGTGCCCGCCGCGCTGCTGGAGCTGCGCGACCCCAATGCGGTGATCCGCCAACAGGTCGCCACTGCGGTACCGTTGCTGGCCTGCAACGTCCTGCTCATGTACTTCATCGTCTTCCGCTGATGCCGACCTCACCTGATCTCCCCACCCTCCTGCTGACCGGCTTTGGCCCATTTGGTGGCCACCACGCCAACCCCAGCCAGACCGTTGTGCGCGCCCTGCACGGCAGCGTGATCGACGGCCATCGTGTCAGCGCCGTGGAGCTGCCGGTGGTATTCGGCGCCGCCCTGACGGTCCTGCGGCAGGCGCTGCGCCGCCATCGGCCGGCACTGGTGGTGTGCATCGGCCAGGCGGGAGGCCGCGCCAATATTTCGCTGGAACGCATTGCCATCAATGTCGATGACGCGCGCATTGCCGACAATGCGGCCGCGCAACCGGTGGATGTGCCGGTGATCCGCTGCGGCCCGGCCGCCTACTTCACCTCGCTGCCGATCAAGGCCATGCTGCAGGCAATGCGTGCAGCCGACATTCCCACCGAGGTTTCGCAAAGCGCCGGCACCTTTGTCTGCAATCATGTGTTCTATGGCCTGATGCATGCCCTGCGCCGGCGCAAGGGCGTGCGCGGCGGCTTCATCCACATCCCCTTCTCCAGCGAGCAGGCCGCACTGCACCCAGGCCAGCCGGGGCTGCCGGTGGAGACCATGATCCAGGGCATACGCATCGGCCTGCACACCGCCCTGCAGCACACCAGTGATCTGGCCATCACTGGCGGTGCCGAACACTGATGGCCAGCATCCCAACGTCCCACCCGCAAACGGAGAGCCTGCATGAGTGAAGACTTTGAACTGGATTCCCGCCTTGCCACCGACAGCGTGCTGATTGCTGACGGCCCGCTGTCCCAGATCCGCCTGATGAATGACGACCGCTTTCCGTGGATCGTGCTGGTACCACGGGTCTCGGGAGCCACCGAATGGATAGACCTTGATGGCAACCAGCAACGCCTGCTGCTGGCCGAGATCAACCAGATTTCGCAGCATCTGAAGCAGAAGCCCAACGTCAGCAAGATCAATATCGGTGCGCTGGGCAACATCGTGCGCCAACTGCACGTGCACCTGATCGGTCGCCACGAGGGTGACGCCGCCTGGCCCGGCCCGGTGTGGGGCAGCGGCAAGGCACAGCGCTTTGACGCCGATGTACTGGCCGAGCGTGTCGAAATCTGGCGCCAGCGGCTACGATAAGGGCCTACCCACTTACGGAACCCGCAAGCCGATGCGCTCCAATCTGATCGCCGCCCTGATTCTGATCATCGTCGGCCTGTTCTTCCTGGCCAAGAACCTTGGCTGGATCAACGGCAACATCGGCGCCATGCTGGCCACCTGGTGGCCCGCCATCCTGGTGGCCGTCGGCATTGGCATGCTGTTCGGACGCGGCAAGTAAGCCGCTCCGCCAGGATTCGCACAAAAAAAGGCGCCTGACGGCGCCTTTTTCTTTCCCGCCAGGGCGCACTCAGGTGCGCGGCAGGGTCACCCCGGTCTGGCCCTGGTACTTGCCACCGCGGTCCTTGTACGAGGTTTCGCAGATATCGTCCTTGTCGGCCTGGAAGAACAGCATCTGTGCCACACCTTCGTTGGCGTAGATGCGGGCCGGCAGCGGCGTGGTGTTGGAGAACTCCAGCGTCACATGGCCTTCCCACTCCGGCTCCAGCGGGGTGACATTGACGATGATGCCGCAGCGCGCGTAGGTACTCTTGCCCAGGCACACCACCAGGGTGTCACGCGGGATACGGAAGAACTCCACCGTACGCGCCAGCGCAAAAGAGTTCGGCGGGATGATGCATTCATCGGCCTCGATATCGACAAAGCTCTTCGGATCGAAGTGCTTGGGGTCGACGATGGTCGAGTTGATGTTGGTGAACACCTTGAACTCACGCGAGCAACGCACGTCGTAGCCGTAGCTGGAGGTGCCATAGCTGACGATGCGCTGGCCGTCGACCTGCTTGACCTGGCCGGCCTCGTACGGCTCGATCATGCCGTGCTGCTCTGACATGCGGCGGATCCAGCGGTCGCTCTTGATACTCATTCATTGGTCCTGGTTGGGGCGCCGGGGCGGTGCCGCGGCCGGGGGTGATGGATTCTAGCCCAGCTCGGGCAGCGGCCGCAGGGCGCCATACCGGCCGCCACCGACAACCACCCGCCCGGCTCAGAGCAGCGAGGAGACGATGGGAATGCTGGCCCGCGGCCGCTTTGCCAGCTCCTCGGCCAGGCGTTGCGCCGCCGCCAGATAGGCCTGGGCTGCCGCCGACTGCGGCTGTGCCACCACGATCGGCGCACCCACGTCCCCCTGTTCACGGATGCCGATATCCAGCGGCAGCGAGCCCAGCAGCGGCACGCCGTACTGCTCGGCCATGCGCTGTCCGCCGCCCTCGCCGAACAGATGCTCGACATGGCCGCAGTTGCTGCAGGTATGCACGGCCATGTTCTCGACGATGCCCAGCACCGGCACCTCGACTTTTTCGAACATGTTCAAGGCCTTGCGCGCATCCAGCGTGGCAATGTCCTGCGGCGTGGTGACGATGACCGCGCCGGCCACCGGGATCTTCTGCGACAAGGTCAGCTGGATGTCGCCGGTGCCCGGCGGCAGGTCGATCAACAGGAAGTCCAGGTCATCCCACAGGGTGTCGTTGAACAGCTGGGTCAAGGCCGAGGTCGCCATCGGCCCGCGCCAGATCATCGGCGAGTCCGGCTCGATCAGGAAGCCGATCGACATGGCCTCCACCCCGAATGCCCGCAGCGGCTCGATGCTCTTGTTGTCCGGGCTTTCCGGCCGCCCGCTCAGGCCCAGCATGGCCGGCACGCTGGGGCCATAGATATCGGCGTCCAGTACGCCGACCCTGGCACCCAGCGCTTTCAACGCCAGGGCCAGATTCACCGCCGTGGTGGACTTGCCCACCCCGCCCTTGCCCGAGCCAACCGCAATGACATTGCGGATACGCGGATGAGGCGACAGCCCCTTCTGCACTTTGTGGGCACCGCCCAGCGGAATCGACCGACTCACGTACAACCTCTGCATTTTTCCAAGCGCGAACTATAGCGCGGCCGTCCGCCAACGCGGCACGACGGTGTTTTTGGCTTCACCAGGTCCAGTCAGGCCCCTTGTGTGTACCGAACTGACCAAGCCGATGTGCCGCTGTTGCTGACCCTGCCTTTTGCCGTTGACCCCAAAAGTTCAGCCGACGTTAATCGGCTCGATCGGCGATCGAACCGTCTCGCCTGCAACCAATCTGGCCTCTTCCGCACCGATCCGGGGCCAAGCGGGTTCTCGACTAGGGGATATGAATGAACTGCCCAAAAACACCCAAGCGCAATCAACTGACCTATGCACTGGTTTCAGCCCTGCTAGCAGCCACATCACTGCCGGCAGCCGCACAACAAGCCGGTACCGAGCCGCCAAAGGAGGACACCGAGCAGACAGATGCCAAATCTGCCGAATCCAAGCAAGCGGCGACCGATATGGCCGCAGTCACGGTCACGGGCTCACGCATCAGCCGTGACACATTCAACTCCGTTTCACCGGTCCAGGTGATCAACCGTGAGGCCACCAAGATTGCCGGCATCGCCACCACCACCGGGGCGCTGCAGAGTCTTGCAGTCACCGCCGGCTCCGAGCAGATCAATGCATCCTTCGGCGGCTTCGTGGTGGATGGCGGCGGCGGTGTCAACACGCTGTCACTCCGTGGTTTGGGCCCGAACCGTACCTTGACCCTGCTCAACGGCCGTCGCATCGGCCCGGCGGGCTCGCGCGGCTCCGTAGGCGCGGTTGATCTGAATACGCTGCCGAGCATCATTGTCGACCGCACCGAAATCCTGAAAGACGGCGCGTCCTCCATCTACGGCTCCGATGCGGTCGCTGGCGTGGTCAACATCATCACCCGTACCAAGATCGACTCGCCCAGCGTGGAGGTGTACTACAACGCCCCCTCCGCCGGTGGCGGTGAAGAATTCCAGTGGTCAGCGGCAGCCGGTACCAGCCATGACAACTGGTGGCTGTCCGGCTCGGTGGAGTTCTACAACCGCGCAGAACTCACCGTTGGCGACCGCGACTGGTCGAGCAAATGCCCGCGCCCCCGCTGGGGCCGCAACACCGACGGCAGCTACGGCCGGGATGACTGGATCAACCCGGCTACCGGCGAACCAGGCTGCTGGGGGCTGGATGCGGGCGGTGTGACGATGAACACCATCGGTACGCCGTTCATCCTTGGTCGACCGGGCCCCGGCAACCTGGGCTTCTATGGCACCAACTATCCTGGCGAGGATGTCGGCTTGCCCCCGGGAATGGACTACTTCAACCGCTGGCGGCCGCGGCCTGGCACCACCGGCGCCAACCTGGACGACTATGAAGGCGTCGATGCATTCGGCCGCGACACGTTCGACCCGCGCATGCTCAACGAGTCGATGTACTCCCCAACAACCAATATCACCGGCTTCCTGCAAGGTGCCCGCGACCTGAATGCACTGGGTGACGCCGAGCTCTACTTCGACCTGCTGGCCCACCGGCGCGAGTCCAGGCAGACCAACTACCGGCAGCTGATCATCGACTACCCGACCGGCAGCCCCTTGCTGCCGGAGTCCATGCGTGATTTCGTCACCGCCGCGCCGCCCGAAGACGGCACCACCAACGGGCTGCCGGTGGGCGTGCGCACCTTCATCGGCTTCGGCAACGACAAGAGCAAGCAGACCGTCAATTTCTTCCGCTTCACCGGCGGCCTGCGTGGTCACCTTGGCGCCGAATGGAACTATGACCTCTTCCTCGGCTACTCGAGATCGGACGCTGATTACTCGATGCAATCGTTTATTTCCGACCGCATGGCCAAGGCCCAGGACGTCGTGGCGAGCGGCAGTGGCTTCGTCTGCCGTGACACCTCGGATGGCTGTATTGCCGCCCCGGCATTGACGCCTGCTGTCATCGGCGGCCAGTTGCCGGCGGACTACATCAACTACATCTTCCGTCCGGTCGTCGGCCACACCCTGTTTACTGAAGCAACCGGCAACTTCACTGTCGAAGGACCACTGTTTGACCTGCCCTATGGCACGGTCAGTGCCGCGGTTGGTGCGGAGTACCGCCGGTCCAAAATCGATGACAGCCCGGACCCGAATTCGGTTGCACACAACCTCTACGGCCTGACTTCTTCGGAGGCCACGCGCGGCACGGACGCCGTCAAGGAAGTATTCGCCGAGGTCGAGATACCCCTGCTTTCCGGCATGAGGGCTGCGCAGGAGCTCACCCTGAACACCTCATGGCGCTACACCGACTATGACTCCTACGGTTCAGACACCACCTACAAGATAGGCCTGCTGTATTCCCCGGCGTCCTGGCTGTCCGTGCGCACCTCCTATGGCACCTCGTTCCGCGCACCGTCACTGTACGAACAGTTCCTGGGCGCCACCACCGGCTTCATCGGCGGCGGTTCCGACCCCTGCGAGGACTGGACATCACTGCCCGAGGCGAGCCCGGTACGCATCAACTGCGTGGCGGAAAACATACCCGAGCGTTTCACCCAGAACAACTCCATCACTGTCGCTGGAATGGGCGGCGCCTCCACCGGCATCGAGGCAGAAACCTCAAAGGCCAAGACGGTGGGAATCGTGCTCAAGCCAGAGTTCCCTGGCTGGTTTGGTGACCTGTCGCTTGCCGCCGACTGGTTCAACATCACGGTCGACAACAGCGTTGCCCAGCTCAGCGGCGCCACCATCCTCAATCTTTGCTACGGCAGCAACACCAGCGATTTCAATGCCGATGCCGGCTGGTGCCGGATGGTGACCCGACACGAGAACAACACGCTGACCGTCAACCAGAACTACGTGAACATCGCCAGCAATCGGGTCCGCGGCTGGGACTTCACCGCCCGCTATGTGCGCGATATCGGCCCGGGTGAGTTCCGCGCCACCGCCAACATGACCAACTTCATGGATCAGTCCGGCCGCACCTTCCCGGGCGACCCGATGGTCAACTGGACCGGCACCGTCAATTCGCCGCAGAAAACCGGTGTATTGGAGCTCTCCTACGAGTTCAGGAACTGGCTGCTGTGGTATGGGCTTGAATGGATCGATGACCAGGACAGCTATGCCTACCTGGCCGATGGCGATGCCGATCTACTGGCGTCATACGAGGACACCTATGACATGAAGATCGGGGACTACTACAAGTCGTCGATCGCGGTCCGCTACAAGGCGGACAAATGGTCCCTCAACGCCGGCATACGGAACCTCTCGGACCGTCAGCCGCCCAGCCTGTCCACGGGCGTGGTGTCCACGTTCGCCAACGCGCCGATCTACAGCGGTTACGACTTGCTGGGCAGAAGCTACTTCATGAACTTCACCAAGGATTTCTGATCCACCGTTCTTGCCGGTGATCCTTCGCCAGGGGGATCACCGGCCCTATCTGCGAAACCCAGATGACCTTGCCACCGACCGATCCAATGCTGCTGCCCAGCATCCGGGACGGGTATCGCCTGCTTCACCAAGGCCACTACCAGCAGGCCGGACGACTGGCCGAGCGCCTCGTCGCCACCAACAACCAGAACCCTCACGTACTGGCCTTTGCCGCGGAGGCCTGCATGGCATGCGGCGATGCCAGAAAGAGCCTGCGGCTGATAGACCAGGCCGCGGCGACCACCGCCGACAAGCCGTTCCTGCTGCTGAAAAAGGCACGTCTGCTCGCCCTGGACCACCAGCGCCAGGCATTCATCGACCAACTCGATCACGTGCTGGAGCACGCCCAGGACAACCCCATCCTGTTATGGCAGAGCGCATCGCTGTGCCATCACAATCAGCTGCACCAGCGTGCGATAGACCTGTTCGAACAAGCTTCGCGCCTGATGGATCCACCACCGGGCCTGTTGTACGAGCTGGCCATGGCACGCCACTTCCGTGGTGATGCGCCCGGGGCCGAACAGGCTTTGGAATGCCTGCTTCGGGCTACACCTCACGCAGGCCCTGCGCTGTATCTACGGTCCACCCTGAAACGACAATCTTTGCAGGACAACCACATCCGCAATCTCGAACAACGCCTGGCCACGCTCCCTGCGGCCAGCACCGACCGCCCCGGGATCCTGTACGCACTGGCCAAGGAACTGGAAGACTGTGGTGACCACACACGTTCCTTCGCTGCGCTGACCTTGGCAACACGGGAAAAACGCGCCTCCTATACCTACGACATACGCAGCGAAACAGCTGCACTTGCAGAAATTGCACAGGCCTATACGCAGGAGCAGTGCGGCAACGGCACAGGCCACACTGACACCGGGCCGATTTTCATTGTCGGCATGCCCCGCAGCGGAACAACGCTGTGCGAACGCCTGCTCTGCGGAACCGGCCAGGCTGTCGCTGCCGGTGAACTGCACGTCTTTGGCAACGAACTGACCCGGCACACCATCGCTGCAGCCAGCCGCACAAGCCAACCCAACAACGCCAGCGCCTCCCTACATATCGACTTCCGCGCCCTGGGGCAACGCTATGTACATGCAGCGCGCCAGATCGCCAACGGCAGCAAATACTTCGTCGACAAGCTGCCAGGCAACTTCATGTTCTGCGGAATGATTGCCAGGGCCCTGCCACAGGCACGCATCATCCACGTGACTCGCGACCCGCTGGACAACTGCTATGCGATCCACAAAACCCAATTCTTCGACGGCTGCGGCTACGCCTGTGACCTGACCGAGCTCGGCGACTATTTCATCGCCTACCGCCGGTTGATGGATCACTGGCAGAACGTCATGCCAGGGAAAATCCTGGAAGTTCCCTATGAGGACCTGGTACGCGCCCCACGCGACCAATCCAGGCGCATGTATGCATGGTGCGGACTCGACTGGAATGACAAGGCACTCCTGCCCCCTCCACCGAGCGCCACCTTCAGCACGGCCAGCGCCGCACAAGTGCGAGAGCCGATCCACCAGCGGTCACTGGCCATCAGCCGCAATCACCTGCAGCAACTGTCGGGGCTGGAAGCGCGACTGGCCGCAGCCGGCATCCATCGCCATTGCCCATCGCATCGGCCGCTGCAACCTGGGCAGGCCACTGCGGATATGGAATCAAGAACCAAGCCATCACCTGGAGCAACAGCATGAGAACAACAGCATTATTGGCCCTTCTGGCATTGGCGGCGACGTCACTCGCGCCGGCGCATGCATCCGCACCCCAACCGCCCACCATCGAGCAGCTCGCTGCATTTCCGCAGTACTCCAGTTTCAGCCTGTCCCCGGATGGGAAGCACATCGCGGCACTGCGCAGCAAAGGCGAACAACGCACCATCGCCATCTGGGAGAGCGACGCCATCGACACCGCGCCCACCCTGATCGGTGCCTCGCGGATGAAGATCCAAAGCGTTCAGTTCATCAAGAACGACCGCTTGGCGGTGCTGCTGTGGCAACCCTACGATCTGCGCATCGACCGCCCAACCAAGAGCTTCCTGAGCAAGTTGATGATCACCGACCTGGAGGGAAAGCAATGGCATGAACCCCTGCCCGCGCCGCGCCCGCGCAGCGACATGGAGAAGCTGCAACAGGCGCTGAGCAATGCCGGCGTACTCGATATGCTGCCGAACGACCCTCACCACATCCTTGTTACCAACAACTCCGGCATCAACACCGGTGACATCTATCGGGTGGACCTGCGTGACTTCTCGGCAGACAGGATCCAGATGTCCGACGAGAAGGTGGGCGGCTACATCACGGACGCCAACGGCGAACTTCGCGCCCGCTTGAAATCCGACATTGACGGCACCGGCGCCTATGTCTCCGCCGAGATACGAAACCCCGGATCGACAGCTTGGGAGGAGCACTTCCGCTCCTACGTAAAGGATAGAAACCAGACCCGGATCATCGGGTTTGGCACCGAGCCCAACGTCGCCTTCGTCCTCAGCAACGAAGGCCAGGACAAGAACCTGATCTACGAATACGACATAGCCAGCAGAAAGCGCAAGGAGGTTCTCTTCCAGCACCGATTCTTCGACGCCGGCGGCATCATCACCAATCCGTACAAGGACGCGGGGCCCGCATTCGGCAGCATCCTCGGCCTGCAATACCTGGGCCCACGAGGCGATGATATCGAATGGACCTCACCCACCATGCGCGCGATCGATGCAGGTTTGCGCCAGGCGTTGGCAATCACCAGCGAACCGCTGGAGCTGGTAGACCCGGCTACCGGGCAGTCCGCGCGGGTGAACTACCCGACCCAGCGGGACTACCGCATCATCAATTTCACACCGGACCTGAAGACCATGCTGCTCTATGTGGGCGGCGCATCGTCCCCGCCGCAGTACTACCTCTACAAGGACGGCGAGGTACGGCTGCTGTCGTCCAGCTACGCGGATATCGATCCACGTGCACTGGGCACGACCCGACTGGTCTACTACACCGCACGCGACGGCCTGCCGATACCGGCCTTCCTGACCACGCCAGACACGGAGCTGTGCGGCGCCGGCCCGTGGAACGCGGTTGTTCATCCCCACGGTGGTCCTTGGGCCCGCGACGATATGGGTTTCGATGGTTCGATGTGGACGCCGCTGATGGCCTCACGCTGCATGGCCGTATTGCGTCCGCAGTACCGCGGCAGTGCCGATTGGGGGCGAAAACTGTGGATGGCGGGTGATGCCCAGTGGGGCCAGAAGATGCAGGACGACAAGGATGATGGCGCCAGGTGGATGATGGCCCAGAACATCGCAAGGCCCGGCCATATCGCCATGTTTGGTTTTTCCTACGGGGGCTACGCTGCATTCGCCGCGACCGTACGGCCCGAAGGGATCTACAAATGCGCCATCGCCGGTGCAGGCGTGTCCGACATCAAGCGGATCTGGTCACGCTTCTACACCAATGCATTCTTCCGTCAGGCACAGGCCCCTACGGTTGATGGCCTCAACCCACTGGATCATGCCGACAAGATCAAGATCCCGTTGATGGTCTATCACGGCGACCGTGACCAGACCGTGCCGATCGAGCAGTCGGAATGGTTTGTCGCCAAAGCGAAGACCTCGGGGCAACCGGTTGAGTACCACGCCCTGGCGGACTATGCACACGGCCCCGCCTGGACCCGCGCCATCATGGCCGACCAGTTGCGCCTGATCGACACCTATTTCGCGAGTGGGTGTGGCGGAACGGGGTTGTAGACTAACCGAGGAACCCGGCCCATGCCTGTAACAGCGCAGATCCGGGTTCCCTTCGCTGCAGGACCGCCTGCCCATGGAACTGGGCATATCCGGGCGTCTGATTGATTCAAGCCTGTCGGTTCGGTCCCCCCTTCGGGACGTCATCGCACCTGGTTGACGGGGCACCCGAGTGGCAGGACGCCGTCCCGCGCCCGATCCGGATTTCAAGTCATATGGGCCACGCGCCGGTCCACCGTTCTTGAACCGACCGACTTGGCCCAGATCCATCAGAACACCCAGGCAGGGGCAGATTGCCCTGATCACGTTGGGGCCAGGATGACGGCGGGGTCGTTCCTTCAATTTCAGCGCGCGAAGCGCCCGCAGCTCTTCGGGTTCCGGATGGCCCTGCCTTCACCCAACTGCCGCTGCCTGCAGCGACCCATCGAAAACCTTCTCAGGTGTTTCACCCCGGAAAAGACACCGATGAGTGAAACGAGGAAACAGGCGATCAAGCACCGGATCGCCCACTTCCAGTCGGCGCTGACCCTCGAAATTTCCAGGACACGACGGACGTGGCCGCAAGCAGTCGATCATTCAACCTGGCACCGGCCAAGACCGAAAGCGGCGTCCAGGGCCGAAAACGCAGCATGGAAAGCCAGCTGCGTGCCGAGCCAGGCGATATGCATTGGCAGCAGGAGGGCCAACTGAAAGATCTGCAGGACGCCTGTGGCGAGGCGAAGCGGGATATCCGTCCACAAAAACCCGGTCTCCCTGCCATGAAGGGACAGAGCAGATGCGTTCATTCCCACAGGGCCTGAACGACGAAGGTTTCGTGGTTCCGATGACCACGCTGTGCCGCCGGCGTGAGCTGGCCCGCCACACGTCGTCCTACAAGCCCAGTCAAGTGCCGGAAAACGTCAACGCCAAGCTTGCCGACCCAGTCAGCAAATGATCGAGGCAGGACCCTTATTCTGCGGCCGCGCGGTGACGACGCGGCCTGGCATGAGCAAGAAGTCGACGCAGTGGATTTTCCGGCTCATGGACTGGCAGGTTCGCAAGCGGACCTTGGGCCAACACGTGGGGGGCGAGGCAAAGGTCTCCCCCGCAGGGCAAAAGAACTGCGCCGTTCATGGGGCGGAAAAAATGGCTGGCCAAGCCTGGCGCTGTTGATCGGCTGCCACAACCGGCAAGTTCTGGGCAGGCATCTGCTGTCCCAGCCGCGCCCGCATCGCCTCCTCCGTCTTGGAACATGCCCTGATCAGCCGCCACGGCAGCTCGGGGCATTTGTCCGAGCCGTTCCCGCCGCGCAAGCAACGGCTTGGTGTTCACCCGTCGCGATCACATCCGCCAAGTATGCAGCCAGGGCTGGAACAGGAATTCATCACACCCGACTCCCCCCAACAAAACGGGATGATGGAACGGGTGATACGAATGCTGAGGGAGCAATGCGGGCATCGGCATCGCTCCGGGAGCCAAACACATGCCCTGCGGGCTGTTGGCGGTTGAATCAGCCTCTACCAGCACCCGCACCCGCACCCGCACCAAGCGTTGAAGGTGGCGATCCCATGCCCTATGCCGCTGCACCAGCCGCATGACGCAAGCAAGATACTGCCGGAGCATTGCAGCCACGGCGTGATCCGGCAGGTACCCGTGCCCGGAAACGGCTTGCAGAACCCCCCACCCCAGCCGTGGACCAATCACCCGGCAAGGCCGGCCATCAAAGGCATGCGGAACCTTGAAAGTCCAATTCAAGCTCCCCTCCACTGCCGCACAGTCGGGCTCGTTCTTGCGCGCTGATCGGCCGAAACCGCAGCAATTTGACGGGAAAACACCGGCCAGGCCCCTATCCCTATCAGATTTCGATTGCTTTTCTTATACAAAATTGGTGCACACGCAGAAATTATTCGTTAAAGTCAAGTTACGTTCATGCTGGACTCGGCGTGAACAACATCTTCAATACAGTAGGGGCCCATTCAGTGAAGAAGCAGAACCGCAGTCCTATCAAACGTAGTGCGCTGACCAGCGCCTTGCTTGCCGCGATCATTGTTCCAGCCGCAGCTTTCGCCCAGGAGGACACCTCCCGCGCACAAACACTGGACAAAGTGACTGTAACTGGCTCACTGATCCCGAAGACCGAAGTCGAGACCGTCACTCCGGTGATCACCATCTCGGCCGAAGACATCCACTCGCGCGGCTTCACCAGCGTCGCGGATGCGCTTCGCGCCAACAGTTTCTCCAGCGGCGGCGTTCAAGGCGGCGAAACATCCGCCTCCTTTACCCAGGGCGCCGAGGCGGTAAGCATGTTCGGCCTCGATCCGGGGTACACCAAGTACCTGATCAATGGCCGCCCGATGTCCAACTATCCGGCGCTGTATAACGGTAGCGACGTATTCAACAGCATCAGCGGCATCCCGATCGACGCCGTCGAGCGCATCGAGATCCTGCCGGGCGGTTCTTCCTCCCTGTATGGCTCCGATGCACTGGCTGGCGTCGTCAACTTCGTCCTGAAGAAGGACTACGATGGCACCACGCTGCGCGTCCGTGGCGGTACTTACACCGAAGGTGGCGGCTCCAGCATCCGCGCCAGCCTGTCCAACGGCCTGCGCGCGTTTGACGATCGCCTCAGCGTAGTCACCTCCCTGCAGTATGAAAACCGCGATCCGGTCTGGGGCTACCAGCGCGACCTGACCAAGACTGTCAACCTGCACGGCTTCAGCGCACCGGTAGCTTCCCGTGATTATCTGGTTTACGGCTACCAGGACATTGCCAACAGCGGGCTTCGCAAGAATGGTTACTTGCTGCCCGACGGCATCGATTGCTCCAACACCACCACGCAGTTCGGCGGCACAGAAGGCTTCCAGTCACGCCCGGGCAGCGGTCAGTACTGCGGCTCGCTCTACTCCCCCGGCTACAAGACCATCCGCAATGGCAAGGAAAGCGCGCAGCTTTACAGCCGCGCGACCTTCGACGTCAGCGACAGCTTCCAGCTCTATGGCGAAGTACTGTACAGCCATGAGGCTACCGAGTACGCAACCGGCAGCTCCTACACCTGGTGGGGAACCGGCACCAAGTACGGCTACTACTACGACCCGGACTACGACTCCCTGCTGAACATGCAGCGCGCGTTCTCGCCTGAGGACATTGGTGGTGGTGGTTACAACAACCTGCTCAACAAGGACACCACCAAGAGCTACACCTTCACCCTGGGTGGCAACGGCAGCTTCGGTGAGTCTTGGGACTACGACGTCAGCTTCACCCGCAACGAGAGCAAGCTGTCCTCACGCAGCTGGGTGCGGTTCGCGGACAAGATCAACGACTTCTTCGACCAGACCATCCTGGGCGAACAGTTGGGCATGGATCCCTATTTCGGCAACTATCCGATCTTCCGTCCCAACTATGACGCGTTCTATTCGACCCAGCTGACCCCGGAGCAGTTCGCCAGCTTTACCGGCTTTGGCACTGCCCATGCCAAGACCTGGGACAACCTGGGCCGTGCGCAGCTGACCAATGGCGACCTGTTCGCCCTCCCGGCTGGCCCGGCAGGCCTGGCAGTGGCCATTGAAGTAGGCAACGAGGGCTGGGCTTACACGCCGATGCCCGGAATCATGGACGGTGAAATCTGGGGCCAGACCGACGTTGGCGGCGCTGGGCACCGCGTGCGTTACGCTGCCATGTCCGAGCTGCGCCTGCCGGTAGCAAGCATGCTGACCGCCACGCTGTCCGGCCGCTACGATGCTTTCAAAGCTTACGGCCAGACGATCGACAAGCCCACCTGGGCTGCAGGTCTTGAGTTCCGACCGATCGAGAGCCTGTTGATCCGTGGTAAATACGGCACCGCTTTCAAGGCACCGACCCTGTCCGACCAGTTCCAGGGGCTCAGCGGCTATTACACCTTTGATACCGACTACTACCGCTGCGGCCAGGATGGTTACACGCCCGGCGACGTAGAGGGCTGCGACTACGACTCCGTGCAGTACTTCGGCACCCAGGCCGGCAATACGGACCTGGAGCCGATCAACGCCAAGACGTGGAACCTCGGCTTCGTCTGGGCACCGGTCCCCAATCTCTCGATCAGCGCGGACTACCTGTTCTGGGATATCGAGGATGAAGTCAAGCAGCTGTCCGCGGACCAGATCCTGCAGCAGGAATACTATTGCCGCCGCAATGAGCCCGGTTCGGGCGTCACCTCGTGCGACAACGTCTACGCATGGGTGAAGCGTAATACCAGCAATGAGGCACTTGTCTCGGTGTTCACACCGAAGGTCAACGTCGCCAAGCAAAAGCTGGAGCTGATCACCGCGTCGGCGAACTACATGTGGGACATTGGCAATTGGGGCGCCCTCAATTTCTCGGCCAACTACACCTCCAAGCGCAAGCATAAGCTGCAGACCGACCCCTCCCAGCCGTTCATTGACCTGATCAACGAACCGAACGCAAACTGGGTTTACGATTCAGGCCCGAAGTGGAAGGCTGACGGTGCAATTGGCTGGGCCATCGGCAAGTGGACTTCCACCCTGTATGCCAACATGCTCGGCTCCACGCCAAACTACCTGGCGTATGCCAACGACGATTTTGGCTACGTGCACTCCTCCGGCGCGCGTGGAGGCAAGTGGGGTACCTACACCACCTTCAACCTTGGCGTCGATTACGAGGCAATGGAGAACCTGAAGCTGTCGTTCCAAATCAACAACGTCGCCAACAAGATGCCGGACGATCAGGCGCATAACTATCCGGGCACGTCCACCACGCCGTACAACTCCGCCCTGTACAGCGCGCTTGGCCGCTCTGTGTTTGCGGAAATCCGTTACGATTTTTCCAAGTAACAGCAGCATGACCATGAAGAGCCCCCGTTGATTCGGGGGCTCTTTTTTTGTGCCTGATTTGTGGGCCTTCTTTAGGGGGCCACCGCAGACCTGCTCAGGTGATGATTTCCATGTTGGAAACGCCGACGAGCGAAATGATGAAAGATGAGATCAGGCGCCGGAACGCCCCCAGCGCACGTTGACGTTGGCCGTTGAGATCCCCCAGAACAACACGATGGTGGCCGCGGCCAATCGTCAGTTCGACCTGACCCCGGTCGAGATCGAGAGCCGAGTCAAGGACGGCAAACCGAGCATGAGAAGCGGGCAGTGCCGCCTAACGGGAAGGACTGGGCTAGAGCCCCCTCCCGACCCCCAAGGGGGATGGGGGCGATCATTTTCTACACCCAACAACGCCCACACCAAGCGTTGAAGATGAAAACTCCAGACGCGACCCATGCCGCCATGTCAAAAGCATCACCTGAGCAGATGCGGTGCACCATGCCAACCGCCCCCCGACACGGGGCCAACTGAAATGTTGACCAGAGAGACATGACACTTGAGCCCGCATCTACTCGGCAGCCAGTGCAAGCCTTGGCGGCGGCCCGGATGATATTTCACGGCAGAATCTTGAAATGTCTGGTCCGCTCTGGTCGGGACCACGCTTCACGAAACCCGCCTAGACCGCTATACCAGCCTCCCCAAGCAGCTCGCGCAATGGCTTTAGCGCATCACCATACCGTCTCCAACGGCCCATGAACCGCGCATGCAGAGGCTCCCTGACCTGGACGACACTGGCGGTGGCGGTTGGTGCGCTATTTTCGTGAAAACGCATGCAGTCTGCCGACCATGTCAGGTTGCAGTAATCCAACAATCCTCGGGTCACGCTTTCCTGATCACTGACAAGGTTTTCGTACTCTACCTGCAGTATCTGGCCGGGGAACACCTGCATCCAATGCTTCATCAAGCGGTCGAACTGAATGTAGTAGCGCCCGACATCCAGAAGATCAAATGAGTAGTCGTAGAAAGATGACTCCATGGCGAACAGCTGCCGAAAATTCCCCAGGCAGGTATCCATGGCATTGCGCCGCATCAGCACAACTTTCGCTCCAGGCAAAGCGTGCAGGATGTATCCGATGAATTGGAAGTTGTGCGGCAACTTGTCCACGAAATGTGGCAGCTCACTCGTTCCAGGGCGCGTGGAGCCTATATACAGCTCGCCCAGGCGAGCCCAATCCATGGATGAGGCCCGCCCAACGACATTTGCATCCAGCAATTCCCGCCCGCCTACACCACTCAAGCGCCGAACAGCCATCGGGAAATTCATCAATTCGCCCGCAGAATGCACAGCGGGATGACTGGAGAGGATTCGATCAGCCAAGGTCGTACCGGATCGCGGCATCCCCACCACAAAAAACGGCTCGCTGCTGGCAAAACCCGCATCTTGCGGAGCGCTGCCGTCGAAACCTCCGGCCAATGCCTCGAACAGCGCCTTGTCCCTGCCTGCATCGTAACGGCGTGCCAACGCCACCGTCTTCTTGCCTGCCGCCAGATATTCCAGCGACTCGACATATCGACCAAGATCCTCCAACTCTTTGGCCACGGCAAGATTCAGGTACAAACTGGCCTCGCCATTGCCGGCGTTATCCAGCAGCAACCTCTGCAATCGCGGCAAGTGATTATCCAGCTCCCCCTGCTTGCGGAGTTGGGAGAGGGCAAGGTGAGCTCGCCACTGACCAGGGTCAAGTTTTACACAGACCTCATACTCTCGCTCTGCATCCTCGATTTTCCCAAGAAACATGAGCGAAGTCGCAAAGTTGTAGCGATACGCAGCCCGCCCGGGCAGCAGACTGACGGCAGATCCAAAACTCTGGGCTGCCAGCCGGTGTTCATTGCAGCGGGTGAGCACCACACCCAACGTATCGCAGGCCAATGGGTCGTCCGTCGGCAGCTCGAGCGCTTTTGAGGCGATTTCAATTGCTTCGCGTAATCCACCCGCAGCAGCATAGGCACGAGCCAGCTGCGCCATGTAGTCCACACGCGCAGGATTCAGCCTCACCGCTGCGCGCAGGTGCCCAACTGCAGGCCGAAGCTGCTGCTGATTGAGTGCAGCCACTCCAGCCACGAACTGCACACCTGCATGGTCCGGCGCCAATGGCAACAACCGCTGAGATAGAAGCGCCGCTTCACTCCAGCGACCTTCATTCAACGCGTGAACTGCCCGACCATACAGCGATTGCAATGTTTCATCGCTGCCCTGTGCCCCAGAATAAAAGCTCATTTCCACACCCTGGAAGAGATGAAGTCATTTCATCACATTTACCTGATGCCATTCACCCTGCAGTTCGGATCGCGCAGGCATTCGCAACCGGCACTGCGCACGGCATCCATGCGATCGTCTCGATTCATGTCGCAATCGGGCACGTTCTGAAACACCAGACGCGCAACCGGGAGATAGTGTCGGAAACCCACTCTTATCGCCCTTCCGATGCTGTCAGCCCGCTATTGGCGTAGCTCTGGTGATCCGCAGGGCCGGTCACCACACCGGGATACCGGGGGCCGCAGCTGACGACCCAGCAAGGACGCCATACGTCCTGCTACCTCAGGAAGGGCGGGACGCAGCTCCAGTCCAGTTTTAGAGACTGCGGAAATCCGCCAGTATTGCCACTGCCGCATTGTGTCCCGGCGCGCCAGTAACACCCCCGCCAGGGTGCGCACCCGAACCACAAAGATACAAACCCGGCAGCGCGCCCTTGTACGCTGCCTGGCCCAGCATCGGCCGCGCACTGAACAGTTGGTTCAAGCTCAGCGCGCCGTGGAAGATATCGCCACCGATCAGACCGAAGGTCCGCTCAAGGTCCAGCGGACTCATGATCTGCCGGCCCAGAACCGACGCCGCAAAACCGGGCGCGTGCTTCTCAACCGTAGCGATCATCAGATCGGCCACTTCCTCACGATGATCGTCCCAGCTGCGCCCGTCTGGCAGTTGCGGGGCCACGTGCTGGCAGAACAGGCTGGCCACATGCTGCCCCGGCGGTGCCAGTGAGTCGTCCAGGGTGCTGGGGATCAGCATCTCCACCACCGGCTCGCGCGACCAACCGTGGCGGCGCGCATCCACATAGGCCTGATCCATGTAGTCCAGGCTGGGCGCGATGATGATGCCGGCGGTCAAGTGATCGCCCTGCCCCGGCAAGACGCTGAACTCAGGCAGCCGTGACAAGGCGACATTCATCCGGAACGTGCCGGAGCCGCAGCGCCAGTTGGCCATGCGCTCACGTGTGGCCGTCGGCACCTCGGCCGGGTCCAGCAATCGCTCGTACAGCAGTTTCGGATTGACGTTGGCAACGATGGCACTGCCGCGCAGCACTTCGCCGCCGGCCAGCGCAACCCCGACGGCACGACCGTGCTCGACCACCACCTTGTCCACCGCGGCATCGGTGCGTATCTCCGCGCCGGCTTCGCGCGCGGCCCGGGCCATGGCCTGGGTGATCGCCCCCATGCCACCGATGGCGTGGCCCCAGGCCCCCTTGACGCCATTGCTCTCACCAAACACGTGGTGCAGCAGTACATAAGCAGTGCCCGGCGCGTAGGGGCTGGCGTAATTGCCAACGATGCCATCAAAGCCGAACAAGGCCTTGATCGGGGCGCTTTCAAACCAGCGGTCCAGGTACTCGGCCGCGGAGATGGTGAACAGGTCCATCAACTCCTGCTGCAGCGCTGGCGCCAGCCCCTGCAGCTGCCAACCCAGCTTACCCGCCTTCCATAACTCAGGCAATGCCGCCAGGCCGCGCTGACCGCTGGGGTTCGGCGGGGCCTGCAGCGCCTGCGCGCGCAACACATCGGCAAACAGCTCCAGGCGCTGCTCGTATTCGGGCAGGCGTGCGGCATCGCGTGCGGAAAAGCGCGCAACCTGTTCTGCGGTGCGCCCGCCACCGGCCAATAGATAGTCACCCTTGCCCAGCGGCAGGAAGTTGTTGAGCCGGCGCGGAACCACCCGCAACCCATGCCGCTCCAGTTCCAGCTCGGCAATCACCTTGGGCTGCAGCAAGGACACCGTATAAGAGGCCACCGAGTTGCGGAAGCCGGGATGGAACTCCTCGGTGACCGCCGCGCCCCCAACCACTGATCGCCGCTCAAGCACCAGCACGCGCTTGCCGGCCTTGGCCAGATACGCCGCACACACCAGGCCGTTATGGCCGCCGCCGATCAGGATCGCATCCCACTGCTTGCTTGATGTCTTGGTCATTCCCGCTGTATAGCACCGGCGAGCGGCTGCCGCCCATAGGAAAGACCCGGGAGCGACCATGACCTTCTACACCCTTTCCTCATCGGTTTCAGGCGTATCTTCCTGCTTCGGTCCCGGCTTCGGGGCCTCACTCATGCTCTGAAATCGGCCTGGAGGCCTTTCCCGTGATCGTTCGCAAACCCCAGATTCTCCTGCTGTCGCTGGCCGTCGCCGCCGCGCTGACCGGTTGCCCCAAGCAGGAAGAGCAGTCCCCGCCCGCCGCCACCGCCGCTGCGCCGGCCGCCACCGAGCTGAAGCTGGACGAGTCCAAGCTGCCGGCCTACAACGCCTTCACCGCCGCCGACCTGGACCCCAGCAAGGACGCCTGTACCGATTTCGGCGGCTACGTGAATGACAAGTGGCTCACCGCCAACGAAATTCCGTCCGACCGCACCAGCTGGGGCGCCTTCACCATCCTCGACGAGCGTTCGGTGGCCGTGCAGCACCAGCTGGCCGAGCAGGCCGCGGCGATGAAGAACGCCACCGGCATCGAGAAGATCGTCGGTGACTTCTGGGCCTCGGGCATGGACGAAGCCAAGATCAACAGCCTGGGCATCACCCCGCTGAAGGCCGACCTGGCCGCCATCGACGGCCTGCAGGACAGCGCCGCACTGGCCGACTACCTGCGCAGCACCGCGGCCAAGGGCGAGAACTTCCTGTTCGGCTTCGGTCCGGAGGCGGACTTCAAGAACTCGACCATGAACATGGCCTACGCCAGCCAGGGCGGCCTGGGCCTGCCGGACACCACCTACTACACCGACGCCGGCAAGGCCGACAAGCTCAACGCCTACAAAGCCCACGTGGCAAAGGTGCTGGAACTGAGCGGCGTGGCCGCGGCCGACGCCGCCAAGCAGGCCGAGGAAGTGATCAAGTTCGAGACCCGCCTGGCCAAGGCCTCCAAGTCCAGCGTCGAGCTGTCGCGTGACGTCTCGCTGTACTACAACCCGGTCACCGTCGCCGATGCCGACAAGCTGACCCCGAACTTCAGCTGGACCGAGTTCTTCAAGGCCCAGGGCATCACCGCGCCGGAGAAGTTCTCGCTGGCCATGCCCGCCTTCCACCAGGAAGTGAGCAAGATGCTGGCCGATACCGACCCGGCCGCCTGGCGCGCCTACCTGCGCTTCCACACCGTGGACGGTGCCGCACCGTACCTGAGCAATGAGTTCGTGCAGGAGAACTACGCGTTCTACGGCAAGGAACTGAACGGCCAGAAGGAAATCAAGCCGCGCTGGAAGCAGGTGCTGGGCACCATCGAGAACGATGCCGGCGATGCCTTCGGCCAGATGTACGTCAAGGTTGCCTTCTCGCCGGAAGCCAAGGCCAAGATGGAAGTGCTGGTCAAGAACCTGGCCGACGCACTGAAGGACCGCATCCAGAACCTGAGCTGGATGAGCGACGAGACCAAGGCCAAGGCCATCGCCAAGTGGGAGACCTTCACCCCGAAGATCGGCTACCCGGACAAGTGGCGTGACTGGTCGGGCCTGAGCACCACCCACGACGACTACCTGGGCAACGTGCGCGCCGCCAACGCCTTCAACTACAAGTGGGCGCTGGGCAAGATCGGCCAGCCGGTGGACAAGACCGAGTGGGGCATGACCCCGCAGACCGTCAATGCCTATTACAACCCGCTGCAGAACGAGATCGTGTTCCCCGCCGCCATCCTGCAGCCGCCGTTCTTCGATCCGAACGCCGACGACGCGCTGAACTACGGCGGCATCGGCGCAGTGATCGGCCACGAAATGACCCACGGTTACGACGACCAGGGCAGCCGCTTCGGGCCGACCGGCAACTTCGAGAACTGGTGGACCCCGGCGGACGCCAAGGGCTTCTCCGGCCTGACCGGCAAGCTGGTCAACCAGTTCAACGAGTACAAGGTGGGCGACCAGAAGGTCAACGGCTCGCTGACCCTGGGCGAGAACATCGCCGACCTCGGCGGTCTGGCCACTGCTTACGACGCCCTGCAGAAGGCGTCGGCCGGCAAGGAAGACGCCAAGGTTGACGGCTTCACCCGCGACCAGCGCTTCTTCTTCAACTGGGCCACCGTGTGGCGCACCAAGTACACCGCTGAAAACGCCAAGGTCCGCCTGGCCACCGACCCGCACGCCCCTGCGCAGTTCCGCGCCATGGGTGCGCCGTCGAACCTGCCGACCTTTGCTGCGGCATTCCAGTGCAAGGCCGGCTCGCCGATGGTCCGCGCCGGCGACAAGCAGGTGGTGATCTGGTAATCGGCGTATCACGCTGAAACCCGAAGAAGGCCCGGCACTGCCGGGCCTTCTTTTTGCATGCTTGCTGGCCGTAGTGGCCGCCACAGCGGAAACCCGACGCAGGTGCAATCACCGCCATCCTCCCATGCCTGCGGCCGCCTCCGCGAGGATGCCGCGGCCCGTGACGGCACTGCAGAAAGGCCAGGGCTGCCCTGTATCGGCGGGCTCGACTTCAAGGCAGGCAACGCACCCGATCACAAACACACGCCGCCCCGCCACAGCCGTTGACAAAGTTCACGTACCGCACAGCGCTCCGGTTTTGATGGGTCGCCCAAAACCGTGCCCCTCAACGGCACCATTCCCGCGCCAGCTTGTTAAACTCCGCCCACTTTGTCCTTCTGCGGATATGCACCACATGCCAAACGTTCGCCCGCTTTCGCTCGCCCTGGCCTTCAGCCTGGTGGCAGTCCTGTCCTCGACCGACGCCCAGGCGGCCCGCAAGAAAGCGGCCCCGCGCGCACCGGCGGTAAGCGCGGCCTGTACGGATTTTTACGAGCTCAGCAACGCCGACTGGCTCAAGGCCAACCCGGTGCCGCAGACCGGCGCGGTCAGCTCGCTCAGCCTGCTGGCCAGCAATACCCGCAACCAGCAGCGCCAACTGCTGGAGCGCGCAATGAGCGCCCCACAGGGCAACGTGCAGAAGCTGCTGGGCGACTTCTGGGCCAGCGGCCTGGACGAAGCCGCGATTGAAGCCGATGGCTCCAAGCCCATCGCTCCGCTGCTGACCCGCATCAATGCCATCAAGAAGGCCAAGGACATCCCGGCCTCGATCGCGGCCCTGCACCAGGTGGGCATCCCGGTGGCATTCAACTTTGCCCCGGATGTGGACCTGAAAGCGCTGGACCGCCATATCGGCTACTTCATGCAGGGCGGCACCGGCCTGCCTGACCCGGCCTTCTATACCCGCACCGATGCCGACACCGTCGCATTGATGGGCCGCTACCGCGCCTACGTGAAGCAGATCCTGGCACTGACCGGCACCCCGGCTGCGCAGCTCGATGCCGAATCGGCGCTGGTCATCCAACTGGAAACCGAACTGGCGCGCAGCGCGCATTCGGTGGCCGACATCAACAACCCGTTCAACAACTACGCACCGGTTTCCACCCGCGACCTCAACAGCCGCTACCGCAACCTGCAGCTGGATGCCTTCCTGAGAGCTCAGGGCGTCAACGACGACCTGGTCTCACTGGCCGACCCCAACCTGTTCCAGCAGCTCAATGGCATGGTCAGCCGCCTGCCGGCCAACCAGTGGAAGGCTTACCTGCGCTGGCGTGTGGGTGATGCGATGGCCCCCTACCTGTCCAAGGCCTACCGCGACGCCGAGTTCGAGTTCCGCGGCCGCGTGCTGCGTGGCCAGACCATCGCCCCGGCCCGCCCGGATGCAGTGCTGGACGCCATCAACGTGGCCGCCGGCCCGATGCTGGGCCACGAGTACGCCAATGCCTACGTCAGCCGTGACGCCCGCCGCCAGGCCGGCATCATGGTCGACCAGATCCGCGAAGCGCAGATTGCCGCGGTCAAGCGCAGCACCTGGCTGAGCGCTGAAGCCAAGAGCGAAGCCGAAGCCAAGCTGGCGGCGATGAAGATCGAGATCGGCACGCCGTTGCGCGACCTGGACTACACCGTGCAGCCGATGGGCCGTGGCAGCTTTGGTGGCAACATGCTGATCGCCTCCACCTGGCGCCATGCGCAGGAAATGAAGCGCATCGGCAAGGGCAACGCCGACCGTCGCTGGGACGTGCTGCCGCA